>CAYFRL010000007.1:32853-63070 GCA_964345595.1 uncultured Actinomyces sp.
CTGACTGGACAAGCTTTTGGTTCAGCGCCCGGCGTCGCACCTCCTGTGTCCGGCGTGAACCGGACGCATGAAAGCGCTGGTCGACATGCCGCCTTCACACTTAAGCCTATCCGCGGCCGCGCCCCTTAGGAGTCTACCGAAAGTCCCACCGCGTCCATCACGCAAGATCGCAGGCAGGATATTGACCACTCCCCGGTCGAAGGACCCGGCCAGTAAGTGACGTACCGCTCAACGCGGCATAGGGGCACTTATTGCTCATTGGGACTGTACGCACTTATCCGACTCAGACTGTGAGACGCGCTGCATAATACAATTCCGTGCTTTAGCATGAAGCCATGCAGAACCCGTTTGGAATCGCCATTCTTCGCCCGCTGGTAGTCGTACCCGGGCGTGCGGCTTCTGCTGTCTAACAGGTGAGCCGCACGCTTATCCCCACGCTGGACCTGGCTGGGGATTTTTTGTTGCCACCAAAGACTAAAGATGGAGAAAAGCAGTGACGCAAGCAGAGACGATGACGGGGGCGCAGGCGATAGTTCGGTCCCTGGAAGAAATTGGGGTCACCGACGTTTTCGGAATGCCCGGCGGGGCGATTTTACCGACGTACGACCCGCTAATGGACTCCAGTATTCGCCACATTCTGGTTCGCCACGAACAGGGTGCGGGCCACGCGGCAGAGGGTTACGCAATTTCTAGCGGGAAGGTTGGCGTAGCAATCGTTACGTCGGGCCCTGCGGCTCTCAACACTATGACGGCGCTTGCCGATGCGAACATCGACTCTGTTCCGATCGTCATCATCACGGGGCAGGTCGCGGCGTCTCTGATCGGTTCGGACGCATTCCAGGAAGCAGATGTCGTTGGGGCCTCAATGCCACTCACGAAGCACTCCTTCCTGGTAACTGATGCTGAAGACATCCCGAGCAGAATTGCGGAAGCCTTCGAGATCGCCTCAACTGGCCGGCCGGGACCGGTGTTGGTCGACATCGCGAAATCCGCGCAGGTGGGCGAGTGTCATTTCGAGTGGCCTCCGAAGATGGACATCGCCGGATATCGGGTGCCAGCGAAGCCTTCAATGAAGCAGATCAAAGCTGCGGCAAAGGCCCTCTGTGAGGCGCAAGCTCCCGTCCTGTATGTCGGCGGGGGAGTCACGCGTTCTGGAGCATCGAAGCAACTCGCTGAACTGGTGGAGCTGAGTGATGCAGCTGTCGTCACAACACTAACCGCGCGTGGCGCGTTTCCGGATTCCGATCCGCACAACATGGGCATGCCGGGCATGCACGGCACGGTCAGTGCGGTCGGCGCCCTCCAACGGGCAGATCTTGTTGTTGCTCTTGGGGCACGTTTTGATGATCGGGTGACGGGGAATTTGGACTCGTTCGCCCCGCGTGCGCGCGTTGTTCACGTAGACATCGATGCGGCGGAGATTTCAAAGAACAGAACTGCCGACATCCCGATTGTGGGTGACTTGGTTCGGGTCATTGAACTCCTGAATGAACAACTGCCGGTCGCGCAGGAGAAGTACGGTGCGCCGGATCTGTCTGGCTGGTGGCGGTACCTGAACCGCCTGGTTGAGCATTACCCGCTTGGGTGGACCGAACCAACCGATGGGCAGATGGCTCCCCAATATGTCCTCCAGCAGCTTTCCAAGCTTTCTGGTGACGACGTCGTCTGGGCGACAGGGGTCGGTCAACATCAGATGTGGGCGGCCCAGTTCTTGGATTTGGAAAAGCCGCGCCGGTTCGTTTCCTCCTCGGGTCTGGGGACGATGGGATTTGGCATCCCCTCGGCGATGGGCGCGCAAGTAGCAAACCCCGACTCGGTCGTTTGGTGCATTGACGGCGACGGTTCCTTCCAGATGACGAATCAGGAACTCGCAACGTGCGCGATAAACAACATTCCCATTAAAGTTGCGTTGATAAACAACAAGGTGCTTGGGATGGTCCGCCAGTGGCAAAACCTCTTTTACGGGGAGCGTTACTCGCACACCGACCTGAATCATGGAGATGATGACCAGATTCCCAACTTCTGCAAACTGGCAGAGGCGTACGGGATGGCGGCTCGCCGGGTGGACTCGGTGGACGAGGTGGACGAGGCGATCGAGTGGGCGCTGTCAATCAATGATCGGCCAGTACTCATAGATTTTAGAGTTTCAAAAGACGCGATGGTCTGGCCGATGGTGGCCGCAGGCGTTTCAAACGACGATATTCGCTACGCGCGCGGCCTGGCCCCGCAGTGGGACGTGGAGGATTAAAGACATGGAAAACTTACACACGCTCTCGGTTCTTGTGGAGAACAAGCCAGGGGTTCTCACAAGGGTGGCCGGGCTTTTCGCGCGGCGTAATTTCAACATCTATTCCCTCACGGTGGGGGAGACGGAGAACCCGCGTATTTCTCGCATGACGATCATTGTGGACGCCGCCCAGGTTCCACTTGAACAGGTCACAAAACAGCTCAACAAACTCATCAACGTGATCAAAGTTGTAGAGATGAATCCGCGTGAGTCGATCGAGCGCAGGCTGCTTCTGTTGAAAGTGAACGCAGACCAATCTTGCCGCACCGCGGTGCTACAGATTGTTGACCTGTTCCGCGCCCACATCGTGGATGTCCAAACTGACTCTGTTGTCGTCGAATCAATTGGGTCTCGTGACAAACTGGAAGCGTTATTAGCATCGCTTGAACCCTACGGAGTTAGGGAACTGGCGCAGTCCGGGGCCGTTGCAATTGGCCGCGGAACAAAATCGATTACCGATCAGATCAAGGAGAAGTACTAATGGCAGAGATCTTCTATGAAAATGATGCTGACCTGTCCATCATCCAGGGGAAGAAAGTTGCCATTATTGGCTACGGATCGCAGGGCCACGCGCACGCTCTAAATCTGCGTGACTCGGGGGTCGACGTTGTGGTCGGTCTGCGCCCGGGATCCTCTTCGTGGAAAAAAGCTGAAGAGGCCGGTCTTGAGGTAACTGACGTCCCATCTGCGGTTGCCGAAGGAGACGTGGTCATGGTCTTAGTGCCGGACCAGCATCAAAGAGGCCTTTACGCAGATCAGATTGAACCGAACCTTAAGCCAGAGGCCGCTTTGTTCTTCGCCCACGGCTTCAACATTCGTTACGACTACATCCAGCCCGGTGAGGGGCATGACGTTTGCATGGTCGCCCCGAAAGGGCCAGGACACAAAGTCCGGGAAACCTACCTGGAGGGCAAGGGGATTCCTGCGATCATTGCCGTTGAGCAGGATGCGTCGGGCCAGGCGTGGGATTTGGCAATGTCCTACGCGGCTGCCATCGGCGCGGCGCGGGCGGGCGTCATTGAAACAACGTTCACTGAAGAAACTGAAACCGATCTGTTCGGAGAGCAGGCGGTTCTTTGTGGTGGCGTGTCGCAACTGATTCAGTCCGGGTTTGAGACCCTTGTTGAGGCCGGCTACCAGCCCGAAATAGCTTACTTCGAGGTTCTGCACGAGTTGAAGCTCATTGTCGACTTGATCAACGAGGGCGGTATCACGAAGCAGCGCTGGTCGATCTCCGATACGGCAGAGTACGGTGACTACGTCTCTGGCCCTCGCGTTATCGATGCGAACGTGAAGGCCAACATGAAGGAAGTCCTGAAAGACATACAGGATGGGACGTTTGCCCGCAGGTTCATTGCCGATCAGGACGCTGGAGCCCAAGAGTTCAAGGCTTTGCGCGCCGAAGGAGAGGGCCATCCTATTGAGAAGACCGGCCAGGAACTGCGCAAACGTTTCGGCTGGGCTCAGGTTGATGCCGACTACGTCGACGGCTCAGCTGCACGTTAATTAAACACTCGGGGGCGGGCGGAAACCTCAATTGCCCGCCCCCGCCACCTCACATCCCGCACACGATAACGCTAGGAGCCGCATGTCTAAGTTTAAGGTTGCTGTGATTCCCGGAGACGGCATTGGCATTGAGGTCACCGCGCAAGCGGTCCGCGTGCTGGAAAAAGTGCTCGAGGGCTCTACGGTTGAACTGGAACTGGAATACTTTGATTTGGGGGCCGCCAGGTACCTTCAAACCGGTGAGATTCTCACGGATGCAGACGTCGCGGGGCTTGCCAGGAACCAGGCTATCTTGCTTGGAGCGGTTGGTGATCCAAGAGTGAAACCCGGGGTGCTAGAGCGCGGATTGCTGCTTCGCCTTCGCTTTGACTTCGATCAGTATGTGAATCTGCGTCCCTCGCACTACTATCCAGGGGTCGAGTCGCCGTTGAAGAACCCCGATGGCATTGATCTGGTCGTGGTTAGAGAGGGGACTGAGGGTCTCTACGTCGGTAACGGTGGGACAGTACGAAAAGGCAGTCCTCACGCAATTGCCACAGAGGTTTCGGTCAACACCGCTTTCGCCGTGGAAAGGGTGGTGCGGTACGCTTTCGAACTTGCAAACTCGCGGGCGAAGAAGCATCTGACCCTGGTACACAAAACTAATGTGTTAGTTCACGCTGGAGACCTTTGGAGCTCTCACGTGGAAGAGATACAGAAAGAGTACCCGGACGTCGAAGTGGATTACAGCCATATTGACGCGGCGACCATCTACCTGGTCACAGATCCGCAAAGGTTCGACGTGGTAGTCACGGATAACCTGTTCGGAGATATTCTCACGGATGAAGCCGGCGCTGTCTCCGGAGGGATCGGCCTGGCCGCCTCGGCAAACCTGAATCCGGACGGGACGTTCCCTTCTATGTTCGAACCGGTACACGGCTCTGCACCAGACATTGCGGGTAAAGGAATCGCGGACCCGATCGCGGCCATTGGCTCCGTGGAACTGCTACTCGACAACAACGGCTTCCCTGACGAAGCTGCGAAGGTTCGCCACGCGATCTCAACCGACATGCAGTGGCGCGCTGAAAATGGCAACCCTCACCGCACCACCGAGGAAGTGGGCGACGCGGTATTAGCGTCTCTCAGCTGAGAACTATCGACTCAAACCACGCGAGTAGGAAAACGATATGGCCAAAAGCATCAATCAGGCACTGCGGATCAGCGAACTAGAAGCGGCAGCCGCTGCCGCTTCGCCACCAGCGGCGGAAGTCGCCAAGCGGTTTCCGGTGCAACGAGCAGCCAACCCAGCCCCCGAAGAGGCGCGCCTGCGCGCCTTGCGCGAGCTCGATTTCGGGAAGGTGTTCGGGGATCACATGGCGGTTGCAGAGTGGGACACCGCCCGCGGGTGGCACGACCTGCGCGTTGAAGCATACGGACCGCTGCCCCTGGATCCTTCTGCCGCTGTGCTGCACTACGGACAAGAAATCTTTGAGGGGCTGAAAGCCTACCGCTGGCGGGACGGCTCTGTTTGGACGTTTCGCCCCGCGTTCAATGGCGCAAGACTGAACCAGTCGGCTCGGCGCATGGCGATGCCCGAGTTCCCTCTGGATGACTTCCTTGGCTCCATCGCCTCCCTGGTGCAAGCTGACGAAGACTGGGTGCCTAGCACGCAGGATTCGGCGTTGTACCTTCGACCGATGATGATTGCAACAGAACCCTTTCTGGGGGTTCGACCCGCACACGAGTACATGTACGTGCTGATATCGTCCCCTGTCGGCCCCTACTTCGAAGGGGGGCTCCGACCTGTGTCCATTTGGATCACCGACACTTACCACCGCGCATCCCCGGGCGGCACGGGCGCCGCGAAGACCGGCGGCAACTATGCGGCCTCTCTGCTGCCACAGCAAAAAGCATCGGAACTGGGATTTGAGCAGGTTTGCTACTTGGACGCCGCCACCAACTCGGTCTTGGAAGAACTGGGCGGGATGAACGTTTTCGTTGTCCGAGCTGATGGAACGGTGCAGACTCCGCAGCTGTCCGGGACAATCCTGGAAGGGGGCACACGCGCGGCTATTTTGCAGCTGCTGCGCGACCGCGGCGCGCCGGTTGAGGAGACGCAGATCTCCCTGAATGATCTGGTTGCAGACATCCAATCTGGTGATGTGGTAGAGATGTTCGCCTGCGGTACAGCCGCTGTGGTTACGCCTATAGGGCGGATAGCGGGAGAGGACTTTGACGTGAGCTTACCCGGCGGCACGCTGACGGCGAGTCTCCATGATGAGCTGGTGGGAATCCAGCGCGGAACAACCCCTGATCGTTACGGATGGATGTACCGGCTGGTTTGATCGGAAGCAAGTGGGGTGGCTGGTTCTTGGTCAGGCTAGGGAACGGTCACCTGTGCCAACACACCGACGCCGGAGCTCAGAGCTGGGCCCTCTGCTCCCGCAACGAAAGCGCACTCTCCACGCTGAAGCTGCATCTCACCTTCACGAGTCATGACGGTTGGGGCGCCATTTAGGCTGATGACCATGCGCGGTCCGCTGCCCACTAACGGCAGAGTCTCGCCTGCAAGTTCGATGATTGTGAGTTCGAAGTCCTCCACCGGCGCATAGAATCGGCTGATCCCGGGGCTTGGGTATTCCGGTGCGATACGTAGGATCGGGTGCGCCTCGAACTGCCCGACTTCCACCAGCTGGTCTCTATCTACATGTTTTGGCGTTAGCCCTGCCCGGATGACGTTGTCCGAGTTGGCCATCACTTCCAGGCCCAATCCATCCAAGTATGAGTGCAGCGTCCTGGGTGGCAAGTACACGGCCTCCCCGGGTTGGAGAGATACGGGGTTCATAAGAAAAGCCACGATCGCACCCGGGTCGCCTGGGTACACGTTCGCCAGGTGAGCCACTGTCTTGTCGAGCAGGGGAAGCGGTGATTTTCCGGACATCAACCTGTCATGGCAGGCTTTCCCAAACTCGTCGATCTCTTCGGGACTGGGCGCCGAGTTCCGGTTGAGCAACCACGAAACCACCGGCTTCGCGGCGCGCCCAGCGGCCAGGCGCAACCGAAGGCCCAGTTTAGTTGCCAGGGGCGTTGACAAACCTTCTAGACGCTCCCGGGCTTGTCTGCGCACGGCAAAACCGGCAAGCATCGTGAAGGGGGTCAGCGCGTAGAGCAGTTCCGGCTTGTGATTGTCATCGCGGTAAGTGCGTGTCGCGTCCTCCAGTTTGACGTTTAGCGCGTTCTCCTCTGCGTAACCAAACTCAGCTTGCTTCTTGTTCGGGTGAACTTGGAGAGACAATGGGGCGGCGGGGGCGATCAGCTTCACCAAGTAGGGAAGAGAATCCCCGAAGAGGAACTGGGTTGACGGCCCAAGGAAATAGGCCGGGTCACGTTCGATCAGGGCATGCAAATCAGTTCCGGCCGAGGTGGGGGATGGTCCCAGCTTGTGCGCTCCGAACCACAGCTCGGCCAGTGGGTCAGGACTTGGAGGCTGGCCAAGGAACTCTTGCAGGCTTGAGTGCGATCCCCAGGCGTAGTGACGCGGAAACCCGGTAATTTTCAGCAAAACTGACTCCGTCAGAGAATCTTGCTTACATCGCGCGCTGCTCCATGGTCAGCTGACAGAGCAGTTGCCGCGTAAAGTTGCAGCGCGGGCGAGACTTCCCGGTTCCTGTTCTTCGGTGTCCACGGTTTTTCGCGCGCTTCTTGTTCGGCTCTGCGTCGCTCCAACTCTGCGTCATCCACCATGAGTTCCAAAAGCCCCTCGTTGATATCGATGAGGATCTGGTCGCCCTCTTCGATGAGTCCGATTGCGCCGCCCGCGGCAGCTTCGGGAGAGATATGCCCAACGGATATCCCAGATGTTCCGCCCGAGAAGCGTCCGTCCGTGATCAGAGCGCACTCTGCACCAAGTCCCCGTCCTTTTAGGAACGAGGTGGGGTAGAGCATCTCCTGCATCCCAGGTCCGCCTGCCGGTCCCTCGTACCTAATAACGACCACGTCACCAGCTTCAACGGTCTTGTCCAGGATCTTTTCGATCGCCTCGTCCTGCGACTCCATCACTCGGGCGCGGCCTTGAAAGCGGAACAGTGAGGGGTCCACGCCAGCCGACTTAATAATTGCGCCGTCCTCGGCAATATTGCCGCGAAGGACAGCCAGCCCGCCTTCCTTCGTGTAGGCGTGTTCCACATCCCGGATGCAGCCGTTCACCTGGTCGGTGTCAAGGCTGGCCCAGCGATTGCTGGTGGAAAATGCTTCCGTAGTGCGGACGTTTCCGGGAGCGGCCGCGAAAAGATCCAGCGCTTCCTGACTGGGGTTCTCGGCGCGAATATCCCAGGCATCTAGCCAAGAGTCCATATCGGGGGAGTGGACAGTGTGGATGTCCTCGTTGAGGAACCCGCCCCTGCGCAGTTCGCCAAGTAACGCTGGGATACCACCTGCCCGATGTACATCTTCCATGTGGTAGTCGTTATGGTTCGGCGCGACCTTCGAAAGGACAGGCACTTTTTGGCCTATCTCCCCAATGTCATCCAGGTCGAAGTCGATGTCGCCCTCATGGGCGACGGCAAGAATGTGCAGGACCGTGTTCGAGGATCCGCCCATCGCCATGTCGAGCGCCATCGCGTTTCGGAACGCCTTCTCATTGGCGACGTTGCGGGGAAGAACCGAATCATCGTCCTCATTGTAGTAACGCTGGCACAGCTCGACAGCCAGTGCACCCGCCTCTTCAAAGAGCGTTTTGCGGGCCACATGAGTCGCCAGAGTCGAGCCGTTCCCAGGCAAAGAAAGGCCAAGGGCTTCCGTCAGGCAGTTCATCGAGTTTGCGGTAAACATTCCTGAGCAAGACCCGCACGTTGGGCACGCCAACTTTTCAATTTCCAGGAGCTCTGCGTCCGAGACGCTTTCGTCTGCGGTCGCGTTCATGACGGTGATCAGGTTACCGTGCCCGGTCTCTGAGGGTCCGATGATGGCGTCTTCCGGGATATTCTTCCCGGCTTCCATGGGGCCACCAGACACAAAAACTGCTGGAATGTTTAGACGCATCGCAGCCAACAGCATTCCCGGGGTGATTTTGTCGCAGTTCGAGATGCACACCATGGCATCGGCACAGTGCGCGTTCACCATGTACTCAACGGAGTCGGCAATAATCTCCCGAGACGGCAGGGAATAGAGCATTCCTGAGTGCCCCATCGCGATCCCATCGTCAACGGCGATCGTGTTGAATTCTTTGGCGACACCACCGGCTGCCTCAATCGACTCGGCGACAAGTTTGCCCATGTTCCGCAGGTGGACGTGCCCCGGAACGAACTCAGTGAAAGAGTTCACAACGGCAATAATCGGTTTCCCGAAATCGTCGTCTCCCATTCCGGTGGCCCGCCAAAGCGCTCTGGCGCCCGCCATATTCCGGCCCTGGGTTGAGGTCGCAGACCGAAGCTGTCGAGGCATATTTGTCCCTCCGAACACACGTGCTGAATCGTCATTTCCAGTCTAGGAGCCTCTATCTGGGATTCGCTATGCTGCCCACCACACAGGACCGGCCAGCAAGTGCCTCGTTGCTGCCCGACATATTGCTGCGATAATGGTGGCCATGCACGGAGAATACAAGATGCCCGGGGGAAAACTGGTCGTCGCGGATGTCGAAATTGAAGACGGTGTTTTCTCATCGGTGACGCTGAGCGGGGACTTTTTCATAGAACCAGACGACGCGTTGTTTCGCATGCAAGCTGCGGTGATGGGCGCTCCAGCGGAACTTTCTGGTAAAGAGTTGGCGGAGCGGATGGATGAGGCTCTCTTACCTTCTGACGTCCCAGTCGGGGTTAGCCCGCAGGCAATCGGCATTGCGCTTCGCAGAGCTCTTGGAGCCGCGAAGTCGTGGGACGATATTGATTTCGAGGTCATACATGGGCCTTCAGTGGCACCGGATGTGAACGTCGCCCTGGACGAGACGCTGGTGGAGGACGTCGCTGCTGTACGCCGAAAGCCGTTCATGCGCATATGGGAGTGGAATGCTCCCCAAATTGTGATCGGCTCGTTTCAGTCGTATGAGAATGAGATCAACCAGGAAGGAATCGACCGGCACGGCATCACCGTGTCACGCCGCATCAGCGGTGGTGGCGCCATGTTCATGGAGCCGGGGAACTGCATTACCTACTCTCTGGTTGTCCCCACCGGTTTGGTGGACGGTCTGAGTTTCGAAGAAGCGTATCCGTTCCTAGATGAGTGGATCCTTGAGGCACTAGCCAAAGTCGGGGTGAACGCCAAGTACATTCCCTTGAACGACATTTCTTCAGACAAGGGGAAGATTGGTGGCGCAGCCCAAAAACGCTTTGCCAACGGCTACATGGTTCACCATGTGACGATGGCATACGACATTGACGCCATCAAAATGGGCGAATGTCTGCGCATTGGTAAAGAGAAGATCCGCGACAAGGGATTGCGTTCCGCGGTGAAACGAGTGGACCCGATGCGAAGCCAAACCGGGATGGAGCGGGAGGCGATCATCGATGTCCTGATTGACCACTTCGCTCAAAAGTACTCGGCAGAGCCAGGGGAGTTGAGCGACTCTGATATCCGGAGTGCTGAGCGGCGAGCTGAGGAAAAGTTCTCCTCAAAAGAGTGGGTTTATCGGATCCCGTAGGGTCCGGAAAAGGGGTAGTCGTGAGATATGCGCGCACAGCAGCGGTGGCGGGGATAGGCGCGGCTCTGATGCTCACCCTCAGTTCATGTACCGACTCAACCGGGGGACGTCGCATAGAAACGGGTCAATCTGGGGTTTCAGACCAGAGCGTGCCCTCAGCACAGCTGCCTCAAAGCGACCCGGAACCCGCGATTGTTGGGTACGAAAACGCCGAGCAGTGGTGGGGACAGATGTCACCCGAAGAGCAGGTCGCCAGTGTGCTCATGTTTCATTACCCCGGTGTGGATGACGAGGCGGTGGCGAACTTCGTGAACGAGTACCAGCCGGCCGGGATGATTCTCATGGGAGACAACATTCCTGACCCGGAAGGCGCTTTGGCCTCGTCAATTCCTGACTGGTCGAATCAGGGCGAACTTCCGCTTCTGGTCGCCATTGATCAGGAAGGGGGCGTTGTGAGCCGGTTGGATGAGGACCCCGGCCGAGGCGCGCTAGAGTTGCGCGATGGGGATCCGGCTGCGACCGAGGCGTCGTTTGCGGACAGAGCGGCCTACCTGGAGCAACTTGGCATCAATACGAACTTTGGAATAGTCGCCGATACAACTTCTGACCAGAACTCATTCATCTGGACAAGAATCCTGGGATCCACGCCAGAAGAGGCCGCCATCCAGGTTTCCGCGGCAGTTGAGGGGGAGAACGGGAAAGTACTGAGCGCAGTGAAACATTTCCCTGGCCACGGAACCGTTGCGGCCGACTCACATTTGGCGGTTCCCAGTTCTCAGATGACGCTGTCAGACTGGTTCGGAACCGCTGCCTTGCCCTTTCGTGCAGCTGTTGACAGTGGAGTCGACATGGTCATGATGGGCCATCTGGCTTTTCCCCAAATCGCGCCCGAACCGGCGTCTCTTTCACCAAGATGGCATGAGATATTGAGGGAAGACCTGGGTTTTTCTGGAGTGATCGTCACGGATGACATGAAAATGTTGCGAGACTCCGGGGACCCCGAACTTGCCGACCCAGTAAAGAATGCTGTGTCAGCGCTGAACGCCGGCTCCACTTTGATTTTGGATATTGGCGGCGACACTCAGGAAAGCGCTGAGGAATTTGCGGCGTCCATGATCGCTGGGCTGAGCGATGCGCTTGCGTCAGGAGAACTCAGCGAGGCCGCACTGAAGAAAGCGGGGTTGCAGCTCCTGGAGGTGCGGGAAGACTTGCGGTGACGAACAGGTCGGCGCGTGGCGGTTTGGAGCAGCGTGGGAAGTTCCAGTTTTGCCAGGAGCCCATTGGCACATCCTACAAACGGTCGTTGCTGGGAATTACGGCCCAGGATAGCTAGAGTGACACTGAACGTACTCCAATGGCGCGAACGAAGAGAACAAAGCATGTGCACAGTCGTAGTGTGGGCAGACAATGACCAGGCGGTAGTTTCCTCCCGAAATATGGATTGGTTTCAGCCGATGGAAACCCGGCTGTGGGTCGTGCCAAGAGGCCGCCAACAACCAGGCGCTGGAGAAGGGGACCCGAAGCCGCTCAACTGGACATCGAAGTACGGGAGCGTGATTGCCTCGGTCTACGAGATTGGTACGTCCGACGGAATGAACGAAAAGGGTCTGGCTGCACACATGCTGTGGCTCGCAGAGACCGATGATGGGCCCCGTGATCCCAAGATGGATGGGTTAGCAGTAAGTCTTTGGGCACAGTACTATTTGGACAACTTTGCGACCGTCGCCGAAGCCGTAGCCGATTATGAAGAGAATCCGTATCAAGTGGTGCCGGCCGACGTCGCCGGACGCATAGCCACTATCCATCTGCAGCTCACAGACGCTACCGGAGATGTCGCCGTGCTAGAGATTCTGGGCGGCGAGATGCAAATCCACCACGGCAAGCAGTACACAGTTCTTACCAACTCACCTCCCTTCAGCCAGCAACTCGAACACCTGCAAGACTTTGAAGGTTTCGGTGGAACCGAGCAATTACCCGGAAATACGGAAGCAGCCGCGCGCTTCGTCAGAGCTGCGTACTACCGTGACCGGCTGCTGCCGCCTGAGAATCGCCAAATGGCGCTGGCCGAGATACTTTCAGTTCTGCGCAATGTTGCCCAGCCGTATGGGAAACCGGCGGAAGGCCAACCGAACATCGCGCCCACCATTTGGCGTTCCACCATGGATCACACGAATTTGACGTATTTCTTTGAGTCGACTTCCAGTCCTTACCTGATCTGGTTGGATCTAAAACAGTTGGACTTTTCAGAAGGTGCGCCGGTGAAGGTGCTGAACTTGAAAAACATGGCAGATCGGATAGGAGACCAAACGGATTCACTTGTGGAGGAGCCTTTGTTCCGTTTTTCGCTGCCGCCGGAGGATCAACCGGAAGGGGCCGCTTCGACTGCGGGAGCGGGGAAGAGTTCCCAATGAGCGATGCCGCTTGGGCCGAACAGCGCCGCAAAAACGCTGAGGCAAGAGCGCAACTAATGCGGGCGCGCACTGTTGCTGAGTCAGCCACAGCCAGCGATTACTTGAGGAAGTTCGTGCGCGCGGCGACGGAGCAGGGACTTCAAGAAGAAGAGCTTGTTGTTACGCGCCCAGGCACGTCTAGGCGGGCCCGGACGGGCCTGCGCGGATGGTATCTCAAAGAGAATCGCTCAATGGGCGTTGACGGGGAAGGGCGCTTCTATTTGCTCACGGCACCACTCTCTTTAAGAGAAAGCATGTTTGGCGTGAGTATATCTCCGGCTGATCCGCCGCTGATTCTAGGCAAGGGGGGCCGCGACGGGGAGTCCATTGACCTGGTTGATGCGCTCACCAAGCTGGTCCCTAACTGGAGAGACTTCTCAGCTGATTAGTGAATGTTCCAAAGATGCCGCAGGCCGGAGCGTGGTCGCACTCTGCCAACTAGTCAGTAGCTGGGTGAGCTTCAGCTAGGCGAGTCAGCTCTTCTATTGCTGTTATTGGGTCGCCGCCTGAGCCCGCGACGTAACCGACCAGGTATGCGCTCATGGGGGCGCCGGGGCGCGATGGGCCGCGGGCGACAGTGGAGATAAGCTCAAGCAGTGGCATCTGAAGATCCGCTGTGGGATCGGCGGGTAAGCCCAGAGCCTGACTGGCATCCTTTAGACACTCACGCATCTGTGCCATTGTCTCTGGGTCGTCTCTGCGCTTGCTCATGTTCCTCTTTCTATTGGCCCGGATGCCTTGAGAGTCAGGAAACTCGAAACGGTTCCCTCACCTCTCAAGTTACCTGGGCTCTCGGCCGACAACAACCAGCGCAAGTCGGCGTCGGCTCATGGTCGGTGTCGCCCTTGCTCAAAGAGTTGTAGCGACCGGATAGGTGAGTGTTCCGTTCTCATACACAGCAAAGTCTGTGAGAGATGCTTCCCTTAGCGAGGACGGGGAGATGATGTCCAGTACCGGAATGCCCCGAACCAGCAGCGCGTCTGTGATGAGTCGGCGGTGACAGCGCCACGACACCGCTTCACTGCACATAATCGCGACCTTCTGATTCTTAGCCAACTGGATGAGCTCATGTAGTCCTTCTCTAAAAGAGTCGGTGCCCATGTAGTCTGCATAGTCGCGAAACGCTTTCACCCGCCATCCCTTGTTGGGACTCGGTGTGCCTGCCGGCGTGTGCCTGCGTCCACCGAGCTTTGGCATCCACTGGTAGGCGATGTCAGCGGGCATCACCATCTCCAGCGATTCCCGGTTCCACTGCGGAAATTTCCGCGACGATGGGTAAGAGCGCACGTCAACGAGTGCTTCCACACCTTGGCCGCGGAGCATTTCTACAACTTCTTGGAGTTCCCGGGTCGAGTGACCAATGGTGTAGACGGGGCCTGCAGTGCTTTGCGGGTTCATGCCAACCTCCGCTTCAATTCTAGCTGCCAGAGGAGCTGCGTCTAGAGTGCGAAGATGTTGGGAAGGCCCGTGGCCTGGCCTGTTACTAGTTAAAAAACAAGTGCGCCATGAGGGACTCGAACCCCCAACCCGCTGGTTAAGAGCCAGCTGCTCTACCACTTGAGCTAATGGCGCGTCTGACGACAAGAAGAACTTTAGTTGACGAATGGCTGTCAGTGCAAACTCGTGTGCATAGTGTGTCAGAGACCATGTCGACGGCCTGATCGGCGTACTTCGGCCTCCGCTAGCCTATAACGGGCTCCTTGATTGGGAAGCAGGGAAACGGTCAGCTGCAGCGTCTTTCTGGTGCGCGGACGCGGGGGCCGTTTATCATCGGAGTATCCGAATGAAAGGCAAGCCGTGTCAAAAGGATCAAAGGTGGCAGCGCCGCCGCCGCTGCGCTCAGTTTCGCTGGTGCTGTTCAGCGCGTTGGGTCTGTTCGCATCGTTCATGCTGGTGGAAGCTGAGCTGGAACTGTTGCGCGACCCGGGCGCTAACCTTGGCTGCGACATTAATCCGCTTTTGGCTTGTTCGGATTCGCTGCTGACCCCGCAAGCTCACCTCTTGGGAGTTTCTAACTCACTTATCGGAACGGTGGCTTTTGCGGCCCTGACTGCTTTGGCGGTGGTGCTGGCGGCCGGCGCCGCTCTGCCGCGTTTGCTTTGGTGGGGCCTGGGAGCTGGCACGTTCGTCGGATTCGTCTACGTCTTGTACTTTCTGTTCCTTTCTGTGAGCGTGTTTAGGGCTCTGTGCCCTTACTGCATGCTCACGTGGGTAGCAACAACAGGGGCGCTCGTCATCGTGTGGTCAACGATGATGGCAGCTGGAATGTTAGGGAAACGTGCCGTGCGGACGGGCAGATCGGTCGGCAGGTACTGGGCGCTTTCTGTATTGGGAACGCTGCTGCTGTTCCTATTGGTCATCGTGGTGACACTCAAAGACCAAATTGGAATGCTGCTGTGAGGCGCCCGTGAACGCCGTTTCCTCCATGACTGAGGATTATCTAAAGGCCCTCTACGGAGCTGAAGAACGCGGCGCTGATGGTTTAGGTGTCACCGATTTGGCCCGGCTCATGAATGTTGCCGCTTCGACTGCCTCTGAGAACGTCCGGAAGTTGCAGCAGCAAGGGCTCCTCGACCACGCTCCGTATCAGAAGGCACACTTGACCGAGCGTGGGCGCCTGGCTGCCGTGAAGATCATCCGGCGGCACCGGGTCTTGGAGACGTACCTGTACGCGCGTCTTGGATTCGATTGGGATGAGGTACATAAGGAAGCCGAGATTCTGGAACATGCCGTCTCCGATTTACTCTTGGAGAGAATGGCGGCCGCTCTTGGCAACCCGACCCGTGACCCTCACGGCGACCCCATCCCGACAGTGGAGGGAGAGACCGCCCTCGACTTCAGGAGATGCCTGTTTGAACTCTTGCCTGGTGAATCGGGCTACGTAGCGCGCATAAGCGATAGCGACGGCGCTCTGCTTCGCTACCTGGATTCGCTCGGGGTGGTGCTGGACGCGAAGCTCACCGTGGAAGAAACTCGCGAATACGCAGGATCGCGGACAGTAGTTGTCACACCGCCAGTGGCCTGGAAACCCAGACAGGCAGAAGCGCTGGCGGACGGCGTTGGCCCAGGAATCCCAAAGTCAATCACTTTGGGGGACCGCGCGGTAGAAGCGATCTGGGTCTCAGCCGACCGCGGGTGAGCCAAGTTCAAACGGCACGTGGTCGCTGTACCCCTGAGTGCGCAGGGTATCGCGAAGACTGTACGCCGCCTCGTCCAACGACGTATCGTCCGCGGGGCGCGCTCGCGTGAGCAGAGCTGCACTTTCATCCGATGCGGGAATTACGTGGATGTGCGTGTGCGGCACTTCAAAACCAGCGATGACGACCGCAGATCGGGGGACGGAGAACGCTTCTTCTTGGGCTTTTGCCACTATCTGCGCTACACGGAAGAGGTGTTCCAACAGGCTTGGAGGCAAATCGGACCAGTTGTCAATTGGCTTTCGCGGCACGACAAGCATGTGTCCGGATTCGACTGGCTGGATCGTAGAGAACACGACGCACTCGGGATCGGACCACACAAAGCGGCCGGGGACCGTGCCGTCAATTATCTTTTCAAACAAGGTAGTCATAGCTCCATAATGCACCGTTTCGGTGTGATTGGTCACGCCCAGAAGGCCGTTCGTTCCAGATCAACTGGTGAGGCTCTGTGTGAGCCCAGCGGTGCGATAGCCTAGATGACGCTAAGAAAGGTATATGCGATGGCTGAAAACACCCCTGGGAACCCAAAATACCGCTACGACGCTGAGCTGGCGGGCCAGATCGAACGTAAGTGGCAAGAGATCTGGGATGAGCAGGGTTCGTTCAACGCTGACAACCCTGTGGGTGACCTGGCGGGTCCAAAAGCGAAACTGGATCCGTGGTACGTCATGGACATGTTCCCATACCCATCGGGTGTTGGTCTGCACGTTGGGCACCCGCTTGGCTACATCGCAACGGATACTTTGGCGCGTTACCAGCGCATGCGCGGAAAGAACGTCCTTTACACGCTTGGCTTTGACGCATTCGGTTTGCCCGCTGAGCAGTATGCCATCCAGACTGGTCAGCACCCTCGAAAGACAACCGAGGCCGCCATCGAGAACATGTCCAGTCAGCTGGCCCGTATCGGCCTGTCACATGACCGGCGCCGTTCCTTTGCAACGATTGATGACGACTACGTGCGCTGGACGCAGTGGATCTTCCTGCAGATCTTCGAATCCTGGTTCGACCCCGAGATGCCAAACGGAGAGGGTGGCCTGGGTAAGGCACGCCCAATCGGCGAGCTGATTGAAGAATTCGAACAGGGGACTCGAGCCGTTCCGGGCGGCGGCTCCTGGGGCGATCTGAGCCCCACTGAACAGTCCACCGTGCTCGACGGGTATCGCTTGGCCTATATTTCCGAATCTCCCGTGAATTGGTGTCCGGGACTTGGAACAGTGCTCGCCAACGAAGAAGTGACGGCCGAGGGGCGCTCTGAACGGGGAAACTACCCGGTCTTCACCAGGAATTTGCGCCAATGGAACATGCGCATTACCGCCTATGCGGACAGGCTCACAACCTCCCTGGACCAGATCGACTGGCCCGATAAGGTCCGCTCCATGCAGCGACACTGGATCGGGAAATCCCACGGCGCGACGGTGACGTTCCAAGTGGGGGGCCGGGGAGAGCTCCAGGTCTTCACCACTCGCCCTGACACGCTTTTCGGGGCAACTTTCATGGTTGTGTCGCCCGAGCACCCAATTTTGGAAGAGGAGCTGGCGGACTCATGGCCGGAGGGGACCAGGGAGGCGTGGACCGGTGGGGGATCGTCTCCGCGCGAAGCCGTCCGCGCATACCAAAAATGGGCTGCCGGCCGTAGTGACCGAGAGAGGCAGGAAGGCGCCGGCGAGAAAACTGGCGTGTTCACCGGCCTGTACGGATTGAACCCGGTGAACGCCACCTTGGTTCCGATATTCACCGCCGACTACGTCCTGATGGGCTACGGGACAGGCGCAATTATGGCTGTGCCCGCTCACGACGAGCGTGACTGGGCGTTCGCGAAGGAATTCGACCTCGACATCGTTCCCACCATCGAGCCAACTGAAGGTTTCGACACCGAGAAAGCGCCGTGGACGGGCGACGGTCAGATAGTCAACTCCGCGAACCAGGAGATCGACCTGAACGGGCTGGACAAGGACCAAGCAATCAGCGAAATAACCGCCTGGCTTGCACAGAAGGAATACGGCGAGGCAACGGTCACCTACAGATTGCGAGACTGGCTTTTCTCTCGTCAGCGCTACTGGGGTGAGCCGTTCCCCGTTGTTTACGGAAAGGATGGCCGCGTCCACGCACTGCCGGACAGCGAACTGCCCGTCACCTTGCCCCATTTGGACGAGTTTTCGCCACGAACCTTCGATCCCGAAGATGCGGAATCCAACCCTGAAACGCCGCTGGGCAGAGCCGGGGACTGGGTGCAAGTGGAACTCGACTTGGGCGAGGGGATGCAAACCTACTACCGGGACACGAACACGATGCCGAACTGGGCGGGTTCGTGCTATTACGAGCTGCGCTACATTGACCCGGTAGAGACAGATTCTTTGATTCAGCCGAAAAACGATTATTACTGGATGGGTCCGCGCGACGACAAGCCTTTTGGAGGGGTTGATCTTTACGTTGGAGGCGTCGAACACGCGGTTCTGCATCTGCTGTACGCGCGCTTTTGGCAAAAGGTGCTGTTCGATTTAGGGTACGTGAGTTCCGCGGAGCCTTTCCATAAGCTTTTCAACCAGGGCTACATCCAGGCGTATGCGTATAAGGATGACCGGGGGGTCTACGTTCCCGCAGAAGAAGTCGCGGGCGACGAGCAGACCGGTTTCACGTGGAATGGCGAGGCCGTCACGCGTGAGTACGGAAAAATGGGCAAATCACTGAAGAACTCGGTGACACCCGACGAAATGTGCGAGGCCTACGGGGCCGACACATTCCGCCTTTACGAGATGTCGATGGGGCCTTTGGACGTTTCCCGGCCCTGGGAGACGCGCGCAGTTGTCGGTGCTCAGCGATTCTTGCAGCGCCTGTGGAGAAACGTCGTCTCTGAAGAGACCGGGCTGGTTACGGTCTCCGATGCGCCTGCGGACGAGGCGACGAGGCGTCTGGTGGCTCAGACGATAGCGAAGGTCACCGAGGAGTATGACAACCTTCGGATCAATACCGCGATTGCGCGAATGATCGTTCTCAACAATCACCTCACACAACTTGAGCAGGTCCCGCGTGAGGCAGTTGAGGTGCTTGTCCTGTTGGTAGCGCCAGCTGCCCCCCACGTAGCTGAAGAACTTTGGCAACGCCTTGGACACAGCGAATCACTTGCCTCTCACCCGTTCCCTGAGGTCACCGACCGGTCTTTGCTGCAAGAAGATCTAGTCACGTGCATCGTCCAAGTGAACGGGAAGGTGCGCGCAAAACTTGAAGTACCGGCGGACATCGATCCAGAACAGCTTGAGGCGGCGGCGCTTGCCAGTGAACCGATCATGAAGCTGCTTGCTGGGCGTGAACCGGCACGGGTCGTCGTGCGGGCACCAAAGCTCGTAAACGTCGTGCCCCCGCGCGAGTGACCCATGCCAGAGGGACATTCAATCAAGCGTCTGGCCAACGTTTTCAACCAGACCTTTGTCGGGCACCGTTGTGAGCTGTCTTCCCCGCAGGGGCGTTTTACCGCAGGCGCCGCACTGCTGACGGGGGAACGCATGGTTAGCGCGGAAACCAAAGGCAAGCATCTCTTCTTGGGGTTTTCGGAGGCTGACGAAGGCGAAGCCGACCGGTGGATACACACTCACCTGGGGCTGTATGGAGCTTGGCGTTTCGCCGGGGACATCCCTCAGGCAAGCATCGGGGCACCCAGGGTGAGCGACCCTGAGCCAGGTTATGTGCCGCTGGAAACAGTTGACGCGTGGCCGCCGGCGCCCAAAGGATTAGTGAGGCTGCGCATCCTTACGGACGACTCCGTTGCCGACCTGAATGGCCCGAATCGCTGTGCAGTGATAACCACCGCACAAAAGCAAGAAGTTGAAGACCGACTGGGTCCGGACCCCTTGATGCCCGCAGCACTGTCAGCGGCTGTTCGCGACGATTTTGTCGCCCGGATCCGCAAATCGGGACGTCCCGTCGGGGAGCTGGTGATGGATCAGTCCATCGGGGCGGGGGTAGGAAACATTTACCGGGCAGAAGCACTATTTCGCGCCGGTATTTCTCCCTTTAGGCGAGGCAATCGCGTGTCGGAGCTGCGCCTGCGGGAGCTATGGGAAGATCTAGTGCTTCTCATGGAAAAAGGAGTGGAAGAGGGCGCGATCAACACGGTCGAAGAAGAGGACGCGCGCCTACTGAAAGGAGACCCGGAAGCTGCGCGATGGTACGTGTACCATCGCGCCGACCGTCCGTGTCTTCGGTGTGGCGCACCGGTGCGCTCCACAGAGTTCAAAGGACGCAATCTTTACTGGTGTGGGCGCTGTCAACGCTAACTAAGCAGGCGCTTCTTCCTCAACGACAGTGAAACCCAGGTCCTGGTACAGGCCGTGAGCCCCGGGGCTTTGCCGTAGATCTAAGCGGAGTGTGAGAGAGTCGTAGCCCCACTCTGCTGCACGCGCAGCGATCTCTCCGATGAGAGCGGTCGCGATGCCCTGGCGCCTGAAGTCGGGATCGACCATCAGCTCAGTTACGAACGGTCCGCGGGGAACATCATCCCAAGGCGGGTCCAGTACTGCCATGACCGCGCCCACCAACTGACCGTCAAGCCAAGCGCCAACGAAAGAATCGTCTCGGGGAGTCCCAAAGGCTCCCTCAAACGCCATGCGCATTTCGTCGCTGGACTCTAAAAGCGATTCAAAGGTGAGAGGCTCCCCGTAGGCGACTAGCTTGAGTGATGCAATAGCGGGCACGTCGTACATCGTTAGGGTCGCCAGCTCTAAGTTGCTAGCGGCAGCGGGCGGTTCCAGCTGCCCCAAATCCGCCTGTAGTGTGATACGTGCCATACAGCTAGGGTATGCCATAAGCTGCTGGTCGGCCACATCTTTGATCGGCCAGTTGCCGAACTGCGCGGACTAGATGTACAGCTCCGGTTCATCCATCAAAGCACCCCGTTTTGACAGTGGCAGCGGACAATGCACCTTCGCCGGGACACCGACAGCCACAGAGTCCTCTGGCACATCCGCTACGACGACCGCGTTAGCTCCCACCCTAGAGTGATTACCCAGTCTGATCGGACCGAGAACTTTCGCTCCAGCTCCGATCACAACACCGTCCCCGACGGTGGGGTGACGCTTACCAGGCGACATTGACACACCGCCCAGGGTCACCTCGTGAAAGATAAGGACGTCTTCGCCGACCTCGGCAGTCTGCCCAATTACCACTCCGCTTGCGTGATCAATAAAGAGGCGCCTGCCCAATCTGGCTGCCGGATGAATATCAACGCCCGTGGTGAAACGGATAAAGTTCTGCAGAAACCGGGCCGGAGAGCGGAAACCGCGTCTCCACAGCCCGTGTGCCACGCGGTACCCCCAGATGGCGTGCAGGCCGGGGTACGTGCAAGCAACTTCAAGGACCGAGTTAGCGGCAGGGTCTTGATCTAGTGCGGTTTGCAGATCCTCTCGGAGCACCTTCCAAAACGCGGGACGTGAAAGAGCGGGGTCAGTCATTTGTCCAACTCCGAGAAGAGCGCCGTGCTCAAGTAGCGCTCCCCGGTATCGGGCAGGACGGCGACAATAGTTTTCCCCACATTTTCTGGCCGCTGCGCAATCTGCTGGGCGGCTGCCACAGCCGCGCCGGAAGAGATCCCGACCAGAATCCCCTCTTCAGCAGCCACCATGCGCGCCGTTTCGAGCGCCACGTCACCGGGGATATCTATGACCTCATCAACCATGTCTTGGTCCAGCACTTCCGGGACGAAATTTGCACCCAAACCTTGGATGATGTGCGGGCCCGCCTTACCACCTGTAAGCAGAGGGGATTCCGCGGGTTCCACCGCTATCAGTTGGATGTCCGGATTCTGCTCTTTCAGGTACTTGCCCGCCCCAGAAATGGTGCCGCCGGTACCAATTCCGGAAACCAGGATGTCGATAGCGCCGTCTGTGTCCCGCCAGATTTCCGGCCCGGTCGTATCGTAGTGGGCCTCGCGGTTCGCCATGTTCGTGAACTGCGAGGCAAGCACTGCGCCATCTGTGTCTGCGACGATTTGTTCGGCCGCTTCGACAGCGCCCCGCATTCCTTCAGCAGGTTCCGTCAGTACCAATTCGGCGCCCAAGGCGCGCAGCAGGGTTCGCCGCTCTTTGCTCATGGATGCAGGCATTGTGATGATGACACGGTAGCCGCGAGCTGCCCCGATCAGTGCGAGGGCGATGCCTGTGTTTCCGGAAGTAGCTTCAACTATGGTGCCGCCGGGGGGAAGCTCTCCTGACGCCTCGGCGGCCTCGATAATGGATTTCCCTATGCGGTCTTTTACAGACCCGCCCGGGTTGAACGATTCCAGTTTCGCGAGTATCGGCGTGTCCGACGTAGAGATTGCTCCCAGTCGCACCAGGGGAGTGCCACCGATTGTTTGGTCAATGCTGTCAAAAATTCTTGCCATGATCTTTTCCTTCAAGCTAAAGGGTGTCTACTGGAGAAATGGGACCGGGAGACGAGCAGCAACTGGCCGTACTAGGACTCCCGTCCCTACGAACACAGGCAGTACGGGCGGCCAAATGCGCGCCAAGGACTCTCCAGGAGCGAAGTTCTTAGATCAAGCTGCACGTTTAGGATTCTATGCTTGATCTCTTGGCGTGTCGACCTCCCTGGAGATCGTTCCCACTTGGTGGAAGGTTCCTGGTGCTTGAATGAGCGCAGAGAGCTGAGAGTTCAAGTTCTCAAGGTCCTCGGCCGGGGCAGCAATGTCCAATTGCAGATCCGATGACCAAACTGAATCCACAACATCCCACCCTGAGGCTCGCAGCTGCGCTTCGACTTTCCCGCCGTCCGCCGGATTCAAATGTGCCCTGAACCTGCACAGTGCAACGACGCGCACAAGAGGGGCTGCCTCAATCGCTGCCTGGACAGCTGAAGAATAAGCTCGAACCAAGCCTCCCGTTCCCAGCAAAGTGCCGCCGAAATACCGGGTCACTACCGCGGTGACATCTTTCAGCCCCGCGTGCTGGAGCACGTCGAGCATCGGTTTTCCAGCTGTGCCCGCAGGTTCCCCATCATCCGAAAAGTGCAGCACAGGGTTAATGTTGCGCGAATCAACGACGTAGGCCGTGCAGTGGTGGCGAGCGTCCGGATACTGTTTACGCTCAGAGTCAATGACAGCACGTGCAGATTCTTGATCGTCTGTGCGCGCCAGCAAACCAATGAAGCGAGACCGCTTAATCTCAAGTTCCACGCGGGTCATTGATCCCGCCCTCACAGTCTTCACCCAGCAATTGTCCCATGAGGTACCGAGGCTTCGACGATGCGCTGTAGTTGGGGCAGATGTCACAGCTTCCACGCCAGCTCAGGGTGGAATTAGCCAGCCAATCGTGGCAAAGTTGAACCGTTGTGCCCAGCGGCGCCCAGCGCGCTCTCGCATGATCGTAATTGACCGCTCGCCCGTTGGCGGGCCCCAGACTTGGAGAGGAGTGAATCGGCCATGGCAGTACCAAAACGCAAAATGTCCAGGTCCAACACTCGCACCCGTCGCTCGGCTTGGAAGGCTAAGCTGACCACGCTTGAGAACATCAACATGAGCGGACGCGAAGTTCGCGTGCCCCGCCGGCTGGCGAAGGCATACCAGCGCGGCCTGGTTGACCTAGACAGCTGACCTGACGCACTGAACTGATCGGCCCGGCAAGTGAACTTGCCGGGCTTTTTCCTAATCAAAACCGCTATGGCCTGCCCTTGCCCGTATTTCGAGACACGCTGCTCTCTCGTGTTCACTTAGGATTTTGGTTGCACATGCGAGATTCCGCCGTTTAGACGATCGTCATGTTGGCACGTCGGGAGCGATTTGCCGGACTGTGACACGCTGAACAGCGCCCAACAGGCAGTGTGCACGGGCCGCTAGTAATCTGGAGGTGTGTTCGGCTCAATTGGCGAACAGCAGGAGCGGGGCCTGCCAAGAACTACTGCGGGCATTATTTCGGCTGGTGGTGCCGGACGCTACGCGACTGCCATCCAATTGGCCGGGAGCAAATAATCGGGAAAAAGGAGAAACATGTCCATCAACGAACTAGCTAACGTGCGCTCCGGTGTGCGTTCCGCTTTGGCCATCGGGGGCCTAATCTCTATCGTCGTCGGCGTCGCCCTGCTTGCATGGCCGACGAAGAGCGCCACGGTGATTGCGGCAATCCTGGGTGTGTACACGATTGTTGCGGGCCTTGCATACATCGGTGTGGGTCTAGCCGCACTTGAGAAGACCGGTTGGGCACGAGTCGGGAACATCCTTCTTGGAGTTCTGTACATCATTGCCGGCGTGGTTTTCTTCTCGAACCTTCAGGCGACCACGGCCATCCTGGTCGTTCTGATCACCATCATGATCGGCGCCATCTGGATTGTGGAAGGCGTCACGGCGTTCACCACGATCGGACACGCTTCCTCTAAGACGTGGGCGATCCTCTACGGTGTCCTGAGCATTGTCGCAGGCCTCATACTGCTGTTCTCGCCGCTGGCATCTGCTGTGGTGCTGTGGGTGATCCTTGGTGTCTCCGCGATCGTGCTGGGCATCGTGCAGGTCGTCCGTTCATTCAGCGTCTAGTATTTCCAACCTTGTGGGCCCGGCCTGCGCTGGGCTCACAAGCATGTCTACGTCCGGCTTGTTTAGCCGGTTCCGAAACGGGTATCCTCTCTTGTGGCCGCGTTTGCGCGGCCTAAGCCTCCGTAGCTCAATGGATAGAGCAAGGGCCTTCTAATCCCGAGGTTGCAGGTTCGAGTCCTGTCGGGGGCGCGCATGTGATGTGGCGGGACACTCACTCCAACGGGCTGTTGGTGTTCAATATAGCGTCGTGGAATACGGGTGCGCCCACTACCACCCTGTATTCTGCCCGTTTCTAGAAGACGACGATGAAGCTGCGCAAGACATCGACAAGTGAGTCCACCATGCCGCGTTCGTCTTGAATCTGCTGACGTGACTCCAAAGCCATATCGGGGTGGTCCGTGATCATTCCATCGGCATCTTGGCGCAGCCATATCCGCTGCTCTTCAGAATCGTCTACAGTCCAGACAAAGAACCCAAGTCCGGCATCTTTTGTTTCCTGCTGCAGGCTTGGCGTAGCGGATTCTTGTTCCACAACCAAGAAGTCGGCGCTAGTGTCCGGAACGCCAAGGCCAGCCACCGGAAGAATGTAGCCGACTGTCAGATCCGGCCTTAGGCTCTTGAGCTTTTCAGCACTGTCGTAGTCGAGGGTGTGGTAGATGTTGTTTTCCGCTACTCCCAGCTGCTCAAGTTGCGCCAAGAGCCGTTCCACATGGTCGGGAGAATCCGCACCCCCCAGCTTGATCTCCATCAGTAGGCGCTGGTCAAGTTCTTCAGCTCTCAGGACGTAGTCCTCCACTGAGGGGATCTTGGCCTCGTGCCCGAACTGGTCGTGCACCGTTATTTGCGTGAGCTCTTCGAGCGTTAAGTCCTTGACGTGTAAATCTTTACCGGCCAGTCGTCCCAAGTTCGGATCGTGCATGACCACAAATTGGCCGTCCTTGGTCTCCATCACATCCATCTCAACAAGGTCGGCTCCAGCAGCGTGGGCGGCTTCTAGTCCCGGGATTGTATTTTCAACCCCGCCATCTGAAAAGCCCCGGTGCCCTAGGACCAGTGTTGTCGGATGCTCTGAGAGCCTCTGCATAGCCGGGACCCAGCTGAAACTGGAAACGACTGTCATCGCAGCGATTAGGCCAACCACCAAGAGTAGCGATGAGCGGTGCACAAGCGCATTGTCACGCACCGCTCGCTCGACAGGAGCCGGTGCTTCTTGCTCCAGCGGATCGAGCTGTCGCACAAGGGACATGCTGGCGCCCAGTATGCCGGCCGTCACGAATGCGGTTATCAAGAGGCTGAGCCCGTGCGCAAGAGCAACACTTATACCGGCCACGACAGATGCTGCCTGGGGTGCGGCGGCGTCGGCGATTGCAGTCGGGATAACTGCGACGGTCAGCAGTAAACCTGTGAGCAGTCCGCCTACCAGCAGGTAGACAAGCCCTGCCAACAGCAAGGGAACGACTCGCCAGCCTCGGGTCAGCCGCCAGCTGCGTCGCATCGCCTCGCTGCCACCGGCGTCGCTGAGAGCGAAAATTGGCACAGCCAGCAAGAAGCGGACGTTTGCGTAGAAAAGCACCAGGGCGGCGGCCGTGAGCAGCGCCGCAGTGAGAGGCGCTTTCATCAGCTCCCCGGTAATGAACGGGGGCACCGCGAGCCCCTCAGTTATAACGGATGCAAATCCCAGTCCGCTGAGCGGAAGCATGATCAGCAGGTAGAGGCCAAGCGACCAGTCGTTGAAGTGAGCCAGCTTCTTGCAGGTTTCCCAGACGGCTTTCCAAACGCTCCGCCCCGCCGCAGGTCGGTTTTCGGCAACGTTACGCAGCGCGACGGCGGTTACCAGCAGCTGGGCTGATGTCGCCCAGAATGCCACGGTGAGGACGGCGATCAGCAGCACGAAGGTAATGGTGATGTTTCCGCCCAGGTGCAAGGTGTGTAGGTCGATCGCGACCATACCCGCGGAACGTGCCGCCTCGCGAAACAGCCAACCGATCAAGGGGAACGCCAACAGCGCAACAAGCAGCAGGATTATGAGCATTGAAGAAAATAGTGGGGCGCCACCAGAGCGGATGAGGTCCCATGACTTTGTGAGCGCGCGAACTGTTGTCGGCCAAATCTGACGGAACCCGAAGCGTGCAGCAGTGCTAGAGCTCTGGCTTCTCGGACTCTGGTTTCCGTCTAGCGAACGTTCGATACCCATGGTTTCCCTTCGACCGCGGAGGTTGACCTGGCACTGGTTGCCGTCACTCAATCCTAGACCAACAGTCTGAGCAGGTCCGAGTCAGTTGGGATTTGCTGAACTGTCACCGGGGAGCGCTCCATGCGTTCTAGAAGCCCAGTGATGTCCTCTGGATGCTGCAGATCAATACCGACCAGTGCTGGTCCCATGTAGCGGTTGTTCTTCTTCGTGTACTCGAAGTGTACGATGTCATCCTCGGGACCCAGGACCTGATCCAGAAAGTGCCGCAAGGCTCCGGGCTGCTGCGGGAACGACACCAAAAAATAGTGCCGAAGCCCCTCGTAATGCATTGATCTTTCCATGACTTCGGCATATCGGGACAGGTCGTTGTTCCCGCCACTGACGATCGCAACTGTTGGCCCCGTTAGGTTCAGGTCGCCTGATCGGCCAGCCGCAGAGGCGACTATCGCAGCGCTAGCTAACGCGCCGGCTGGTTCCGCGATGATCCCGTCTTGGTGGTACAAGCTCAGCATCTCGCTAGATACGGCCCCTTCATCCACCACGACGATGTCGTCCACAAGTGCCTTGATAACGGCGAACGAGTTATCGCCTGTGCGCCCAACAGCGGTGCCATCAACAAAGGAATCAATCTCTTCAAGGGACTTTGGGTTACCGGCCAAGAAGGCTGCGCGAGCCGACGCTGCTCCTGCGGCTTCGACTCCGATTACTCGTAGGCCTGGCCGCACGTCTTTCAACCACGTCGCCATTCCAGCGACCAGTCCGCCACCGCCAATTGGTACCAAGACCGTATCTACGGCTCCCTCAAGTTGACGGAATAGTTCGACCGCGACGGTTCCTTGTCCAGCCATCACCGCGGGATCATCGTATGGATGAATGTATGTCCTGCCGGTGCGGGCGGCATCCTCTTGTGCAACAGTTTGCGCCGAATCGAACGCCCCATCCACGAACTTCAGTTCAACCCAGTCTCCGCCCAGGTTTCGGATGCGTTCACGCTTCTGCCTCGGCGTTGAAATTGGCAGATAAATGGTGCCCCGAATTTGCAGTGCCCTGCAGGAATGCGCGACGCCTTGGGCGTGGTTACCAGCCGAGGCGCACACCACACCGATCTCTTGCTCATGGGCATCCAACTGCGAGATCCGGTGATAGGCTCCCCGAACCTTGAAGGAGCGGCAAACTTGTAAGTCCTCACGCTTCAGGTAGACAGGGACCCCGGCCGCCGCTGAAAGGCGCGTGGAGAGTTCCACCGGGGTGAGTCGACTGACACCGCGCAGATTAGCTTCCGCCTGCCTCACAGAGGCCGCGTCAAGCGGCAGATGGGCTTCATTTTTACTTGGCACGCGATCAGTCTAGTCCTGGGACCCGCCCCAGCCGCTTCGTTTTCGAACTGTGGGAGGCGGGCCGTAGACTGGCCGTACCGACTAACTAGAGTGAGTGAGTAGCTGTGAAGAACCCGCTGGTGTGGATCGACTGCGAAATGACGGGCCTTGACCCGCGAACCGACGAACTTGTAGAGATCGCTGTTCTGGTCACGGACTCGGAACTGAACGTCGCGGGTCCGGGCCTGGATTTGCTCATCCGGCCCAGCACTGACGCTGTAGAGGCGATGGATGACTTCGTTAGGAAGATGCATACCGAGTCCGGGCTTATCGACGAATTTGAAAACGGCCTTGAAGTAGAAGAAGCGCAGCAAATGGTGTTGGCGTATATCAAGAAATATGTTCCAGAGGCCGGGACGGCTCCTCTGGCCGGGAACTCCGTTGGCCAAGACCGCATATTTCTGCAAGCGTACATGCCTCAAGTCGTCGACTACTTGCACTATCGTGTGATTGATGTTTCCACGATCAAGGAACTGGCTCGTCGCTGGTATCCCCGAGTCTTCGGTTGCGCACCGGAGAAAAATGGGGGTCACCGGGCGCTTGCGGACATTACGGAGTCCATCCGGGAGCTCGAGTATTACCGCCGAGCTTTGTTCCCAAAGCAGTTGGATCCGCGATCAGGCGTCTACGTTGACATCGCGAAGTCCGTAGAGAATCTGCCTCACGTCGCACCGGAAGAAGCATAGCGAGCTATCCACAGGCGGTAGCTGAGCGGTTATCCACAGCTTGGAACTTACTCTGTTGGGCGTCTGAGCATGCGCGGCAAGACTTGGAGCAATCCACTAGGAAGGAATTGCTCTCATGGAACATACAACCGCGGTGCTCACCGGCCGTGTCGGCTCCGATATTGTGATGAACTTGGATCAGCAGGGGACGACTCCTTTTGCTCGGTTCCGCTTGGTCGTTCCGCGGGGGCGGTGGAAAGACGATGGGGAATGGGAAGAGCAAGATGGCGCCTGGTATACCGTAAAAACCTGGGGCAATCTGGCCCACAATGTGCATCACTCCCTGCGCAGAGGTAATCCGGTGATAGTTGTTGGTCGCCCGGCAGCGCAGGCGTGGCTCACGAAAGAAAACTCCATCGCCTCTGAGATAGCCATACACGCTTCGGCCGTTGGACACGATCTTTCTCGAGGAGTCAGCACCTATGCCAGGATCTCTAGAGATACCGACGCCCCTACCGTTTCGGGAAACGGGCAGGCAGCGACCCCGCCGGAAGAAGACGAATCGGGCGCCGAAGGGGAGGAAACCCCCGCGGCGCCCGCTGTGGACACAGACTACGAGACAGCTACAGTAAGCGTCTACGAGTCAGTGCCGGTTGGCTAATCAATCGGGTGATTGAAGCAAAACGATCGCGCAGGCCACATCTCCGTCGTGAGAGGCACTTGCCAGGAGTTGCCTGCCCTCAGCGGCGGAGATGGTCAGAGCGACCTCTTGCGCGATGCGGCCGTGCAGGTCAATACCGGGGCGGCCCCACCGATCGTGGCGCACCTCTATTTCGCGCCAGTCAACGCTGTCGCGCTCCAGTGGTGGCGCCTGTCCGTAGAGGGCGCCTGACCATGCCTTGATGAATGCTTCTTTCAGAGCCCAAACCGCCGCCAGGTGCTTTGCGGCGCCATCATGCAGCCCAGCCGCATCCTGGCCGGAGTTCGCCGCGCGTAGGTCTGCGCGGCGTCTTTCGCGGGATGTGAATACTTCCAGCAGCTTGGAGCCGGGAAGCGCAAGCTGGTCGCTGAAAGCACGAATGTCTACCACGTCAGTGCCCATACCGAGAACCGCCATCGTACCTACCCTTCGTAATATCCGGAGACCGCCAGACGTGCATCCGGGTCCAGCAGTAGCGCGGCTTCGGCCTCGTGTATATCCGCGGCGGATTCATCGAAGCGGCGGCCAGGCGCAGCTTCAAACAGGTCAGTGCGTCCAAGCATGCCGGCTTCCAGTCGGCGTGCGCCTTCCTTCAAACGTGTCGCTGCCTTTTGCCGCCAGGTAGCGCGAGCCTGTTCACCGCTGCTACGAGCAACTGCCGCGTGCTTCCCGGGACAGAGTTCTATGAGGGAGACTCCGTGATCGGAGTCCTTTTTG
>CAYFRL010000008.1:0-61679 GCA_964345595.1 uncultured Actinomyces sp.
GAGGATCGCTACTTGTCCAAATACCGCTGAATATCCCTTCAGAATGCTTCCGAACCAGCCCCTCGGGTGGACGTGTCTCCCACGGGATCGGTACGCTGAGTTGGATAAGTGGGAGGACCAATGTCTGAAGAATCGCGCGTAAGCCAGGCAAGTGACCCGAGCGCCGAACCGCAAGTTCTCTATGAGCTGGCAGCTTCCAACCCGGAGCTGCGGCCCCTGATTGCAAGCAATCCGAATGCTTACCCTGCGCTGCTCGAATGGTTAGCGCAATTGGGGGATCCGGCGGTTGATGCGGCCCTCGCTTTGCGCGCCCAAGTCAGTGAAGCTGCCGATGTGCCAGACGGCGGCGCGCCAGTTGAAGTTGCCGAGGCGGCCGTGACGATGGACGTGGAGTCTCCGAGTCCAGCGGGGGCCCAAGCCGGTGAAAATATCCTTGAAGCAGAGATGCAGACCGGGTGGGGTGGCGCAGAACCGGCCGACGCGACGGATGCTGATCCCAGCGATGCATCTGTCTCAGCTGAAGAGAGCCAACCGGCAGACTTGGGACCGGAAGCAGAGCTTGAAGCCAGGAGCGGCGCGGACGCACAGGCACTTTACGCGCTAGCAATTTCTGCTCCTGGGCTGCGGCCGCTGATTGCTAGCAATCCAAACACCTATCCGGGTCTGCTCCAGTGGCTTGGCGACCTGGGGGATCCTGCCGTTGATGCAGCGCTCGCCCTGCGCAAGCAGCTTCCCGCAGCTGAAGATGAGTTGGACGATGTTGGGCCTACCGCCTCTGAGGAAATGCCCACGGACTCAAGCCAGGTGGATGCAGGGGTCGTCGAGGTTACTGAAGTCACCACTGAAGCTGACTTTGATTCAGGTGAGGCGCCAGCAGAAGAGCAAGTGTCGGCTGAGACTGAAATAACAGAGGCCGTCCCGGCGGCAGGGATAGATGAGACCGAGGTCCACGAGTATCAGTGGACTGAAGAAGATTTCATTGCAATGGCTGAGGGACCAGTCGTTCAGCGGCCACCGGAAGCACGGACAAGCGCTGTGCCACCGTCCCCGCCGCAGGGGTCGGCGCCGGGGCAATACGCGGGCATCCCGGCAGCTATGGGGCAAGAACCGCTGCAAGAAAAGGATGGGAAGGCCGCGAAGATCGCCGTCTTCGTGCTGCTAACTGTTTTGGCTATAGCGGCTGTGGCCGCACTCGTCTACACGTTCTTATTGCTCGGGTCCCCCGGCAACAACAGCTCCGTTCCCGTGTCTGACGAATACACGGAAACTGAAGAGCCCGCGACAGAAGAGGACGTTGTTGCCCAGCCTGAGCCCGAACCAGAAGAAGAGCCGGAAGCTGAGACAGAAGAACCAGCGCCAATCCAGTTCCCAGCTCCCGACAACGCAGTGTCTGCCAGTCGCTTCATTTCGCCTTCGCAGAATATTGCCTGCGATTTGAGGGAGGATGCTGCATACTGCACGATCTTCGTTTCCGACTACGCTAGTGCCGGGTATCCAAACTGTGGAGAGCAGCCCACGACGCTAAAGCTCACTGAAGACGCCGCGGCGCTCGACTGCACCGCTACCCCCGTGCACCCTGGAACGGCAGAGAGAATCTTGGAATACGACACTTCGGCAACCACGGCAGACTTCGCATGCTTCTCATCAGATTCGGGAATGAGCTGTTGGAATGTGCGGTCGGGATCAGCGTTTGCCCTTGCCCGCGGGGGCTGGGTAGTGGGGGATACCGGAAGGATACCCGCTTCGGCATTTACCTGGTGAGAGGTTTCCCAAACCAGTCGCATCTTATTTGTTAACAATTTCTCTGTAATAAGAGTTGGGTGCCTTCCGGCACTTCTAACTACTGTTGCAGGAGGACCCGAACCGATGGGTGAAGTCGAAATTGATCTCTCAGATAAGCCAAAAAGCGGCGGTTGTGCTTGCGGCGGCCACGACACCGTTGATCTGCCTGAATTGAATGTCTAGCTGATCCCGCACGAGATTCGCCACGCCACGATCTTTGGGGCTCTGGCAGGCATTCGCCCCGGCAGGGGACTGATCATTCAGGCCACTCACGATCCTGTCCCACTGCTTCGCCAACTCGATCAAATGCAGCCAGGCGTCTACCAGGTTGAGTACCTTGAACGGGGCCCGCAGGTGTGGCGAATAAAGTTCACCCTGGCCTAAACGGCACCTGTTCGGCGCTGGCGGATCTCTTCTGGAGGCCTGCCAGCGCTTTCGCGTTAAGGACCCCGAGGGCCCTTCTCAGGCTAGGAAGAGGGCGCGGACTTCGATTTGGAATCCCGCGCTGCTTCCTTCGCCTGGTTCGCGACCACGGTAGCGCCAGAAGTTACAAGGGCCCGCTTCCACGGCAGCGTTCCATCAATTTCGATCTGAATCGACATTGATAGGACGGTCCTGATCAGCACGATGATTCCGAGCACCAGTGCTTCTTCCATCGACGGGTTAGAGGTGATAGTCCGGACCAAGTCGGCTGCCACCAGAATTTCTAATCCGAGCAAGATGGCACCACCCAATGTGATACGCAGACGCTCAAAGGCAGTTGAGACGCCTTTCCCATCAACCAACGCCTTGAAGCCGACCCAGAGCGCAACGGTGAATCCGGCGACCATCGCCAGGGTGCCAGCGGCCTCAAAAGTGGTTGCGATCAGTGGGAAGATTTGCTCCAGCACTGTGGGGCCTCCTGGGAACCGGTTCAGGGTCAACGTCTCTAAGCAGGATTGTAAGCGATTGGCGAGGTCGGTGCGTATTTGGCCGCGGTGCTACCCCAGAAGGTCACCGAGTACCAACCAGCGTTCTTCCAGAGAATCCTTCTCCGCCGACACTGTGTCGAGCTCTTCTGTGAGTTTGGAAAGCCCCTCGAAATCGGTCTGTTCGTGCTCGGCCATTTGCTCATGAAGGCGATCAATCTGCTGGTCTAGCCTGTCGATTCTCCGTTCGATAGAGGACAGTTCCTTCTGCGCTGCGTGAAGTTCGGCTCCAGTTAGTTCGGCGGTAGAGGTTTCCGACTGCGCATCCAGCCCCGAGTCACCCTCTTGCCCAGCTGCCCGAATCTGTTCTTGTCTAAGCCGCAAATACTGGTCAACGCCGCCGGGGACATGTCGCAGGCGTCCCTGAAGAATTGCGTATTGCTGATCGGTTACGCGCTCTAGTAGATAGCGGTCATGGGAGACGACAATCAGCGTGCCTGGCCAAGAATCAAGCAGGTCTTCCATCGCTGTGAGCATCTGGTGATCCACATCGTTGGTTGGCTCATCCAAGACAATGACATTCGGCTCGCTGAGAAGAAGAAGCAGCAGTTGCAGACGCCTTTTTTGACCGCCGGAAAGATCGTCAACACGGGCGGACAAATGAGCCTTGGAAAATCCTAAGCGCTCCAACAGCTGAGCCGGAGTCAACTCCTTGCCGCCGACTTGGAAGCTTGCCTTCGTGCGGGCCAGGACCTCGCGCACCCGGTCCCGTCCAATATCCTGAAGCTGAGAGAACTGCTGATCCAAAGTGCCAACACGAACGGTTTTGCCGCGCTTCACCCGTCCAGACGTTGGTGCCAACGTCCCGCTAATCAGAGCCAGCAAAGTCGATTTCCCAGCGCCGTTTGCTCCCAAGATCCCAGTTCTCTCACCGGGAGCTATCCGCCACGTGATGTCTTTCAGGACGTTATTCTCCCCAAAACTGACGCTAACGTCCTCAAGATCGACGACTTCTTTACCGAGGCGGGCAACAGCCAAACGTTGAAGCTCAATCGGATCGCGGACAGGGGGGACGTCTTCGATCAGCTTATTGGCCGCCTCGATCCGGAACTTCGGTTTGCTGGTGCGGGCGGGCGCGCCCCGGCGAAGCCAAGCCAGTTCCTTCCGCAGCAGATTCTGGCGTTTAGCTTCCGTTGCGGCTGCCATCCGGTCGCGCTCCACGCGCTGCAGGACGTAGGCGGCGTACCCACCTTCGAAAGGTTCCACGATGCCGTCGTGTACTTCCCAGGTTTCCGTGCAAACCTCGTCAAGAAACCATCTGTCGTGGGTGATCACCAGCAGCGCGCCCTGGTTCTTCTGCCAGCGATGCTTTAAGTGGTCAGCCAGCCAAGCGATCCCCTCAACATCTAGGTGGTTGGTCGGCTCGTCCAAAGCAAGAACGTCCCAATCACCCACCAGCAGGGCCGCCAAATCGACGCGCCTACGTTGCCCACCGCTCAAATCACCAATCCGGCCATCCCAGGGAATATCGGACACGAGCCCTTCAATGACGCCCCGAATCTTCGGATCCCCGGCCCACTCGTGTTCAAGGCGGTCACCCACGATCACCTCGGCAACACTCGCTTCGGGATCCAACTGGTCACGCTGGTTCAGGACCCCGAAGCTAACCCCGCCGCGGCGAATAACCTGCCCGTCCGCTGGCTCTATCTGACCGGAAAGGAGGCCGAGCAGACTCGTTTTTCCGTCACCGTTGCGCCCCACGATGCCGACCCGGTCGCCCTCTTCCACGCCCAGGGAGAGCGAATCGAAAACGACTTTTGTCGGGTATTCGAGGTGCAACCCCTCAGCGACAAGCAGGGGTGTGGCCATTGTCCTTCTTTCCTAGATGTTGTGGCAGCGGGAGGCAGGCTTAGCTAGGCGCTGGTCCGGTGGCCAGGCCAAGCAGAGATCTTCGTGAGAAGCTCCACCTGAGTGCGGTCCAAAATCCGCCCCGACAGCCAGATGCCGCCCACCAAGATTGCGGCAGCGCTCAGCCACGCAAACGCAAACGCGGCGCCCTGGTGCCACCCTACCGGCGAAAGCACCACGCCCCACAGCATCGCCCCAAGGGGCGCCGCCGCGAAGAGCAGCGCCACCACCATTTGAGCGATTCCCACGATGATCGTCGCCCAAAACTCGCCGGTCGCTTTCGAAGAGAACGGAGAGGTGCCGGGCGGCTGAACCGCGTAGACCCACTGGGAGCCAAGAATGGAAGAGGCGGCAAAGGCGCTGACGAAAAGCAGGACCGAAACAGTGAGCGTCGCAAAGATCGCCTGGGCGCTCAGCCCAACGATGACCCCGTAGAGCAGCGGGCCACCAACTACCAACAACAAGACTATTGGCGCAGATCCAAGTAGCCTACCTGTCCTGTCGTCGCGGCCTCGCGTCCCGGCCGCAACTTCCAGCCAGAAAGCCGTTGAGTCGTATTGAAGATGAATGCCAACCACCTGCCCAACCAGGAACGCGCTCAGGGCCAGCAGGCCTAAGCCGCCAAGCCCGCTGAACGCTTCGGGACGCTGTTCACTGGCGGGAAGGAACTTCACGATCGCTATCGCGAAGAAGATGAGGACAACGACCGAGATCAGCTGGGAGCTGAGGCGGGGGTCGCGCAGCCAGTACAGGCGGGTTCTTTCCGCGATTGCCGCTGTTGGCCTGTTGAAGCCCAGACGAGTCCAGCGGGCTGCGCCGACCAGCAGGGGACTGGGAGCGTTCTCGGCCGCGTCGGCGGCACGGGGCGCAGCATGAGTCGTATTTCGTCTTGCCCCGTGAGGAAGGGTCAGCTCACCGCTGTCAATCGCTTGTAGCGCCTCAGGGGTGAGTTTCGTTTTGGTTCCGGACATTGCCGCTGGCAGCTGCGCCGCCCAGACACGCCAACCCAACCACGCCGTGAATAGGCCGATCAAGCCCAGTATCACTGCTTCTAAGACACGCCCCGCTGCGAGCGCTTCCGGCAGCGCCCACGGGGCACCAAGCGGAGTCCACTTGGCCACCTGAGCAATCTGAGAGATCACGTTGACGCTCAGATTCTCAGCAAGCGCCGAGACCCAGATTCCCGCGGGCGTGACCACCACCAAGATAAGTATCATGGCAATGAAACCCGCGTTTTCACGTGAACGCCTCCCGGTTTGAAAACGGTTGATCCAGGCGACAGCCACCCGAGACCACGCAAAACCGATGAATGCCCCGAGCAGCGCTCCCAGCAGCGCTCCTATCCCCGCGAGTATCCCGCCACCGATGCCCCAACCGACGGTGAACGCGATGGTGAAGATCAGCATGTACACGCCGGCAACGCCAAGCCCGGTCGCCAAAATGAGGGCTGCTGCCAAGCGCTTCGTAGGCGCCAGGAAGGGGGCGAGTTTCTTTGGATCCAGAGTGTTCTCTTGGCCGGCAAAGATGACGGGCAACACTATCCAACCGGCGGTATAGAGCGCGCCAACGATTAGCACTACGTGGCGGATCAGCTGGTGTCCATCGGCCAGTGCGATCACCACCGCGACGGAACCGAAGCTCACCAGTGCAAGCAGGTAGAGATACCCAAGAATTGCGAAGACCAACACCGCTGTCTGCCCACGAAGAGTGTTCCACAGCGATTTCACTTTAATCGCGGCTAGCTGCCTAACCAAGATAGGCCCCCTTCGGTTGCGTGGGCACCCACCAGCTGTGCGAAACGCGTTTCCAGTTCCTCACCTGCGGCGACCTGGGCCACCGTTCCCGCAGCCACAACCTGTCCTCTGTTGATGATCGCTACATGGTCACACAGCTTCTCAACCGTGGCCATCACATGACTGGACAGCACCACCGTTCCGCCGGCAGCAACGAATGTTTGCAGAATAGTCTGAATGTTCGCGGATGACACGGGGTCGACAGATTCGAACGGTTCATCAAGGACCACGACTTGCGGCGAATGAATCAGGGCCGCTGCTAGCGCGATCTTCTTCGCCATACCCGCCGAATAGTCCGCAATGATTTTCTTACCGGCATCCAGCAGATCGAATGCCCGAAGCAGGTCCTCCGTACGTTGCTGAGCAACATCGGGGGCAAGATTTCTCAGCAGTGCCATGTAACTCAGGTAGTCCGGTCCGCTCAGCCGATCAAAGATCCGCATGCCGTCAGGCATGACACCAAGCTGCTTCTTCGCCGCGGTCGGGTCGGTCCAAACGTCAATCCCGTGGACCAGAGCCGTCCCCCGGTCGGGCACCAGCAACCCGGTGGCCATTGACAGCGTCGTTGTTTTCCCCGCACCGTTCGGACCGACGATCCCATAGAATGAGCCGGCCGGTATGTCTAGGGACAGGTCAGCTACGGCAACGTTCTGACCGTACACCTTGACTAAGTGGACCAGGGAAAGCGCACGAACGGTCTCCGGCGGGACATAATCGGACATCAGTAGCCTTCCAGAAGCGGTTTTGCCCATCGGGGAACTCGGCACTCGAGCATGTTCGTTCTCAGTGTAAGGGGTGGGGTCGGCTAGCTGTCCACATGCTCAAACACTGCCAACAGGGGTTCGAGTAGCTCCGCCAACTGGGCGCTTCGGTCGTCACCAAGGGGCGCCAGAAGCTCCGTTTCTGAGTCGAGCAGCGTCTGCAGCGCGGCGTCAACTCTTGAGCGTCCCTCGCTGGTCAGTCGAACTAACACCGCGCGCCGGTCCGCGGGGGCCGGGGACCTGACAACCAACCCCCGGTTCTCTAGCCGGTCAATCCGGTTTGTCATCGTCCCCGAAGAGACAAGAAGCTCACCGAGTAGTTGGCCTGGAGTAAGTGCGTAGGGGGCGCCGGCCCTGCGAAGCGCTGCCAGCACGTCGAACTCCCACGGTTCCAGGCCGTGCGCGGCAAAAGCCTTCCTGCGCAGCAAATCAAAGTGTCTGGAAAGGCGAGACAGTCGAGAAAACACAAGCATGGGAGAGGCGTCCAGATCAGGACGTTCCTCTGTCCACGCTTGGACAATGCGGGAAGCTTCATCCCTTTGCATATCTTGCCCGCCTGCTGTTTCTTCCATAGTGCGAGGATACCCGGACATGTGAAATTGGATCATTGCCCCTGGGAAGCGTCCTTCAGACTGGGAGTTGGCGATAGGTGCTTCAGGCCGTTCCAAGTCAGGTTGACGACATGGGCTGCAACCTGCTGCTTTGAAGGTTTTCGTTCCTCTAACCACCACTGGCCGACCTGAGCGACAGAGCCAACCAGCAGTTGTGCGTAAAGCGGCGCCCAAGTGGCCCGGTAGCCAGCGCGCTTAAACTGCTCCGCCAACAGGTGCTCCGTGCTTGCCGCAATGTCCCCAAGTATTGAAGAGAATGAACTTTGCGGAGGCACCGAACCCTCTGCGACGGGGTCTTCAGCTACGGGCACGTCCCGCATCAGCACGCGGAACCCGTCCTCGTCCCTTTCGATGTAGCTGAGCAACGCAAGGGTCGCTCTTTCCACTATTGCCCGGGGCGGCCCGGGTTCCCGTAGTGCGTCCGCAATGGCTCCGGTGAGTGCTTGCACCTCTCTGTCCACGATCACGGCGTAGACACCCTGTTTGCCGCCAAAGTGTTCATAGACGACCGGTTTCGTGACGCCCGCTCTCTTCGCTATTTCTTCGACGGATGTAGCGTCGTAGCCTTTTGAGGCGAAGATGGAACGCGCCACACCGATGAGCTGCTCGCGTCGCTGAATACCTGTCATCCGTTGCTTTTTAGCAGACATGAGACAAGATTAACTGATGTGTGCTCTTTGAAAGAATATGGCACAATCGGATGTGCATTCCGCCCTGGTGTAAAGGCAGCACAGAGGTTTTTGGTACCTTTAGTCCGGGTTCGAATCCTGGGGGCGGAGCGACAGGTGGTAGGCCGCTAGCGAAGGGTGCTCAGATGAGCCAAGACTGTTCTGTCGTCATCATGGCCGCGGGTAAAGGAACCCGCATGAAATCCTCACTCCCAAAAGTTCTGCATCCGCTGTGCGGCCGGACTTTGCTTGGTCACACGATCCACACGGCGCGGGCCATCAATCCTCACGAAGTGATTGTGGTTGTGCGTCACGACCGGGACCGGGTTGCCCAGCACGCTCAGGACGTGGATCCTGACGTCAAAATAGCAGACCAAGACGACATTCCCGGAACGGGTCGCGCCGTGCAGTGCGCGCTTGAGCAAGCCCAGTCCGCGGGCCTGAGCCTGGGTCGCACCGTGCTTGTGACTTCTGGCGACGTTCCCTTGCTTTCTGCCGAGACGCTTCAAGCTCTGGTGAAGAAACATGAGGAAGAGGCGGCGGCAGTCACCTTGGTTACCGCGTTTCCGGAGGACCCAAGTGGTTACGGCAGGGTGATTCGGGAATCGGCGCGCCCCGAACTGGTGGCGCGAATCGTGGAAGACAAGGACGCCTCGTCAGAAGAAAAGCTGGTCGGCGAAATCAACGCGGGAATTTACGCGTTCGACACGGAGTTTCTGACGAGTGCTTTGGCTGACCTTGGGCAGGACAATGCGCAGGGCGAGGTGTACTTGACCGACACGGTCGCTGCGGCCGTCTTGCGCGGGGAAAAAGCGGTTCCTTTCGTATTGCGAGACCGGTGGCAGGCGGAAGGGTGTAACGACCTGGTCCAGTTGGCTGACCTGCGCGAGGAGCTGACAAGGCGGCTCTGCGTGTCCCACATGCTTGCGGGCGCGCGCATCATGGATCCGAAACGGGTCTCGATCGACGTGCAAGCGGTACTGGAACCGGATTGCATCATCCACCCGGGCACAGAACTATTGGGCGCGACTTTCGTAGCCGCGGGAGCAGAAGTCGGGCCGCACACCACTTTGGACTCGGTTGAGGTCGGCCCGGGCGCGCGAGTTGCCCACAGCTACCTGCAAGGTGGGGTGCTGAACGCGGACCAAGTTGTGCCACCTTTCACGTACCAGCATGGGGAATCTGTGAGCTAGTCGCGCGCGACCTACTAAGATCGTTGTGTGAGGCCGCGCCGGCGGCCAGAAGGAGAATCCTCGTGTCGGGAATTGTGTCCTCAGGCGAAAAGCAACTGATCCTAGTTTCTGGGAGGGCACACCCGCAATTAGCGGCGGACGTGGCAGCCGAACTTGGCACGGAAGTCACCTCTACCACGGCTTATGACTTTGCCAATGGAGAGATCTACGTCCGCTTTAACGAGTCCGTTCGCGGCGCGGACATTTTCGTTTTACAGTCGCACGCGGCGCCGATCAACAAATGGCTAATGGAACAGCTCATCATGATCGATGCTGCGAAACGTGCCTCCGCTAAGCGGATCACGGCTGTTTCTCCGTTCTACCCATACTCCAGGCAAGACAAGAAACACCAGGGACGGGAACCAATTTCCGCCCGCCTGGTTGCCGACATGTACAAGACCGCTGGGGCGGATCGAGTGATGAGCGTCGACTTGCACGCTTCCCAAGCGCAAGGGTTCTTTGACGGGCCAGTTGATCACCTGTGGGCGATGCCGGTTCTGGTCGACTACGTGAAGCAGCACGTCGATTTGAAGAATGTGGCCGTTGTTTCACCGGACGCTGGCCGTATCCGGGTTGCGGAAAAATGGGCAGCCAAACTTGGGAACTGTCCGCTGGCGTTCGTGCACAAGACCAGGGACACGTCCAGGCCCAACGTGGCTGTGGCAAACCGCGTTGTGGGTGACGTGGAAGGACGCGACTGCATTCTGGTCGACGACATGATTGATACTGGCGGAACCATTACCGAGGCGGTAAAGGTGCTGTACAACGCCGGCGCGCGCGACGTGATTATCGCCGCCACCCACGGTGTGCTGTCAGACCCCGCAACGCAACGGCTCGAAGGGTGCGGTGCGTCCGAAGTGGTCATTACAGACACGCTGCCCATCCCTGAAGATAAGAGATTCCCGCAGCTCACCGTCTTGTCCATCGCGCCTTTGCTTGCCCGCGCGATCCACGAGGTCTTTGAGGACGGTTCAGTGACCTCAATGTTTGACGGAGTTGCCTAAGAGGGCGCCCGACCTCTGTTGTTCGCTTGTTGTTAGCGTGTTCTTCGCGTCACTAAAGACGTCAAGACGTGTGTTCGCGGAGCGCGTCGGCTATTCTAAAACAGTTGTCCCGGCGAGGGAGCTCTCCAGCTCCGTTATCGACAGGAAACGAAGGCTCTGAGGCCTCGTCGGGTGTAACGAAGATGTAGCACCTAGGAGAGGAGCTCTCATGGCAGAGCAAGAGAACGTTCTATTGGCGCAAGTGCGCACCGAAACCGGTAAAGGGTCAGCACGCCGCGCGCGCCGCGCAGGTCTGATCCCCGCAGTCATGTACGGCCACGGCATCGACCCAGTTCACCTGGATCTGCCCGGCCACGACGCCTTCCTTATCGTGAAGGACAATGTCAACGCCGTTATGACCGTGAAATACGACGGTAAACAGCAGCTGGTCCTCGTGAAGGACATTCAGGTCCACCCAGTGCGCCGCGACATCTTGCACATGGACTTGCAGGTCGTCCGGGCCGGTGAAAAGGTCCAGGTTGAGGTGCCTGTCCTGCTTGTTGGCGAAACCGCGCCCGGCACTCAGCATCAGCAGGAAGAGTTCTCCTTGCTGGTGTCAGCCCCGGCAACGAACATTCCAGAGTCCATTGAGGTCAGCATTGAGGGCCTGGAAGAAGGAACCATTGTTCGCGTGGAAGACTTGACGCTGCCTGAGGGTGTCACTTCGGAGACGCCTGCGGATCGTGACATCGTTTCTGTCTCTGAGATCGTTGAGATTTCCGAGCCGGACGTTGAAGAGGCCGAAGAAGCCGTCGAGGCCGCCGTTGAGCAGGCCGCTGACGACGCCTAAGTCTTTTCTCGGTAGTAACCGCAAAGTGACCCGCCTGGACGCATTGTTCGGGCGGGTCATTCTTATGGGTTCTAAGTAGGGCGCACCAAAGTCGCCCAATGTAACGTGAACCGTAGGAGGTGTGCTTTTGAAATCGCGGATGGTTCCACTTGCCGCTGCCAGCGCGCTGATGCTTTCTGCGTGCGCAACTGCGCCAAGTGGTGCGGGCGAAAGGCAGCTTCCGGCAGAGCCCACTCTGGTTGGCCAGTCGGTTCCTCTTCCGAAGCCCGAGAGCAGCCATGCAACCACGCTCATGGATGCTCTGGACTCGCGGCACTCGGTCCGTGAGTTCACAGATGAGATGATTTCCCAGCAGGACGTGTCCGCGTTGCTTTGGGCGGCATACGGCGTCCGCTCCGATGGTGGCCGCACGGCCCCATCCGCTGGCGGTCTGTATGCGCTGAAACTCTTCGTGGTTGCGACGAATGTTGAACAGGTGCAGCCCGGCGTGTACGCGTGGAATCCTTTCACGAACGAGCTGCTGCCAACGCTGAGCGGCAACCTCGCGGGTGAACTCCAGGCCGCTGCGCTGGATCAAGAAGCGGTCGGGCAGGCTCCATTAGTGGTGGTCGTTGCCGGTTCACCAGAGCGGCTAGCCGAGAAATACGGTGAGCGTTCGGAACGTTACACTCACGCGGAAGCGGGCCACGCCACCCAAAACCTGCTGCTTGCCGAAACTGTGCTTGAGCTTGGAGCTGTTCCCATCGGCGGGTTTACTGATAAGACCGTTCAGGACGTGCTGGCACTACCGGCGGGGGAGTTGCCCTACTATTTGGTGGCGGTCGGCCACCCCGCAGAGTAACCGTGTCTGTCTTGCAAGGAGCACTTCTGCGTTAGCCTGGCTCTTAGTTGCCCGCTGCCCGCCCAAGTTGAAAGAAGCGATATGGTCCCCACATTGCACGCAATCATTCCCGCTGGAGGCGCAGGTAGCCGTCTGTGGCCTCTTTCCAGGAAGGCGCGACCGAAGTTCCTGCTGGACCCGCTTGATCATGGGAAAACCCTGCTGCAGGAGACATTCGATCGGCTGAAAGACGTTTCGCTCACTATTACGGTGGTAACGGGCAAGGACCATTACGAAGAGGTCTGCAGGCAGCTGCCCGAACTCACCGGCGAATCCGACGAGGCGTTCCCGGGGGAAATCCTCATCGAACCAAGTCCGCGCGATTCAATGGCTGCCATCGGTCTGGCGACCTACATTATTCGTGAGCGTTACGGCGACTTGGCTGTGGTCGGCTCGTTCGCCGCTGACCACGTGATTGTGGACGTTGACGCTTTCCATCAGGCAGTGCGAACGGCGGGCATTGGCGCTTCCGCTGGGCTTCTCACCACGCTCGGGATTGTCCCCACTGAACCTTCGACTGCTTTTGGTTACATTGAGCCAGGCACGCCCGCTATTGCCCCCGGCCTGTATCCGGCCCGGCGGTTCGTAGAAAAACCGGACCTGGCAACAGCTGCCACGTATAACCGCGACGGCTATCTTTGGAACGCCGGCGTGTTCATAGCCCAGACGGGCACCATCTGCGCGGCGCTCAGTCAAAACTTACCTGCGATGGATACTCAACTGTCTGCCATCGCAAAGCGCTATATGACCTCTTTAATTAGGGACGGGGAAGCAGCCCCCATCAACCCTGCCCACTGGGATCGGCTCACCAAGATAGCGATCGACTATGCACTGGCCGAACCAATGGCAGAAGAGGGCAACGTAGCGGTAGTTCCCGCTAAGGAAACCATGGGCTGGTCAGACGTGGGGGACTTCCAGGCCGTGCACAGACTCAAAGATCCCAGCCAACCAAACCTGGTGCTCAGCGCCGACCGTGCGAAGCAGGTGCGGATCATTGGACTGGAAGGAATCGCCGTCGTGGACAGTGATGATGCGCTGCTGATAGTGCCACTTGCCCGATCCCAGGAAGTGAAGCAAGTCGTGGACCAGATCGCTGAGTCCGGCGACGTCGAACTCCTTTGAACCGGGCGCATGCGCCTGCAACTGCGCGGTGACTGTAATGCCCCTCACAAGGCTGATTACAGATAGGTTGCGGTTCGGATAAGAAACGCGGATTCAAGCAACAGTGCGGCTCAGAGACGATAATATGGTTCTCCGGCGCGAACCGAAGAGGTGCGCGCCCCTATAAAACAGACGTTGGAGGATACACGTGAAGAAAACGCTGAAGTTTAGCGCTATCGCGGCCGTAGCGGCGCTGTCACTGGCAGCCTGTGGTCAGGCCCCCGATAAGGCGGCAGAAGAAAGTGCAGCCAGCGGCGAAGTTCAGTCCGGTGAGGCCGCGCCTTCCGGTGAGGATAGCGCTGCAACCATCAAGGCCTGCATGGTTTCTGACTCGGGTGGATTCGACGACAAGTCGTTCAACCAGTCCGGTCACGACGGCCTAATGCGCGCGAAGGACGAACTGGGCGTAGACGTTGACCAGGCTGAGTCTCAAAACGATCAGGATTTCGTTCCGAACATTAACAACATGGTACAGGGTGGTTGCGACATCATCATTGGTGTTGGCTTCCTAATGGCCGACGCGATGGATCAGGCTGCCGCTGAGAACCCCGACGTGAAGTTCGCTCTGGTGGACTCGCAGTTCCCGACCCAGGCTGAAGATGCTTCCGCGCTGCCGAACGCGCGCGCGCTGGTGTTCAACACCGCTGAGGCCTCCTACCTGGCCGGTTACGCGTCTGCCGCTATGACGACCGATAAGGTTGGTACGTACCTGGGCATGAACATTCCGTCGACGGCTATCTTCGCGGATGGTTACGCTGATGGAATCGCGAAGTACAACGAGGTCCACGGAAAAGACATTCAGCTGCTTGGCTGGGATAAAGCCGCTCAGGACGGAACGGTCGTCGGTAGCTTCGAAGATGTTCCAAAGGGTAAGCAGTTCTCTGAGCGGCTCATTGACCAGGGCGCCCGCATCATTATGCCAGTGGCTGGTCCGGTTGGCACCGGCACCCTTGCAGCTGCCAAGGACTCTGGTGACACCTGGGTTGTCTGGGTCGACGCGGACGGCGTGCTGACTCAGCCGGAATACAAGGACCTGATCCTTACCTCCGTCATGAAGGACATCGGTAACTCCGTCTTTGACACCATCAAAGCGGTTCAGGACGGCGACTTTGATGCTGCTCCTTACATTGGCACGCTAGAAAACGGCGGCGTCGGAATCGCTCCGTGGCACGAGTTCGAAGACGTTGTGCCCGCAGAGATCAAAGATGAGATCGATCAGCTGAAGCAGGACATCATCGACGGCACCATCGTCGTTGAGACAACCAACGCGCCGTAACCCCGAAGCGGATTCGACAGCGTTTCTTTTGAAACATTGGGAAGGGAGCCACTCAAGTGGCTCCCTTCCTGCATGGATACCCAAGATCTCGTCCTGATCCGGTAAAGTAGGTACACCAATTCTCATCCACGGCGCGGTGACTGCCCAAGTCGGCAGGAGTGTTAGCAACAAAACGGCGCCTGATCAGGCAGCAGAGGCTCCCTAGAAGGAGAAAATGTGAAACTTGAGCTGGAGGACATCACTAAGGTCTTCGGACCGCTAGTGGCAAACGACCAGATCAGCCTCACGGTTGAGCCCGGAGAAATACACGCACTTCTTGGCGAAAACGGCGCGGGCAAGTCAACCTTGATGAATGTGCTTTACGGCTTGTACCAACCGGACGAAGGGAAGATTGTCATTGACGGCAAGCCCGTCAAGTTCCACGGCCCGGGAGACGCCGTGGCCGCAGGCATCGGCATGGTTCACCAACACTTCATGCTGGTACCCGTGTTCACGGTGGCGGAATCGGTCTCGCTGGGATATGAGCCGGCAGGGCCGCTGGGGATCATAAACCGGCAGAAGGCCCGCCAAAAAGTGCAGGAACTCTCTGACCGATTCGGCTTTGACATCAACCCGGATGCGCTTATTGAGGACCTGCCTGTCGGCGTCCAGCAGCGCGTTGAAATCATCAAGGCCCTTTCCCGCGACGCCAAGGTACTGATTCTGGACGAGCCCACCGCAGTGCTCACGCCGCAAGAAACCGATGAGCTGATCGAGATCATGCGGCAACTGAAAGCCAACGGCACCTCGATCGTCTTCATCACTCACAAGCTTCGTGAGGTTCGGGCTATAGCCGACACAATCACAGTGATCCGGCGCGGCAAAGTGGTCGGGCAGGCAAGCCCGGATGCTTCCGAACAAGAACTCGCTTCATTAATGGTCGGCCGACCAGTTGACCTGGCGCTGAAGAAACCGCCCGCTAACCCGGGCGAAGTTCAACTGCAAATGGAAGAGATCACGGTCATCGAAGAGGGCGGTCACACGTCCCTTGACCGAGTATCCCTTGACGTACGCGCGGGTGAGATCCTCTGCATCGCGGGCGTGCAAGGGAACGGACAAACTGAGCTTTGCGAGGTGATTCTTGGTTCCACGGAGCCCGTCGGCGGGCGGATGATGATCGCGAACAAGAACGTTCGTTCCTTCGACATAAAACGCAGGCTTCGCGGAGGGCTTGGATACGTACCAGAGGACCGATCGAAGGACGGAATGATCGCCTCGTTCACCATCGCAGAAAACATGATCCTGGACGTTTATGATCAAAAACCGTTCGCGACCGGCGTGCAAATGCACCCCCAAGTGATCGACCAGCACGCCGAGAAACTGAGGGAAGAGTTTGACGTGCGGGTAACGTCGGTGCACGATCCGATCGACACGCTCTCTGGCGGCAACCAGCAAAAGGCGATCTTGGCGCGGGAGCTGTCCCGACCGATTGACGTTCTGGTGGCGGCCCAGCCCACGCGTGGCCTGGATGTCGGCTCCATCGAATTTGTTCACAATCGGATAGTGGAGGCGCGCGACAACGGGACAGCGGTCCTGGTCGTTTCCACCGAACTGGACGAGGTGACCGCACTAGCCGACCGAATCGCAGTCATGTACCGCGGACACATAGTCGGCACCGTTCCACCCGATACCAGCAGGAGCGTTCTTGGCCTAATGATGGCGGGGGTGCCGTACGAAGAGGCACTTGCCCAGGGCGCTGGCGGGGAGGAGACCAAATGAGCAACGCAGCTACACTAACCCCAATTGAACCCCCCACCCGGAACGTCCCGGGAAGCGACCAGTCCGCGGGCAGCGAAAACTGGGTGCACAAGATCCTGCGGATCTTCTTCAACCCCAGCGCCGCAACCGTTGCGATGGCGATCTTGGCGGCGCTGATCATAGGCGCACTGATCGTCGTGTTCTTCGACCCGCAGGTGCAGTCGACGATGGGCTATTTCTTCCAGCGACCCGGCGACTTCTTCACTGAGGCGAGCAGGGCCTTTGGAAGTTTCTTCTCCGCACTTGTGCGCGGCGCGATCTTCGACTGGACACAGCCGACGTTTGCAAAGGCCATCCGGCCCGCGACAGAATCAATTGTCCGTGCCATCCCGCTCATCATTGCCGGGCTTGCGATTGCGCTGTCGTTCACCGCAGGACTATTCAACATTGGTGTGCAAGGACAAATCATCCTGGGCGCCATCTTCGGTGGCTACGCGGGACTGGCTCTGAACCTACCGGCAGGCCTACACGTGCTGGTTGCGATCCTGGCAGCTGTCGCAGGCGGCGCGCTTTGGGGGTTCATCCCAGGCATTTTAAAGGCGCAGTTGGGTGCCAATGAAGTCATCGTGACCATTATGTTGAACTCCATTGCGTTGCTGCTGCTGCAGGTACTGCTGAGCACCGAAACCTTCAAGGGACCGGGCGGGTACGCGGGCAAATCCATGCCGATCGGACCAAACGCTGCATACCCGCTACTCATGGGTGGAACTTTCAGACTGCACTGGGGATTCCTGGTAGCTATCCTTGCTTCCATTTTCCTTTGGTGGCTGCTGGACCGGTCCACGTTCGGTTTTGAGCTCCGTGCAGCCGGTGCGAACCCTGAGGCGGCAAACACGGCCGGCATCAACGTGAAGCGGACCATGATGCTGACGCTGGTACTTTCTGGCGCTTTGGCCGGGTTGGCCGCGACCGCTCCAGTCCTGGGAACCGAAAAGGGGCTTTCCGTTGGACTGGCTGGCACCATCGGGTTTGATGCGATCACCGTTGCGCTGCTGGGCAAATCCAGGCCGCTTGGCGTCTTCTTCGCGGGGATACTGTTCGGCGCACTAAACGCCGGCGGGGCACTAATGCAATCTTCGGCTGGCATCCCCGTGGACATCGTTCAGATCACCCAGGCCATCATCGTGCTGATGATCGCGGGCTCGGAAGCCGTCCGTTGGATGAGGCAAAGAAAGAAACAAGACCAATTGACAGTTGAGAAAGTGGAAGAACAGGGCCCCGAAACCCCCGCTTCTGCTCAGAAGAACGGAGCGGTGGCATGAGCGTCCAAACAGCGAACCGTCCGGCGGCTCCCGCGCCCGGGCCCGACTCGGCCGTCGGCCAGGTGGTCCTGCCCATCCAGTGGCGAGATCCAATTGTCGCCGCCATCATGACGGTGCTCACCCTGATTCTCTCCCTCTACTCCAAGGGCTATTCCAACATTTCGTTCCGCGGCGCATCCAGCTGGTTTGAGGGCGGAGTGTGGACGGTGCCCGCGTCAGTGACCGGGTGGCTGATGACGGCGGTAGCCGCGGTGATCACAGGGTTCATCTGGTACTTGGCGATAGGTAGAAAACACGTCCCGGGCTGGATGCTGATTCTGGTCGGCGTCGCGTTTGTGGTCACCTTCTTGGTTTGGATGGTCGCGGACCGCCCAACTGCCATACTGCCGTTGGTTTCGCTTCTCTCCGGCGGACTAATGTTCGCGACGCCGCTTGTTTTTGGGGCGCTGGCCGGGGTCGTAAACGAACGGTCGGGTGTCATAAACATAGCGATCGAAGGGCAGCTGCTGCTGGGCGCCTTTGCCGGTGTGTTGGTTGCGTCCATGTTCGGATCTTCCTGGGTCGGTCTGATCGGCGCTTCGCTGGCGGGCATGGCACTAGGAGCGCTACTGGCGTGGTTCGCGATCACTTTCCGGACCGAAAACATTGTCGTCGGTGTTGTGCTCAACATGCTTGCCCTAGGAATCACGTCGTTCTTGTTCTCCACTTTGCTGAAGAACTCACCCCACCTGAATCAGCCGACGAAACTGCCGGTCATCCGCATTCCGCTGCTCGCTGACATTCCCATCATCGGCCCGGTGCTGTTCAACCAGACAATCCTGGTCTACCTCATGTACGCGGCCGTCATCATCATGCAATTCATGCTGTTCAACTCGCGGTGGGGTCTGCGTGTGCGGGCATCGGGTGAAAAGCCGAAGGCAGCTGACACAGTGGGCATCAAAGTCAACAGGATCAGATGGCAGTCGGTTTTGCTTGGGGGCGCCCTGGCGGGGCTCGGCGGGGCATTCTTCACCATTGGGCAAGACCTGGCGTTTTCAAAGAACATGGCTGCTGGTAACGGCTTCATCGCTCTTGCCGCAATGATCCTGGGTAGGTGGAACCCAACCGGCGCGTTAGCAGCTGCCATACTCTTCGGGTTCGCCACCAACCTTGGCGCCGTCATGCAGTCGGTGGGAGCCCCAATTCCCGCCGAATACGTGCTGATGACGCCCTACGTTGTCACAATTCTCGCAGTAGCAGGCTTCGTTGGAGCTGTGCGGCCACCGGCCGCGGAAGGAGTGCCATATCCGTGAGCAAGGAAATCACTGACCAGCAGTGGAAAGAATTGCGTGAGCAGGCAGTCGCCGCCATGGAAAGGGCCTACGCGCCCTACTCGCAGTATCCCGTTGGCGCGGCGGCCCTTGTCGATGATGGACGGATTGTCACCGGATGCAACGTGGAGAACGCCGCCTACGGGGTCACTCTCTGCGCTGAATGCGGCATGATCTCAGAACTGATCAACACGGGCGGCGGCCAACTGGTCGCGTTTGCCTGTGTGAACGAATTGGGAGAAGCCGCCTCCCCATGCGGAAGATGCCGACAACTGCTGTTTGAACATTCGGCGCCAGAGATGCAACTGGCCATGCCGCAAGGGGTAATGACCATTGACGAAGTGCTCCCGGGTGGTTTTGGTCCCCGCGACTTGGCGGCCGTAGCGGACCCTGAACCAGAACAGGGAGCTGTTTACGATGGCCAGTGAACTGTTTGACGCGGTCGATGTGATCCGCACGAAGAGGGACGGACACGCTCTCTCCAACGCCCAAATCGATTGGGTAGTTGATGCCTATACCCGCGGCGTTGTCGCGGATGAGCAAATGTCTGCATTGGCAATGGCTATTTTCTTGCGCGGCATGGACCGGCGCGAGATCACCACTTGGGCGAACGCGATGATCGCCAGCGGAGAGCGGATGGACTTCTCATCCCTTTCCAAGACGACGGCCGACAAGCACTCAACCGGCGGAGTTGGAGATAAGATCACTTTGCCTCTGGCGCCACTGGTCGCAGCGTTCGACGTGGCTGTCCCGCAACTGTCCGGTCGGGGTCTTGGGCACACTGGCGGGACGCTAGACAAGATGGAAGCGATCCCCGGTTGGCGCGCGGATCTGACGAACGAGCAGATCATGGAGATGCTGGGGGATGCCGGGCCAGGCGCTGTCATATGCGCCGCCGGTGCGGGGCTTGCCCCAGCGGATAAGAAACTCTACGCGCTACGTGATGTGACGGCGACCGTCGATACGATTCCTCTCATTGCGACTTCCATCATGTCGAAGAAGATCGCTGAGGGAACCGCATCCTTGGTATTGGACGTGAAAGTCGGCAACGGCGCGTTCATGAAGAGTCGGGAGCAAGCTGCCGAACTGGCCCGAACCATGGTCACTTTGGGCGCTGACGCGGGACTGAACATTTCTGCCCTGCTAACCAATATGGACACGCCGCTGGGGCTAACCGCCGGTAACGCGCTCGAAGTTGAAGAATCAGTTGAGGTTCTGGCAGGCGGCGGTCCCCAAGATGTGGTGGACCTGACCGTTGCGCTGGCTGAGGAAATGTTGCGGCTCGCTGGGAAACCCGGCATGGACGTTGCCGCGGCTCTGAAGGATGGCCGGGCCATGGATCGGTGGCGGTGGATGGTCTCCGCCCAGGGCGGCGATCCAGATGCACCACTACCGACAGCCAAACATAGTGAAATCATCACCGCACCCGAAACCGGCTACTTGACCAAACTTGATGCCTGGGGAGTGGGCGTTGCAGCTTGGCGACTGGGAGCTGGCCGCGCCGCACAGGGAGAAAAGGTGCAGGCCGGCGCTGGTGTCCGGATGCACGCGAAGCCGGGGGATCGGGTCCACTCGGGTCAACCACTACTCACCTTGTACACGGATACTCCCGAGCGCTTTGCGCGCGCGGCCGAGGCGCTGGATGGTGCGTACGAGGTGGGCCAGACCGCCCCGGAGACGTTCCCTGTCGTCCTAGAGAAGATCACGCCGGAAGACAACTGAGAAAGCAGGAATAGCATGTCTGCAGAACTGAAACGTGAAGACGTGGCCCAGATGATCGACCACACTCTCTTGAAGCCAGAGGCGACCCGGGCTGACGTGGCAGCACTGGTGGAAGAGGCCGCTGAACTTGGAACATTTTCCGTGTGCGTGTCCCCATCGATGCTGCCCGTGCAGGTCCCGGAGGGCCTGGCGGTTGCTTGCGTGGTCGGTTTTCCATCCGGCGCCCACGTATCTGAGGTCAAAGCAGCTGAGGCGGCCGCGGCGGCTGCAAGTGGAGCCGATGAGATCGATATGGTCATCAACTTGGCGCAGGCTAAATCAGGTGACTGGGAGGCGATGGAGGCCGACATTCGAGGCGTACGGGAAGCAGCCCCTGAGGTGCTTTTGAAAGTAATCATCGAGTCCGCGGCGCTCACCGACGACGAAATAGTGGCGGCATGCCAGGCAGCAGAACGCGCTGGGGCGGACTACGTGAAGACCTCAACAGGTTTCCACCCGTCCGGCGGCGCATCCAGCCACGCCGTAGCGCTCATGCGGCAAACGGTGGGCGACCGCCTGGGCGTCAAAGCTTCCGGTGGTATCCGCACCCCCGAGGCGGCAGCAGAAATGATCGAAGCCGGTGCATCGCGGCTGGGCTTGTCTAGCTCAGCCGCCATCCTTGCCGGTTGGGAAGAGTAGGCTAGCGGGCGGCAACCTCGGCCACAAAGTCACGCAACTCCTGATCGAATGTGGCATCCGAATGGTTAGCGTGTACCCAGTCGACGAATGAGCCGCCCACCACCCTGTCCACGTCTGCCCTGCACGATTCCGGGTCCGTTACTGCCCGCAGCAGCATTTGTTCTGCCTCCGCTTTCGAGCGGTAGAAGAAGGGGTATCCTTCGGGCAAAAGCGCGTGAGCCCAGTCTTCGTCGGGGAATATTCCGACCACTCCCGCACCAAGTGCTTCCACGTAAGCCAGGCCGTATGACTCGACTGACGCGGTTGCGAGCAGCGCGGTAGTGCGTGAGAGAGCCTCCCAGTATGAGCTTCGCGTGGACTTGAGCGGCCCTACCCAAACCCAGGGGATCCGGGAATAGCGCATTGCCTTTTCGCTCACCAGGTTCGACTCTTCCAAACGCATCTCCACCTGCAACGGCGTCTGGTCGTGGACGCGTTCCACGATCTCCATGAAAAGGTCGGGACGCTTTTGAGAACTCAGGTAGATCGCCGGGTAGAGGACGATTGGTACGGCTGGTTCTTGACGTGGTTGGACGTGGTCCAGGCGGAATCCCAGGTTCACCCAGCCAAGCTTCATTTGCTCCGCAATCGGACGGATCGTGAAGTGCGAAACCAGTTCTTCCACTTCGCCGGCTGTTCGCCGCGAGTTAGCGAACGTTGGGAAGAGACCGCATGAGAGCGCCATTGTGGCTTCTTGTTCGACGCGGCTTAGCTCCGAGAGCGGCCAGGAAACGAAGTTCATGATCTTGGGGGCGGTGCCCGTCGTCGCGAAGATTTCGTTCCAGATGGCGGGGGAGTCGAGAACATCGAAGTTCACGATGACCGTGTCTTTTGGATTCACCTGGGCAACAGAGACCACGTCAAAGCCGTCTCCGCGGACCTGCGTGTCACCGATGATCTGCGACTCTGGAAAGATGCGCAAGAAGCGGCGTACTAACGTGTCACCTGCTTCATGTCCGGTGACCCGGCCAGCCTCGTCAATAACTGTGGCGCGGCGCTTCACGGCGATTTTCATTTGCTTACTCCGCTCTGAGCTTTATTGCTAATCGACTTTTCAGGTAGGGGTGCCTCGGGATCTTCGGAGGCGTCTTCTTCTAAGCTGCGCCCCTGGATACGCATACCGTAGAAGGAACGGTAAACAAACACGTTGGCGATCAGGAAGAAGGTGGCGGCCAGGATGTGCACCAGGCTCAGCATGCCCTGCCCGGTGAGACTCACTGCGAGCTCCACGGCCAGCAAGCCAAACAGTGTTGTGAACTTGATGATGGGGTTCAGGGCAACCGAGGACGTGTCCTTGAACGGGTCCCCAACTGTGTCCCCCACAATCGTGGCATCGTGAAGGGCGGTTCCCTTTGCATGCAGGTCGGTCTCCACTACCTTCTTCGCGTTGTCCCACGCGCCGCCGGCGTTTGCCATGTAGATCGCCTGGTATAGGCCGAATACTGCGATGGACATGAGGTATCCGATCAGCAAGAATGGCTCAACGAAGGCGAATGCCAGCGTGAAGAAGAACACCGCCAAGAATATGTTGAGCATCCCTTGCTGGGCGTACTGGGTGCAGATTTCGACGACCTTGGTGGAATCTTCTTCGCTGGCTTTCTTCGAGTGCTCATCCAGTTTTATGCGCGGTTTGATGAATTCGACCGCTCGGTATGCACCGGTAGTTACCGCCTGGATAGAGGCACCTGAGAACCAGAAGATAACCGCACCGCCCAAGATGAACCCAAGCAGGAACGGGGCGTGCATGATCGAGAGCTTGTCCAGGTTGTCGATTAGCCCGTCCGTTAGACCAATGATTATGGAGAAGATCATTGTGGTCGCGCCGACTACGGCTGTTCCAATCAGAACGGGCTTTGCTGTTGCCTTGAACGTGTTGCCGGCGCCGTCGTTTTCTTCCAGCATGAGTTTTGCGGTGTCCCATTCGGGTTTGAACCCGAAATCCTGCTCTATCTCAGCATCAATGTTAGGAATCTGCTCAATTTGTGACAGTTCGTAGACGCTTTGGGCGTTGTCGGTGACCGGCCCGTACGAATCGACCGCGATCGTCACCGGACCCATACCCAGGAAGCCAAAGGCGACAAGTCCAAACGCGAATACTGCGGGAGCTTGCATGAAATCTGAAAGGCCCAGTTCCGAGATCAAGAACGAGGCGGCCATCAGCCCAACGATCGCCATTCCCAGCCAGTATGCAGAGAAGTTGCCCGCAACGACTCCGGAAAGGATGTTCAGGGAAGCGCCGCCTTCACGGGAACTCTTAACCGTCTCGCGAACATGCCGAGACTTTGTGGAGGTGAAGGACTTGACCAGCTCGGGGATCAGAGCCCCCGCAAGAGTGCCGCAACTGATGATTGTTGCCAGTTTCCAACCGAGTCCCGAATACTGTCCGCCAAGGACTAGCCCGGTCGTGCCATACGTGAAAGCGATGCATATTGCCGAGGTAACCCAGACAAGAGATGTCAGGGGCGCCTCAAAGTTCATTATGGTCGCGTTTCGCCAGCGACTGTTCACCCACGCGGCGTTCGCCCAATAGGCAATACCGGAAGCGACCAGCATGGCCGCGCGGATCACGAAGATCCACACCAGAAGTGTTGCCTGCATTGTCACGTCCGGCACTGCCAGAACGATAAACGTGACCAGAGCGACCCCCGTGACACCGTACGTTTCGAACCCGTCGGCCGACGGACCGACAGAGTCACCCGCGTTGTCTCCAACGCAGTCGGCGATGACGCCCGGATTTCTTGGATCGTCCTCGTCAATCTTGAAGACTATCTTCATTAGGTCAGAGCCAATATCGGCGATCTTGGTGAATATGCCGCCGGCAATACGCAAAGCGGATGCGCCCAAAGACTCACCGATCGCGAATCCGATGAAGCACGCGCCGCCGATCTCCCCGGGAAGTATAAGCAAAATGATGAGCATCATGAATAGCTCAAGAGAGATCAGCACCATGCCGATGGACATCCCGGCGCGAAGCGGGATCTGGTGGAGCGGCAGGGGCTTTCCGCGCAGGGAAGCGAACGCTGTGCGTGAGTTCGCAAACGTGTTTACGCGAATGCCATACCAGGCAACAGAGTACGAACCCGCCATGCCTAGTAGCGAGAACAACACGATGATGAGCACCCGGCCCCATGGGAAATCAATGAGTACCTTGTAATAGACGACAATGACCGCGGTGATGAAGGCCCACAGAACCAATAGAAAGCGGCCCTGCTTAATCAGGTACGCCTTACAGGTCGTGTAGATGAGTTCGGAGATTTCTAGCATCGAACGGTGAACAGGCAGACGCTGCAACCTGGCGTAGTTCGCGATCCCGAACGCGAAGCCCAATAGGCAAAGTGCCAGCGACACCCAAAGGAGCGTCCGCCCGCCAATCCCAACAGCTGTCACCACAGGGCTCAGATCGGGCAGCGCCAAGTTTGCTTCGCCGCCGTGCGCTGATCCTTCCGCCGCCGCACCCCCGCCCGAAGCCGAGCATCCGCTCAAGAATAGAGCCAGGGGAACTGCCACTAAGAGTAGTGCGTGCTTCGCGGAGAATCTTTGGTCAGATGGTGGTTTCACTCGCATGTTGCGCCTTGGGTCGAGGGTTCCTGGGCATGGTTCGAAGACCATGATTGTCGCGGATTCACTCAGCAGCTTTGTCCACATCAATCATAGGAAACTGTGACGTACCCCGCAGATGACTTAGGGCTCAGACAAAACCGTTTGCGGGAGGTTCAGCGAGGATTTGTGCGCAAACCGCTCCCTGCACTCTTGCAGGGAGCGAGTGCCTACCGATTTCTAGAGCGGTTTGATCGGCGGGTAATGATGAGGTAGATGAGAACGGCGGCCGCCGCCAACCCGTAAGGCAGAAGCAGCCAAACCAAAGCGTCCGAGAAGAAGCGGTGAACGGACTTAGAGACTAGGTGAGCAAGTGTCATAAGAAGAAGCAGCACCAAAGCGGCTCTTCCGGCCCTGCTACCACTGTTTTTCATCAGATCCCGATTGCCACAACCATGTCTGCTTTGATGTCCTCCAAACGTTCGGCCCCTTCCCGGCGCGCGGCTTCCACGTCCCGGTTCGTGACCGGAATGATGGCCTCTATGTAGCACTTCAGTTTGGGTTCGGTGCCGCTTGGGCGGACGACCACCTGGTCGTCGGCTTCGGTTAGGTAGAGCAGACCATCGGTTGGTGGAAGCTCATCACTGCCGGTGGAAAGGTCGATGCTTTCCACAACGGGCGAACCCGCAATTACGGTCGGACCGGCTGCCCGAAGATTCGCCATACCTTTGGCGATAAGGGACAGGTCGTCAACGCGAATAGTCAGGGGCGCAGTTGCGTGGAGCCCGTATTCGATTGCTTGCTCATCCAGCATCTCTTGTAGAGACGAGCCGGAGGCTTTCAGTTCGGCAGCCAGACTTGCCAGACGGGTTGAAGCAGAAATGCCGTCCTTGTCCCGCACGTATTCCGGATCGCAGCAGTACCCAATTGCTTCCTCAAAGCCGTAGACCAGGCCCGGCACCCTTGCAATCCATTTGAATCCAGTAAGGGTCCGCTTGTGTCCCAGGCGGTATTTCTTCGCAATCTTCTCCAGCAGGCGTGAGCTGACCAGGGAGTTTGCCAGCACTGCACCGGGAACCCCTTCTAGTTCTTTGGCCGTTTGTTCCCCGAGCAGCCCCCCGACCTCGTTTCCGCTGAGTTGTCGCCAGCCACCTGGTAGATCGGGCGCGGGAACAGCTGCGGATGAACGGTCGGCGTCCGGGTCGTTTGCCAGGATTAGCTCCGCCCCCACGTCCTCGGCCAGGGCCATAGCCAGGTCGAGCGCACCCGGCTCCTCCGGGTTCGGAAATGCGACCGTTGGGAAGTTCGGATCCGGCTCGTGCTGCTCTGGAACGGCGGTGACATCCAGGAACCCGACATTCTCCAGGGCTTCAAGCATCACCTCGCCTCCCACACCGTGCATTGAAGTGACCACGATTTTCAGATCGCGCGGACCCGCGGAAATCAGGTCGCTGACCCGCGCAAGGTAGTGGTCGACCAGCGATCGGCCCAGCCACTCCCAGCCGGAATCAGCACGTCTGATGGACTCCACGGACGGGACCGCCTGGATCGCCTCGAATATCTCTGCGTCGTACGGCGGAACGATTTGGGCGCCCTGGCCGGCCCCCTCGACAACTCGCCCGCCCAAGTAGACCTTGTAGCCGTTATCTTCTGGCGGGTTGTGTGACGCCGTGACCATGACCGCCGCGTCAGCGCCCAAAGCCCTGATGGCGAAGGCGGTCAGGGGGGTCGGCAGGGGCTGGTCGAAGATGAGGGCGTGACCACCGTTTGCCTCAGCCACCGCAGCGGTATCCAGCGCAAACTGGCGAGACCCGTGCCGCGCGTCGTATCCGATAACGACCTTGTATCCACCCGGAAGCCTGGCACGCAAGAAATCCATGAGTCCAGCCGCGGCGCGAAGCACAACCGCCCGGTTCATTCTGTTCGGGCCGCCGCCTAAGTGCCCGCGAAGCCCCGCTGTGCCGAACTCGAGTTCACCGGAAAACCTGTCGGAAAGCTCGGCCGCCGCGCCCGTGTCACCATCTTCGGCTAGCTCTAAGAGTTGGCGGAGCTCTTTCGCGGTGTGTTCGTCAGGATCGTCCGCGATCCAGGCTTCCACTTCTTGAACGTCGTAAGTCTTCACGTTTTTCCTCACATCCGATTCACAATGTCGGCCAGCAGCGCCGCGATGCGAGGGGCGGCTTCCTGCCCAACCTCGATCACCTCGGCATGCGAAAGAGGTGTCGGGCTGATCCCAGCCGCCAGGTTCGTCATGAGGGAGATGCCCAGAATTTCCATGCCTGCTTCGCGAGCAGCAATAGCCTCCAAGGTGGTGGACATTCCCACTAAGTCGCCGCCAATGACGCCCGCCATGCGCACCTCCGCCGGCGTTTCATACTGCGGGCCAGGGAACTGCACATAGACGCCCTCTGGAAGGGAAGAATCGACCGACCGGGCAAGCTCACGCAGGTGAGGTGAGTACAGGTCGGTCAAGTCGACAAAGTTTGCGCCTTCGAGAGGCGTAGCAGCCGTGAGATTGATGTGGTCACTGATAAGGACCGGTTGGCCAGGCGCCCATGCCTCATTGAGACCGCCCGAACCGTTTGTGAGAACCACCTGCGTGCAACCCGCCGCGGCCGCGGTGCGCATCCCGTGGGCAACGGCGCGGGTGCCTTTGCCCTCGTAATAGTGGGTTCTTGAACCGAGCACCAGCGCGATCTTACCGGTGTCCTTCACTCGAACCGTGCGGAGGAATGCGCCGTGTCCGGCCACAGCCGGAGCATGAAAGCCAGGGACTTTTTCGGCTGGGACCTCATCTATCGTTTCGCCGATAAGCTCTGCGGCCTCACCCCAGCCAGACCCGAGCACCAGTGCGATGTCGTACTTTTCGACCCCCGAGTGGTCAAGAAGTACCTGCGCCGCCTCCTTCGCCAGCTGAAAGGGGTTCTCCGTATCAATTTCCCGTCCCATATTTTCCATGTCACTACGGTACCGGTTTTTGCGTGCAGCGGAATGCCTCTTCGAGCGAGCACTGTTTCCTGCGACAATTGTTAACCTTGAAAGTCAAAGGAGGCGGCCACCAGTGAGCAAAGTTAGAGGGTCCTACCGAAGCGGCCCAGCGATAATGCGCGGGGAGCAGATCCCGACGGAAACGGCGGACGCAGATCTGCTGAGATCGCGCCACCAGGACCCGTGGCGGGTGCTCCGCATCCAATCGGAGTTCGTGGAGGGATTTGGCGCGCTGTTCGAGCTTGGCAACGCAGTGAGCGTGTTCGGTTCCGCCAGGACCCCTGCAGACAGCCCGGCCTACGCCATGGCTGAAGAGCTAGGACGCCTGATCGTGGATCGCGGCTACGCGGTTATCACCGGGGGAGGTCCGGGGATCATGGAAGCTGCTAACAAAGGCGCCCATGAAGCCGGCGGGATATCGGTTGGCCTTGGTATCGAGCTTCCTTTCGAGCAAGGCATCAACAAGTGGGTGGACCTGGGCATAAACTTCCGCTACTTCTTCGTGCGGAAGGTGATGTTCGTCCGCTACTCCCGCGCGTTCATTGCACTGCCGGGCGGCTTTGGAACTTTGGATGAACTTTTTGAGGCGCTCACCCTGGTTCAAACTAGGAAGATCAAGACGTTCCCGGTGGTCTTGGTGGGGAAGGAGTTCTGGGGCCCGCTCGCAGACTGGATACGTTCTTCACTGCGGGATGGGGGACTGATTTCTCCGGATGACGACCGACTTTTCCAGGTGGTTGACACAGCCGAAGAGGCCGTTGATGCGGTGTTCACCTACCTGGAACAAAACGGCGTGTAGGTAGTGCCAGTCTGAGCCGACTGCGAAATCGCCCTCTGTGAGCCGTTCAGCGGTAGAATGGAAGATGCTGTGATCATCGAATCAACGCGTTAAAGCAGTGAGGAGTCTACTATGGCAGCGATGAAACCCCGCACCGGAGACGGTCCGTTGGAGGCCACAAAGGAAGGGCGGGGTATCGTCATGCGGATCCCGAGTGAGGGTGGTGGCCGTTTGGTCATCGAGCTAACTCCCGACGAAGCAAGGGAATTGGCCGAAGCTCTCACAGGCGCGGTCTAGCAGCCCAGCATCACCTATCGGCGCACCGCCACCTCGACGCCTTCTCCGATCGGCAGCAGTGAAACCACGAACTGTTCCGATTCGAGGAGGGCGCGTGTCATTTCGCGCATGATCACCGTATCCATGTCCCGTTTCGCGGGATTCGCGACCGCGCCGAACCAGAGCGCGTTAGTGACAACCAGGATCCCCTGGCGCCGCAACATCCGCGCCGCATGATCCAAGTAGTGCGGCGTTTCTTCCGCGGGGCCGTCAATCACCACCATGTCGTAGGCGTCATCAGCCATGCGGGGAAGCACGTCGAGAGCCCGGTCATTGATGAACCGGGACCTGTGCGAGGCGATGCCCGCCTTCTTGAAAGAAGTTCGGGCTGCCCTTTGGAACTCACCTTCCGGATCGATCGTTGTCAGCACGCCATCCGGATTCATCCCCTCTAAGAGCCAAAGCGAACTGACTCCCGCGCCCGTGCCTATTTCCATGACGGAGCGGGCGTCCCGCGTCGCAGCGAGTGTGCGCAGCAGTGCGCCAGTTCCCGAAGTGATGGGGCTCGCGCCCAGTTCCAAGGCAACTTCTCGAGCCGCCCGGACCGATTCGGACTCAGGCACGTAGCTTTCACAAAAATCCCACACCTGGGCCTTATCGGTGGCCATGACTGCTCCTAGTTCAAACTCAGCCCGGGCCGATGCCCGGTTCCTCCGATTCTACGACGTGGATGCCGAAGCCGGGTCGGGAACGGCCCGCGCGCCACTACAGGGGCACAACACCCAAAGGACGGCCGGCCAGACCCCGCTTCTTCACGGCCAAATCGGAGCTGATCTCATGGAATGCCTCGCCCGCGGGAGTCGAACCTGCATTCAACACCACGGGAACCCCCTGATCTCCGCCCTCGCGCAGCGCGATATCCAAAGGAATCTGCCCAAGCAAAGGAACCGGGTACCCCAGTTGCTTCCCCAAGTGGGAAGAAACGAATTCGCCGCCACCCACACCAAACAGGTTCAGCTGAGACCCGTCAGGTTGTTCCAGGTAGGACATGTTTTCGATGACGCCAATGACGCGCTGCTGGGTCTGGCCAGCAATTGTGCCTGAACGTTCCGCCACTTCTGCTGCCGCAACTTGCGGGGTCGTGACAATCAGGATTTCCGAGCCCGGCAAAAGCTGGGCTATCGAGATTGCAACGTCCCCGGTGCCGGGGGGCATGTCAAGCAAAAGAACATCTAGGTCGCCCCAAAAGACATCAGCCAGGAACTGTTGCAAAGCGCGGTGCAACATGGGTCCGCGCCAGATAACAGGTTGGCCCTCTGGGACGAACATGCCAATGGAGATGACCTTTACGTCGCCAGCGCCTATCGGAGGGATTATCATGCCGTCGATCGACTGTGGCTGGGTGTTGACGCCAAGCATTCTGGGTAGGGAAAAGCCGTAGATGTCGGCGTCTAGCACGCCAACTTTCAGGCCTTCTTGCGCCAGTCCCACCGCAAGGTTTGCGGTTACCGATGATTTTCCGACCCCGCCTTTGCCTGAAGTCACGGCGATCACCCTGGTGAGTGAGCCTGGTTGGGCAAACGGGATATCACGTTCTTTATGGCCGGTCAGGTACTCACGCAAAGCCTTCTTCTGCTCATCATCCATCACTCCCATTTCCACCTGCACGGTTTCTGCGCCCGCGACGCTAAGCACAGCGTTTTCGACGTCTTTGGTGATGGTACTGCGCAGCGGACAACCCGCTGTGGTCAGCAAGATGGTTACTGTCACGGCAGACCCGTCAATCTCCACCGAGTCCACCATTTTCAAGTCGGTGATGGGCCGGCGAATTTCAGGGTCTTCCACTTTGGCTAGAGCCTCAAGGATTGCTTCTTTCGTTAACGACATACTTCCATGGTAGGGGAGATGCTGCCCAGAAACTAACGAGGTTTCTCACCCGAGCCGCCAAAATCCGCGTCCTAGGCTACGGGCGAACAAGTGGCTGTCCAACAGGGCACCCATAGGCCGTATTCTAGGAGTAGGCGCATATCCTAAGAGCATTGCCAGCAGCGTCAAGGGGAGAGTTCGCAGATGAGTAGCACCGGGCCTAGGCGCAGCAATCTGCCTGCGCTGCCAACCGGTACGGAGGTTGCTTCCTACCGTTCCTACGAAGAAGCCGCAGAGGCGGTAGAGACGCTGGCGGACGCGGGATTTCCACTCCCCAACGTCAGCATTGTCGGAACCGACGTGCATGTCGTTGACCGGATACTTGGGAAACTCACGCCAGCCCGAGTGGCAATGGCAGGGGCAGGCCAGGGCCTTACCTGGGGCCTGCTGATGAGCCTAATCTTCGTTGTGTTCTCGGAGACCTACTCGGCGCTCATCCCCATCATGGCGATCGGTGCCGGCGTGGGCGTTGGCATCCTGATTTCCATGTTCTCTTGGATGAACAGGCGGGGTCGCAGAAACTTCGCTTCACAGTCGCAGATAGTTGCCACCCGCTACGCACTCCTGGTTGAGGAGCAAACCGACCGGGCCTACCAACTTCTGCAGGGTAGCCGCGGCAACCTGAACCGCACTCAGCATCGCAGGGTCCGCAAAGCCGTCTCTAGCGGGCCAACCGAGTACGGTTCTCGCGCTGACGAACAGCCCCGGTTCGGAGTCCGGCTAAACGAAGAGAAGGATGGTCAAGCAAGTGAGGCAGACCAGGAGCAGTAAACGACAGCCCGCTCTACCCGCTCTGTGTAAACTTCTTCGCCAACTCTTCTGAACCCCTGGCCACCATGGTCACATCGGCCCCGACCAGAACGAAGTCAGCGCCCGCGTCCATGTACCGCCGTGCGGTATCCGGGTCGAATGCGTTGACACCGACGGGCACGTTCGCCTCTTTTACCGACTGGAACACCCGGAGCACCTGGGCGACGACGTCGGGGTGATACTGCTGCCCAATGAGGCCCATTGAGGCCGCCAGATCAGATGGGCCGACCAGGACGCCCCGAACGCCGGGGGTGGAAGCAATCTCGGCCGCGTTTTCCACGCCTTCAACTGTCTCAATTTGCACAAAGACGCTCACGTGGTCGTCTGCGTTCTCCAAGTAATTAGGGATGGGCCCCCAGCGTCCCGACCGGGCAAGTGCGCTGCCAACACCGCGGACTCCGCGCGGCGGGTATGTCGTCGCGAGTACGACCGCTTTTGCTTGCTGCGCCGTGGAGATCATCGGGACAATCAGGTTTTGGGCTCCCAGATCCAGGTCTACATTCGCCGGGCGGAAGGGGTTACCACCGTAAATCATGGCGCCCCATAGCGGCGTTGTCGCTGATTGTGTCAACGATGGTAAGGGCCTCCCTTTCGATGCATGAATCAAGTGTTTTCAGGGCGAGGACGACGTACCGGTTGGCATCCAGGACGTCGAATACGCGGGTACCGGGACCCGACAGGTCTTCAGAAAGGACAAACACGAACTCGACCTCGATCTGTACATTGGGGTACCGTGCGTGTTCAATTTCGGCGCCGTTCTCATACACCATGTCATCGAAAATCACACCGTAGTCGGGGTCACTGATCTCCGTGGCCTCTTGCATTAGTTTCGAAGTGAGACTGATCTTTCGACCGGCGGCTTTTCGTCTTGCCGCCTCGCGCCTTTCCCGCCACTGGCCCTGAAGTCTGTATGAGTCGTCCACTGTCACGTCCGGGAAGCGAGCGGTGAACAGGGATGAGGGCGTCGTAGTTGTCGTCCGGCCCGACCAGTACGTCTCTGCTGTACTGCCGGTGAGCGCCAGAGAAGAGCTAAGTGAGCTCTTCGCGGGATTCCTGCTACCAGCGAATTAGGTTTGGGGCTAGTGGCCGCCCTGCGATTTGAAGGGTGGCCACCGCCCCTTCCCAGTAGCTTCTAGTTGTCTTCCCACACGCTGTGCATCCACGCTTCAACAGCGTCGATGGTGCGGGGAATGTCTTCGCTAAGCCTGCGTACGCTGCGATCCTGCTCCACCAGGATGTCATCCTCGATGCGCACACCGATCCCCCTGAACTCCTGCGGCACAGCCATGTCATCGGCGCGAAAATAAAGGCCCGGCTCAATTGTGAACACCATGCCGGGTTCCAGAATCGCGTCTTGGTACATTTCCTGCCGAGCTTGCGCGCAGTCGTGCACGTCAAGTCCCAGGTGATGGCTGGTGCCATGTGGCATCCACCTGCGGTGTTGCTGGCCCTCAGCGGACAGGGACTCTTCGGCGCTAACCGGAAGCAGGCCCCACTCCTCTAGGCGCGCCGCGATGACCTCCATCGCCGCCAGGTGAACGTCGCGAAAACGGCAACCCGGTTCGCCTGCGCGGCGCAGCGCCGCTTCCGCAGCGTCAAGAACCGCCTGGTAGATCTTTGCTTGCGTTGCGGTGAAAGTGCCTGACACTGGCAAAGTCCGGGTGATGTCCGCTGTGTAGAGCGAATCGACCTCTACTCCTGCATCCACTAAGACCAATGCGTCTTTCGGCACCGGTCCGGAGTTATCCATCCAGTGCAGAGTATTCGCGTGGTTCCCGGCAGCAGCGATCGTCTCATACCCCAAGCCGTTACCTTCCTCACGGGCGGCCGTGGCGAACGCACTTTCGATTACCCGTTCTCCGCGACTGTGGGCGGTGGCCCTGGGAAGTTCGCGGATGATGCGCTCGAATCCGAGCTTTGTGGCATCCACTGCGCGCTGCAGCTCCGCGACCTCAAACTGGTCTTTTTGCAGGCGAATCTCCGATAGATGCTCTGCTAGCGCAGCGTCCTCAGCGGCCGCGTCCTGTCCCGCTGGAAGCCCTGCTTGCACGCGAACCTCATTCACAAGCGTCTCCACCTGCGCGTCGGCTTGCGGCACCACGCGCAGCTGAACCAGGCCAGCATCTTTGGCCAGGGCGTCGCGCAAAGTGTCGATGGGGGCGCATCGCAGCCCCGTAAGAGTTTCCATCTCTTCAATAGAGGGCCGCGCGCCAACCCAAAACTCTCCGTACCTTGAGTCGGCGTAGAACTCTTCGGAACTGCGAGATGCCCGGGGCTGGAAATAGAGGACCCCCTGATGCGTGCTGTTCCCCTGATCATCTGCCGGCTCCAGGACAAGCACGGAGTCCGGCTCCATTTCCCCGCCAAGACCGGTTAGGTGAGCAAAGGCCGAATGTGCGCGGAACCGGTAATCGGTATCGTTGCTGCGTGTTTTCAGGCCGCCGGCAGGTATAACCAGCCGCTCTCCACTGAACGGGGAACCGGCCTTGCTGTGGCGGTTCGGAAGGTATTCCGCGGCGCTTTGGGTGCTTTCAACAAGTGTGGGCCGTTCACCCCACTGTGAGGCCATGAACTCTTTGAACGCCCGTGAACTTGGGCGGTGGCTTCGGTTTTCTCCGCGCTTAGCTAGATCTTCGCTGTCAGTTGTGTCTTTTTCCGTCATGTAGCTAGTATCCCACCGAATGAGGGTGGGCAGAGACGGGCCTGGAGGCTCGCCCGTCTCCACTAGTGTTGAAGCATGTGGAACTTTGATGCCCATGTGCACAGCGCGGATTCTGATGGGACCGATACGATCCTCGAGCTCATCCAAAAGGCTGCCGCGGCGGGGCTCAGCGGATTTGCGCTTACGGACCATGATTACCTAGCGGAACTCTCGAACGCCAAATTGCAGGCAGAGGCGCACGGATTACGTCTAGTTCAGGGCGTTGAAATATCCACCACGTTCGAAGGTAGGTCCGCCCACCTGCTTGCCTACAGGCCGGACCCAGCGAACCGGGAACTGAGAGAGACACTCCAAAAGATCCGTTCGGCAAGGGCGACGCGGCTGCAAAGAATCGTGGAGAATGTCCACTCCGACTTCCCCCAGATCACGTGGCAGCGCCTCTTGGAATCTATTGAGGAAGGCGGCGAGACAGTTGCGCCCGGCCGCCCACACCTTGCCGACCTGCTCATTGCGGAGGGAATAGTCGCCAGCAGGGGAGAAGCATTCGCAGGAATCCTGAATCACGCGGGTCCCTATTTTGTACCTCAATGGGCGCCCGACCCGCGAGACATGGTCGAAATGGCGGTTCGCGCTGGCGCGGCGCCTGTCCTGGCTCATCCACTATCCCAAGACAGGCAGAAGCCGCTACCCGAACGGGTGATAGAGGAAATGGCAGAGGCCGGGCTCTTCGGGCTTGAGCGGGACCACCGCGAGCACACTGCGGCAGATCGGGAAGCCGTGACCCGCCTGGCCAATCGGCTGAACTTAGTAACGACGGGCGGGTCGGACTACCACGGAAGCGGAAAACCCAATCTGCTCGGCGAAAACACCACCGACCAAGAAACTATGGAGCTGATCCTGGCCGAAAGTGAAAACTGAGCCGCACTCAGTTTTTCGGGTCGGTATCCTTCCGGACACGACGGCGCTGCCGTTTACGGGCTGGCTGAGTCCCGCCTTCAGAACCGGCCGAGCCGCGCGCTGAGCTGCCACCGCCCGTTGAACGGCCTTTCTTGCCGGATCTGGACGCCGACCTGCCCGTGCGACCTCGCCCGCCCTCGCGAGCTTTCCCTTCAACGTCCTCGATCTTCTCGGCCTCAAGCCCAGCCAGCTTACGCTGTGCACGCGGCAACCGGTCACTCACGTCTTCGGGAATCCCCAAATCTTCGTAGAGGTGAGGGGAAGTGTGATAGGTCTCGACCGGATCGGGGCGACCCAGCTCTAGCGCCTTATTGATCAGTCCCCACCGCGGCACATCGTCCCAGTCCACAAAGGTGATGGCAGTGCCGCCCGCGCCAGCTCGACCTGTGCGGCCGATGCGGTGCAGATAGGTCTTCTCATCTTCCGGGCACTGATAGTTGATCACGTGAGTAACGTCCTCGACATCAATGCCGCGGGCCGCCACGTCGGTCGCGACCAACACGTCTACCTTGCCGTTCCTAAACGCGCGAAGAGCCCGCTCACGGGCGCCCTGCCCCAAATCCCCGTGTAGTGCACCCACCGCGAAACCGCGTGCGTCCAGGTCCGCGGCCAGCGTTGCTGCGCTGCGCTTCGTGCGCATGAAGATGATGCTGCTCTTGCGGCCTTCAGCCTGCAGGATTCGGGCGACAACTTCTGCCTTATTCATCGCGTGACATCGGTATACAAACTGATCAACTCCGGCCACCGTGAAGCCCTGATCCTCAGGGTCCTGGGCGCGAATATGGGTCGGCTGCGTCATGAAGCGGCGAGCCAAGGCGATTACCGGCCCGGGCATTGTCGCTGAGAAAAGCATCGCGTGGTGGTTGTAGTGAACCTGGGAGAGTATCCGTTCAACGTCTGGTAAGAAACCCAGGTCAAGCATCTCATCGGCTTCATCCAGCACGATCGTGTGGACCTGCGACAGGTTCAAAATCTTCCGGTTAGCCAGGTCCAGAAGACGTCCCGGGGTACCCACGACCACATCGGCGCCCCTTTTGAGCGCCTCAACCTGCGGTTCAAAAGCTACGCCGCCGTAAACGTCCACGATCCGCACGCTAAGGTGCTTCGCGGCCGCCCGCAGGTCGTCTCCGACCTGCTTACAAAGCTCACGTGTCGGAAGAACGACTAGGGCTTGGGGTAGTCCTGGCTTGGCTAATTTATCGTAGCCGGGGTCCTTCGGTCCAAGAACGTGTTCGAGGATGGGTAGACCAAAACCGAGAGTCTTCCCCGTTCCCGTTTTCGCCTGGCCAATAATGTCGTGCTTCGTCAGGGCCACCGGTAAGGTGAGTGCCTGGATAGGAAACGGGTGGGTGATGTTCTGGTCCGCTAGCGCCCGGACGACTTCCGGCCTCAGTCCGAACGAGGCGAAGTCGGGAGTTTCCATCTCGACTGCCATTTCGGGTGCGAGTTCTTGTTCCATTTGATCGGTCATACAATCGATCTGCCTTTCGTGTCATGAACGCAAACTAGATTGCGTTCAGTCGCGGGCCGATCGTGCATATCAAAAGTTCAGAACTTCGAAGGCCGCAAGGAAGAGCGGCGAAACGTGAAAATCTACAGGCTCCATACGACCGGACACCAATTCCACCCAAGTCTAACGGTTCCGTGCCAAAGAGGTTAGGCTTGTTCCCATGGATGCGACGGAAAACACCGAACAAAGCGTGGAAACAATCTCCCCTCTAAGGCGTGCCACGCCACTTGATGACAGCACGCGGACCCTGATCGGGCTGCTTGCTTTCTCTGCCCTGGCAGCGATGACGCGACTTGCCAAGGACGGCGACCAGGCACCTAGCCCCGAATTCCACATTGAGCACGCACGGATGTCTGCCGATGCGTTTCGTGAATTTCAGCACCTGGAGAATTTTGCCGCGGCCAACGACTTTGACCTGCTAGAAGAGGTAGCGCAGTTCGCCGGATTGTTCGATGAGATCGACGCTCGCACGCGCCCATCAAACTGGTGGGAACGTTCCGTCAAAACCTATGTGACGCTTGGGATATTCGCCGACGCTCTGTCAGAGATGAACCAGCGGCACCAGCTGTTTGATGATGACACTTGGAGCGGTGACTTTGGGCAGGGACCTTGGGTCAGAGAGCACTTGACTGAGCTGACCGAAAAGGACCCTCAGCTGGCGGCCCGTCTTTCTCTCTGGTCGCGGCGGGTGGCCGGGGAAGCATTCGGGCTGCTTCGCGCAACCCTGTTTACATACCCCGAACTTGCGCTGGACCCGGATACCGTGGACGCTATCGTCGCCTCGACGACGCGCCGACATGCGGAGCGCCTGCAGGCGGTGAACCTACAGGCCTGACGCGAAGAAAGTCAGTCTGGCGACCCTATTGTCAATCGTCGCCCTGGCCAATCGTCGCTCTGGCCAGCCACCGCGCCAAGGCGGCCTTTCATTCTTCTCCGACCCTCCAGACAGTTCCGTGTCAGAGGCGGGCAAACCCGACGCGTGACTCCTTTTCGGAAGGGATGAGGACATACGAGATCGAATCAACTGGGATTAGCGCCCGGTCGCCCTTTGCGTCTTCCACGTCCAGCACTTCGTCGCGGTCCCGTAGCGTTTCCCGCAAGGTCTCTGCGGACAGTTCGGTGTCCAGAACCAGCTGGCCCCCGCCGTGGCGCATTCCAATGTTGATTCTCATTCTTCCTCCTCAAACAGGTTCCCGTTCCAATCGTACGGAGCCGGTCCGAAAAGTGGCGGATCAACCGACAATTCAGCTATAAGCGTTCACCTGTCGGAGCCTTCTGGCAGAGTTGAAGCAGTGATGAGCTAGGGAGAGGGGGGCTGATGGGCGGCGCTATGAACCTGGAACCGGATGACGGGCAAGAACTGGTGCTTGAACGGATCGCGGCTGGGGAGAGCCTGCTGATTGAAGGCGGTCCCGGCACAGGGAAAAGCACGGTGTTGCGCCGGGTATTTGAGTCGCTTGTGGTGGATTCAGCATCATCGGCCGCTTGGTCTCCCGTCCTGGTCCTAACTCCGGACCGGCGCAGGGCTGTGGAAATGGAAGAAAGAATTGGTCCGCAGCTACTGGGCGCAGTCCAGACTCCGGGCGGACACAGGGTCGTTCGGGCGGTGAACTCCTATGCCTATCTGGTGATCTCCCAGTGGTTAGTGGAACGGGAGTCACCGCTGCCGCGCCCCGTTCTCACCGCCGGACCCGATGAAGATATCTGGTTCGGAGCCTGGCTGGAAGAAAACGCCGATGAGTGGGGGCACGTATTCCCTAAGGAAGCCGCTCTTGGAGACGCTTTACGGATGGAGCTGCGTAACGCGATTGCACGCGCGGGGGAGCGGGGGATATCGCCAGAAGACGTCGGTCACATCGCGGGTGCCTCGGGCGTACCCGCCTGGGAATTACTTGCAAGCGCGTACTTGGATTACGCCGGGGGTGCGGACCGAGTGTTCACCACCGAAACACCCCACATTGATTCCGCCCGCATCCAACTGATAGCTGCGCAGACTCTAGACCGGTGGGGTGCTCTGGCCGCTGAACAGGGATTGCTGACCGGCGCCCCCGTGCCAGAGTGTGTGCTGGTCGATGACTTGCAGGACTACACTCCCGCGACCGTCCAACTGCTTGCCGCGCTGCGACGCGCAGGCGCGCAAGTCGTGGCAACCAGCTCCTCTGTGACGGGCACCGCTGCCTTTCGTGGAGCTGGCGCTGATACGGGTGAACTGGTCCAAGAAGCGCTTGGATTGCCCGCATTCCACTTGGAGACGAATCACCGAAACTCGCCTCCGATCGCGACTGTCGTGCAAGCCTCTGCGGGTTGGGTGGACCCCACAATTGCCAAGCCCGCGGCTCCGGGCCACCCTCTAGCTCCCGTGATCGTCCCGGGGGAGGGGCGGCGCGGGGCCTGGATTGCAGGGAGCGCTAGGCGATATCACTACTTGCAGGACGTGCCTTGGGAACGTCAGGTCGTTATCGTGCGGTCAGCGGATGACATTGATCCGATGCGCCGACAGCTTCTTCGGGCGGGAGTGCCTCTGGCACCCGGGGACCGGCCACTCCAGTTCTCTAAAGAACCGGTGACCCGCGCCATGCTCGATTTGCTAGCCGACCAAAGCGGCAGGGACGTTGGGGAAGCGGCAATGAGGTTCCTATCTTCGCCACTGGTGAACGCAGACCGCCTATCTCTCTACCGGTTTTTGCGGTCACATCAGGAAGGCGACCTGAGTTTTCAAGATCAGCTAGTCAACTGGCTGGATGAGCCTTCCTTGCTGGGTGACACCCGCATACCCGCAGCGCAAAGGCATACTCTCGAACTGCTTCGATCAGCAAGTAGGGTGTGGCGGACAAAAGAAGCGGCTGCCCAAATGTCACCGCAGTTGGGGCTTTGGGCGCTGTGGGAGGCTGCCGACTTGGCGAGTGCCTGGCAACAGCAGGCCCTTGGTAGCGGGCCCGAGGCGGTGAGAGCCGACGATCGGTTGGACGCAGTCATCTCACTGTTTCGACGGGCGGACCTCTGGGAACAGCAGGAAGCGAGCCGCGCCGAAGACCACGGCCCAGCCATCAGTGCCCGAGCTTTCGCCGAAGAGATGCTGGAGCAAAAAGTAGCTTCGGATTCCATCGCTCAGGTGGGGACCCGCCCAAGCGGTCTGAGCGTCTTGACCGTTTCTCAGGCGGCGGGAAAAGAGTGGGACGTGGTATACGTTTCCGGACTGCAAGACGGCAGGTGGCCAACCCGCACCCGTCCGGGTGGAATGCTACATCTAGAGCGATTCGAACAGCTCTTATCGGCCCTGCCTTTGCACGACATCTATCCGTTGCAGCCTAATTGGCTGGCACGAGTAGACCCGGAACTGTTCTCCGTACAACTGGATCAGCGCCAGTACCGGCGTCGGCGGCGCTTTGAGGAGGCGAAGCTGTTCATCGCGGCTGCTTCTCGTGCGCGCAATAACCTGCACCTTGTCGCCGTTGAAAACGAAGCAGAGAGTGCTTCTGTTTTCCTCACCTACCTTGCCGCGCAGGGCGCTTTGGCCGCGTTCAGAGAAGAGGATGGCAGTGCGCGGCTCACGGATGTTCCCGCCGCCTTCGACATTCCTACCGCCATTGGGCTGTTGCGGCGCGGGACCGTGGACCCCGACCTGTCAGAAGACGAACAGCGACAGGCGGCGGCCCTCCTGGCGATCATGGCAGCAAACGGTGTCAATGCGGCGGACCCGACGGGATGGATTGGCGGCGGCCCGATCACCAGTGACAGCCCCCTGCTGAACCCTGAAGAGCCGATGCGATTGAATCCTTCCCAAATACAAGGGGCCACTGATTGCACTTTGCAGTGGTTCTTCAGGGCCGTGCAGGGCGAAGACCGGCCGGGGATCCTTCTACCAAAGGCAGTGGACGCCGCAGATATTGGCTCTTTGGTGCATGCAGTGGCAGAGGAAGTGCCTGGCGGACAGCTTGAGTTGATGCTGCAGTCCTTCCAGGAAAAATGGGATGCTTTGCACCTTGATGAAGAAAAATGGTGGGTGCGCAGACAAAAGGAACGTCTGCTGGAAATGATTCAGGTAATGAGCGCGCAATTTCGTAAAGTGAGCGGGCAAGTGCTGGTGGAGCAGCCGATCAGAGCGGAGTTCGGATCCGTATCGATCTTTGCGCGGGCCGACCGGCTCGAATGGAGGGAAGACGGCACGGTCTGCATCGTGGATATCAAGACTGGTTCCACTTCGCAAAGCGCGACAGACACAGAAAATAACTTGCAGCTTGCCACGTACCAGCTGGGACTGCGCGATCAGTACCAGGTAGGGGGAGCGGCCCTGTTGCAAGTTGGTGCAGGCAAGAGGGAACCGGTCACGCGACAATCCGCGCTGGAGGACCAGCGTGCGGAGGATTTACGCGCCCAACTAACCGACCTTGGACAGGCAATGCGCGGACCTATCTACCAAGCCAAACCCGTCGCAATCTGCAGGCAATGCCGATTCAGAGCCGTCTGTCCCGTCCAAAGTGAAGGAGCGCGAAGTGTGCCCTGAATCCGATCCATCCGCCCTTGACCGCCTGGTTGCCCGACTCGGCGTCCACCAGCCGACAGCGGAACAGGCTGCCGTGATTGAATACCCGACTCATATTAGGGTCGGCGATCATGAGATTGCAGCGCCGCTTCTTGTGGTCGCTGGCGCCGGGTCTGGAAAAACAGAAACGATGTCGCTACGCGCCGTGTACCTGGCGGCAGAACAGGGAATCGAGGACGACGCGATCCTGGGCCTGACCTTCACGCGTAAGGCCGCCGGTGAACTGGAAGGGCGGTTGGCGCAGAGGCTGGCTCAACTACGAGCAGGGACCGCTGAGACAGCGAATCTGGGTCTTCTCGAATTTGAAGCTGCGCCACAAGCAAGCACATACGACGCATTTGCCCTGGATGTCGTCCGCGAATTCGGGCCGCGCATCGGCCTGTCCACCGATTTCCAACACTTGGACGCAGCGGCCGCCTGGCAGTTGATGATGGACGTGGTAGAAGGCTGGCATGGCCCTGTTGACAGCGAACTGAAACCCGAGTCGCTGGCGGATCGGGCCATCAGCTTACGTCAGGCGATAACAGGTCAAGGGCTCACCACTGCCCAGGCCCGCCGCGCTTTAGAGCGCCTCCACACCCAGTTTGAGCAAAACCAAGAGCAGCGTGCCCGGCCTATCGCCGCTATGGCCGGGGCCATGCGGGCGAATACGCTTCGGCTGCAGCTGCTAGACATCATCGACGTCTTCGACCAGGAAAAGGCAGCGCTTGGCAGACTGGACTTTGCCGACCAAACGATCCTTGCCACCAAGATCATTGAGGCGGTTCCAGGGGCTAAGGAGACGCTTCGTGAGCGGCATCGAATCGTTTTCTTGGACGAATTCCAAGACACTTCAGTCGCACAAATGAGGTTCCTCTCTGCCCTATTTGCGGATCATCCTGTTACCGCAGTTGGAGATCCGAACCAGGCAATCTACGGGTGGCGCAGCGCCTCTGCCGCGTCTTTGGAAGATTTTCATGACCTTTTCTCTGCGCACCCGCACGCTCCGCGAACGACCTTGAATCTTTCCGTCGCTTGGCGGAACTCCCTGGAAATACTCACCGGTGCCAACGCAGTGGCTGCTGATCTGCGTAAGTCACCAGCGTGGGCGCCGCGCGAAGAAATCAAGGCTCCAAGCCCCATACTCGAGCCCAGAGCTGGTGCGCCGCTAGGTAGTGTGCAAACCCGGTACTTCGAATCGCCTTCGCAAGAAGACCAGCACATCGCTCGTTTTTTCAAAGAAGCATTCGAAGAGGCAGACAAGCAAGGGGATAAGCGGCCAACAGGTGCCATACTGACGCGCACGAGGGCGCGAATGCCAGCACTGCTGGAAGCGCTCCGGCAGGCAGGGGTCCCCGCGGAGATTGGCGGAGAATCCGGATTGCTGCTGCATCCAGCGGTAGCTGACCTGCGCGCTGCACTGGACATTGTCCATGACATTGGCCGGTCCAGCCAGCTGCTTCGGCTGCTTGGAAACCTGGATCTGGGAGCCGCCGACTTGTACCAGCTAGGACAGTTGGCGCGCGAGCTGGCGCGTGCGGGAACCAAACGAAGCGACGATGAAAGACCCGAACCGCTGCTAATCGAGGCCGTGGACCATGTCACTCAGCTGATTTCTGGTGACACGGTCAAGGAATCGCGCGCTAGCACACTGAAATTGAGTCCGGCAGCTGCGCGGCGGGTGGCAAACCTGGGGAAGCAGCTGCAGGCGCTGCGGCGCGCGGCTGATTGGACGATCGTGGAACAAGTGGAGTGGGCTAGAAGAACCCTTGGAGTCGATGAGCAGGCACTGATTCAAGAAGATGCCGATACCACCGAGATCCTAGATGCTTTCACTCGCGCGGCCAGCGACTACCAAGAGGCGGCGACGGAAGCGACAATGGCTGGGTTCCTCGGCTGGTTGGAAGTGGCGGGGGACAAGGAAAGAGGTTTGCCTCTGCCAAAGGTTCGTGCCAATCCGGATGCCATTCAGATACTCACCGTGCATGGTGCGAAGGGTCTCGAGTGGGACCTGGTGGCCGTGGCCGGGCTTGAATGCGGCGTGTTTCCGAGCGGCGGCCGCGGCGCGAAGAAGGTGACGCGCGCAGGTTCAGAGACCGCAACCTGGGAGTTGCCGCCGCTGCCGGCGAACGATTTGGCCTGGTGGGGCGCACCTGAACAGCTCCCCTTCTCAGTGCGTGAAGACGCGCGGCATCTTCCCGCCCCGGATGTCTGGGATCCAGATATGAAGGCAAAGGACATCCAAGAAACCATCCGGCAAGACTTTGGGGCCTACCGTTTCGCAGAGGAAAGACGCCTTGCCTACGTTGCGTTCACCCGGCCGAAACACAAGCTGTTGCTAACCGGATCGTGGGTTGGGACAGGCACCACCCCCAGGCATCCATCCCCCTTCTACACGGAAGTCCAGCAAGCACTTGGGCTGGACGGAACAGTGGTCCAGTGTCCAAGCGATGAGAAGATCGGTGAAATCCTTGGCAGCGCGGACGCGTCGGAATACCCCGTGGTTCCATCGGCTACCCGGAAACAGATCACCCTTTCTGCGGCTAAGGTTCAGGCGGAACTCGCCCTGCTTCAGAAAGAACCGGGGCAGGCTGAGACGCGGATCCCCGAATTGCTTGCGGGCCTTCCGGATCAGCAGCTGGCCCGGACGATCACAGTGCTTTTGGCTGAGCGAGAGAGGGCGCACCGTTGGGCAGGTCTGGAGCAAGAAGAACGGTCTCGACTTCAGATCGCCGAAAACCGGGCAGGCCTCGCGACTTTCACTGCGACTGGTTTATCGGACCTGGCAGGTGATGGCCCCGTGTTCACCTCGCTGCGCCGACCACTTCCCGGCAAACCCACCAAGAGCGCGCTGACTGGAACCATATTTCACCGCTGGGTGGAGGCGGAATTACGCCGAGCCGGCGCTGCAGCAAGCGATGAGGGTCCTGAGACTCTTGACCGGGCGGACATCGGCTCTCTTGATGCTGCGGCGGCACTCCTCAGTGCGGACGAGAAGCAATCCTTAGGCCAGATGATGAGCCAGTTTAGGGCGATGGAATGGATTCGGCGGTACCGAGTGGAAGGACTCGAGGTGCCGTTTGACCTGGAGCTTGGGGGACTTCTGGTGCGCGGGCGTGTCGACGCCGTTCTGTCTGGCGATGACGAAAACAGTTTGCTACTGGTCGACTGGAAAACGGGAACACCACCGGGTGAAACATGGCCTTACACTGCCCGCAAGGAAGCGCTTACACGGTATCTGGTTCAGCTAGAGACGTACACTCAGGCTTGGAGGGTCCGCTTCCCGGGCACCAGGATAGACGCCACACTGGTGTTCATTGGTCCGAACTCCTGGCAAAAAATGAGCCTGCAACAGATACGGGACCAGTACGCACAGCTGGGTCTGGAGCCGCTAAGCGTCCGGGAAATTGCGCAGAGGTGGAACTCTAGGACGGCACCCCAAATCACAGATGATAGCCTCACCGAGGCATAGTTCTTAGCGGAAAACCTCTTAAACTGACGTTTCGGGGCCAGCAAGTACGGTCGTTTCCGCTTCTCGCGGGTCGGTACTCGGCTGCTCCTGGTCAACCGCCGTTTCCTCGCTAATAACGGACTCTCGCGGAGCACTATCAAACTCGTGCGGCTCTGTCTCTATTTTGGTTGACTCTCCGGCCCGCGCGATCCGGTTGAGCGGTTCGTCAGACGCCTCAAAATGTACCTCTACAACCGGACGTGAGGGCACTATTAGCAGCGCTCCACCCAAATCCTCGTCCAAGTCCGTGAGCATTTGCTGCGCTTGGGTAACTATCTCAGCATCCCTATTGGTTAGGCCGAAACGCAGCCAGTCGAGCAAAGCAAGCTCCGAGTATAGCTGTGCCCGGGTGAATAGGTGAAGATCAGGCACGCGCCGCGCCCCCGAGTACGCTGCGATTAGCCGCTCCAGGAAATCGTCTGAGACCAGCGGCAACAGCCACGCCAAATCAACCGCAGGATCGGCAAGTTCTAGCTTTTCGCATTCCAGGATGGACCGAACAGCGTCGTGGCTGCTCAGAATGTTGCCCAGTGTCAGATCGCCATGGGTCGGGGCGGGGTCAAAACACCAAAGCACGTCTTCTTTGAGCGCGGTCACCCACCGTTTGCGCAATCTTCCCGGCAGCTCTCTTCCGGTGGCAGAAATGCTGCCTAGAATTTCTGCGCGAATCTGCTCGATTTCATGTGTGCGCACGCCAAGCTGGTGGAACGCCTCAGCTTCCAGATTGTGCAAAGACGCCAAGGCGCGTCCAACAGAGGCCGATAGCAAGCCACCTTCAAGTAGCTGTTCCTCACCGAGTGAAAGTCCGGGCGTAGTCGAGGCCACTAGCGCGTACGTTCCTTCGCCAGTGCCAGCCCAAGCGCGGATCTGGGGAACTGCGAACGGAATAAGTTCAGCCTGTGTGCAAGATGACAGGAAGGAAAGGAGCTCCGCCCGGCGGGTCAGAGTTTGGCTGTCAAGCACCTCATCGGTCGCTGTCACCGTCCACACGTTTCCTTCAGCATCCTGGATGCGGGTGGAGGAAATCCCTGGTTCCATTACTTGTGGCCCCAAAACAGCGGTCACTTGCAGTCCCGGGACCGCTGCCGTTGCCAGTGCAGCCAGTTCTAGCGGCGTTCTCATTTCGTCCACGATCCAAACCTAGCCGGAAAACGAACCGAGGTGGACGTCACGCGCCGGGGTGCTGCGGCCAAGTCCGTGCGGGGCGCTGTCCCGGATCGGTTAGGCTGGGAAGGTGAATATTGAGTTTGGTGAGCAAATCCGGCACCTTCAGAGCGTGATGGAAAACATCTGGGCGGTAAGTCGGCCGGACCACATGCGGGAAGAGATTGCGCGACTTTCGGAGGCTGCTGCCGCGCCGGATCTTTGGGATGACCCCACCGAAGCGCAGAAGGTGACCTCGTCCCTCAGTCATCTTCAAAGCGAACTTGAGCGGCTCGAAAAGATGCAGAGCCGTATCGATGACGTTGAAGTTTTGCTTGACATGGCGGATGAATCCGCTGACCCCGCAGAAGCAGCTGAACTCATGGAAGAGGGGACGGCGGACCTCGCAAGAATCCAAGATGACCTCTCATCCTTGGAGATTAGGACGCTGCTTGACGGGGAGTACGACGACCGGGACGCTGTCGTCACGATCAGGTCGGGAGCCGGAGGAGTGGACGCCGCAGACTTTGCCGAGATGCTGCTCCGAATGTACCTGCGTTGGGCAGAACGGAGGGGCTACTCAACCAAAATGCTGAACACCTCTTACGCGGAAGAGGCGGGCATCAAATCAGCGACGTTCGAGGTGAACGCACCTTACGCGTACGGGACACTTTCCGTGGAGGCTGGCACACACCGCCTGGTTCGGATTAGCCCGTTTGACAATCAAGGAAGGCGGCAAACGGGGTTTGCAGCAGTCGAGGTCATCCCCTTGATTGAAACGACGGACCACATCGAGATTCCGGAAAATGAGCTGAAGGTCGACGTCTTTCGCAGCTCAGGTCCTGGCGGTCAGTCGGTGAACACAACAGACTCGGCGGTTCGAATGACTCACATTCCCACCGGCATTGTCGTTTCCATGCAGGATGAGAAGTCTCAAATCCAAAACCGTGCCGCCGCGCTTCGTGTCCTGCAGTCGCGCCTGCTCGTGCTACGCCACGAGGAAGAAAAGGCAAAACAAGACGAACTGAAGGGTGATGTGAAAGCGTCTTGGGGTGACCAGATGCGTTCGTACGTGCTCCACCCCTACCAAATGGTGAAGGACCTGCGCACCGAATATGAGTCCGGAAATACCAGTGGGGTTTTTGACGGCGATATAGACGGGTTTATAAATGCCGGTATTCGCTGGCGAAAGAACTCGGGCACGGACGACTGAGCAGCTCGGGGGGCGTGTCGCTCACGGATTAGGACGCAAGCCGGGCCTAGTCTGAATAAGAACATGGGTGGATCATCGGATGATGTCCGCCTGCCACGGTCCGACTTAGAGTGAAGATGATCCGATTCGAAAACGTTACCAAGGTGTACTCGAAGGGGGCTCGACCCGCCCTAGATCACGTGTCCCTAGAAATCTTGCGTGAAGAGTTCGTTTTTCTTGTGGGCAAATCAGGCTCCGGGAAATCCACATTCTTGCAGTTGGTGCTGCGCGAGCAAAGAGCGAACTCTGGCAGCGTGTGGGTGCTGGGCCAGGACGTGAACCGGCTCTCAAACTGGCGAGTGCCGAAACTTCGCAGGCAAATAGGAACGGTGTTCCAAGATTTCCGTTTGCTTTCTTCCAAGACGGTCTATGAGAATGTGGCACTCGCGATGCAGGTGATTGGCAAGCCCAAACACGCGATTCAGGCAGCGGTTCCTGATGTTCTGGATCTGGTTGGATTGCAGGGCAAAGAGAAGCGTCTTCCGTCGGAGCTGTCCGGTGGGGAAGAGCAGCGCGTTGCGATAGCGAGGGCCATGGTGAACCGGCCGCCGGTCTTGCTGGCGGATGAGCCGACAGGAAACTTGGATCCTGAAACCAGCCTCGGAATTATGCGGCTACTGGACCGAATAAACCGGACCGGCACCACAGTGGTCATGGCGACCCACGATGCGAAGGTGGTCGACCAGCTGCGCAAACGGGTCATTGAGCTAGAAGACGGACAGGTAATCCGCGATCAAGATCGCGGTGTTTACGGCGGGGCCAGGTGACAATGCGTTTACGATTCATCCTGGCAGAGACCGGGAAAGGGCTGGCCCGGAACAAAGCGATGGCGGTCGCGGTCGTGATCGTCACCTATGTCTCGCTGCTCTTCGTAGGAACCGCTGCTCTGGCCCAGTTGCAGGTCGGCAAGATGCGTAACCAGTGGTACGACAAGATCGAAGTGTCTGTGTACATGTGCGCGAATAAAGATCAGATGGCGACGTGTGACCTGCAGGCGGCTACAGACGAAGAGATCCAAGCGGTACGTGAGAAACTGGCGTCGCCCGAACTGGCTCCCTACGTGAGCGAAGTCTACGAAGAAACTCCTGAGGCGGCCTACGAAACGTTCGTCGAGCAGTATGCCAACAACCCGATGGCTGAGTGGACGACTCCGGACATGCTGGGCTTTTCCTTCCGGGTGAAGCTGGTGAATCCGGAGGAGTACCGGATAATCCAAGAAGAACTGGCCGGCACGCCTGGGGTTGCAGAGGTGAAAGACCAGCGTGAGATCATAGAGCCGCTATTCAAACTGGTCGAAAACGCGAAGCTGATCGCTCTTGGCTTGGGCGGAGTAATGATCATCGCGGCCGTCCTTCTGATTACGACCACAATCCAGTTATCGGCGATGAGCCGTGAAGAAGAAACGCAGATAATGCGGCTGGTTGGCGCCTCCAATCTGTTTATTCAGGCGCCCTTCATGATTGAGGGGGCGATAGCCGCTCTAATTGGGGCAGGATTGGCCGTTGGTAGCCTCTTCGCAGGGGTTCGGCTGCTGGTCGACAACTGGCTCGTGGCGTCCTTCCCCTGGTCGAATTTCATCACGACCGCGGACGTCTGGCTAATAACGCCCGTGCTGGTCGGGGCCGCGCTCTTACTGGCACTCATCGCCTCGGCATTATCACTCGGAAAGTACACGAAGGTTTAGGGGCGGACAATCTATGAGCGAAACCAGGTCCAAGAGGTATCAGCGGCTGACGGCGCTGCTGGCTTTGTCGCTCTTCCTCGTCGGAGCTCCATTTGTGGGCAGCGCTGCTGCCGATGACCGGGATGACGCCGTCGCTAAGAAGCAGCAGGCAGACGAAGAGATCGCAAATCTTCGCAACGAGTTGGTAGGAATCGATGCGGAATTAGCTGCCCTGTTCATCGAGTTAGAGCAGGTGAACCTGGAGCTGCCGGTCGCGGAGACCGAATTGGCCGAAGCCCAAGAAGAGCTGGATCAGGCCGAGCTTGACCTGCAAGTCGCACTGGAACAGCTCGAAGCTGCGGAGGCAACCCAGGCGCGACTCGCGAGTGAAATCGAGACGTCAGTTCTGGAAGAAGAAGCATTGAATGAGGCCGTCGGTTCGATGGCCCGAGACCTTTACCGCGGCCATAGCGCCAGCCCTTTGCAGCTGGTCATGACCGCTGATGGAACGGGCGACATCACCGAGCGCGCCGCCTCCGCTGTCACAATGTCGCGTGCCCAAACGCGTGCCCTTGAAGAAGTACGTTCTTCGTTAGCCGTCACCAGGAACCATGCGGAGCGCCAAGAAGCCACTACCATTCGCGTTGGCGAACTGAAAGAAGAAGCGGAAGCAAAACAGTTAGCAGCGGAGGAAAAAGAGGCCGAGGTGGGGCGCCGGGTGGATCAGCTGGCGCAGCTAAAGAACGATTTGGTTCAGAAACAGGACCGGTGGGACAAACGAAAAGGAGAGGCCGAAGAACAGCTCGGCAAGTGGCAAACATCGCGTGAGCAGGCGGCTTCCCGAATCGAGCAGATCGACGAAGAGAACCGTCAAAAGCAGCTAAGATTCGCCGAAGAGCAGGCAGCATCGAATGCTGCGGCCGCCGCCAGCAGCGCTGCGGGTAGTAGCGGCGGTATGTTCGGCTACCCACTCCCGGCGGGCAGCGCGTATGTCACCTCGAACTACGGATGGCGGATTCACCCAATCTTTGGCATCTCCAAACTTCACGACGGCGTCGATTTTGGCGCGGCTTGCGGATCACCCCAGTACGCGATCAGATCGGGCGTCGTTGCGTCCGCCTATTACGACTCAGGCGGCGGCAACATGGTCACTATCAACCACGGACTAATAGGCGGCTCATCGTGGGCGTCCGAACACTTGCACTTGCAGTCGTTCACTGTTTCGCCCGGTCAGCAGGTAAACCGGGGCGACCTGATTGGCTGGACCGGCAGCACCGGAAATTCCACCGGCTGCCACTTGCACCTGTCGCTCTACAAGGACGGGTCCACGGTGGACCCGCTGGCCTACATGTAGATTTGCCTCGGTTTTGATTGAGGTCGTCAGGCGCCGATTACCGAGCAGCTTCAGGTAAAGTAGACCATTGTCCGTTTCCGAGCGCTAGGAGCAAGCGTGGCTAAAGACTGGAAGAAGCCGAAGATCAGCGACGCGCAGAAGCGCAAGGACGCCGCCGATCAGCAGAAGACGATCGCTAGAAACCGCCGAGCCCGACACGATTATGAGATCGAACAGAAATGGGAAGCTGGCATCGCGCTGATGGGAACCGAGGTGAAGGCTCTCCGGATGGGGCGCGCCTCCATCGTCGATGGCTGGGTTGAAGTAAAAGATGGGGAAGCGTGGCTCTACGGGGTGAACATCCCCATGTACTCTCAAGGGTCCTGGACGAACCACTCGCCGACACGCAAACGCAAACTGCTACTCCACAAGCAAGAAATCCAAAAGATGGGCCAGAAGGTTGCGGCCAAGGGGTACACGCTTATTCCTCTAGAGCTCTACTTCATTGGTGGTCGCGCGAAGGTAGAGATAGGCCTTGGGAGAGGCAAGAAGGAATGGGACAAACGCCAAGCGCTTCGTGAAGCTCAGGACAATCGCGAAGCTCAGCGAGCCATGGGCAGATACCTGAAACAAGGCAGCCGCTAACTCTTGCTTTGCGACCGGCGCGCCGCTAGTATTAAATGTTGGTTGAGGCACTGACCTCAATCAGCTTAGAAACTAAATAGGGGATGATCGGTTTCGACGACGATTGTCGATCGAGGCGAAGCGGGTCGAGAATGCGTGCTCATCTCGTAAACGATGCGCGTAAACCAATAAGTGCTGAATCTAACCGCACTGACTTCGTCCTAGCTGCCTAGTAGCAGCCTGGACCTTCAAAAGTCCGTCAGCCTGGGTGTTTGCTCTAGCCCCAGTTCCTGGCGTCGTGAATAGGGCCACTGGAAACGTAGAACGTCAACGGCTGCGTTTCGACACTTAGTTGACTGAGCCTATTCGGTAGCAGGTCTGCATGTAGCCGAGGGCCAAGAAATAGTTGGCAGAATGCACCCGGAGAATTCCTTGACTTTGATCGCCGGACGCGGGTTCGATTCCCGCCATCTCCACTTTCGCGTTAGCGCCGTCCCAGGTGGGGCGGCGTTTTCGCATGTCTGTCGCTGTTTTGAGTAAACAGGCTCTGTCGTTGCGTGAGTTTCGCGGGGCCAAACGACTCTAGATCCCAGGGCCAGGAATCCTCGCCGCCATCCGTGAGCTCGGACCCGGCTAGTTAGAAGGTGACGGTTTTGTCGGCCCAATCCACCATGTTCACACAATCGATCATGGTGGAGATGGGGCACGTGTCGCTGCCGTCAATCTTCCTCGACTCCAGGCAGGTGCCGCAGGCAAGGATTTCTCCTCCGGAACGGTGGAACACCTCAACCTGCTTAGCGGCGTCCCACTTCTCATGGTGAAGACTTTCGATTTCAACTGCTTCGCCCATGAGGAACACTTTTACGCTGTGGCCTGATTTCAAAGCGGTGTTGGCGAACCTCATCGCATTCCATGCCTTCTCGTGTTCTTTGGTTTCTATGATGATCCCAAGTTTCATTTGTGCTCCCTCATGCCGACTCGCCTTTGAGTGCTATTGTGCCGCGGTTCGCCGCGCGCCATGTGCGATACCAAGCCAAGTGTGCCGGTTGTTCCACCAGCACCAGCCGAGCTTCGGCGCATTCCTGTTTTCTTTGCCGTCTCGCCCAGTGCCGTTACTTATCCAAAGCGCCGGGGTGCGCGCGTCGTACTTGCCACCTGGTTTTGGTTTTCTGGAGCCGATTGTCATGAAGCACTTGTTCCGCGCGACCGCCTCCGGGTCCTGCAGCACCCAAAAGATTCCCTCAATGATGGTCAGGGGCACGCGGCCGGTGGAGCTGATTGTATCGAGTGCCTCGGCCGGTGAGGCATTTTGGAACTCGTCGCCGCGCCTTGGGTCTTCTAGCAGGTACCAAGCGCGACCGGGCAACTCTACTGGTTTTGAACCACTCCCCGAAGTCGGTACGAATTCTGCGGAGTCCGTGAAATCCTCGACAATAAAGCCTGGCTTTCCGTCTCGCGAAATCAATCGCACCAAGTCGCTGTGGTCGCAGGGTACATGGCTGGGCACCAGAAGCGCGTCGTGGCGACCATTCCGCAGGTCGGAGGATAAAGCCGCCGCCGCCTCCCGAAGCTCGGCTGGATCGGTCCGGAGCAAAGCAGCGACGCCCAGTTCGATCAGTGTCTGGGCCTGCTCATCCAAAGGCGGTAAAGTCACAGTTTCCCGCACGGATCCCCCTTCAAGAAGTCGCGGCTAGAAGCCCTCAGTTCTTCGCGCACAGCTCAGCCTATATGCAAGTCACGGATCCAACCAGATCCGGGGTAGCAAAAGAGCCGGTCCGGCGTGGAATCCCTCCACCGACCAGACCGACTCTCTTGAGAAAGAGCAACGGTGATTGCTACCGGGCCATGAGTGACTTCATCGCCTCTTCAACGCTGTTGAACTCTCCTTGAATTTCGTCGTTCGGACGGTATGTCATCAAAGAGACGACGACAGCGGTAAGAAGTGCCAGCAGGAAGCCGGGAACCATCTCATACAGGTCGAAGAATCCTCCGTGCAGGTTGCCCCAGACTCCGACGACAACTGCGCCAACGACCATGGCGGCAAGCGTGCCTGCGCTGGTCAGCTTCCTCCAGTAGAGGGAAAGGATGACCACTGGACCAAAGGAAGCACCGAAGCCCGCCCACGCGAATGCGACCAGCTGCAAGATCGTGTCATTCTGCTGCCATGCCAGTGCGCCAGCGATGAGAGCGATCCCCAGGACCGCAGCGCGTCCGAGCCACATGCCAAGGCTGGAGCGAATGTTTCGCTTCGTAAACACGGCGTAGATGTCTTCCACCAGGGCGGAAGAGGTGACCAGCAGCTGCGATGAGATTGTTGACATGATCGCGGCCAGGATTGCCGCCAGCCAGAAGCCTGCGATGAGCGGGTGGAACAGCAGCTGGCTCAGGCTGATGAACACTGATTCTGGGTTTGGCAGCGCGGCCTGATCGTGCTGGTAGACGGCGATACCGACCAGTGCGGTCATCCCAGCTCCGACGACGGAAAGGATCATCCATGAGATCCCGTATCGGCGACCCGCCTTTACTTCTTTCGCTGTGCGGATGGCCATGAACCGAACCAGGATGTGCGGCTGCCCGAAGTAGCCGAGTCCCCAAGCTAGTGCGGAGACGATCGTCATAACGGAAGCCCAGCCGAACACTGATGAATCGCCGATGGGGCTCAGAAGTGCTGGATCCACATTGTTGATGGCCGCTGTCATGTTTCCAAAGCCGCCCAGGTGGATGATGCCGAGAATAGGAACCAGCAACAAGGCCGTCATCATCATCATTCCTTGCACTACGTCAGTCCAGGAAACAGCTAGGAAACCGCCGAGCAGCGTGTAAATAACGACGACTGCACCAACGAAGACCATTCCCCACTGGTACGGCATGCCAAAGGATGATTCAAAGAACACTCCGCCTGCGACCAGGCCTGAAGATACGTAGAAGGTAAAGAAGGCCAGGATGATTATCCCCGCCACGATTCGGATGACGCGGGTCCTGTCTTTAGTGCGGGACTCCAGGAATGAGGGGATCGTGATCGAGTCAGCGGAGACTTCCGTGTAAGCACGGAGGCGCGGCGCGGTCACCCGCCAGTTAATGTACGCGCCTATTGTGAGGCCAACGGCAATCCAACCTTCGATGAGGCCGCTGGCATAAATCGCTCCGGGAAGGCCCATGAGGAGCCAGCCGGACATGTCGGACGCACCAACGGAGAGGGCCGCCACGAACGGTCCCAGGCTGCGCCCGCCCAACACATAGTCGTCTAGGTCTTGCGTTCGTCTATAGGCTAAGAATCCTAAAAGGATCATGATCACCGTGTACGTGATCATGGCGATGAGCTGATACATGCTGTCGGAATCCATGCGGCCTCCTCTATTCGAGTCAAAGTCTGTTCCGGCACCTGCGCCCAGCTTGGCGATGTAAATGGCATTTAAGGTACGCGCAACGTTGCACTTTAATTTGCGCGGCTAACATTACACACTTTCGGGACCTTTGTCTCACGAACGGGACATACGCCTCATATTCGCAGGGCGTTTGTCACCTGAGACAGACCACAGCACCGGCCGCGTCAGATCTGAAGAGCTAGAAGTCCCAACCACCGGTAAGCCCTGGTGATGCGGCGCGAGGGATGACACAATCGATGTATGACCAGGTTAAGCGCAGGGGACACGGCACCAGAATTCTCAATAGAGACAACGACGGGAACGAAAACGCTCTCAGAGCTATGCAAAGAAGCAACTAAGGGCGTGATCGTTTACTTCTACCCGAAGGCGGGCACCCCTGGTTGCACGAAAGAGGCTTGCGACTTCAGGGACAACCTCAATTCGCTTCGCGGGGCTGGCTACACGGTGATCGGCATCAGCCCGGATAGTCTTTCCAGCCTCGCCAAGTTCGCCGCGAAAGAGGATCTAAACTTCCTGCTCGGCTCGGACCCGGATCACCAGATCATGACCGAGTGGGGTGTTTGGGGAGAAAAGAAGAACTACGGCAAGACGTTCCTTGGGGTCATGCGATCCACGTTCGTGGTGGCTCCAAATGGCAAGATTGAGTTAGCTCAATACAACGTGAAGGCGACGGGTCACGTAGAGCGCTTGCGCCGGGACTTGGGAATTGACGCGTAGCGAGTGCCGCGCGTTTTTACCGAGGCGAGAAATCGAGGATCTTCAAAGTCACCTCGTTCTTCTCAAATGTCTGTTCGAGGTCGACGGCGGTCGTCACACGCCAGTCGCCCTCTTCGGCCGGGTCCAATAGCGTCTGTTCGACAATCCACCACGACCCTGTCGGATCGCCGCGGAACACATCGGCCCTGGCCAACTGGGCGTAATGAGCGAAATCTTGGTCTGTCGGCCGGTCAATTATCCTGAGCAATTCGGCGGAGCGGGCACGGTGGTCAATGCCTATCCAGTCGTATTCTGCCCAGTAGCGTCCCAGCGCATTGTCCCACCGGTCAAAATCCCAACCGGTTTCGGTCCCCAGCTCAGCCAGCTCTTCGACCCGGTCAAAGCTCAGCAACTCAACGATCTGGAACATTTTCTTTGCCACATCGCGGCGAAGCAGGTGCGGGTTTTGGGCGTACGTGGGACGTTCACCCGCTGCGGCACCAAACGCGCGTTCCTCTGCGGCGGCTTCGGCGCGTGCGGGACCGGCGTCCTCGCTTAGTCTTTCCCACTCGTCCAATAGTGACGAGTCGACCGTTCGCACCATTTCCTCAAGCCAGTCCATGACCGAATCCCACTCTTCCGTTTGAACAGAAGTGGGGGCAAGCTGGCGCATGGTGCGATAAAGGTCCGTTAGGTAACGCAAGATTACGCCCTCTGCGTTGTGCAGGTCGTATTTTGAGATCAGCTCAGTGAACGTTTGGCCGCTTTCAATCATTTCGCGCAGCACGGATTTCGGGGACGGTTCGGACTGACCCACCCACGGGTTCGATTGGGCAAAGACCCGAAAGGCTGGCTCGATAAGCTCAATCAAGGGTTTCGGCCAAGTGACTTCTTCGAGTGCCCGTTGGCGTTCCTCGTAATCCAAACCGTCTGCCTTCATGGAGTGGAAAGCGGCGTCCCTTGCTTGGCGTTGCTGCGCCCATAACAAAGGCGCGGGGTCTTCCATAATCGATTCGATCAGGCTGATTGTGTCCAGTGTTGCTTCGGGGGAGTCCGCGTCCAGCAGGTCGAGCGCCGCCAAAGCAAACGGCGCAAGCGGCTGATTCAATGCGAACTCGTCGGGCAGGTTGGCTGCGGCGCGGATCCGGGGAACTCCGAGTTCCTCGGCCTTTGACTGAGGAAGCAGTTCCAGCACCTCGGCCTGGCGCAAGGATCTGTAGATTTCACCTAGACGCCGATAGAACTGATTCGATTCTTGATCACCGCTGTGGTTTTCTTCGGCCAGGCGCAGTAACCGCGCTTCCGGGTCGCCCGGCCCCGCCAGCACATTCAAGAACATCGCGTGGTTCACGTCGAACTGTGACCGGAGAGGTTCGGGCTCGGCGCCAACCAGCCGGTCGAACGTCGCGCGATTCCAAGAGATCTTCCCTTGAGCGGCGCTCTTGGGGCTCACCTTTTTGGAAAGCTTCTTGAGCCGTTTCGCATCTTTCGCTTCTTGAGCGGCCGTCAGACGCGCTTTGTGCTTTGCCTGTTCTACCTCGACTTCTGCGGCCAGCGCCCTCACGTAGCCGACATCGTCGAAGCCCGCTCGACCTGCGCGCCCAGCTATTTGGTGAAACTCCCGGGCCGATAGGTGCCTGCTCCGCCGACCATCGAACTTAACCAGCGAAGTGAACAGGACCGTGCGGATCGGTACGTTGATTCCAACCCCCAAAGTGTCAGTGCCGCACACGACAGCAAGAAGACCGCGCTGGGTGAGGCGCTCCACAAGGCGCCGATACCGGGGCAGCATCCCGGCGTGATGCACGCCAACGCCCGCCTGCAAAAGTCCGCGCAAAGTCTGCCCGAAACCCCTTCCGAAGCTCTCACCCGCCAACGCGTCTTTGAGCATGCTCTTTTGCTCTTTTGTTAGCAGCGGCAGTGAAGACAGGTTCTTCGCGGTTGTGACAGCGTCGCGCTGAGCAAAGTGCACAATGTAAATCGGCGCCTTTTGTTCACCCAAGAGTCGCTCCACCACAGTGGGGAGCTCGTCCACACAGTACTCAAACTCAAGTGGCACTGGGCGGGCGGCCCCGGTTACCAGCGCGACGGGCCTGCCGGTGCGAACCAGCATGTCCTCAGCTAGGTCAGAGACGTCGCCAAGCGTTGCCGATAGGGCCACGAACTGAGGTTTGGGCAGCTCCAATAGTGGCACCTGCCACGCCCAGCCGCGTTGAGGGTCAGCGTAGAAATGGAATTCGTCCATAACCACCATGTCGGTGTCCAGATCGGCCCCTTCACGCAACGACTGGTTCGCCAGAATTTCTGCCGTGCAGCAAATGATCGGGGCCGCCGAGTTCAAAGAGACATCACCGGTGACCATCCCTACGTTGTCGGCTCCAAACAGGGCGACCAACTCGAAGAACTTCTCCGACACAAGTGCCTTCAAAGGGGCGGTGTAGTAGGACCGACCACCGCGTGCCAAAGAGATGAAGTGCGCGGCCAACGCGATCATTGACTTGCCGGAACCCGTCGGTGTTTGAGCGATCACGTGATTGCCACTCAGCAGTTCAAGCAGGGCCTCTTCTTGGTGTGAGTACAGTGGCCTGCCGGTTGATTCCGCCCACTTCGTGAACGCCTCAAACAAGGCGTCGGGCGAATCCAGCTGCCCGGAGTCTTCCAACTGGTCCAACAACGAGTTCAAAGGCGCAACCATGATCCCATTGTTCCACCTCAACTGGTGAAGCACTCACCCTGCTCTAAAGGGGTAATCGCGGCTAGAGTAGACCGCATGAGGATTGTGAGATTTTCGGACGGTACAAGCCCTAAGTACGGGATGCTCAAAGAGGATTCCACCCGCATCTTTGTTTTGCGCGGCGACCCCCTGTTTTCCAAGATAGAGCTGAGCGGGGAAGTATTTGAACTTGACGAGGTCCGCCTGGTTTCCCCAGTCATTCCCCGCTCAAAGGTTGTTGCGGTCGGGAAGAATTATTTGGATCATGTGAAAGAGATGGGCGGCGAACAGGCACCAGCCGAACCGATCTTGTTCATCAAACCGAATACGTCGGTGATTGGTCCGGACGACCCGATTGTGTTGCCGCCCTGGTCAAACCATGTGGAGTTCGAAGGGGAACTGGCCGTCGTTATCAAGACCCTGGCAAAGAATATTCCCGTTGACCAGGTCGACGACATTGTTTTCGGCTACACGATAGCCAACGATGTGACGGCCAGGGACAAACAGAAGCAGGACGGGCAGTGGACCCGCGCTAAAGGTTTCGACACTTCGTGCCCGCTAGGGCCTTGGATAACGGTGGATCCTGACTTGGATGTGGATGACCTGTACCTGTCAACCACGGTTGACGGGCAGCCGAGACAAGCAGCAACCACTTCTGACATGATCTTCCCGGTTCGGGAATTGGTCTCGTTCGTTTCCGAGGTGTTCACTCTGCTTCCCGGGGATGTGATTCTCACCGGCACTCCGGCGGGCGTCGGCCCCCTTCACCCGGGCGACCGGGTCGAGGTCACAGTGAGCGGCATTGGCACCCTATCCAATCCGGTTGTGCGCAGGTAGTTCGCCAGCTGCTACCTCAAGGGCCAGCTGGCGATCTCCCGCGAAAGCCGTTCAACGGTCTCTTCCCACGCGGGCCGAACCATCGCTGCGTTGATTCGTACCCAGTTGTCCCAGCCCGTCCCCAACGTGCGTCCTGCGTTGGTGGCAATTCCTTGGCGCTCAAGTAGCAGTTGGCTAGGGGAGTCCGGCAGGTCGAAGGCGTCGAAGCCCAGCCAGCCCAGGTAGGTTGCTTCCGGGCGCGAATAGTCGACCGCGGTGCCCGCCAGGGCGTCGCCTAGCAAATCCAGGTTGCCAGAAATGTAGTCGATGACTTCACCGAGCCATTCATCTCCGTCCTGATACGCCGTGACCGCACCGACCAGTCCTAGAGGAACGGCGGAGCGCGCGATGTGGGCGGCCTTCTCGTCCCACCGTTCCCGCAGAGCCGAGTCTGGAAGAATTACTTGAGCAGCGGAAAGTCCGGCAATATTCCAGGCTTTCGACGCTGCGACAGCGGTAACCGTCTCCGCCGCGAACTCGGGTCCCAAAGAGGCGTACGAGGTGAACGTGGGTGTCCCCGGGAAGGTCAGGGGAGCATGGATCTCGTCAGAGAAAACCAGCGCATCGTAGTCGCGCACAACTTCATGCAAAGCGCGCAGCTCTTCGACCTCCAGGGACCTGCCGGTGGGGTTCCAGGGATTGCAAAGCATAACGAGACCCGCGCCTAGTTCCAGACCGCTTCGGATTCCCTCTAGGTCAAGCGACCAGCTTTCCTTGCCTGGCGCGCCCGGTTCGTGCAGGGCGGGAACCTCAATAACCTGGCGTCCGTAGCCGCCTGGGATCGTCAGGAAAGGCATGTAAGCGGGGGTTGGAACTATGACAGCTGACCCTGATCGGGTGAAGGAATCTATCGTTTGCCGAAGCGCGCCCAGGACCGAATTGGCCACGCGCACCCACCCCGGTTTGATAGCCCAGCCGTATCTTGCCTCTTGGAAGGCCGTGAGACGCTCCGCAGTGAGCTCTTCCAACCACGGGGGCAAATACCCCAAGAAGCCGTTTTCCACGCCGTGGATCAGGGCGTCCCGAACCGGCGGCGCCGTGCCGAAGTCCATCTCAGCAACCCAAGCGCCGAGTGTTGGCTCGTCTCCAGGAGCGGTGAGGCCGGTCCACTTTAGGGATCCTGTCTCGCGAAGTTTTGCGACGCTGGGTTCGTAGATGGACATTGCTTTCCTCTCCCTGCCTCGCGAGTTTTTGCTGGGCTCCTAACCAGGATATTGTTGTCTCATCATGGATACCAACAAATCACCCGTACGGGTCCGTTTTTGCCCTTCGCCAACTGGCACCCCGCACGTCGGTCTGATCCGCACTTGTCTGTTCAATTGGGCTTACGCGCGGCATCATGGCGGCACGTTCGTTTTCAGGATTGAAGACACGGATGCCGGAAGGGACTCGCAAGAAAGCTACGAACAGATCATAGAATCCCTTCGCTGGCTTGGGCTCGACTGGGATGAAGGTGTCGAGGTCGGCGGCCCGCACGGACCTTACAGGCAGTCTGAGCGAAAAGAGATCTACAAAGACGTCATCGAACGTCTGTTGGAATCCGGTCACGCATACGAATCGTTTTCGACGCCCGAAGAGGTGGCTGCCAGACACGCCGCCGCGGGTAGGAGCGAGCGCCTGGGCTACGACGGCTACGACAGAGAGCTGACTGAGGCGCAAATTGCTGCGTTCAGAGCGGAAGGGCGGGAGCCGGTCCTGCGGCTGCGCATGCCGGACCACGATATAACGTTCACCGACCTGGTCCGCGGAGAGATCACGTTCAAGGCGGGATCTGTTCCAGACTTTGTCATTGTCCGCGCGAACGGGGAGCCTCTCTACACACTGGTCAATCCCGTGGATGACGCCCTGATGGAAATCACGCACGTTCTACGCGGAGAGGACCTGCTTAGCTCCACGCCTCGCCAGATCGCCTTGTACCAGGCGCTCATGGACATCGGCGTTGCAACGTCGATCCCTGAGTTCGGCCACCTGCCCTACGTGATGGGTGAGGGGAACAAGAAGCTTTCAAAGCGAGACCCAGAATCAAATTTGTTGCTGCACCGCAAGAAGGGAATGATCCCAGAGGGCCTGCTGAACTACCTAGCTCTGTTGGGTTGGTCAATTTCGCCCGATGAAGACATCTTCTCCATGCAAGAGATGATCGCTGCATTTGAGATTGAGGACGTGAACCCGAACCCGGCCAGGTTTGATGCCAAGAAGAGCTTGGCCATCAACGGTGACCACATCCGGCTGCTAGAGCCTGATGATTTCCGGGACCGCCTGGTTCCCTTCCTGCATGAAGCCAACCTGGTATCAGCCGCCACCTGGGCGGACCTGCTTCCCAGGGAGCAAGAAATACTTGAGGCCGCCGCGCCCCTGGTGCAGACTCGCATGCAGTTACTGGGTGAAGCACCCGGGCTGCTGGGATTCCTGTTCAGTTTAGACGGGGACGTGGAAGTTGAAGACGACGCTAGAAAGACCCTGAAAGCGGGCGCCGACGAAGTCCTGAGGGCCGCAATCGACGCACTTGAACCGATGTCAGAAGAGGAGTTCACCGCCGCGAACCTTGAACCGCTTCTGCGCTCTGTCATCGTGGAAGAGATGGGTGTGAAACCGCGTCTGGCCTTTGGTCCGCTGCGCGTGGCACTGTCCGGTCGCCGTGTCTCTCCGCCTCTGTTTGAGTCAATGGAAATCCTGGGTAAACCCGCAACGCTGGCTAGGTTGAACTCTTTGCTTGCCAAGGTTCGAGAGTGATGGCATTCACCGCAGGAAGATTTGAGTGCAAGGCCACCGTCGGGTAACCTAAATCTTCGTTGGTTGCGATGCGAAATCCCTAAGATTCCCGCGTTCAACCGGCAAATACCTTGGGGTATGGTGTAATTGGCAGCACGAGTGATTCTGGTTCATTTAGTCTAG
>CAYFRL010000009.1:0-19354 GCA_964345595.1 uncultured Actinomyces sp.
GACGAGCCTGTGCGGCGGGCTGGATCTCGACATCACCTTCACCGTGGTCGTAGCGCGGCTGCAGGTAGGCGACCTCGTCAGGAGTCATGAGCACGACGATGGCTGTAGCGTGTTCGAACGCAGTGTCGAGCACCTGCCCAATGTATGGCGAGCCCTCGCCTGTTAGTTCGACGGCTGTCGTCCACTCCACCGGCGACAGGTTGATACTGCGGAGGAAGTCGAACATTGCCTTGCGAAGGGTCTCCTATCACTCGGAATGTCCACGGTCACCCCTCTCTCCGCCGGTGACGTCATGACCCTTGAGGGTGAGTGCGGCTTTGAGATGGTTCTCCCATCCTTCTTTGTGGATGATTCGGTCGTAGTCCGCTTCTGGATCTGAGAGAAGGTCAATCCGGCTGCGGCGGCTGAGCGTGGTCCAGTCTTCGTACATAACATACAGGGCGTTCCCGTAGTCGAGATTTTCCAGTACGACAAGGTCCTCACGAAACTTGAACCCGAAGTAACGAGCGAACTCTCCTTCTCCTACGATGACCGCTCCCGGATGGAACCCATCCACAGCTTCGTATCTGTTCTGCATGGTCTTCAAGCGCGGACTTCCCGAGGTGCGTTTCAGACGCGTCAGAATCGTGGTAAAGCTGGCTTCACCCCTCGGGAGAAGCTCCCACGTAACTTGCTGGTCGTCCAGCCAATCAGCGACTGAGAGCGTCGAAGAAACGATCGAAGCGTGAGTGTTGAGGTTCTCCCTAGGGAGTGAAACCGCCAGGTGAAAGTCACGCTCATTGAGTTCGGTGCGGTCGAATACGCGATCAACACGGAAGCCGATGGTGACCTGTCCATCCGCCGTGTCCTCGACATCGATAAGGATCGGAAGCTGCTTCGCGTACCAGACCTCCTTTCGGAAGACCTCACGGGTGGAGTAGTGCATATGGCTACCGCGCTTCCAGTCTCCGAAGTTGGGAACTTCCCATCCGCCAATAACCTTCTCGACCTTCGGGAGGTCCTTACGCACGAGGAGCCTGCCGTCGGTGTTGTACCGAGACCACTTGCCGTTGGTGGCTTCGGGCACCACGGCTTCAGTGTGTTGCACAGAATCTCCGTCTGAAGTGATTCCAAGGTGCTCAAGAGCACCGGACGCCAGGTCCGAGAGCAGATATGTTCGCGCCTTGCTCACGTAGAAGGTGTCCGTCGAGCAACGATCAACCAAGTCGTTGATGAAGCTAGGGATCTTGGCATATCCGGGCATCTGAACCTCCTGGCGATTCAAGTCGCCGCCACTGGGGGCGGTCGGCCCGCTGCGCTGGTGCGCTTGCGAAACCGGTGCTACTAGGATAGTGCGTTTCACGCAAGGGGTGATGAACCCATGACGAATAGATCATACAGGAGATGCGGTAACGTAGACTTGGCCATGTTGTTCTGGGTGAGGTGTGGAGTGCTTGCGTGTCGTCTTCGAGGAGGATGATCTTCGGCGTCTGGCCGAAGATGTGTCCTATGTGCCACGGCGCTGGGGTGCAGACATCATCAAGGCGTACCGGAAGAAGATCCAGGTACTGCGCGCGGCCACTGACGAACGAGACCTGTGTGCGATGCGCTCCCTCCGGCTGGAGAGACTCAAGGGCAACCGAGCCGGAACCTCATCCATCCGTCTGAACGATCAGTTCAGGCTCATCATCAAGTTCGAGACAGATGGCGAAGGCCGGATGGTCATCGTCATCGAGATGGTTGATTACCACTGAAGGAGAGTGACGATCATGAGTACGCCGATGGCTGCCGAGGTGTTCCCGGCCGGGGAACACCTGGCTGACGAACTCGACGCGCGCGGCTGGACTCAGGCCGATTTTGCGGAGGTTCTAGGACGACCGGCACAGTTCGTGTCCGAGATCATCTCGGGAAAGAAGGAGATCACTCGCGAGTCGGCCGCGCAGATCGCGGCCGCACTCGGAACGAGCGTAGAGTTCTGGCTCAAGCTTCAGGACTCTTACCTTCTGTGGAAGCAAGCACAGGACTCGCGCACTCGGGAAAACCTTGACGCCGTGAAGACTCGCGCTAAGTTGCGCGCGTTGGCACCGATCACCTTACTGAAGAAGCGTGGTTTCATCACCGCATCCGATCCCGACGGCCAATTGAAAGAGGTCCTTCATCTGTTTGGGATGCAGAGCCTTGAGGAGGAGCTGACGGTCAGATTTGCCGCGAGGCGAAGCAATACGGAGGAGGCGGTCACTGTACTGCAACAGGCGTGGGTTGCGTGCGTCAAGGCCAGTGCGCGTGAGCTGCAGGTTGCGCCCTACTCCCGCGACCGGCTTCGAGAGTTGGCCGAGCAGCTTTCAGAGAGGGCGCGGAATCCGGAGGAATTCGCCACCTTCCAAGCGTCTTTCGCGGAAGTCGGAGTGAAGCTAATCTATGTTGAAGCGTTCCCTGGGGGGAAGCTCGATGGGTGCGCACTGGTCGTCGATGAAACCCCCGTTATCGGTATTTCCGGTCGGTGGAAGCGGCTGGACAAAGTGCTCTTCACGATCCTCCACGAGACCGCCCATGTTCTGCTGGGCCACGTCTCAGAGGACGGGGGAGTCATTATTGATGACCTATCTGAAGAGAGCCAAGACGAGGAAACGGAAGCCGATCAGCTCGCTGGAGAACTGGCCGTCTCGGGACCGCTTCCTGTCGTTCCTGCACGGCCAAGCGTGGCCTGGGTACAGACACAGGCGGACGCACTGGGTGTACACCCAATCACGCTGATCGGCAGGCTTCAAAATGATGGCCTGCTCTCGTGGAAAACGACCCTCGCACGCGATGCGCCCAACGTTACTGACCAGCTCGAACGATGGACGACATTCGTCGCTGCTTGAGCACTCTCACCATGTCATCTTTTTGCTCATTGGCTGCCCTGCGGTTGGATGACGCGGTCGTCGTCGGTTCGCTTTATGTCTACTTCTCTAGGCGTCAATGGGGTTTTGCTTCGTCTCCCTGGGTTGGTCACGAGGTCTAGGTTGGCAGAAACCGGAAGCCCACCTTCTGCCGAGGTGGCTGTTTTCACCTGTTCCCAAGTCGAACTCAGTCGCTCGATCCTCTTCCACTCATTCCGTTTGAGTCCACCGGCTTCCACTCAAAGTGTCTTGCGGGAACACGCGACGTCGGAAGATGTGGAGTGTTCCCTCATGCTCCCGGTTCCCTCGCTTCCTCGACCGGAATGGATCGCCGAACCAATGGTCGGGCATTCCCATGCCGCGTAGAGGTGCGTTCAGACTGGCTTCAAGCTATTCATAATGCCGCCTGCCCGAGTTGAGCTCGGTGAAGCGGTGGGCAGAATCGTCTGCAGTGAGACTAATACGGTGGTCCTGGCTGTTGGCAGCGCGGGATACATACCTAACCCCGACTTCGGAGTCGGCCATGATGAGCACAGATGTTTCGGACGCGTTGGTAGCTCTTCAGCCAGAATGACAGCTCCAGCGGGCGTACCCGGGGAGATCCAGCAATTGAGGCTTGTGCATCGCGGTTAGGCGCATCGTAAACGGGATGTGTGGTGTCGAAGCTCAGGTCATCGGAAGTGATCCATGTTGGTGGGCGCTTCGGCTCATCGAGATGACTCACGTAGTGTTCGAATGCCGACTCAAAGTGATCGGCGTCTAGATTTTGCTCTCGGCGGCGCAGGGGATGTTGTGCGACTGTAGGCCAGCCCGACCCTACATGCCACTTCAGGGGTCACGTGCAAGACGGGAGAGAACCGGCCCACACTCAGCACAGACAGGACATTTCTCCGTCGATGTTGGTTTCTCCATACCCGAAGTAGACCAGCAACGCACCGAGCGCACAAATCTCTCAAAGTCAGTCGGCCGCGGCCGACCCCTACCGGCATCAAGCACGGTCGCGCTACGCGAGGACGCCGCTAGCGGGGACGCCTCCACCGTCCTGTGGCGGGTGCTCATCGGCGCGGCGGCCGCCAGGTGGCGGTACGCCGACGTCGCGCAACTCGTCGAGACGTCCGTCGGCCTCGAACACGTGCTACGTCCCGTGATCGCTCAGGACGCCGCACACGGCCGCTCGGCGGGCCTAGAAACCGCTGCAACATAGAGCACTCAAGCTTGACAGAACACTCCTGGTGGCAGGCCGAGCAGACATGGATGCAGGCACCGCGTCGAGCCGGCGCGAACCGTAGACCGGCCGAGGCCAGCTCACGCTCCTGCCCGAGTTCGGCGCGAGCGCATACGGTGCCCTCCCACGTCGACGAGCCCGGCGTGGTCGAGGCGATCGCCTGAAGGTCGGCCTTGGGGTTGTGACCGGTTTTAGAGCGCTGCGCTTTAACGGGTTTCGTACTACACTAATGAAGTACGAAATGAATGAGTGGGAGTGAGCGTGCGGGTACGAGTGCATCCGAGGGTCACCGATCGGCACCCCGGGGTCACCGCTTCGGATGTGGTCGAAGCATTCGAGAGCACGCTGCGATCCAGAGCGCGTGACACTCACCCGGTGCAGTGGGTTGGGGTTGGAATGGACGCCAGTGGGCGGTTGTTGGAGTACATCGCGGTGGAAGACGAGCCTGATGGTTGGCTGGTCTTCCACTCCATGCCAGCAACGAAGAAGGTTCTCATTGAGGTTGGATTGAGGAGGTAGACAGATGGGCAAGTACAGCGACGTGAATGGAGTTCCGTTCACCGACGAAGACATCGAGCGGTGGGGCGTGGAGGCAGAGTCCGAGGCGGGTTACACCGGCAAGCATTTGGGTCCCTCGGTGCCCGGACGCCCCATCAGCGTGGGGGCACAGGCTCGCCCCTTCACTCTTCGCCTCGATGCGGTGCGCCGAGCGAAGCTGGACGAGGCTGCACAGGAGCGCCACACCACGCCTTCCCAATTGATGCGTGAACTCATCGACGCCCTCTAACTGCAGGGCAGATGATGACCGACCGCGAGGTGACCCAGCCCGCACTCACGGTGATGCCCGACGTGTTCATCAAACGTCCCGGCATGTTCTTCGGCGTTCCGGTCCGGTTCGACCGTGTGCCCGCCTTCATCGGGGGCTACACCCTCGCGATTCAACAGGTTCGCTGGGCGATCGCAAGGGAGTGCATGTTGGGTCGCTCCCCTCGAACAGCGGGAGGAAGAGATCGCCCAGTTGGATGACCGCATCTCTGGATTCGAGATGACCGGCTTGGACGGCCGCGACTAGGTTGTCTGCTGCGTCAAGCAACATGGCCACCGCAACGCCCGCTTGATGCGATGGCAATGCGAAATGCATCTTGGCGATTTTCAGGTACGGCTCGGGCAGAGCAAAGGATGGCTCTGCTGCCGGCGCATTCGCCACCAACGCCGCAGAGACGGTGTCGTAGACCGCGTCCTCACCCAGGCCGTAGTCGACGTGCAGCCTGGCGAGGACCCCGAGTATCTGTTTCCGGGAAGCACCGCTGGAAGCGGGCGGCCGGTCTAGAGTGCAGTCGTTTACGAGCTGGCCCAAGTGGTTATGATGTTGATCCCGGATGCAGTCGAGACGGAAAGAAGGTTCTGGAGCATCTCCGATTATCCAGAGACCGCGTGGACGGTTTGCCACTCGAGTTTTGGCGCCTACCCGGGCACTATTCAGTACCGGTAGATCAGATTTTCATGCCGCTGGGGGCATTCGGGGCTGCTTCGCTGTCCGTTGAGTAAAAGCGAGCAGCGCGGAGGCTCGCTATCCATGCAATGCGAACCGGAACTGTGCGGGTAAACGCAAGTAGCTACAGTTCGGAGCTCACTCGACTTGTCTACGAAAAGATCGCTTCCCGGCACGGAGAGTACTCTGACAGGGAGTACTCTGACAGGGCAGGTAGCTGCCCCGAGAGTTGATCGGAATACAGTCAGCAGTCTGCGCTGAACGCTGGTAACAATCGGCGACCCACCTCTCAAAACGCCCGGTGGTACTGCCCGGGCAAATACGGCAGCTGAACGCCAAGCTCGCCCGCAGCTCGAAGCGGGAAGTGCGGGTCACGCAGCATTTCCCGGCCGACTAGCACAACGTCGGCCTGTTCGGTGAGCAGGATCTGTTCCGCTTGGTAGGGCTCGGTGATCATGCCAACCGCGGCGGTGGCGATGCCGGTCTGTTCCCGGATTTGGGTTGCAAACGGCACTTGGTATCCTGGCCCGGCAGGTATTTGAGCTGGCACGTTTCCGCCGCTGGAAACGTCGATCATGTCGGCGCCGTGCTCTTTAAGTCGTGCGACCAGCTGAACGGTTTCGTCAACTGTGAGTCCGCCTTCGGTCCAGTCGGTTGCTGACAGCCGAACCAGCACGGGCATTTCCTGGCCCACCTCTGTGCGAACCGCATCCAGGACTTCAACAACAAGCCGTGAACGGTTTTCTAAAGAGCCGCCGTACTCGTCGGTGCGGTGGTTGCTGAGTGGGGACAGGAACTCGTGCAGCAGATAGCCGTGGGCTGCGTGAATTTCCACGAAGTCGAAGCCAGCTTCCTTAGCGCGCCGCGCCGAATCCGCAAAGGCGGTTACTACCTCGGCGATCTCGGTACGGCTCAGCTCGCGTGGCTTGGCCAGTCCGGGGAAAGCAACTGGTGACGGGGCGACGGTTTCCCAGCCGCCCGAGTCCGCGGGCACACTCCCGGACTTGCTTGAGCCTAAGGCCGGCCATGTGGAACCTTTCCGTCCAGCGTGGGCTAGTTGAATCCCTACGGCGGCTCCTTGGGAATGAACAAAATCTACTACCGGTACCAGAGCGTCTCGTTGAGTATCGTTCCAAAGGCCCAGGTCGTTTGGTGAAATGCGACCCTCGGGTTGAACAGCGGTCGCTTCGACAATGATGCCTCCCGCCCCTCCGGCGGCCATCGCGCCGTAGTGGACCAGATGCCAGGGCGCTGCCACACCGTCTAGGGAGTCGACGGAGTATTGGCACATGGGCGGCACCCACAGGCGGTTACGGACGGTTAGGTCTCGCAGGGTGATTTGGGAGAATAGCTGTGCTGACAAGGCAGTTCCTTCTTGGCCGTGTTTGACATTGGGGGAGGCGGGCGGGTGGGCGAAGGCCCGGTTCCAGGTTAGTCGTACGGGTGCCCTGTCGGCGTGCGTCGCAGCCGACAGACCCCAATAACCCAACAAACAGAAGAGGCGGCCCCCCCGGACAGCGGGGGCCACCTCTTCAGCGCGCAACTTGTTTCACCTAGCTGGTGATCGCCTCCGCTAGCTCTGCAAAGCAGTCGACGTAGGCGTCGATGGCTTCATCGGTGTGTGTTACCGACAGGGTCCATTCCTCTTCGCGTCCGGGTGTCATGAAGATTCCGCGGTTCATGTTGAACAGCCAGGCGAGATCTGACAGTTCGGCGGATTGGTTCGCTTTGAATGACTCGTAGTCGACGACCTTTACCGGGGAGAAGGTGACGCAGCCTTTCGCGCCCACGCCCACCGCGTAGCCCGGCAGGTCATACTCTTCAATTACCCGCTGGCAGCCGGAGAGGATGCGGTCGTTCAAGTGATCCAAGTGTTCGTACGCGTCCGGGGTGAGTACGTCTTCCAGGTTGGCTCGTGCAGCGGCCATGACCAGTGGGTTTCCGTTGTAGGTTCCCACTTGGTAGACGGAGCCGTCTTCAACAACGGACATGATCTCATCGGAACCGCCGATCGCACCGGTGGGGAGTCCCGCGCCGAGCGCTTTGGCCATAGTCACCATGTCGGGTTTCACGCCGTACAGTGATGTCGCGCCGCCCGGGGCAATGCAAAGGCCCGTTTTCACCTCGTCAAAAATGAGGACGATGCCGTGACGCTCCGTGATCTCTCGTACCTGCTCCAGGTAGCCGGGCTCTGGCAGGACGACACCCAAGTTCATCATGGCCGGTTCCATGATGACGCAGGCGGGTTTGCGGCCCTCTGCGTCCAACTTCTTGATGCGCCGCTCCATGGCGCCCGCATCGTTGAAGGGCACGGGAACAGTCATTTCGACGACCGCGCCCGGAATACCAGCACCGTAGGGAAGCGAGGCGAGGTTCTCGCGATCACCGATCTTGTCGTATTCGACACCGATGGAGACCATAACGGTGTCATGGTGTCCGTGGTAGGAACCAAAGATTTTCATTACCGTGTCGCGGCCCGTGTAGGCGCGGGCTATGCGGATCGCGTCCATCGTGGATTCTGAACCGGAGTTCGTGAACCGCCACTTCGGTAGTTCCCAGCGGCGCGCAAGCTCGTCACCGACCGCGATCGCGTCCTCTGTCGGGGCGGCGAAGTGGGTGCCCAGCTTGTACCGTTCTTCGACGGCTTTGCCGATGATCGGGTTCGCGTGTCCCTGCAGCATGGACCCGAACGCGTTGTGGAAATCCCACATTTCGTTGCCGTCGACGTCCCAGACTTTCGGGCCTTCTCCCCGTTCCAGATAGATCGGCCAAGGATCACGCAACTGATAGGACGAGGCGACACCGCCCGCCAAGTGCTGTCGAGCGACCTCATACATTTCTTGTGATTTGCGCGTGCGCGCATTCAACTTTTCTGCCTCGCTGATGGTCAGTTCAGCGACGCGTTCCATATTGATTGGTGACATTCTTGCCTTCTTTCACTGAGTCAACCCGCCGGGGCAGGTTTTACTATTTGAGTGCTTCTTGCTTAGAGAGGTCCTCTGGGATGACCTCGAAATCATCGTCGACGCCGGCCTCTGACTTCTTAATTGTTCCACCGCGGAAGAACGTTGGGTCGTGGAAATACTGAATGAACATTAGGACAACGCCCGACAGGATCAGTACCAGCGTGAGAATGAAAACCAAGCCCACGCCGAACAGTTGAGAACCTGAACCGAAGTTCGGGTCGATCGAGTCGATCAGGGTGACGACCAGCAGTACACCCAGTGTTATTCCGCCCACCAGTGGCGCTGCCAACTTGAAGAAGAAGTCACGCGCTGAATCGAACCACTGTTTCCGGAAGTACCACACGGCCGAAAGGGCGGTGAGTCCGTAGTAGAAACAGATCATGGCGCCAAGCGTTTGAATCGTGTCCCACAGAACGCTTTCCGAAAGGAAGCGCATCACCGAGTAGAACACGGATGCGCCGATGGCGGCAACGATCGTGGCGTAGCCGGGTGTGTAGAAACGGGGCGAGATCTTTCCGAACTTCCTTGGCAATGCCCCGTAATGTCCCATCGCCAGCATTGTTCTGGCCGGTGAGACGAACGTGGACTGTAGCGAGGCGGCCGATGAGCTCAAGATAGCCATCGACATCAAGATGGCGAACGGCCCCAACACCGGTCCTGCTAAGAAGAAGAACACGTTGTCTTGGATCGCAGGGTTCCCCAGCCCGAACTCCCCGGTGCCGTAGCCAGCGAAAGCGAGCGACCCCACGGTGACGAACAGGTAGATGCTCACAATCGTCACAATCGTGACCAAGGCAGCTTTGCCCGGTGTGGAACTTGAGTCAGACGTTTCTTCGTTGACCGTGAGTGTCACATCCCAACCCCAGTAGACGAACAGGGAAAGGGAGACTCCCGCCGCGAATGCTGAGAAGGAACTTACTTCTAGCGGGTTGAACCAGCTGAGCTCAATCGGAGTGGGGTCGTAAGCGGTGCCGTTGTAGGCGCGGAACAAGGCCACAGCGCCAAAGCCCAGGAACACGAGCAATTGGAAGCTGACCAGCCAGTACTGCAGGCGCTGGGTCGTCTGCATGTCCCTGTATGAAATCAGGGTAGCTAGAAGCACGAAGATCAAACAGGTGACGATGTTTATGAAGACGTTGTTTGCTAGCAGCGCCAAATCCCCATTGTTGAAGATCTGCGCAAGTAGCAGGTAGAAGAAATCAACCGCGATACCCGCCAGGTTCGACAGGACCACGACAGTTGCAACGACCAGTCCCCAGCCGTTCATCCAACCGATCCACGGGCCAAAGGCGCGGGTCCCCCACGTAAAAGAGGTGCCAGAGTCAGGCATCGCGGCGTTCAACTCCCGGTACCCAAAAGCAACCAGAAGCATGGGGATGAAACCGACCAGGAAGATCGCGGGTACCTGCAAACCAACTTCGGAAGTGGTCGGACCCAAAGCGCCGGTTAGTGTGTAGGCGGGTGCGATACAGGAAATACCAATTACGACCGCGCCCAGAAGTCCAACGGACCCCGAAGACAGGCCCTTCTTAGAGAGTTTTCCGCTACCTTTGCCGGTGTCGCGGGATGCACCATTCAGTGTCGCACTCATGCTTTTTCATCCCCAATCTTGCTGGTTGGGATAACGATCAAGGGGACCGGCGTGGCACGCAGAATCTTGTTTGCTGTCGAACCAAGGAACAACCGCCCGGTCTGAGCCAGTCGACTTGATCCCAGCAGAGCGATCTCGTTCTTCTTCCAGCTAAGAGCCGCGATGGCGTCTTCTGTGTTGTCACCGACTTTGGCTTCGACCGTAATCTCAGTGTCATTTGCCTTCCGGTGTTCTTCGGCGATTGCAGCCAGGACCGCAACCGCTTCGGTCTGCAGTGCCGGGTTCTCACGGTGTTCTGGGTCTGTTAGCAGCGAGACCAGTCGTAGCGGGCAATCCGCTAAGTCAGCGTATTGCTCGGCCGTTTCAAGGAAGTGCTGGTACGCGCCCATGCGCTGCCCAACCATCGCTGTTACGCGACTGAGCCGCGGCGCACGGTGGTGGCGGTATCCACGCGGTGCCAGTGCAACGGGGATCGGAGATGAGTGAAGCAAGGTGTTACCCACACTTCCCAGGGCGACCTTCCCAAGAGCCCCATGCCTGCCGCCCCCGATAACCAGAATCGAACTGTGCAGGTCTTCGGCTGCCGAGATGAGTCCGTCCGGGAAAGACTCCGCATAACGCAGGTTCTTCGTTACCGTCACGCGACCGGGCGAGTGCGAAATCGCCTCGTCCATCCACCCGTCTGCCTGCTGGACGACCAAGTGATCCCAAGCTATGTCGGTGCCACTCACGATTGCGCGGCTCTCACTGCCACGCACAATAGTTACCAAATCCAGCGGGCAGTCGAAGATCTCTGCCAGTGCACACGCCAGAGCGAAAGCGTCTTTGCCGCCCAAAGAGTTGGTAAATGCTGCAAGAATTCGCATTGTTTACGCCTTTCAGGGTGAGCGCGACCCCGGCCAGGACCAAGTCGTGGCCGCGAGTGCGCTGAGTTCCAGCTAGTGGGAACTCATAACATGTTTGATCCGGGTGTAATCCTCAACCCCGTAAACGGAAAGATCTTTCCCGTAGCCGGAGCGTTTGAATCCTCCGTGCGGCATCTCCGCCACCAGAGGAATGTGTGTGTTGATCCACACGCATCCGAAGTCGAGTTCACGACTGAAACGGTTGGCACGCTTATGATCCGCAGTCCACACGGAGGAAGAAAGCGCGTATTGGACGCCGTTCGACATCTCAATAGCTTCCTCCTCAGTGGTGAACTCTTGCACGGTGATAACTGGACCAAAGATTTCCGTTTGGATGAGTTCATCATCCTGACGCAAACCAGTTATCACCGTCGGAGCGTAGTAAAGTCCTTTTTCGCCGACCCGGTGTCCACCGGCAACCACGGTCGCCCACTCTGGAGCGTTCGCAACCAGTTCAGACACTTTGTCGAAATGGCGAACATTGTTCAAAGGACCAAAGAACGTGTCAGGGTCTTCGCTGTCACCTGTTGTGAGCACTTCTGTTTGGGCGACCAGGAGCTTGGTGAACTCCTCTGCAACGTCCCGGTGAACCAGGACGCGGGTGGCGGCAGTGCAGTCCTGACCGGCATTGAAATAACCGGCCTGCGCGATCCCTTCAGCGGCTTCTTCCAGGTTTGCGTCAGGGAAGACCACAACGGGGGCTTTCCCACCGAGTTCCAAATGGACCCTGGCCAGGCGAGATGAAGCGGCTTTCGCGATTTCCTCACCCGCGCGGACGGAGCCTGTTAGTGCGATTAGGCCGGGAGTCGGATGGTTCGTCATCAACTCACCGGTCGTTCTGTCGCCCAGCACAACATTGAGAACGCCGGGTGGCAAAATGTCTTGGATTGCCTCCATGAAAGCAATCGCGGAGCTAGGAGTGGTCTCGCTAGGCTTAATGACCACCGTGTTTCCCGCGGCTAAGGCTGGCCCTATCTTCCACACCAGCATCATGAACGGGTAATTCCAAGGCACTACCTGAGCAACAACTCCGATCGGTTCCCGCCGCACATAGGAAGTCATGCCTTCCATGTACTCCCCGGCGCTTAGACCTTGAGAGATGCGCGCCGCGCCCGCGAAGAAACGCAGCTGAGACGCGCCAGCTAGCACCTCTTCACTCTTCACCATTTCTGTGAGTTGGCCGGTGTCGCCGTGCTGGGCAAGCGCAATCGCGTCAGCGTTTGCTTCTACCGCGTCTGCGACTTTCAGCAAGGCCGCTTGCCGCTGTTCCGGCGTGGTCGCGTTCCACGTTTTTGCAGCTGCCAGCGCGGCCGCAAAGGCGTCGTCAACATCATCTGGCCCAGAAATGGGAGAGACGGCGACAAGTTCCTCCGTCGCAGGAGAAATAATCTCCATGGTTTCAGTGGATTTGGCATCAACAAATTTGCCGCCGATGAAATTCTGTAGGGGTCCCTTTGTCATCTGTGTCAGTTCCTTCCAGTTGTTCCTGCTGCCCTATTACTTTTGGGCAAATGCAGGTGGGCTGCCCTAGCGAATCGGTTTTGATGCGCTGAATAACTGCCCTCCATTTGTCGGCGTTGCCGTTGCGTCCGACCTACCAGTCGATCGAGAAGTACTGTGTTTCTAAGAACTCGTGAATGCCTTCGTGGCCGCCTTCGCGCCCAAGTCCGGATTCCTTTACGCCACCAAATGGAGCTGCTGGGTCTGAAACCAAACCGCGGTTGATTCCAGCCATGCCGACCTCCATCTGCTCGGCAAGCTGCATCGCCCACTTCACGTCACCACTGAAGATGTATGAACTGAGTCCGAACTCAGACTCGTTGAGCAGGGTCAGCAGGTGAGCCTCATCATCCCAAGTAGCAATCGGGGTGACGGGGCCAAAGATTTCGGTGCGCATAATTTCTGCGTCCACCGGGACGTCAGCCAAAACGGTGGGTGCTAAGAAGTAGCCTTCTTCTGGGATCTGGCTTTCTGCGACGATCCGCGCGCCCTCTGCGACTGCGCCATCAATAAGGCCCTGAATTTCTTTCACCGCGTTGGCTGAAACCAGTGGGCCAATCTGATTCTCGGGGTCTAGTGCGGGACCTACCTTCAGGTCGCGAACCCGCGCGGCAAACTTGTCGGTGAACTCTTCCACCACGTCCTTGTGAATATAGAAGCGGTTGGCCGCGGTGCACGCCTGACCCCCGCCGCGCAGTTTGGCAAGCATTGCCCCCTCAACAGCGGCGTCCACGTCGGCGTCAGCGGCGACAACGAACGGCGCGTTGCCCCCAAGTTCCATTGAAGAAACCAGGATCCTCTTCGCCGCTTGCTGCAAGAGTAGGGACCCGACCCGAGTACTGCCCGTGAAAGAGATGGCACGCACCGGTTCGGCTTCCATCCACACCTCTGAGATTTCCCTTGCGTTGGCGGATGGAACGACGTTCACAACGCCGGCTGGGACACCGGCTTGCTGTAGGATCCTTGCCACGGCAATGGTGGTCAGCGGCGTTTGAGAGGCGGGGCGCAGCACCGTCGTGCAACCCGCGGCAAGTGCCGGAGCCAGTTTCCGGGTTGCCATTGCCGCGGGGAAGTTCCACGGGGTAATGAGCGCGGCCACGCCCGTCGGCCTGTAGGTAACAATTGTTCTGCTGCCCCCGGCCGGAGCTGTCGTGTACATGCCCTCAATCCGCACGGCTTCCTCGCTGAACCACCGGAAGAACTCAGCGGCGTACCGGACCTCTGCCAGTGCGTCCGCCAGGCTCTTCCCGTTTTCCGCACTGATCAGCAGAGCAAGATCGTCTTCTTGCTGGATCATGAGGTCGAACGCCCTGCGTAAAATGACGGAACGCACTCGGGGTGGCACCTTGCCCCACTCGGGAAGGGCGTCGGCGGCGGCCTCGACGGCCAGCGCCGCGTCCTTTGCGGTCCCGTCAGCCACCAGCGTGATCTTGTCGCCGCTCGCGGGGTCTTCCACCACGAAAGTCGAACCGTCACTGGACTCGCGGAACTCACCAGCAATGAGGACGCCTTGCGCGGGCTTCACATAGTCAAGATATTCGCGCAGTTCGGGTGATTGGGCGATTGACATTGAGGATCCAATCTTTCGTGGGGAAGGGGATTGAGGGCCGCCGGTTTTTACGGGTATAGGCCGCGCAGCCGGTGCGCTTCCGCAACTTTTTCCACGGCCATCGCGGTTGCCGCGTCGCGCAGGTGCAAGTTGTTCTTCTTCGAGAAGTCGCTGACCTGTTCCCAGGCAAGGCGCATACGATCTTTGAGACGCGAGTTCACCTCGTCCTCCGTCCACCAGTAGGCAGCCAGCCCCTGAACCCACTCGAAGTAAGAGACCACAACGCCACCGGCGTTCGCCAGAATGTCGGGGACCACCAGGATGCCGTTTTCGTTGAAGATCTTGTCGGCCGAGGGCGTGGTGGGCCCATTTGCCCCTTCAACGATTAGTTTGGCTTTCACGTCGGCCGCATTAGCGCTGGTGAGAACGCCTTCAACGGCGGCGGGGACCAGCAGGTCCGTTTCCAGGGTGAGGATGGATGGAGCGTCGTATGGTTCGGCGCCGGGGAAACCGACGACCTTCCCCGTTTCGTCTACGTACTTTTCCAGGGCCTCAATGTCGATCCCCTGCTGGTTGTATAGGCCCCCGTAGATGTCGGCCACGGCAATGACTTTCACGCCGGCTTCAAACAGGAAGCGGGCGGCCCCGCGTCCGACCTTACCGAAGCCCTGCACGACCGCTGTCGTTTGGCTTGGTGTCATCTTCAGGCTGTCCATGGCGGAAAGAGCAGTGTAAACGACGCCGCGGGACGTAGCCGCAGCCCGACCACGCGAACCGCCTAGGGCGATGGGTTTCCCGGTCACTGATCCAAGCACGGTGTGGCCTCTGGCGACAGAGATCGTGTCCATCATCCACGCCATGGTCTGCTCATCGGTGCCGATGTCCGGAGCTGGAATGTCGACTTCTTCGCCCAAGATAGGTAGGAGCTCCGAAGTGTACCTGCGCGTGATCCGCTGTAGCTCCTGCTCAGAAAATTCGCGCGGGTCGATGGCGACGCCGCCTTTGGCGCCCCCGTAGGGAAGGTCGAGCAGAGCATTCTTCCAGGTCATCCACATTGCTAAAGCGCGGACTTCGTCAATGTCCACGTGCGGGCTGAACCTGACGCCGCCTTTTGCGGGACCCCGGGTGATGTTGTGTTGGACGCGGTAACCCAGGACCACGTCCTTTGTGCCGTTGTCTCGCCAAACCGGCACGGCCACGGTCATTTCACGCCGCGGGGTTGCCAGCATCTTATAGGTGCCTTCGTTGTAGCCCAGGAAGTCGATGGCGGCTGCCAACTGTGATTGGGCGTCTTGCAGGGGGTGGGGTTTGGAGGCGGGTGCGTTCGTCATGTGCATCAGTTTTCTTCTAGAGCGGATTCAATGATGTCTAGGCCAGCGGTCAGAGCGTCGTTGCTGATCGTCAGGGGTGGAAGGAGGCGTATCACGTTCCCATACGTTCCGCAGGTGAGCAAGATGACTCCCCGAGCCCGAACTTCTTGCGCCACTGCACTGGTTAGACCTGCGTCTGGTTCTCCCGTTTCCGGGTTAACCAGCTCAATGCCGATCATCGCACCGCGGCCGCGGATTTGCCCAATTCTAGGGTCGGAATCCTGCATCCGTCCCAGGCGTTCTTTCAACAGCTCTTCGATCTGCTGGGCGCGATCCAGTAGGTCGTCTTCCCTGATCGTCTCTATCGTCGCCAGTGCAGCCGCGCACGCAATCGGGTTACCGCCGTAGGTTCCGCCGATCCCGCCAGGTCCGGGGGCGTCCATGATTTCTGCCCGCCCCGTAACCGCCGAAAGTGGCAGTCCGCCACCAACTCCTTTAGCAATGGTGACCAGGTCGGGCACGACCCCCTCGTGGTCGCAGGCAAACCACTGTCCGGTCCGGGCCATGCCGCTTTGGATCTCATCGGCAATGAACACGATCCCGTTCGCCTGGCACCACTCTTGCAGGCCCGGTAAGAAGCCGGGGGCCGGCTCGATGAAGCCGCCTTCCCCCTGGATTGGTTCGATTATGACCGCGGCGATCTGGTCGGCTCCGATCTGCTTTTCCATCATGGTCGTGGCGCGGCGCAACGCTTCTTCACCGGTCAGTCCGTCCCGGTATGGGTACGAGGCGGGCATGCGGTATACCTCGGACGCGAGTGGCCCGAATCCCTTCTTGTAGGGAACCGCTTTGGCGCTGAGCGTCATAGTTAGGTTCGTTCGGCCGTGAAAGGCGTGATCGAATGCGACGACGGCTTGCCGCCCGGTATAGGCGCGGGCAATCTTGATCGCGTTTTCCACCGCCTCGGCACCAGAATTGAACAGGGCCGTCTTCTTCTCGTGGTCACCGGGTGTCAGCGCGTTGAGCTCTTCTGCCACCTGCACGTACCCCTCATAAGGGGTGATCATCGCAGATGTGTGCGTGAACTTCTCCGCCTGTTCCTGGACCGCGCGGATGACGCGGGGAGCGGCGGCGCCAACAGTGGTGACTGCGATTCCCGAGGCGAAATCAAGTAATTCGTTACCGTCCACGTCGACGATTGATTCCGAGCCCGCCTTGTCAGCAAAAGTCGGCATGAGTGAACTGGCCGCACGGGGAACTGCTGCCCGGGCACGTTCTTGTAGCGCGCCGGATTTAGGACCGGGCAGCTCGGATTGCAGATGAGGCGGTGTTGCGAGATTGTCCACGTTGAGTCTCCAGTAGTGCGGCGGTCATTGCCGGACCTAATAGCTACCTAAGCCACACTACGCGGGGTCTGGGCCATTCTCCCCGGACATGTTGCACAAATTACGTTCCGGCCTTGTGCATAATGGACACATGGCGTCTTTTGGTGACTTGGCAGCGCTGCTGAGCGAGGAGAAACTTGCTTACCCTGTTGCAATGCCGCGCCCAAACGCGCCGGTGAACTGGGTTTCGAGCACCGAACTTCCTGAGCCGGCCCAGTTCTTGGAGCCCGAAACCCTGGTGCTGACGAACGGCATGTTTGCCGGTCCTGAGTACGACTGGGGACCATTTGTCCAACAGGTCGGCGCGGCCGGGGTGACGGGTTTGGGGATCGGTTTGGCGATCACTTTTTTCGAGGTGCCTCCTGGCCTGGTGAGCGCATGCGAAAAGTTTGGAATGAACCTGCTCTGCCTGGAAGGACACGTTCCTTTTGTGACGGTGAGTCGCGTCGCCGTGCGTTACCTGGAAAGGCAGAACGCAGAACCAAAACCGGTGCCCACCGGCCTTCTTATGCAGCAGCAACTGAGCCGGTCAGCTGTATCCGGGAGCCGACTTGGCATCCTGCGAACCATGGCGAGCATCCTGCGAGCAACAGCGGCCATCCACGACGCTCGGGGTCAGGCAAAACTGGGACCGGTCGGCACCGATGCTGACACCTACTCGGATGGGAAAATAAGCCACGCCGTTGCAGAGCTTGGTTCTCAGGGCAGCCGCGGATCCATGAGCATTGTGGAGGCCGACAAGCGACTGATCATTTTGCCGCTGGGTCTTTCCGGCAAACCCCGCGAATATCTGGGCGTTATGGCGCACAGACCGTTCGATGAGTGGGAGCGTTCCAGCTTGAACTTGGCGATGTCTTTGCTCAGCTTGGAGGCAGAGTCTCGGCGCGCTCAGGCAAGGAACGTGAACCGTGCCCACCGAGCTGTTCTGCGCCTCCTTTCAGAGGGCCAAACAGAAGCAGCACGGACAGCGGCGGCCGAATTTGGTCTTTGGTTCCCGGGCGCGACGGTTCAGGCGCTGCTAGCCCGAGGAGATTTGCGGTTGGATCAAGTTCCCGAGCCTGCCCTGCGCGCGAAGTGGGGAAACGATGTCCTCATTCTCACCGCGGAACCGCTAGCAGCCGAACTCCTGTCCGGCCTGCCGGTTGGCACTCAGGTGGGAATCGGGGGCGCACAAGAACTGGAGCAGGTCGGCACCAGTTTGGCGCAAGCCCGCCAGGCCAGCCGGATGACTAGCGAGCAGACCCCGCTGGTCACGTGGCAAGAAGCGCGAGTCAGTTCTATCGCGGGATGTTTCAACCGGGAGCTAGCCGAACAGTTCGTGAGTCACCAGTTAGGAAAGATTCTAGGCGATCGGGTCCTATTGGAAACGGTCGAGGCCTACCTCTCCTCCAACGGATCCGTTACAGCTGCCTCCGCGAAGCTTGGCGTTCATCGAAATACGCTGAACTACCGGCTGAGACAGCTTCACAATCTGTTGGGCGACCTGGATGATCCCACTGTCAGGGCGAACCTGTGGGTGGCTCTCGACATGCGCCGCGAATCAATTGGTGGCTTCGGGCGGTGAAGGCAGACCGTTGCTAGGGAGTGCGGCTCTGTTCATGCGGCCCTGTTCAGTGGTCGAACAGGACTCTCGAATCGCTCTCCATCTGTGGGTAAGAAGTGGCAAGTGAACGTCGCGCGACTGATCTCAGCAATCGGTCCTCAGCCCCTTGCAGAACTGTTGATTGCACGACCGTTGTTACGCAGAAGACACTTCTGCACTACGAATTCAGTTTCCCGACAGTTTCTGTAGCTTCGGCAGCATTCGGCCGCGGGCCAAGTAGTATTTCTACCGTGGACTTTTCAAATGCGGATGAACCGGCAGTGAACGGGGCTGAACCAGCGGAAACGCAGGCCCGGGACACATAGGATTCGCGGTGGGTGCGGCTCACCGTCTTCTTCCTTGGCGGGCAGGCAATATCTCTGTTCGGCTCTGCCCTGGTTCAATACGCCCTGCTCTGGTACGTAACCATGGGCACCCAGTCCGGCGCGATGGTGACAATCGCGACGGTGCTCGGCTTCCTGCCGATGATGCTACTGGCGCCATTTGGCGGTATGTGGGCTGATCGTATGAACCGCCGCTTCCTCATTGCCGGCGCCGACGCGTTTGTTGCACTCTCAACGCTTGCGTTGTTGCTTGCATTCATGGCCGATCAACGCGGTTACGCGCTGGTGTTCGCGGCCATGGCGGCGCGTGCGTTTGGTGGGGGAGTGCAAAGTCCTGCGGTCAGTGCTTTTCTTCCGCAGATAGTGCCCGCACGGTCCCTGGGCAAAGTGAACGGTTACAACGCCTCAATCCAGGCTTCGGTTAACCTGGTTGCTCCGATGGCTTCGGGGGCCCTTTACGCATTTGCCTCGATTGAGTGGATCTTGATGATCGACCTGATCACCGCGGCCATTGGGATCGGCATCCTCCTTCTATTGGTCCGCGTTCCGACGCACGCGGGTGCGAAACAGGCCCAGGAACAGTCCGGCTGGCGCGATATGGTCGAAGGAATCACCTATGTCAGTAGACACGTTTTTGTGCGCCG
>CAYFRL010000009.1:19454-23357 GCA_964345595.1 uncultured Actinomyces sp.
GGCGCGATATGGTCGAAGGAATCACCTATGTCAGTAGACACGTTTTTGTGCGCCGACTGCTGGCGTATTTCGCGGCCATCAATTTCCTAGTCGCACCGGTAGCGCTGCTCACCCCGCTGCAAGTAACCCGCACATTCGCGAACGACCCCACTTACCTGGCAGCCATTGAGATGGCATTCGCCGTTGGAATGTTCTTAGGCGGCATTGCTATCGGTTCTTGGGGCGGCTTCAAGAGTCGGGTCACCACCGTTGCGGTCGCCATCATCTTGACCGGATTGCTAACAGTTGCTCTGGGAATCCCAATCAATTTCATCATTTACTGCGTTTGGATGTTCCTTGTCGGCCTCACGCGCGGCAGTCTTGGGCGGCGCGGCGCCCTTTGACACCGCCCTCCGCGGGTTTCTAACATGAAGACGGGCATTGGTGCCGGTAGAGGCACGTTATTGGCTTGCGGAAGCTCGAAACCCAACACTCAGCAGATTAGGAAAACGAATGTCGAATACCGTCCAACTTACCGTGACACCCGAGAACTTCCGGAGTCATGAAACTCCCATCGCTGAAGGGCCTGGTGGTTCTGTCACAGGGATGCGCTATGCATCCGGGGTGGAGGCACTTCGCATAGTGAGCGACCGTGTTGAAGTCGTGGTATTGCCATTCCGCGGTCAGCAAATCTGGAGATATATGGTGGACGGTGAAGACCTCACGATGGAAACCACATTCACCGAACCCGAAGCATCGACGAACTTCGGAGAGAGTTACGGGGCGTTCCTGGTTCATTGTGGCCTGACCGGTATCGGTGCGCCCGGCCCGGAAGACGCACATCTGCATCATGGTGAACTTCCGACCGCGAACTGCGGGCGGGTGACAATTCGGTTCGGCTCTGATGGCGATGACTCTTGGGTCGAACTGGTAAGCCCACACGCTTACAAGCTGAGTCATGCCTACAGTTACCAAGTTGAGCTGAGTCTGCGGGTCACTCGCGGTTCCACCATCTTGAAAACTAATGCGCACGTGCGCAACAAGCGCCGTAGCGGTTTCGACCTTGCGTATCTTTGCCACATCAACTGGGCTTTGGAGGAGCCTCTGGTGCTTAGCCAATCGGTGCCGAACTCGCCGGAGGCGTTCGTGTGGGCGCCGCACCCGCAGCAGGATTCAAGTACAGCTGAGTTGCTGGATCGGTACGCTCACGACCGAGCAGCATCGGATCAGTTGGACCCATCCATTCCTGTTGTCCCCGAGTACTGCGCGATTCTCAGCCCGACCTCAACGTCAACTGGCAGAGCAGAGTTCATGGGGCAGCGCCCAGACGGTAGCGCATTTTGGGTTTCTTTTTCTCCGGAACGTTTGCCTAGAGCAATCCGTTGGATATCCAATACGAAGGATGAACACGCTGCGGGCTTCTGTCTGCCTGCAACGGGAAATCACTTTGGGAGATCTGGCAACGAAGAGGCGAATCTGCTGGTCCACCTAGACGCCGACCAGACCATTGATTTCGAGGTCCAATTTGGGCTGCTTTCTGAAGAAGAAGCAGTGCTGGCGCAGGATCGAATTGCAGCGGTGCAGCAGTAGAACGGTCGACTGGTCGTAAATCTGTGACCAGTCGATCATTTTGGGCGGTTTCGCTGTAACAATGCCCATACCTAGTGTCAGTTTTGTCAGTACCTGTGGAAAACTGGAAAGGAAATGGCAACCGTTGCGGCACACGTGGCCGCAAGGAGGTAACAAACGTGAGTGGATCTGACGGACCGAAGTGGGCAAGTCTCACGCCGGACAATCAGCCGAACGAGCGCGATGCCCAGGAGACGGCAAAACCGAAGCAGCAGCCGACTGGGACACCCGCTCCTGCTACGACCGAGTCGGCCCCTCCAGGTCCGCCGCTGCCGTCTCGGGTTTCTATTCGGCAAGGAGCCGCTCAACAGTCATCGAACGGCCAACCCGCAGCGAGCAACTGGCAATCGGTGGGAGTGAATGCGTCCGAAGGAGCCTCTGGGAGTGACGGGAAGGAACGCGTGACTAAACGGAAAAAGCCTTCGTGGGTGAAACGGATACTGCTGGCGATCCTACTGCTCTTCCTGCTGGCGATCATCGCCGGCTCTTCCCTATTCTTCTACCTGTACGCCCGCACACAGATTCCGGAACCGGACGCGTTCTCTCAGGCTCAAACAACAACGGTGTTCTACAACGACGGCACCACGGAGCTGGGGACCTTCTCCGAAGTTAATCGGACGATCATTGACATCAACTCGTTGCCCCCCTACGTGGGCAATGCGATCGTTGCCTCTGAGGACCGATCCTTTTACACGAACTCGGGTGTGGACCTGAAGGGCATACTGCGTGCCCTGGTCACCAACATTCGAACGGGATCACGACAAGGCGGGTCAACGCTGTCGCAGCAGTACGTGGAGAACTACTACGTGGGAGAAACAACCACGGATTATAGGGGAAAGATCGAAGAGGCGATTCTTGCCTTGAAGATCAACCGGGTACAGCCTAAGCAAGAGATCCTGGCCAACTACATGAACACCATTTACTTTGGTCGGGGCGCATACGGCATTGACGCGGCAGCGCGGGCGTATTTCGGCATCCCGGCCGAGCAGCTCACTCTCTCTCAATCGGCGATGCTTGCGGGTATCATCCCGGCTCCTTCCGCGTGGGACCCGGCGATCGATCCCGGGCAGGCGGAAGCCCGTTGGGTCCGCGTCCTGGAATTAATGGAAGAAGACGGGTGGGCAAGTGCGTCTGAGGTCGCCTCGGCAACCTTCCCGGAAACCATCAACCCTGACGAAAACATTCAGTCGATGAAGGGAACCACCGGCTACCTGATGCAGCAGGTCCGGGCAGAGCTCTTAGCGAGCGAAGAGTTTACAGCCGAAGAACTTGAAGCTGGTGGCCTCATAATCACAACGACACTGGACCCGCAAATGCAGCGGGCCGCCGAGGAAGCCCTGCGCGTGCTCCCTGAGGACACCCCGGACGAGGTGCGTGTCGCCTTGTCGGCCGTAGACAACGAGACCGGAGCGATACTGGCCGAATACCCGGGTTCGGACTATGAAAAGGTGCAGACGAACGCTGTCACCCAAGACATTTCCATGGCCGGATCCACGTTCAAACCGTTTGCCCTTTTGAACTCTATCCAGCAGGGCGGATCAGTCTTTGACCGCTACAACGGTAATTCTCCTTTAGAGATTCAGGGTCTCGAAAAACCCGTCTACAATAACGATGACTATTCGTTCGGGCAGGTCGACATGATTACGGCCACCCGGTACTCGATAAACACTGCATACGTGGAACTTAATGATAAGTACGGCCCCGCCCAAACCGAGCAGACTCTAATCCAGGCGGGAATTCCTGAGGACACCCCCGGACTGGAACCAACTCTTCTCAACGTGCTTGGGTCGGCCTCGCCAACCAATCTTGATCTGAACCGCGCATACGCGACATTGGCTACCGGTGGGGAACGGCTAACCCCGCACATTGTTGCGGAAGTGACAAATGATCGCGGAATTAGCATCTACAAGGGCGCCGAGGAACGGGAACGCGTTTTCGACGCAGAGTCTGTCTCCCAGATAATGCCTGCGCTCGAATCAGTGACGGACGAGGGCGGAACGGGCGAGAAAGTCGTGACACTCGACCGACCGATGGGCGGGAAAACCGGAACGTCAGACCAACAACGTTCTGCCCACTTCGTCGGGTTCGTCCCGCAGATCACGGTGGCTGTAAGCATGTACGGGACGGGTGCAGAAGGCGAGTCGGTGTCTCTTCCGAACATTGGTGGCCTGGACCAGTTCCACGGATCTGACTGGCCGGTCGACGTTTGGCTTTCCTTCATGGACGCCGTCACCTACGACATGCCCAGCCATGATTTCCCCTGGCTGACAGACGTGAGGGCGCCTGTCCCGACCC
>CAYFRL010000009.1:23457-60795 GCA_964345595.1 uncultured Actinomyces sp.
AACCCGCTCCCGAGCCGGAGCCGGAACCGGAGCCCGCCCCCCAGCCGGAGCCAGAACCGCAGCCGGAACCCGAGCCGGAACCTGAACCTGAACCAGAGCCGGAAGAGACCGAGCCGCCAACTGCCCCGGGTGAGACCCGCCAAGATAAGGACGACCAGGCAGCTCAGCTGACACGTGAATACTTTGAAGAGCTCTGGTCCAAAGCCTCAACCGGTAGCTGGCTGTAAGTACCCAAACCCAGAAACGTTAAGGCCCCCAGCATTTTGCCGGGGGCCTAACTCTGTTTGGCTTCGCGAACTACTCTGCGATGACCACAATGGTGGCTTCAGCAGCAACGTCCGGGTGCAATTTGATCACGAAGGGGTAGGTGCCGGTGGCCTTGATGACCTCTGGCAGCTCTACCTTGCGGTGATCGATCACGCGGCCCAGGGCCTTGCTGAGGACTTCCGCCACGTGCTTGGGGGAAACTGCGCCGAAGAGGCGCCCGTTCGTGCCCGCTTTGCGCGTGAGCTCAAGGTCCGGTGCAGCGTCGATCTTTTCGCGGATTGCGATGGCATCTTCGACGCTGGCGATCTCGTGGCGGCGGCGAGCCTCCACGATCTGGTCGATATGACGCTGGGCGCCGCGCGTCCACTTCACCGCGTAACCGCGGGGAATAAGGTAGTTGCGTGCGTAGCCGTCACGTACTTCAACGACTTCCCCTGCAGCGCCAAGTTTTTCCACGTCACGGTTTAGAACAACTTTCCGAGTTGCCATGATCGTTTATCCTTTCCTGGCTCAGCGTCCGGTGGACGAGTAGGGCAGCAGCGCCATCTCACGCGCGTTCTTCACGGCTTTAGCGATCTGTCGCTGCTCTTGGACGGAGACACCGGTGACTCGGCGGGCGCGAATCTTCCCGCGGTCAGAGATGAATTTGCGCAGAAGCGCGGTGTCTTTGTAATCAATGTTGTCAATCTTGGCCGACTTTAGCGGGTTCGCCTTTTTCTTGATCGGCTTGCGAAGTACTGGCTTCGCCATAATGGTCTCCTTGAAAAATGTTTTGGTTAGAAAGGTGGCTCATCGTCAAAGCTGGAGCCGCTGGGTGCTGCGCCCCACGGGTCTCCGGCCTGACCGCCAGCTGGTGCACCGAAGCCGCCTTGCGAGTAGTCAGGCTGGCTTTGGGCGGGACGTTGGGCTGGCTGATTGTAGCCGCCCTGTCCTCCCTGGCCGCCTTGACCGCCGAAGCTTCCCTCTTGGCGGGGGGTTCGGGTCACTTGCGCTTTTGCGTAACGCAAGACCGGTCCGACTTCGTCCACCTGAATTTCGTAGCTGGTTCGCCTCTGCCCTTCACGTTCGTATGAACTTTGGGTGAGACGTCCCTGAACGATGACCCGCATGCCTTTGCTAAGCGAGTCGGCGATGTTCTCCGCGTATTCGCGCCAGGCGGTGCAACGCAAGAAAAGAGTTTCGCCGTCACGCCACTGACCGGATTGGCGGTCGAAGGAGCGGGGTGTCGAGGCAACAGTGAAGTCGACGACCGCGGCACCATTGCCCGTGAATCGCAGGTTCGGATCCGCGGTTAGATTTCCAACAATGGTAATCAACGTGTCATTCGCCATTTTTCTGTCTCCTCTGGCAGGTTTGGTTTCCGGCAGGTCTTGGTTCAGCAGCGAACTGAGCCTATTGGCTGGTTACTTTTCGTCAGCACGCAGCAGCTTGGTGCGCAGAACCTGTTCGTTCAGCGTCAGCTGCCGGTTGATCTCCAGGGCGACCTCTGGGTCCGTGGTCATGTTCATGACCACGTAGATGCCCTCATTGTTTTTCAAAATGGGGTAGGCCAGGCGGCGCTTCCCCCACACGTCAACATTTTCCACGGAGCCGCCGGCAGCGGTTACCTGCTCCAGCAGTTTGCTCATCATGGGTTCGACAGTGCGTTCGTCGATGCTTGGATCGAGGATCACCATCAGTTCATATGCACGCATTAATATCCCCACCTCCTACGGTCTGACGGTCACGGACGGTCCGTGACAGGAGGGTCATGCGGGAAACCGCAGCGGCCGGTAGGCCAAGGCAGTTCCAATCGCCTAGTCTACTTGCTACGGGCGCGCCGTGAAACCGCGTGTGGAGTAAGTGCTGTCACTAATGCGTAAGTTGTTCAGTTCGGTAGGCACGCCAAGCGTTCGTGGCGGCCCGAGTGAGCATAAACCAACCTGCAAATGCGACCCAAAGCCAGACCAATGCGGTTTTTTGCCCTGCTTCGCCAAGCGGGGCGGAGATGGCGATCCAGCCGCGCAGCGCCCACAGGGCGGGAAGGTAGAGCAGCAAGGTGATAACGCCCGTGCGAGCCAGGTAGGGACCTTGCGAAGCTCCGATCAGCACACCATCCAAAATGAAGACCAACCCGCCTATCGGCATTGATGCCGCAGCCACTAGCAGTGCGGCTCTTGCAACGTGGTGCATCGCGGGATCGGTCCCAAACAGCATCGGCAGGAACGGGGAGAGCGCGGCCATGACGCCTCCTATCACAACAGCGGAAAAGACTCCCCACCAAGAGAGCCTGCGAATCAGCTGTCGCAGCGGCCCGATCACGCCGCGGCCCAGGGCGACACCGACCAGGCCTTGGGCCGCTATTGCAAGGGCATCCAAAGCAAAAGCTGCCATGCTCCACAGCGACGAAACAACCTGGTGGGCCGCAAGAGCGACGGTGCCAGCTTGTGCCGCTATCGAGACGGTAAGAAGCAGAGCGATCCGCAACGAAATGGTGCGGATCAGAAGTGGAGTGCCGGCGCTGACCGATGACAAGACCCCGGACTGGGTCGGCGTGAGGGGTACTCCCTCTTGCCGCGCCGTGCGGACAACCACCCACACCATTGCAGCGGCCATTGCGGTTTGGGCTATGCTCAGCCCGATGCCCGCGCCCAAAAGGCCGAGTCTTAGACCGTAGATAAGAGTGATATTCAAGATCACGTTGAAGACTGCGCCAGCCGCCAGAACATATAGCGGCGTCCGGGTGTCCAGCAGGCCGCGTAGGACGCCGTTTGCGGCCAGGATTACCAGCATCCCTATCATCCCGAACGCGCCGGAACGCAAGTAAACGGTCGCCTGGGGTGCGACTTGGGCGTCCGCTCCCAAAGCACCCACTATCCACGGAGCGGTGGCCAGCAGCAAGAGAACCAGTACTACTCCCAGCCCCGCGGCTAACCAGATTGCTTGGATGCCGGCACGGATTCCTTCCCCCCGGTTTCCTTCTCCAAACAGCCTGGCTGTGACGGCGGTTGTCGAGTAGGCCAGGAATACGAATACGCCGACCAGCGTGTTCAACACGGTGGAAGACAGCGAAAGTCCAGCTAAGGGAACGACTCCTAGGTGCCCCACCATCGCGGAGTCGATGAGAATCAGCAGCGGTTCGATTATCAGTGAACCAAGGGCCGGTATCGCCAGGCCTAGGATTGTTTTGGCTGAGAAATCAAGACCCTGAGTCTCATTGGCGGTGCGCGTTCCTTCGAGTGGCCCTTGAAGGTTTTTCTCCAAGTGCTCGGAAGTGTCCCCCGCACTGGGTGCGTTATCCACCGATTTCTCTCCTCAAAGTTATCCACCGCCTGTGCACAGGCCTGTGGATTCATCTTGGCCGCCACAAGCCGCACGGACTCGCAGTTTCCTTCGCTGTCCAGCTCAAGATCCCCGGAAAGAACCATCTTATCCCCAACCCGTCCACAGACAATCCACATGTTATACACGGGAAGGGGCGCCCTATCCACAAGAAAAGTATGCTCTGTACACATTGAACTTTTTGCAATCAAGCGGGGGGCGGTTACCCTCAGAAAGAGAGTATCTCTTGGAGGTTGGATGGACGCGTCAGCATTGGATTTAGCGGATAGGTTCGACCGGATACCACCGCAAGACCTGGACGCTGAGCAGTCGGTGCTGGGTTCAATGATGCTGTCTAAAGACGCAATCATGGAAGTTGCGGAAATCATAACCTCAGCGGACTACTACCAGCCAGCTAATGAGACAATCCACGAAGTAATCGTTGACCTTTCGGGTCGCGGGGAACCGGCTGACCCGGTGACCGTTGCGGGTGAGCTGCGCAGACGCGGCGACTTACAGCGGGTTGGCGGTGCCCCGTATCTACACACGCTTATCGCTTCTGTGCCCACAGCCGCGAACGCCGCGTATTACGCCCGTCAAGTTCGCGAGCGCGCGGTGCTGCGCCGCTTAGTCAGTGCAGGCACGCGGATAGCGCAGCTGGGCTACTCGGAAGACGGTGGGGACGTTGATGACATCGTCGACGCTGCACAGGCCGAAGTCTTCGCAATAGCGGACCGCCGGGAGCGGGAAGACTACGTCCGTTTCTCTGAGATGTCCGAAGCGATCCTTGAGGAACTTGAAGATATTGCCAGCCGGGACGGTGACCTGTCAGGCGTGCCAACCGGATTTGAGGATTTGGACGCACTCACGCAGGGACTGCACCCGGGCCAGATGATCATTGTCGCAGGGCGCCCCGCGATGGGTAAGTCGACGCTCGCTCTTGATTTTTGCCGTTCTGCCGCCCTTCATAAGGACATCACCGCCGCGATTTTCAGCCTGGAGATGTCCCGCTCCGAAATAGCGATGCGTCTCCTTTCCGCTGAGACCAGTGTGTTCCTTTCCAAGATGCGGTCCGGTCAAATGAACGCTGAAGATTGGACGCGTGTCTCGAAGCGGCTCTCCGACGTTTCTTCCGCGCCTTTATTTATTGACGATTCTCCGAACCTCACAATGATGGAGATCCGGTCGAAGTGTCGCCGTCTGAAGCAGCAACACAATTTGGGTCTGGTCGTGGTGGACTACTTGCAGCTGATGACTTCGGGCAAGCGCGTGGAGTCCCGCCAGCAGGAAGTTTCGGAGTTTTCACGCCAATTGAAGCTGTTGGCCAAGGAACTCGAGATCCCTGTTATCGCCGTTGCCCAGCTCAACCGCGGGCCGGAATCGCGTACGGACAAGAAACCGATGATCGCAGATTTGCGTGAGTCGGGGTCGCTGGAGCAAGACGCTGACGTCATCATGCTGCTCCACAGGCCCGACTACTACAACGAGGATGAGCGGGTCGGTGAGGCCGACATTATCGTTGCGAAACACCGAAACGGCGAAACGCGAACAATTCCCGTTGCGTTCCAGGGGCAGATGGCTCGCTTCGTAAACATGGCGCGCTCACCGGCTCCGGCTGGCGACCCTTTCTAAACTTCCACCCGGGTAGTTTCACAACGATCTACTTACGATTTGGGACCAAGTTCCCTCGCCGAAACGGGCGAGGTTACCGCGACTATTCCGCGAGGGCGCGCCTGTCTTCGTTCTTCAGGCGGCGCGCACTTACGGGGACTTTTATGGTGGAGACATGGTTGAAATACGAATCCATGGTCGAGGGGGACAGGGAGTCGTTACCGCCGCCGACATGTTTGCGATGGCCGCCTTTTCTGAAGGTCACTACGCGCAAGCATTCCCGTCGTTTGGCTCAGAACGCACCGGAGCCCCCGTAGTAAGCTACTGCCGCATTTCGGATGACCCGATCCGAACGCGAGAGCCCGTGCTGGAACCGGACATCCTGATCGTGCAGGACCCAACCCTCTTGGCGGTCGTAGATGTGTTCGCTGGGTTGCGCCCAGGCGGTTTTGCGATAGTGAACTCAACGAAACCGCTTGATGAGCTCGATCTTCCCGAACTGCCGGCCGACGGTGATACGCCGACGCGACTGATTGCGATCCCCGCCTCGGAAATAGCCAAGAAGCACGTTGGTCGGCCACTTCCGAACGCGGCTCTCATGGGAGCTGTTGCCGCGGCGACGGGCATCACCCGTCTGGAGAGCGTGAAAGAAGCGATCGAACATCGATTCTTCGGGCGGATAGCGGAAGCGAACGTGGCGGCTGCCGCAGAGGCATACGACTATGTGGTTGCGGCAGGTCAGGCCGCGACCGAACCAATCAGCTTTGAACAAGTGGAAGAAGAGGCGCATGCTCCGGCAAATTGAAGGTTCCCAAGCCGTGGCCAGAACGGTTGCTGCCTGTCAGCCGCAGGTGATAGCGGCGTACCCGATCAGCCCGCAGACCCACATTGTTGAAGAACTGTCTGCACTGGTGAAACGCGGCGACTTGGAGGGCTGCGAGTACATCAACATGGAATCCGAGTTCGGTGCCATGTCCGCCTGCATTGGTGCTTCGGCCGCGGGCGCCCGGACCTACACGGCAACCGCCTCGCAGGGCCTGCTCTTCATGGCTGAGGCTGTTTATAACGCTTCGGGACTTGGCCTGCCGATAGTTATGACGGTGGCTAACCGCGCGATTGGGGCTCCGATCAACATTTGGAATGACCACACAGACACGATGAGTCAGCGCGACTCCGGCTGGTTGCAGTTGTATGCGGAGGACAACCAAGAGGCCTCCGACTTACACGTGCAGGCGTTCCGGATTGCGGAGGAACTCTCTTTACCGGTCATGGTTTGCATGGATGGTTTCATTCTTACCCACGCCGTGGAAGTCGTGGACGTCCCTGAGGAAGAGCAGGTCGCCCAGTTCCTTCCACCGTATGAGCCTCGTCAGATCTTGGACCCGGAATATCCGGTCTCAATCGGCGCAATGGTTGGCCCCGAGGCGTATACAGAGGTTCGCTACCTGGCTCACCACAAGCAAATGCAGGCTTTGGAGTTGATTCCGGAAGTCCAAAAGGAATTCGAAGCGGTCTTTGGTAGGGATTCGGGCGGCCTGGTGCGCCCCTACCGGCTGGAAGACGCAGAGACGGTGATTATTGGACTCGGCTCAATCATGGGCACCATCAAAGACGTCATTGATGAGCGCCGCGCAAATGGAGAGAAGATCGGCGCCCTGGGCATCATCAGTTTCCGCCCCTTCCCGATCGAAGCAGTTTTCGAGGCGATCCACCACGTCAAACGAACCGTAGTGATCGAAAAGGCGTTCTCTGTCGGCATCGGTGGGATCGTCTCTTCAATGGTTCGTTCGGCCGTGCGGGGGCACGGGATCACGTCGTACGAGGTGGTGGCGGGCCTGGGAGGGCGCCCCATCACGAAAGCATCCCTGCACAAGTTGTTTGACAAGGCGGTGGCTGACCAACTTGAGTTCCTCACTTTCTTGGATCTGGATAAGGCGCTTGTGGAAAAAGAACTGGAAAGGGAACACTTGGTTCGCCGTTCCGGGCCGATGGCAGAAAACATTGTCCGTGACGCCCACGAGAAGTATCACCCAAGCGGCGGCGAAGCCACCTTGGTAAAGGAGTGATGATGGAAGTCGAATTGGGTATTCCCGAGATCCGGTCAACCCAGATTCCGGCGCGTGAAAACGTCAAGTTCTACCAGGTTGGTTCGTTCGCCGTTGGAAACCGGCTGGCCGACTTGATAGACCGCTCTGTTCAGTCGGACCCCAACCGGTTCAACACGCTCACCAGCGGACACAGAGCCTGCCAGGGCTGCGGTGAAGCTCTGGGTGCGCGCTATGCGCTTGACACCGCGATGGACGCGACGGATGGGGACATGGTTGCGGTGAACGCGACGGGCTGTTTGGAAGTCTTTTCCACCCCCTACCCGGAAACCGCTTGGACCATTCCTTGGTTGCACTCCCTGTTTGGTAACGCCCCGGCGGTCGCTACCGGCGTCGCAGCGGCTTTGCGGGCGCGCGGTAAGAAGACTCGAGTTGTTGCTCAAGGCGGGGATGGCGGAACAGTTGACATCGGCATGGGCACGCTGTCTGGCATGTTTGAGCGCAACGATGACGTCCTCTACATCTGCTATGACAATGAAGCGTACATGAACACGGGTGTGCAAAGGTCCGGGGCGACCCCGCCTACCGCCAGGACAGCGACGACACAGCCGGTTGGGAAACATCCCGGGAATACTTTCGGGCAGGGCAAAGACATGGCCAGGATCGCGATGGCTCACGAGATCCCTTACGTTGCCACCGCGACGGTCGCGGACTTGCGGGACCTTGAGTACAAGGTGCGAAAGGCGATGCAGATGGAAGGAGCCCGGTACATCCACGTGCTGGTTCCGTGCCCGCTTGGCTGGGGGTCCCTTTCCAACGCGACACTGAAGTTGGCTCGCGCCGCCACGCAGAGCGGTTTCTTCCCAGTATTTGAAGCTGAAGCTGGCGAGGTAACCTCGGTGCAGAAGATTCGCCGCCCAGTCTCCGTCGAAGAGTACTTGCAACCCCAGCGCCGGTTCGCTCACCTCTACAAACCAAAACGTGACGAAGAGACGATCGCGCGGATGCAAGCGATCTGCGATCGGAACATTTTGCGTTATGGGCTGATCGATGAAGAGGTTCTGGATGAGGATGTTTTGGAACGGGTCCTTGCCGCTCCGAGCGATCCTGAGGGCCGATATGCGGCGCTGCGCGGAGCCACCGCCAGCACGAAGCGTGCGCACGTGGATGCCTGGGAAGGCGACTTGAGCATCGGGGCTGAGCACGGCCACGGACATGTCGCGGCTGGAACCGGTAAGGGCGAAGAAGCCTCAATTGTGAAGGAAGAAGTGAAATGACTGCGATTGACCCGCGGCGGGACACAGAGCCGTTCGCAATTACCCTGGAGGTTGGTTCCTCCCTTCTGAACGAAACCGGTTCTTGGCGTACGGAGAAACCCGTCTACGTGAACCTACTTCCCCCGTGCAACCAGGCTTGCCCGGCCGGGGAGAACATCCAGCAGTGGCTTTACCACGCCGAGGAAGGCAACTACGAGGCCGCCTGGCGTCAAATCATGGTGGATAACCCGTTTCCTGCGGTGATGGGCCGCGTCTGCTACCATCCGTGCCAAACCGCGTGTAACCGAGGTGAGGTGGACGAGGCGGTCGGGATCAACGCGATTGAACGTTTCCTGGGCGACAAAGCCATCTCTGAAGGATGGTCGGTGCAGGTTACGGCGCCGCCGTCCGGCAAACACGTACTGGTGATCGGAGCGGGCCCGTCGGGTCTTTCGGCTGCCTACCACTTAAGAATGCTGGGGCACCGGGTGACTGTACGGGACGCCGGTCCGATGGCGGGCGGGATGATGCGCTTTGGTATCCCGAAGTACCGGCTGCCCAGGAACATTTTGGACGCGGAGATCAAACGCATTGAGGACTTGGGCGTCATGTTCGAGTTCAATCGCAAAGTAGAGGATGTGGAAGAGGCCGCAGCGAATTTCGACGCGGTATTCATCGCCGTCGGTGCTCACATTGGCCGCCGCGCCCACATTCCCGCCGGTGAATCAGCGAAGATCATGGACGCTGTCGGCCTGCTGGCTGACACTGAGACCGGTGAGCAGCCGCTGCTTGGCAGGCGCGTTGTTGTCTACGGCGGCGGGAACACCGCCCTTGACGCTGCCCGGACAGCCAAACGGCTGGGTGCGGAAGAAGCCATCATCGTCTACAGGCGCACACGCGACCGGATGCCCGCTCACGACTCGGAAGTGACCGAGGCGGAAGAAGAAGGCATCATGATGCGCTGGCTTTCCACGATCAAGCATGTCGACGGCGGTTCCATCCAGGTAGAAAAGATGGAGCTGGATGAGAGCGGTTTCCCGCAGCCAACAGGTGAGTTCGAAGAACTCGGTGCAGACTCGCTCATCATGGCTCTTGGGCAGGACTCTGACCTGAGCCTCATCGAGGAAGCGCCGGGCATCGACATCGAAGACGGCGTAGTGACTGTCAACTCTCAGATGATGACAGGTTTAAAGGGCGTTTTCGCTGGCGGCGACATGGTCCCATCCGAACGGACAGTGACCGTTGCAATTGGCCACGGCAAGAAGGCATCCCGCTACATCGACGCTTACCTGCGCGGCGGCACATACAAGCCGGCCCCGAAACACCCTGAAGCAACTCTGTCCCGCATGAACACCTGGTATTACGCGGACGCTCCGCATCAGGTGCGGGAAAAGCTGGAAGGCCCCAGGCGTGCCTCCACGTTTGACGAGGTCGTGCTTGGGCTGGACGAAGAGTCCGCGCTCTTTGAGGCACGCCGCTGCATGAGCTGCGGCAACTGTTTTGGTTGCGACAACTGTTTTGGTGTCTGCCCCGACAACGCGATCACGAAGATCAAACCGGGCGAGTATGAATTCAAGTACGACTACTGCAAGGGGTGTGGTATCTGTGCTGAAGAATGCCCGTGCGGGGCGATCTCAATGGTTCCCGAAGAGGTGTAGCAAGCTCATCAGCTGAGTGAGTCAACGAACTGGCGGGCGACCTTTGCGGGGTCTTCCTTATCGGTCTCAACCTTGGTGTTGAGCTCGATCAGGTTCTGGGTGGTCAACTGGGAAGTGACCCGGTTTAGGGCGCTCTCGACCGCCTCGTTCAGCACTTCTTTTCGAACCAGCGGAACGACCTGTTCGGCCGTTGACGTGTTGAGGGGATCTTCTAGGATCACGAAATTATTTTGTTCAATGGCTGGTTGGGTGGAGTACATCTGTCCGATCTGAATGTCGCCCCCGCTGAGGGCGGCTATGGTGAGCGGGCCACCCAGGTCGATCGGCTTGAACTCGGCGAACTCTAGCCCGTAGACCTCACGCAGGCCGCCGAGCCCAGCGCGGCGTTCCACCGTTTCGGGCGGGCCGCCAAACGTGATCTGATCGGCGATCGGTTCCAAGTCTTCAATGGAAACCAAATTGTGTTCGCTGGCGAACTGGGCCGTGGTGACGATGGCGTCCTTGTTCTCTGCCTCAGCGGGATCAAGCAGTGTCAACTGGTCAGGAACAACCACTTGAAGTTTCTTGAATATTTCATCTGCCGCATACACGCTCACGTCGTTGTCCAAGTAGGCCAGAAGAGAGCCCGTATACTCTGGCACCACATCAACTGACCCGTCTTCCAGGGCGGGAATGAGGATCTCCCGGCTGCCAATGTTTGGCTTGACCGTCACCTCGAAACCGGCGTCACGCAGCGATTCAGCAAAAATGTTGGCCAGCAGGACGTTTTCAGAGAAGTTCGCCGAACCCACCGTGATCTTTCCGGCAGACGCCGAGTCCGGGTCGCGGTCTAGAGTGTCCGGCGATCCGCACGCGGCCAGTGTCAGTGCGCTGAACCCCAGCAGCACTCCCGCAGCAAGTTTCTTCATGATTTACTCCTCCCGGCAAGGTTTTTGCCGTCGTTCGCAATCGAGGTGAGCGCCGGGTCAAGTTCGGCACTCACCAGATCGAGCTCGTCATCGATCGCCACGTTCTCCGGCGGCCCCTTCCGTAGCGATCTGCTTGCAAGGTTAAAGATTAGGTCAGCTGTGAGCGCCAATCCAGCAACAAGGATTGCTCCACCGGCCATCTGCCCGTAGTCCCGCAGCGCCAAACCGTCCAGGATGAACCGCCCCAAACCTCCCAGCGCGATGTACGCGGCAACGGTTGCGGTCGCAATAACCTGGAGAACAGCTGACCGCAGACCGCCCAAAATGACGGGCAACCCCAGGGGGATTTCCACCTGGGTGAGGATGCTCCACTCTGAGAATCCGGTCCCCCGCGCAGCGTCCACAACCACCGGGTCCGCGCCTTTCACGCCCGCGTAAGTGGCGGTTAGGATCGGCGGGATGGCAAGTACTACCAGCCCAATTGCGGCGGGCAGGAACCCGAGTCCCATCCACAGCACCAACAGGGTGAGCAGGCCCAGGGTAGGCAGGGACCGTGCTCCGTTCGCAATGTTGATGACCAGCCACGATCCGCGCCGGGTATGCCCGATGAGCGCGCCAAGGGGAGCCGCGAGCAACAGCGCCACGCCCACAACCACAGCCGTGTACCAGATGTGTTGTCCCACCCGCGTTGGAATGCCTGCGGAGCCCTGCCAGTTTGCCGGATCGGTAAAGAACCCCCAAATTTGATCCCAAATCATTTGCCGGCCCCTCTGCGAGTCCAGGGTGTGGCTAGGCGTTCAACGCCCACGATCGCCATGTCAACGACGAAGGCCAGGAGCATGCTGAGCAGGATTCCCCAAATGATGGGGGTGGTGTGGCTGCGTTGGAACCCCTCGGTGAACAGGTCGCCCAGTCCGCCAACGCCGATCAGTGCGCCAACCGAGACCAGGCTAACCGAAGACACGGCCGCGACCCTGGTTGTGGCGGCCAGCACGGGGATTGCCAGGGGCATCTCAACGGTGAGTAGGCGCCGCGCCGGACCAATCCCCATAGCCTCGGCAGCTGCCAGCGTGTCACTTGGCACAGCCCGCAGGGCATCGACTACACCGCCGTAGATGAGGGCAAAGGCGTAAATGGACAGCGCAAGCACAATATTGAGAGGGTTCAGAATTCGCGTCCCCAAGATCAGCGGAATGAAAATGAACATCGTGAGGGAAGGAATGGTGAATATGATCCCCGAAACGACAATCCCGATTGAAGACAGGCGGCGGTTGTGTGCGGTGAGGCCGCCCGCAACCAGGGCCGCTAGCAAGCCAAGCAGCGTCGCAGAGACCGCCATCATGAGGTGGAGCCCGATCATGTTGGTCACCCGGGGGAGGTTCTCAAGAAGCCACTGAATCATGACTATTCCCTTTGAGAAGAGGAAAGAAGGCCGACCTCAATCAGGTGGTCAAGGGTGATCATCCCTTCCGGGTTACCCAGCTGGTCAAGGAGAGTTGCTTCCCCATTTGGACTGGTCAGTACCGCGTCCAATGCGTCTCTCATGCTTTGGCCGGGACTGATCGTGGTCGCACGAGGCGTGAACGTGTCCTTCCGAGTGGGCGCGAATGGCAGAGGAGGTAGGGACGAGGGGACAGTGAACGGGATGAAGGAAAGTGCCCGAAATCCGCGATCGCGCCCAACGAACTCGGCCACGTGTTCGGTGAGGGGATGGCGAAGCAGATCAGTGGGAGTCGCAAGTTGGGCAATCGTTCCGCCGCTTTCAAACACGGCGATGTGGTCACCGATCTTGATCGCCTCGTCAATGTCATGGGTAACGAACACAACTGTCACGGCGAATTGGCGAGCCAACCGGCGAAACTCCCCCTGCAGGTCGTCGCGAACGACAGGGTCTAGGGCGGAGAAAGGCTCGTCCATGAGCATGATGGCGGGCTCACCAGCCAGGGCGCGTGCGACGCCGACTCGCTGCTGCTGACCACCCGAGAGTTGAGCGGGATACCGCGAACCGAGCTCTCTATCTAGGCCGACCAGCTCCATCATTTGCTGGGCCTTCGCAGCTGCGTCCTTGCGGTTCTGGCCGTTCAGCAAAGGAACGGTCATGATGTTTTGCAGGACCGTCCTGTGGGGGAAGAGACCCGCATTTTGAATGACGTAACCAATGCTCCGCCGAAGCTTCGTTTTTGGGAAGCTAGTGTTCGGCTTCCCGTCGATAGTGATAGTGCCAGAGGTGGGGTCGATCATCCGATTGATCATCCGCAGCGTGGTCGTCTTCCCACACCCGCTGGGACCAACCAGCATCGTTGTTTGCCCTGCTGGCACTTGCAAGGACAGATCGCGCACAGCGACCGTGCCATCCGCGTAGCGTTTCGTTACGTGTTCAAAGCTGATGGCGTTCAAGCCAGCCACCCAATCCGGGGTTTGGGGTCAGTTCCAGGAACCACGATACCGGGTTGGCTGCTCAGTGCGCTCCTAGACGCACCTGCAGATGCGCGGATGGTCCACCCGCACCCATCTCTGGGCGTTGCGGGTGGACCATGCACACCATAGTTGGACTTCAGAGTTTCAGTTGGCCGGGGGGTGGCACTTCGTCTGGCCACTCGTCCACGGTCCGTGCCGCTGGTGGTTCATCGGCGGGGGTGGGAAGAAAGCGAAGCGCTATTACCGACGCGACCAACCCGCCCCAAACTATCAGGATCGTTGCGATCATCATCACGACTGCTGCTGCGCTCATTTGGCTGCTCCTTTGCTGACGGGGGCTAGTTCGTCACTTACCGCATCGTAGTCGTACGGTGCGTCCGGGTTGGTCTTCCAAGGAAGCGCAGTCATGACGATTGCAAACGCAATCGCGAAGCCGACGGCTCCCCACCCAAAGAGGGCGATGTACCCGGTGGAGAACCCTCCGTAGCCTTCACGGATGTAGGCGATGACCGTGCTGATCAGCATGAAGCCCAACGCGACCGGCGTGAGGATCCCGACCATGAAATCCCAAGGCTTTGGTACAGGAAGCGAAGAAACGCTGTTGAGGTACTTACGCAGGGCAGGTAACCTCTGTCCAGCAAAAGCGGCCAGCAGCGTCAGTGCGATAGCGGAACCGACAACACCCAAGTGGTTGATGAAGCTGTCCACCACGTCCAGCGCGTTCAAACCGGTCTGCGTACCAAAGATGGCGACAGAGATAATCATGGCGGGAACGCCCATGATTATGGCGGCATTCTTCGGGGAGAACCCGAACTTGTCCTGCAACCCGCCGCTCACCACTTGAAGCAGTGAGAGTAGGGAAGTGAACCCGGCCAGAACCAGAGAGGAGAAGAACAGAACACCGAAGATAGCGCCGCCGGGCATCATCGAAATGATCTGCGGGAACGTCACGAAGGACAGGATTGGCCCCGTGAGACCTTCCAGCTCTCCAACCCCAACCCCCTGGTTGAACGCCATGAAGCCAAGGGCAGAGAAGACGCCGATGCCCGCAAGAATTTCAAACGAGGAGTTCGCGAAGCCAGCAACGAAACCAGCGCCGGTAAGGTTCGCCTTCTTCGGAAGGTAAGAGGCGTATGTGATCATGATTCCAAATGCGACGGACAGTGAGTAGAAGATCTGCGCGACAGCAGCAATCCACACTTGGAAGTCCCCAAGTGCAGCCCAATTCGGAGTGAAGAATGCGTTCAGGCCGTCCAGTGCTCCTGGTAGGAAGAGTGCGCGAATCACCAGCGCAACAAAGAGGATGACCAACAGCGGCAAGAACACCTTGTTCGCGGCCTCGATCCCGCCGGTCAGTCCGCGAGCTGTAATAAAGATTGCAAGAACCCAGACCAGCACCAGAGGGATCATCACCGCAAACACTGGGGTGGCAGAAACTGCCGCTTCCGTTTCTGTTACCTGTAGGAAGTCAGTAAGGAAGAAGGTGAGGGTGTCGTCTCCCCACGCCTCGGTGATCGAGTAGATCGTGTAGTGGGCCGCCCAGGCGAGAACCGCGGCGTAGTAGATGAAAATTACGAAGGAGACTCCGACCTGGAACCAGCCGAGAATCTCTCCTTTCGGGGTGATACGCCGCAGCGCCAGCGGCGGTGACCCGCGGAACTTATGGCCAATCGCGTAGTCCAGGAACAGGACGGGCAGGCCAATTGCGAGAAGTGCGACAACGTAGGGAACAAGGAACGCGCCGCCCCCGTTTGTGTAAGCGACCCCGGGAAAGCGCCAGATGTTCCCCAGGCCGATAGCTGATCCGATCGCGGCGATCAGAAACGCGGTTTGACTGTTCCACGTTTCGCGCCCACGTGCTGTGTTCTGTGTTGGTTGAGACAAAGATCCTCCTTGAAGTTGTCGCAACTCTAAAACGGAACGCCGCCCGTAGAAACGCGTTCTCACCATGTGGCCAAATACGGCGCTTTAAGTGACCGGGGATACGCAAAGTGCCTCCGAAATAGACCATTGCTTTCTTCGCAAGACGCCGCGCGCTGTTCTCGCCGCCCTACCTATAGTGGTTGGGGGAGTGCGGGACCGGCCGCGCGATGGCACAGGAGGATGAGTGACTACAGCCGCGTGGTCCCTGCCTTTGAAGAAGGAAATCTCCCTCCTGGTTTCCCGCCTTTCCGGTCATGGGAGAGCAGAGCGGCTTGGGCGTGAGACCGCTGCTTCTTTGCGGCTCGCGGGCTGGGACGTTGATATCCAGTTCACCGATGCGGCAGACGACCCGCGGTCACTTGCCTCTCATGCACCCGCGCAATTGGTTGGAGCTGTCGGGGGAGACGGTTACGTTGCTGCGGTCGCCAGGGGAGTCGCCCTGGCCGAAGATGGGGCTTCCCGGATCCTGCTCCCACTGCCAGGGGGTACGGGCAACGACTTTTGCCGGGCGGTCGGCATCGGCACATCGGTGCGCTCCCACATTAGAGTGTTGGAGCAGCTCACTGCGGACCTGCTGCCCGAAAGAGTGCGATCCCTTGATGGCATGTGGATAATGGGCCCGGCAAAGCCGGAGCCACACTTGGCTTTCGGAACCGTGTCCCTGGGCCTTGACGCAGCTGCGAATGTGCTGGCAAATGAAGGCACATGGCTTCGCGGATCGCTTGCATACACGTGGGCGGGTGTTCGCGCTTTCCTTACGCAAAGCCACCAAGTGATCCGCGGTGAAGTGGACGGTACGGCTCACGACTTCACCGGGTGGATTGCTTCGGTGTCAAACACGGGGTGGATGGGCGGCGGCATAAACCTGGTGCCGACCAGCAAAATGGATGACGGCCTGCTTGAAGTCTTCAATGTGGGCCCAACAGGGCGCTTGCGGGCATTGCCACTTCTGGCCCGGGTTCTTAGCCACCGCGACCCGAAAAGCTCACTGGTTCGCCTGCACCAGGGCAAGACAATTCGTTTGGAATCTGAGCTGCCGATGCCCGCGATGGCGGACGGCGACCTGGTTTCCTACACGCCGATAGAAGTTCGGGCTGCCCCCAGCATCTTGCCGGTACTGACGTAGCGCGCAGGCTCCGCCGCTACTGGCCCCCGCCGCCTTCTCCGGGAACAATGATCTCCACCCAAGCCTGATCACCAGCCGGGTCAAGCAGCGGTTCATCTGGCAATGACTGTCCGGGTGGGGGCAATACCTGAGCGCTGCCCAACAGTTCAGGATCAACAGGCTGACCGGAAGTCACTTCAGCCATTATTTCTTCCAGAGTTTTCGACGGCAGGTTTCTGGAGATCGCCATATCAAAGGTCCTTCAATTAGAAGTCGTCCGGCCATGAATGCTCTAGAAGATGATGTGCCCATAGCGGTAGGGGCTCGTAGACCTCTCCTTCGTCCAAGACGACAGTGGAGAACTCAATCTCGATGCCTTTTTCCTTATTCTTCGCGGCCCGCGCAAACTCTTCACGCAGACGCAGCGCTGAAGAGAGCCACAAAGCGGCCATCGGCTTTCCTTTCGAAGATTCCACTCAAATCCAGGTTAGCAGCAGCGCCCCGTGAAGAAGAACGCCTGGCATCCGACCATGGGAACCGGCGCGGCGTGCCAAGGTCATGACTCTCCCGCAAACTACAGCGCCATCTGGATCTTTCGGCCCGGCACCGCGTCAATGAGTTCACGCGTGTACGCTTCCTTCGGATTGTCGAACAGGTCATCCGCTGTGGCCTTTTCAACAATCTTCCCGTTCTCCATGACCACGACGTCGTCTGCTAATAGGCGAACGACGGCCAGGTCGTGAGTGATGAACAGGTACGTGAGGTTCAGGTCGGACTGTAGCTGGTTGAGCAGCTGCAGGATCTGATCTTGCACCAAAACATCAAGGGCGGAGACCGCTTCGTCAAGAACAACAACTTCGGGATCAAGGGCCAGGGCGCGGGCAATCGCAACCCGCTGCCGTTGGCCCCCTGAGAGCTCATTCGGGTAGCGGCGCATTACAGAGCGGGGCAGGGAAACCCTGTCCAACAGGTCCGTGATCTTCGCAAGGCGCTCTTTCTTAGACCCCACGTTGTGAACTCGAAGTGGTTCTTCCACGATGCGGAAGATCGAATAGGTCGGGTCCAGCGAACCGTACGGGTTTTGGAACACGACCTGAAGTTTCCGTCGGATGTTGAAAATTTGCTGCCTGTTCAACGTGGACAGGTCCAAACCGTTGAAGAACACTTTGCCGGAGGTGGGGTCCAGCAAGTTCAGAATCATGTTGGCGACCGTGGACTTGCCTGAGCCCGATTCGCCCACCAGCGCCAGAGTCGTCCCCGTGCGAACGTCGAAAGTTACATCATCGACGGCTCGCAGGATCTTCGCCCCGCCTTTAGCACCGCGAACATCAAACTCTTTCACCAGGTTCTCTACCCGAATGATGTTTTCTGTTGCGGTCGCCCCAGCACCTGAGCCAATGAGCTCTTCGTCCGTGAGACTGATTCCCATCTCGTGAGCGGTTTCGATCCGCTTGGAGGCAAGTGAGGGCGCCGCCGCAACCAGGCGTTTCGTGTAGGGGTGTTGCGGGTGCTGCAATATCTCCAGGGCAGGGCCAGATTCAACGACGCGCCCGCGGTGCATCACAACCAACTGCTCGGCTCGCTCAGCCGCCAACCCCAAGTCGTGGGTTATGAACAGGACCGCTGTGCCCTTTTCTTTTGTGAGGGCAGCCAGGTGGTCCAAAATCCTTCGCTGTACGGTCACGTCTAGGGCTGATGTGGGTTCGTCTGCGATGAGCAGCTTCGGATCAGCAGCCATGCCGATAGCAATGAGAACGCGCTGGCGCATACCGCCGGAGAACTCGTGCGGGTACTGCTTCGCGCGGCGTTCAGCATCCGGCAAACCGGCTTCCTCAAGCACCGCTGCAACACGTTTCCCAACTTCCGAGCTCGGCACGACGTTGTTGGCTTTCAACGTCTCTTTCACCTGGGTGCCGACACGCCAAACAGGGTTCAGGTTTGTCATGGGGTCCTGCGGAACCATGCCAATCCCAGACCCGCGCAGAGCAACCCACTCACGTTCAGAGAGTGTGGTGATGTCCCGTCCATCGAATTCGATCTTTCCGCCGGTGACACGCCCCGTTCCGGGGAGCAGACCAATCACCGCGGCGGCAGTCGTGGACTTCCCAGAGCCGGATTCGCCGACGATAGCCACGGTTTGCCCCGGGTAGATAGTAAGGTTTGCGCCACGGACAGCAGGGACCATGCCGGTGGACGATTGGAATGCGACGTCCAGGTCGGTGATTTGTAGCAGCGGGTTTGCGTCATCGGGGTGGATTTCATGATCCGGGGCGGCCAAGATTTTCTCATCGGCGGCGCGCTCAGCGTCCTGGACCTTTTCCATTTCGAGGCGGTCTTCCCGCTCCACTATTGGATTAGGCTTGTCTTCCCAGTTTTCATATTCGACGAGTGGTTCGGTTCCTGAAAAGAACGCCTCGCTATTGTCCCTGGGGGGCGGCCCTGCTGCCTTCTTGCTTTCGCTGGCGGCATTTAAGTCTTCCCCGTCGGGGATGGGATTCATGTCAGTCATCGTTTACGAGCCTTCGGATCAAGAGCGTCACGGACAACGTCACCCATCATGATGAAGCTGAGGACCGTGAGGGCCAGGGCCAGGGCCGGGTAGAAAAGCACCATCGGATTCGCGCGCAGCGACGTTTGGGCGCGGGAAATGTCCCCACCCCATGAGACGACACTGGTTGGCAGGCCGACACCCAAGAAGGAAAGCGTCGCCTCGGCAACAATGAACGTTCCGAAAGCGACTGTCGCATACACGATGATAGGAGCCGCGGCGTTCGGGATGATGTGCGAGGTGATAATGCGCCAACGCGAAGCGCCCAGCGCCCGGGCAGAGGTCACGTATTCTTCGTTCTTCGCCGCCAGCACGGCGCCCCGGGTGATCCGGGAGAGCGACGGCCAACCGAAAGCGGCCAGGATGGCGACAACCATCCAGACACTCCGGCGCTCGGAGAAGAGCTGCATGATAACGATCGCTGCCAACATCAAAGGAACAGCAAAAATGATGTCGGTGAAACGCGAGTTCAGCGTGTCGATCCACCCACCGAAGTAGCCGGCCAGGGTGCCCAGCAGCCCGCCGAGCAGCACGACCGCGATGGTAGTGAACACGCCCACCGTGACTGAAGCCCGCGCGCCGTATATGACGCGCGAATAGATATCGCACCCCTGCTTGTCGTAGCCAAATGGGTGACCCTGGGTGGGCTGAGCCAGCGAGTTCTTCAGTTCGCAAAATTGAGGGTTCTGGCTGGTGAAGATACCCGGGAAAACCGCCATAGTAACCATGAGCACGATGATCGCAGCTGCAATCCAGAAAAGTGGGCGCCTGCGCAGGTTTTTCCACGCCTCACCCCACATTGAGGAAGGCGCCGATTCGTCCTTCACGGCGTCGACCGCGCCAAGCCCAGTTTCGTCAGTGTCAGAAATGTAGCGCGTCTGACCGGCGCGAACTCGATCTAGGTTTTGGGAAGGAATCAGGTGATCACTCATAACGAATCCTCGGGTCAAGCACAGCGTAAAGCAGGTCTACCAGCAGGTTTGCGACAATGTAGACCAACACTAGAGCGGTGGTGATGGAGACAACCGTTCCGGGCTCGCCTTTCTTGATGCCGTCCCAGAGCATTCCGCCGACGCCTTTAATGTTGAAGATGCCCTCGGTAACGATGGCGCCGCCCATGAGCGCTCCGAGGTCCGCGCCGATGAACGTGACAACGGGAATCAGCGAGTTCCTAAGGATATGCCGACTCATTACGGACCCGTCGGAGAGGCCCTTTGCTCGCGCGGTCCGCACAAAATCAGCGCTGGCGGTCTCTGAAACCGACTGGCGGGTTAGGCGAATCACGTAGGCCAACGACACTGCGGCCAAAACGATGGAAGGCATCAGTAGCGACTTGAAGTCGGGCACGGTACCCACTGTTACCGGTAGCAGCTTCCATTGCACGCCTACGAAGAACTGGAGCACGAAGCCCATCACGAAGGTGGGAACAGAGATAAGAAGCATCGAAAGAACCAGAATTGTCGAGTCGAAGGCTTTACCTTTACGTAAGCCGGCGATGACACCGAGGATGACTCCGAAGATCGCTTCCCACGCGATTGACATCATGGCCAATTTGAAGGTGATCGGGAAGGCTTGTGCCATCACTTCTGAGACGGGGCGACCGGAGAACGTCTTTCCAAAGTCGAAAGTGAAGACGCCTTTCAAGTACAGCAAGTACTGCATCCAAAAGGGCTGGTCCAGGTTGTATTCGGCGCGAATGCGCTCTTGAACGACCGGGTTCAGACCCCTATCCCCGCCAAGGGCCAGCACCGGGTCACCGGGCATCAGGTAGACCATCGCGAAGATCAGAAATGTCGCACCGAAGAATACTGGGATGGTCTGCAGCAATCGGTGCCCTAGGTAACGGGCCATAGGTTCCTCTTTGTATTATGTCGGTGTCAGGTTACCCCGGTTAACCTGGAAAAAGAAATGGTGAGGGAACAGATCGTTCCCTCACCATCTCAGTAGGTGAGCTAAATCCGCGGACTTAGTTCTTTGTCACCTGGTAGTACAAGGGCACCGTGTTCCAGCCGAAGACGACGTTGTCCACGTGAGTGGAGAAGCCGCCGATGGAGTTCTGGTACCACAGAGGAATTGAAGGAAGGTCCTCGAAGAGGATTTCCTGTGCCTGGCCCAGGATCGTGTTCGCCTCGTCAACGGAAGGAGCGGAAGCTGCTTCCGTCAGCAGAGCGTCGAACGCGGGGTTGCTGTAGTCGCCGTCGTTAGAACCTGCCCCGGTCGCGTAGAGCGGGGAGAGGAAGTTGAAGGCGGACGGGTAGTCTGCCTGCCAACCGGTGCGGAAGGCGCTTTCAATGGTGCGGTTCGTTACCTCATCGCGCAGCGACTTGAAGTCCGGGTAAGGCTTCGGCTGTGCGTCGATTCCAAGGTTGTTGGAGAGCTGGTTTGTGACCGCGGTGACCCATGCTTCGTGCGGGCCGTCAGCGTTGAAAGCAATTTCGAAGGTGCCTTCGAACGGCTTGAGTGCGTCAGCTTCAGCCCACAGTTCCTTCGCCTTTTCCGGGTCGAAGTCGAGGATTTCGGAGCCGGGCAGGTTCGCGTCGAATCCGCTAACTACGGGCGAGGTGAAGTCGCGTGCCGGGGCGCGCGTGTCGTTGAAGATAGTCGAGGTGATTTCTTCACGGTCGATCGCAAGAGAGATGGCCTGGCGGCGAAGAATGCCCTCTTCACCTTCAAAGTTCTTCAGGCGCTCAGGAATGGTGAAGGTCTGAGACACAGCACCGTCCTGGTTGACCGCGCGGTCACCAAGCTCGTCCTGGAAGGTGTCGATTGCGGAGTCCGGGATCGCGTCCAGCACGTCCAGGTTGTCAGCAAGCAAGTCGAGGTATGCCGGGTCAGGGCTGTCGTAAAGTATGAACGTCACGCCGTCGTTCTGAGCGGCCCGCGGACCCTGGTATGTGTCGCTGGGGACCAGGCGGATCTGCACGTTGTGCTCCCACGCGTCCTCATCAGCGAACATGTAGGGGCCGTTTCCGATCGGGTGTTCGCCGCCCTTTTCCATGTCTTTCAGGGTTGATTCCGGAAGCGGGTAGAAAGCCGAGTAGCCCAGACGCAACGGGAAGTCAGACTCCGGCTGCTTCAGCTTGATGGTGAAGTGTGTGTCGTCCTGGACTTCTAGGCCGGTCAGGTCGCCGCTGCCCTCTTCGTCCGAACCTTCAATCGAGTTGAAGAAGTTGACGTTCAGCATGTTGTCCTTGGAAACCTTCTTCCAAGCTTCAACGAAAGAGTTTGCCGTCACCGGGGAGCCGTCAGAGAAGGTCTGGCCTTCTTTCAGCGTCACGGTGTAGGTCTGAGAGTCTTCAGTCTCAATGGACTCCGCCATGTCGTTGTGTACTTCGCCCTGAGCGTCGTAGTAGACAAGACCGGCAAACAGAAGGTCTACGACGTTGCCGCCACCGACCTCGTTCGTGTTGCCGGGGATGAGCGGGTTCTGCGGCTCAGTGGAGTTAGCGGTAATAACAGCGGTGCCCGCGTCTGCTGCCGCTGCAGCGCTGTCTTCCTTATCTACCTCTGACTGTGCAGCGGACTGAGTGTCTCCGCCGCCACCGGCGCACGCGCCAAGTGACAGAGCGAGAACGGCCGGCACAGCCAGCCAAGCGCGCTTCAGCTTCATATTTGTTTCCTCCTGAAAGGGGGTCATTAGTGATGCAGATTCTGAAAAATTAAATGATTCCAGACATGGGGCAGAGTATCCGCGCCCCGTAGCCGATTCAACTGCCAAATCCAGTCCCTGAGAAGATCAAACCGTTACCAATACGCAACTTTCCTTTAAAGCGCGGTATCAAGCCGAAAACGGTATGTATTCGGTTCACATAGTTCAGAATGTGAAATAAGTCGTTACCGAATCGTTAGAATCACCGTCGTTCCTTGTGGCCTAGGATGCGGTGACCTGCCTCACTGTTTGTTCTCGGACCCATTCGCCGGGCGCCACATTCCAATCTCCTTCGCAGCCAGAGGAGTAGGGATGATGCCCAGGCGAACGAAGCCATTGCGTTCATAGAGCGCTGCCGCCCTTTCCGTAGTTGCTTCCAAGTAGATGGGCATAGCTCCAGTCTGTTCCAGGCCGTGGCGCAAGAGAGCAGACCCGACACCCTTACCGCGCGCTTTGGGGTTGGCCGCAAGGGTGTACAGGTACCAGTGGGGGAACTTCGGTGTTGCTCTGGTCCAGTAGCGATCAAGAAGTGCTGCGCGCAAGAAATGCCTTCCAAGTGCCCGGATCAGGCGCGGACCCTGCAGGAGACGCGTGCCAATCCCTGGCGACGCGCCCGGTGGTAACCAAAGCGCGGCACCCAGAAGCGTTCCATCCTCTTCCGCTAAATCCACCCGGCCATGGGGCAGGTATAAGGTCTCCAATTCGAGTTTGAAAACGCGGCTGAGCACCCGGGCGGCTCTCTTCGGATCCGCGGGGGGTTCCCGATAGCCAAAGATCGACTCAAGCAAGACCGGGTCGGACGCAAAAGTCTGGCCCAGTAGGCCTGCTACGGGGATGAGGTCGTTTTTGGAGTTCGCCGGGCGTATTTCCATGCTTCCAGGTTAGATCCCACGGCATCCTGGTGCTGCTTGAGTTGCCCCACAATTGGCCTGATCAGGTGAAAAAGAGACCCAATTTTGGGTGGGTGTTGCTAGACTGGCTTCGCTAGCTTTAGCTCTTGACCTAAGGAGGTGGCCCACTCTGATGGGAAGTCATAGTCCCTACACGCGTCACGCCTTCTCCTTCGCTGCCAAGAGCATGCAGGAGCTCACGTTGCTCATTGCCTAGCTGTGCCGATTGCGGAGATAAGGTGCGGCGCGAATGCGCCCAAGCGGTGAATACTCACTGCACCTACTACCGGGAATCGGGTTCAAAAGTATGAAGCTCCCTTTCAGTTCCAGGCGCCGCCGGGCCGCGGTTCGCACGCCAAGTGCTGTGCCGACATCTCTTGCGGACGCCGTTGCCATTGGCACGCCGCGCGCCATGGCGCTTTGGTTGGCCAGCACGTATAACGACGAACGAGATACGCAGCTTGGCTATTTGTCGAAGGCCCAGGCCCTGGCCCTGACCGACCTGCTGACGCCCGAAACGGCCGAGGAGCTTCTTGAGTCCGTCTCCCCGCACACGGCCTTCACCTTCCTGAAATATCTTCCTGTGCAAATGGCTGCGGGACTGCTAGAGTCCGTCGACTCGGACGACGCCGCTCGCATCGTTGAACTTATGGATGAGGACGAGACACAGCAACTTCTGCGGGCGATGGAAAACTCCCATTCCGCTCTTGTCCGGGGGCTCTTGTCCTGGCCAGAAGACTCCGCGGCCTCTCGTATGCGGCCCGATTTCTTGCGCGTCCAACCGGATGCGACCATTCAAGACGCCGTTGATGCGGCGCGGGGCGACCCGGATGATCTTGCAGAGGGCGTCTTTGTCACCACGGAGGGCAAGTCCGGCCAGATAGTCCACGGCTGGCTCTCACCGAGCGCTCTAGTTCTTGGGCGCCGAGCCCAACCGGTCACCACGCAGATGACCCCGGCGAGCCGACTCGAGCAGTGGGCGATCCGTCCCCTGGACGATCAGGAAGCGGTCGCGCACAGAGCCAGACAAAGGGACGCCGACGTCATCCCGGTGATGGACGGAAAATACCTGCTGGGCGTCATTTCATCCGACACGGTGTCGGATATCTTCCGTGAAGAGACAACGGAGGACGCCGAACTCCAGGGTGGCTCTGCGCCGCTTGACGTGCCATATTTACAGGCGTCCCCGCTTCTGCTCTGGTCAAAACGCGTCGTGTGGTTGCTGGTACTTTTTGCTGGCGCTATGTACACGGGCAACGTTATGGCGGCCTACGAGGACGAACTGGGAGCCGTTGTTTCCCTTGCCTTCTTCATCCCGCTGCTTATCGGTACGGGCGGTAACGTTGCAACGCAGATCACCACGACCCTGATCAGGGCGATGGGGATGCGGGAAGTCCGCATGCGTGACCTGGGAAGAGTTGTCTGGAAGGAAAGTAGAACCGGGCTGCTCACCGCTGTGACGATGGCGGCGGCAGGGGCGGTAAGGGCGTGGACGCTGGGTGTGGGACCAGAAGTCATGCTGACGGTGACCGTCGCTCTGGCGCTAATTGTCATGTGGTCGGCTCTGATCGCCTCGATGCTTCCCCTGGTGCTGAGGCGCCTGGGCGTTGACCCGGCTGTCGTTTCCGGTCCGATGATCTCAACCATCGTTGATGGCACCGGGCTTCTGATTTACTTCTCAGTGGCCAAGCTGATCATCACGGGCCTGTGACCGGTCAGTGCGCCCAGATAGTGCCGTTCTTAATTCCGATAGCAGTCCGAACTAGCACGTAGAGCCACACAAGCAGCAACAGCGCTGCGCCCACAAGAGATATGGCTAGCACGGACATGGACGCTGCCACGAAGCCCAGGGTGACACCGGAGACCACCCAGGCACCCAAGGGGAATGTGAAGCCCCACCAGGAAAGGGCGTATTGGAGTTTCGGGTGCGCCCGGCGGATAACAATGAACGCGGCAATTCCCCACCAGAGCCCAAATCCCCAAAGCGCTGCGGCGCTAGCAATCGTCACCATCGCGAAAGGCTGCCCGGAGTAACCCATTCGCTCGCTCGCTTCAGCAAGCAGCAGCAAGTCCAGCGCCACGAGTCCGGCCGGGCCCATACCAATAACCAGTGTTGGCGCAAGTGGCGCGGGCGGGGTCGGCTGGGTGGCGGTGCGGAAGACTAGCACTCCCAAGATGACCAGGTAGAGAAGCGTACCGACGCCCAGGAACGCCCAAGAGATCCACAGAAGCTCATTGTGTAGCCCGGTCGGTTCTTGCAAGAGCGGCGCAAGTGCTGTAGGCACAATGATCGCAACGACGGGGGGAATGAACCAAGCTCCCGTAATCGTTGGAACCTTCACATCCCCGCGAACGAAGACATCCGTCAAGAACCACCAGCCGATCACCAGGGCAAGCGACGCACCAATGATCGTGAAGAGGTAGGTGAGAACAGTTGCCGCGGCGGGGCCGAACAGGCCCATGCCAGCACGCCCGAAGCCGACGGCCAGGACCAGGAAGCCACCGGCGTAGGTCGCGAACATTGCCCCTTTGATCGGATTCTTCAGGTCCGCCATGACCACTTTGGGGTACTTTAGCCACCTGTATGTCGTTGTGCCCATGACGGGTATTGCAACTGCCAGAGCAATGATCAAGAATGCTTGCGCGATCGCGCCCGTTACAGCAGGGGCCCAACCGAATTTGGCTAGCGCTGAGAAGAGCGAGGAGATAACTCCCGTTCCCATAACAGAAGCGCCCCAGCCAGGAGCAAATTCTTCCACGCTGAACTTCGGTGTCTGTGTTGGTTTCGCGGTCAAAGTTTCAGTAGTCACGAAGCCATACTATACCGCCAGCGGCATATGAAGACGCCGCGTTCCAGTGAATGCGGCCTAAGCCTCACCGGGCAGGAGCCACTCATTCGGTCGCGATGGTGGCGATGGCTTGAGCAAATTCATGCCCGTCATTCAATGCTGGGATGTAGTGGAACGTCTTGCCGCCAGCCTCCAAGTACGTCTCGCGGTTTAGCATGTCCAGCTCTTCCAGGGTCTCCAGACAATCAGCGGTGAACGCGGGTGCGACCATCTGGATGTGCTCCACGTTTTGTTCTCCCAGCTGCTTGACGGTAGTGATTGTGGCGGGGCCAAGCCATTTTCCTGGGCCAAACTTTGACTGGTAGGTGTGGATGTATTCATCCGTTTTCAGGTCTAGACGTTCCACCAGACCGGCCGTGGTGGCTTCGCATTCTGCTGGATAATCATCGCCGCCCGCCGTAGCGTATCGCTCTGGAATGCCGTGGTAGCTAAGGACCAGAACATCGGGTTTCCCGTTGCTCGCGAACGAAGTCTCCACGCTTGCTGCCAGGGCATCAAGGTAGCCAGAATGGTCTGGGAATGAGCGCACCACGCGAGTGTGGGGTACGCGGCGATGTTCGCGAAGGCTGCGCCAAACCTCGTCCATCACAGAAGCTGACGTCGTAGACGAGTATTGCGGAAACATGGGGATTATCGTGATGGAATCAGCGCCCTCTTCGATGAGACGTGCCAGTTGGCCGCTTATGCTCGGCTGCCCGTAGCGCATCGCGGGCACCACATCATATTCCGGAAGAAGCGCCTGCACCTTTTTTGCCAAGTTGTCTGTGTGAATCCGAAGTGGCGATCCTTCTCTCATCCAGATTGAGTCGTACTTCTTAGCGGATGCCGGCGCGCGAAACGGCGTGATTAGTCCGTAGAGCAGTGGCCTCCAAAAAGCCGCCGGCATATCGATGACACGCGGATCGCTCAGGAACTCATTCAGGTACCGGCGTACGGAACCGGGCGTCGGAGCATCAGGAGTCCCCAGATTGACTAACAGTAGACCCGGCTTGTTTGACATGTGTACCTTTCCCTGCAATCGCTGCGCCGCAATTGAGCTGCTGAAAACCCGATGCGTCTCACCCTAACCACTGTTCTGCCAGTTCCGCAGTTTCCCCGTGGCGCTCCCTGGCCGACGTTCTGAAATGCTTGTTTTGTGTTCGGTATTGGACCGATATCGGATCGGGGTGGGCTCAGCGCCCGCCGTTAAAATTACGCCCCACGGCTTCTCGAAGCGCGGTCAGATTCGTTGGTTCGTAGAGCCGCAGACGCAGGGCGTGCCCATCTTTTCCCTTTATGGTGAGGACGTCTGCTGTCGCGAGCTCTTCGGTGTTTGTGGGTGGATGAGGAGTTCCATGCAGCGCGATGTGTGCAGGCTCGCTCAGGGTGCGGATTAGTACTGCTAGGACTTTGCCCGGATGAGCCTGGCTGATTCGGCGGTAAATCTCCGGATCATGTTCCCCGTCGTCTCCGACCAGAAACCACTTCAGGTGTGGCAGCAAAGAGTTGATCCGCTCAAACTGTGCCAGTTTATGATTGATGCCGCGAGGGGGAAGTCCGCCAGCGTTGATGCCCCAGGGGCGCAGCAGCAGCGTCCCGCGGGGGAAGCCAAGTCTGATGAGGAACCGCCTTAGCGTCGGGACGACATTCCAAGCACCGTTCGACAGGTAGAAAACCGGTGGAAGCGGTGAGTAGCCGCCCTCGGGTGACAGCTGCAAGCCCAAGAACTGCAAGCCTTTGAGAAGAGCGGCCATCCCCTTTACGCTCTGCCGCCTTGTTGCGTGCTCCAGAAGGACGTACCGGATCGCCTGGAGTCTCTGCGGAACCATCGTGATCATGATGGTGTCATCAACATCGGAGATCACTCCGACGGACTCTTGATCTCCAACGATCCGGATCGGCACGCCAACAGGCTTACCGGTGCGGACCAGTCCTTTGCGGGATGCGTGATCGCCCCTGTGCACAACTTGGAGTCGGGCGGTATGCCAGCCCGGCACGGTAGCCGCGATGTCAAGTTCGACGTCAATGTATCCCCCGCGATCCGCGTGTACCAGGCGTCGACTTTCACCGAAGGACACTAGGACGGGTTGGCGGGGGACCTGCGCATCAAAGTATTGTCGCCACCCGCGCCGCTCACCCAACCAGTTTCGTTCGTCGGCTCGCGTTCCCATGAGGACGCGCCCCATAATTCGGACCCGATGAGGGTTCCCATAGCCGCCGAAGCCAACGACTGTCGGGTACCAGCGGAGACGCTCCAGGAGACGAGAATTAAGAGTAGTTAGGGCCTCAATGCTGTTAACAACCGCTGAGGTTAGGGACACTTTTCCGATTCCAATGAGGGCAGTTCGACGTTGAGCTCTTCTGCCTCCATTGTAATGGGTTCGCGTGGGCTGGTCCTCTGAGCCGACGGTTCGGGAATCCCGCGGCGCAGAGTGCGCAGCCCGAAGACCATTGCAATCGTCATGAACCAGGCCGAGGCAATGGCGACCAAGAAACCGCCTTTGGCGCCAGAAGAGTCAACCGCGGGTCCTGCCAGGGCGGCACCGATCGAGACCCCTACGTTCATCGCGGTGATCGTCCAAGCCAGGCCTTCGGTCAGCCGCGTGGGCGGCATGATTCGTTGCACGACGGTCGCCACGTTCGTCATGGTGGGGGCGATCGCCAGGCCAGTTATCAACATGATCAGCGCCAGAATCGGAAGTGAAGTGGCGAAAACAAATGTCGATACCCCAAGAGTCAGCGCCAAGACGCCGACGGCAAGTAGTTTCCAGAGTGGCCACGCCCAAGTTCGGGACCCGTACACGAGCGCCCCAAAGAGGGACCCCAGTGCGAAAATGGCGAGTATCACGCCAGCGAGGCTGGGGACGCCTCGTGCTTCTGTAAATGCGACGACGGCCAGATCGTTCGCCCCAAATAGGGCACCCGCACCGACGTACGACAGGCAAAGGACCACCATCACGGGGTTCAGCATCACGGAGCGTTCGCCCCGCACGCGCTGCCGTTTGCTGACCGGAGGTTCGGTGGATTTTTGACTGAGGAACCACAGGCCCCCGGCGACCACCAACACTATGGCCAGCCAGATTCCGGCCGCCGGGTGGACGGCCGTGGAAAGCAGGGTGGCAACGACGGGTCCGATTACAAAAACGAGTTCGTCCAGGGCGGCTTCCATCGAATAGGCCGCTTGGATCTGCCACGGCTTATCGGTGACGTATGCCCAGCGAGCGCGGACCAGGGCGCCCATCGAACCTGAAGTGCCGCCACCAATCGCCGCCGCGACCATTAGCGTCCAAGCGGGGTAGTGCAACAGCGCTAAAGCGGTGAGCGCACCCATTGCCGATGCCGAGACGATCAGGGCTGGAATCATCACCCGCGCCTGTCCGTACGTGTCGACCATGCGTGAAAGTATCGGCGTGCCGACGGCGAAAGCGATCACCCCGGCGGCGCTTACCGCTCCCGCAAGCGCGTAGTTCCCGTAAAGGATCTTTATCAGCAGGATGGTTGAGATGCCCACTAGCGCCATAGGGAAGCGCGCGAACACACCGGCGACCGAAAACCGCAGTGCGCCGGGGATTGAAAGGATTTCACGGTAGGCATGGAACACCCTTTCAGGATATCTGCGCCGCGCCGCATAGTCGCTACCTGAGTGATGCCTGAATCGTCACAAATAAGGCCCGCGTTCCTGTTTTTCTGGCAAGGATCCTGTAGGAAGAGCAGTTCAGAGCGGTATTGGTTGTAACTGTATGATTGTCGTAGTACAGTCATTCAAGAGGGCGAGGTGACATGCAGTTCGACGATTCGCGGCCAATCTGGTCGCAACTTACAGAAGAGTTCCAAAGACGTATCGTTTCGGGCGAATGGCCGCCCGGTGAGCGGGTACCAAGCGTGCGGGAGCTGGCAACTGAACTTCGCGTCAACCCAAACACCGTTCAAAAGGCGCTGGTCGAACTGGACCGGTCCGGTCTCACCATGCCTGAGAGAACGGCGGGCAGGTACGTAACCGACTCGGAAGTGGCAATTTCTGAGGCAAGGACTCAACTGGCCAAGGACCTGAGCGCCGCGTTTGTTCGAGCCGCCGTCGGAATGCGTCTACGTGAAGAAGAGGCTTTTGAACTGATCAAGAAAAGTTGGGAAGAGTCCGTTCTCAGCGGGGATAACCGCGCCGGAACCGTCGCCGGACAGCAAGGAATCAAAAAGAGAAAGGAGATCTAGTGGCACTTGTTGAGGTGAAACACTTGACGAAGACGTACAAGAAGGTCCCAGCGCTCTGGGACTTGTCACTCAGCTGGGAACCCGGCCAAATTGTGGGGCTCATGGGGGACAATGGGGCAGGGAAGACGACCTTGCTGAAGATTCTTGCTGGCGTTCTATCGGACTGGGAGGGTACCGTTCTAATCGACGGTGCGAAGCCAGGGCTGAAAACGAAAGCGCGGGTCGCCTTTCTACCCGACCGCTCCTTCTTGGCCGGATCCATAACCCCTGCTGCCGCGATTCAGCAGTTCTCTCGGTTCTTTTCGGATTTTGACCCCGCCAAAGCACAGTCGATGGTGGAGTATTTCGGCTTGGGCATGGACTCCCCGCGAAAGGACATGTCAAAGGGGATGGCTGAGAAACTTCAGATCGCTCTCACAATGTCGCGGGATGCACAGGTTTTCTTGCTGGATGAGCCCATTTCCGGGGTTGATCCTGCGGCAAGAGAAATGATTATGCGGGGGATCATCACCCAGTTCTCGCCAGACTCGCTAATGGTTTTGTCGACGCACCTGCTGGCAGATGTGGAGCCAGTGGTCGACTCAGTGGTCTTCTTACGGCACGGTCAGCTTTTGCTGGCAGGCCAAGCAGACGACCTGCGGGCCAAGTATCAAATGAGCCTGGATGCGCTATTTAGGAAGGTGTACACGCAATGACAAAGAATCTTCTGGTCCAGGAGTGGCTTGATTCCCGCAAGGGGCTGCTTGCCGTGTTTGGCATCTACGTGGTTGCGCAGCTCCTCTCGCTGGTGTTCGTTGGCTTCGGAATACAGTTCGTGAGCAACATCTTCTTGGTTCTGTCCATCGCGCTGGCCGTACTTCTTATCCCGGGCGTACTTATACTCCTAGGTACCAACTACTGGCAGTCCATGTATGGCAACAGAGGCTATTTCACCTTCTCAATTCCAGTGCAGGGACGCGAAATCTATGCCGTCAAAGTCTTGTACTCTTTCGCGGTCGCGCTGGCGGCTGGCTTACTGTTGGCGATCAGCATCCCAGCAATCGTCGTGGCGGTGTCTTTAGGGAATCGACGACCAATCGCCGATTCGTTTGAGGTGATCCGGAGCGGTCTAGCCATGGCTGGCCTGCCAGCGCACATGTGGGGACTGATTGCTTTCTCAATGGTGCTGCAGCTCTTCCTGGTGATAGTCGCAGCGGCGGCCATCATGTCGATCGGTGCGCAAGGCAAATACAATTCGCTGGGATTCGGTGCCCCCGTGATCGGAGCAATCATCTTCTACGTCGCGAATCAGATCATCTCTTTGGTGGCGTCCATGTTCGTTCCGCTGGGGATCACCATTTCCGGACCAGACACTGGGCAGCTGGTGGCTCGAGGCATGTTCGGAGAGTTGATCGCGTCGCTGCAAACCGGTGCAGAGCCGACCGTGTTGGGCCTTGGCTCTTTCATCTGGGCCGTTATTGCGGGCATCATCATGTGGGTTTGGGCGGTAAACGCTATCGAGAAGCACACTTCGCTCCGGTGAGCAACGGCGCAAAGGTGCGTTGACTGGCTTGATGCAGCGTCTGCCGAGTAGGCTGGTGGAGGTCCCATTACCCCCGCTACCTGGGAGATGTATGCCCGCCCCCACATTTTCTTCAGCACAGATTTCCCTTGCCCGCAATGCCACGCTGGTGCTGTTCACGGCCAACGGCTTTGTCTTGGCAAGTTGGATGTCCCGATTGCCTGACGTAAAGACAATGCTGGATCTGACTGCGGGACAGTTGGGCGTGCTATTGCTTGGAATCTCAGCTGGAGCAATCGTCGGGCTGCCGTCCGCTGGCCGGATCGCAGATGCGTTAGGCGCAAAGAACGCGGCGCGCTTGGGCATGGCGGTAGCGCTGGTGGGCGCTTTCTTTGGAGCGACCATGGTTCAAGTGGGCGCGTCAATGTACCTGGCAATGGCCGGCCTGTTCTTCTTTGGTTTTGGTAACGGTGTTTGGGATGTTGCCCAAAACCTTGAGGGAACAGAGGTCGAACAGGCGCTCGGCAAGTCGATCATGCCTTGGTTTCACGCGGGCTTTTCCGGAGGTACGGTCATCGGCGCACTAATCGGAGCACTTTTCGTTTGGCTGAGCGTCCCGGTGTTGCTGCACATGAGTATTGCCATTGTGATCGGTGCGCTGGGAGCGTACTGGGCGACCACCGTTTTCCTTCCGCACAGGGCCGATCTTGTGGAAGAGCGTCGCATAGCCGAAGAGAAAGCCGCCGCAGCTGGCAACGGTTCGAAGTCAGCTTGGCTGGAGCCGCGCACGCTCATTGTGGGCCTCATGGTTCTAGCAGCAGCCTTTACGGAAGGCAGCGCTAATGACTGGATGGCGGTCGCGTTCGTGGACGGACACGACGTGAGTAAAACTTTGGGCGTGCTGGCCCTAGCCGTGTTCCTGACCGCAATGACGATTGGGCGCCTGGCCGGTACGTTCTTGCTGGACAAGTACGGCCGGATGCGTGTCCTTTACTTGATGTTCGGCGCGGCAATCATCGGGAGCCTGTTGGTGGTGTTCGGCAACGCCCCGGTAGCTTTTGCGGGCGCCGCCATTTGGGGTATTGGATCCAGCCTGGGCTTCCCCGTTGGGATGTCCGCGGCAGCGGATGACCCGGCGCGCGCACCAATGCGCATTTCGGTAGTTGCCACGATAGGTTACACGGCGTTCCTGGCGGGGCCGCCTGTGCTTGGCTTCCTGGGCGATCACGTAGGGATTTTGCACGCATTACTGTTGGTATCCGCGGTGTCGGTGTTAGCGATGCTGGCCATTCCGGCGGCGAAACCATTGCCCGCCCCAGTGCGCCAGGCAGGCGTTGAAGCGGGGGACGCATGAGCGCTCGCACCGGCAAACGCTACCGGCAGCGCGGATGCGAGGTCGAGGAGCTGCGCCTGCCCGTTCCACTCGATCACGCAAATCCCGACGGACCGCAGATCGAACTATTCGCCCGAGTGATCACCGCTCAGGGTGGAGAGAGCCGCCCTCACCTGCTGTTCTTGCAAGGCGGCCCGGGCGGGGCTGGTCCGCGGCCTGGCAACTTCCAAGATGGCTGGATCGGACAGGCGCTCAAGGACTATCGCGTGGTCCTTCTGGACCAGAGAGGGACCGGACAGTCGGCGCCGTTTTCTCTGCTCAATGCGCCCTCGGACGACAAGGAGCTAGCAGACTACCTGCGCCTGTTCTTGCAAAGCAGCATCACGTCCGATGCGGAGTTGCTCAGGCAGGCACTGGGGGTCCGTCAGTGGGTCACGTTGGGCCAATCCTACGGAGGGTTCCTGACCCTGGCATACCTCAGTGCCCACCCAGAAGCGATCTCTTCGGCTTACATCACCGGCGGCCTGCCGGGGCTAGTGCCCGTCGATGAGATATATCGGCTGACCTATCCTGCCGCAGCGAAGCGGAACGAGGTTTATTACCGCCAGTACCCGGGGGACCAGCAGGTCATAAGAGAGGTCGCCGCTCACCTGCAGGATACGGAAGAGTTCCTTCCCACAGGGGAGCGTCTCAGTCCCAATCGCCTACGCATGTTGGGTATGAGCCTAGGGACGCAAACAGGCTACGACCTGCTGCACTATTTGTTTGAGGGACCCTTTGTGCAGGTGCGGGGGACCCGCCGTCTCCATCCAAACTTCTTGGCCGAGGTCGGGCGACACGTCTCTCACGCAGACCGGCCTCTTTACGCGGCTTTGCAAGAGGCGATCTACGCCCCGACCAGTCCGGGCGGAACAAGGTGGGCAGCCGAGCGGCTCTCAGCCGACTTCCCAGGATTTAACCTAGACGCGGACCCGCTGGACCAATCCGAACCCTGGTACCTGACCGGTGAGCACATGTTTCGCAGCCTGTTTGAAGAAGACCCGGCGCTTGGGTCACTGCTTGGCGCGGTCGACCTACTGTCGAATTCAGCCGACTGGTCGCAGATTTACGACCAGTCGGTGCTGGAGAACTTGGAAACGCCGATTGCCGCCGCAATCTACTACGATGACATGTTTGTCCCAGAGGAGCTCTCGCGCGCCTCGGCCCGGCTCTTCCGAAACGGGAAGACGCTGATAACGAATGAGTTCCAGCACGACGGGCTGCGTGCGGGGGACGTCTTTGCCCGGCTGCAAAGGCTCCTCGAAGACTGATCCGCAGAGCCCTATGCGGCCGGGCAAAAGGTTTCGCTGCTAGGCCAGTGCGCCCATCGGATCCCACGCGGGAAGGACCAGTGGCTCGTCGTCCAAGGCGGCCAGCAGTTGGGCAGGTAGATCGGATTTCTTCACCACAACCTCGAAAACAAAGTCGCTGAACCACTGATCGTCCATGGTGAAGTAGCCTTTGTCTCCGATGTCCTCACCCCACGAATTCTCGACGCGCCAGCGGCGGGGGCGACCATCCACCTCGTCCACACCGGTGAGAACCATCGCGTGCGTCATGAGCGACTCGCCCATCAGGACTCGCTGTTCCTTGGTTGTCTCCAGGTCGACGCCCAGCACATCCTGGTAACGGTAAACGTCACTGACCAGCAGGCCAGCCTTCCGATCGGACTGCTGACCGACGTCGCAACCAAACCAGACCGGGTGCCCATCCCGCAGCGACTTGGCGGCCAGCTCTTTCATCAAACTGATATCGACGTTCAAGTAATGCACCTGCGGACCGCCTACAACGTTACCGAGGTGACTGACCGTCAGCGGCTTGTCTTTCGGATGCGCGGCGCGCGGGTCGTCCACCAGGCAAACGTAGTCGTCCAAGTCCAGGTCGACGTACCGGTCCATGAACTCAACCGGGGTAAGCGTCCCGTCCCGGTGAAAATCCCCGTCCTCATCGCGCCACTGCCAATCAAACGATGTCGGAGGGACGCCCAGGTTGATCACCAGGATGCGGTAGATCCCCTCAAGAGTGCGCGCCTTCAATTCGCGGCGTTCCTCCTCAGTGCTCAGATCCCGGAACTCAAGGGCCGTGCGGCGCAGCAAGATCCGCATTTGGGCGTTCATCGGTTCGGTGTTCGAGCTGGCCGTCGTTTCCGGCATCACTTCTTGAGGGACAACGCCGTGCTTCTTGAAAACGCCGACCAACATGTCCCACTGGCCACCATCGTTCAAAACGTCTGCGAGCAGGAACTGGGAAAGACGGGAATCCAGGTCTTCTTCCGAGGCGACCAGGGCCAGCTGGTCCTCAAGGAAATAGTTGGCCCGCTCAAACTTCTCCCAGAAAACCGCGTAGTTCTGCGACAGCTCGAAGTTCTTCACGTTCAGTTTTTCCATCACGGAGACGCGCATGATGTTCAGCGCAGCAAATAGCCAGCATCGGCCGGACTTCTTCTGGTTCGTGACCTTCCAAGTGTCCAGTTTCGTGGACATACTGGTCGGGGTGATCGCCTTCTCACGGTCCAAACTCACCGCCTCTAGGCCGTTATTCGTGACAGCGTTCAGTGAGAGCTGAACGGCCGGATCGGTATCGACGGCGGCGCGCGCCTGGTTGATGACTTCAGGGGTAAGTGCGGCTGACTGAACGGGGGACAAAACTACTCCAAACTGGCTGTACGAGCGTGGTCAAACGACCACTACGTCGGAGCTTACTCCCGGCAGTACACCGCGCTAAATCGGGTGGGTCAGGCCGGGGTGATGGGCCCCCCGAATAGACCCCGGGGCGGTCAATTCACAGGAGCTAGTATCCTAGCTGTAGGACTCAAGGAGGATGCGGATGACGCAGCAGGAAAGCCACGTTTTTGAAGCAATCAACTGGAACAAGATTGAGGACGAAAAAGACCTGGAGGTGTGGGACCGGCTCACCGGAAACTTCTGGCTACCAGAGAAAATTCCGTTGTCGAACGACATTCAGTCCTGGGCCACGCTGAACCAAGCAGAGAAAGACATGACGAACCGTATCTTCGTCAACCTGACACTGCTGGACACGCTGCAGGGCACCGTCGGCGCCGTCAGCCTCATTCCAGACGCTAAAACCCAGCACGAAGAAGCGGTGCTAACAAACATTGCTTTCATGGAATCCGTGCACGCCAAGTCGTACTCATCAATCTTCTCAACGTTGCTCTCCACCGAAGAGATCAACGACGCGTTCCGCTGGGGCGAAGAGAACGTCGAACTGCAAAATAAGGCGCGGATCATCAACTCCGCTTATATTGGCGACGACCCGCAAAAGAAGAAGATCGCCTCGGTAATGCTGGAATCCTTCATGTTCTATTCCGGCTTCTACGCGCCCATGTACTGGTCGGCCCACGCGAAGCTGACGAACACCGCCGACCTGATCCGCCTGATCATCCGCGACGAGGCCGTCCACGGCTACTACATCGGATACAAGTACCAGGTCGACAACAGGACTGCCTCCGAAGAGCGGAAACAGGAACTGAAGGACTTCACGTACGACCTGCTACTACAGCTGTACGACAACGAAGAAAAGTTCACCGCGGACCTGTACGACCCCTTGGGCCTCACCGAAGACGTCAAGAAATTCCTACGTTACAACGCGAACAAAGCGCTGATGAACCTGGGATACGAGGCGTTGTTCCCCGCCGATGAGACCGACGTGAATCCAGCGATCCTGGCGGCACTGTCACCGAACGCGGATGAAAACCACGACTTCTTCTCCGGTTCCGGCTCTTCCTACGTGATCGGCGAAATTGTGGACACCGAGGACGAGGACTGGGACTTCTAGAAGTTTCTTGAAGCGCCCCGGCTGAACAGCCTGGTCAGCGGCCCGGATCTGCGAG
>CAYFRL010000010.1:0-10418 GCA_964345595.1 uncultured Actinomyces sp.
CGACTATGCTGGTGTCACCATGAACAAGCCCCCGCGCCGCCCCCGCTGGAGATACATCTCCCTGGCAGCTTTCGCTGCGGCGGTGGGAGTGTTTCAGTGGCTAATTTGGAACCCGCGCGTGGAGATCCCGCAGCACGCGGACGCCATCTTCGTCCTGGCCTACAGGAACGACCGAATGGAGCTAGGCCGTCAGCTGGCCGCGCAGGGTGTCAGTGACAACCTGGTTCTGTCCAGGTCGGAGAAGGTGCGGCGCATGCTGGACCCGCATGATTCTCTCAGCTTCAACGCGGGCGACTGGTTTGAAGACTGCGACGCTGAGTACGCTGACTACCGAACGTACTGTGTGGACCCGAAGCCGAATACGACAGGCGGTGAGGTAGCCGGGTTCGTTGAACTTGCCAGACGGCAAGGCTGGGATTCAGTGGTGATCGTTACAGAAAGGTCCCACCTGGGCCGGGCCACGATGGAAATGGACCGCTGCTTCCCTGGCAGGGTGTACGGTGCGGCTTCGAACCCGCACAGCAGCATTTCGCGGATTCTTTGGCGCTCTCTGTACGAAATGTTCGCCTACGTTAAGGACATTGCTTTCCCAGCTTGCTGAGACACCGTGCGGGCGGCCGGCAAAATGAGGTTGCCTGCCGCGCGTTTTTCGCGGTACGGTAACCCGGGTCCTTCCAAAGGAATCCCGAGCGGTGACGCACTGATCAGGAGTTTGCGACATGAGTGTCCTTTTGCAAGGCGGCCAAGTTTATCAAGGTGAATCCTTCCATCCCCTAGACGTTCGGATCGATGATTCGGGTCTGGTGGAGGTGGGGAAAGAATTGACTCCCTCTCCGGGAGACAGAGAAGTCGACATAACGGGGAAATACGTTTTGCCGGGTCTAGCAGATATTCACGTTCATCTGCGAGAACCCGGTTTTTCTTATAAAGAGACCATTGCGACGGGGACCGCTGCGGCCGCGCGGGGCGGGTTCACTTCGGTCGGTGCGATGCCGAACGTGGCGCCGCCACCGGATAACTTGCCGGAGCTGCTCGAACAGATCCAGGCCTACCAAAAGGATGCGATAGTCGAAGTCTTTCCTTACGCGTGCTTGACGGAGGGTGGCACAGGGACCGGGGAAGTCATCGACTATGCCGCGCTGGAACCCTACGTGATCGGGTTTTCTGATGACGGGTTCGGTGTTCAGTCAAAGGACCGCATGCGCGAAGTGATGCAAGGGATCGCTGCGGTGGGCGGGATTGCCGCCCAACACATTGAGGACCTGGAACTGTCTGCCGACGGCTACATCAACGACGGAGATTATGCCCGCCAGCACGGCCATAAGGGCAAGCCGGGTGAGTCTGAGTGGAGCCAGCTGGAACGGGACCTGGAGCTGGTCCGTGAGACGGGTTGTGATTACCACGCCTGCCATCTGTCCACAGCCAAATCGGTCGAGTTGATCCGCCGGGCAAAAGCGGAGGGGCTGCCCGTGACAGCCGAGTCCGCGCCCCACTATTTGGCGCTTTCGGACGACATGCTGGAAGAGGATGGACGTTTCCGCATGAATCCGCCGATCCGCTCGCGGGCCGATCGGGAAGCTGTTGCTCACGCTCTGGTTGACGGCACCATCGACATGGTCGCGACCGATCACGCACCGCACTCGGCCGAGGAAAAAGCGGGCGGCCTGGAGAACTCAGCCAACGGGGTGGTGGGCGTGGAGAACTCGCTGCCCGTCATCTACACGGAGTTCGTTCGTTCCGGCCGGTTCGGTATGGAGCGGTTGGTCGAGGTCATGGGAACCAAACCGAGGGAGCGTTTCAAACTGGGGGGAGGGAAAATCATCCCCGGTGAGTATGCGGACCTGATTGTTTTCGACCCCGAATTTCACGAGCCGTTGGATACCAGCAAATTCCTCTCCAAAGGTAAGGCGACTCCTTTTGCGGGCATGGATCTGTACGGGCGGGTTATTCTCACCGTTTGCCAGGGCGACCCGGTTTGGGATCCGGAGGGCTACTTCAAGTGAAAGTGGTTGACTTCTCTGTCGTCCAGAACCGGCCGATTGCCCGCGACACGTGGCAGCTTAGCCTGGCAGGTGACAGCTCTGACATTCGCGTTCCCGGCCAGTTCGTCAACGTGGAAGTGCCCGGCTTCTATTTACGCAGACCTTTTTCTGTCTACGACTGGGGCCAGGAACGCGTGGAGCTTATCTACAAGGAACTAGGAGAAGGCTCCTTTGCTCTGACAGCGGCCCGGCCGGGAGCGACCCTGTCGGTGCTTTCGGGACTTGGAAACGGGTTCACCCCGGCCGCTGCCACGCAGCCGCTGATAGTTGGCGGCGGCGTCGGCGTGGTTCCTCTGTTCTCACTTGCGCGCGAACTGATCCGGCTAGGGCAAACGCCAAGGGTGATTCTTGGATTCGGTGGGCTTGACGAGGTCTACCTGGCCGAAGCGATGGAGGCGCTGGGAGCAGAGGTAATCATCACGACGGTGGACGGCAGTGTGGGGACCCGCGGTCTGGTAACGGATGCGCTCCAGTTGGTACCCGGATTCGACTACCTGTATGCGTGCGGCCCGACGGCAATGCTGAAAGCCTTGGCAGCAGCAACGTCGGTCCCAGCTCAGTTCAGTTTGGAAGAGAGAATGGCCTGCGGGTTCGGCGCGTGCGCTGGCTGCGTGGTAGAAACCGCTTCCGGAATGAGCCGAGTCTGTAAAGAAGGGCCAGTGTTCACCCGGGAGGAACTGCGATGGTAACCGACCTTTCCGTGAACCTGGCGGGCCTTGAACTACAAAACCCGCTGATTCCCGCCTCCGGCTGTTTCGGGTTCGGCGACGAATTCAATGAGTTCTACGACCCGAATATCTTGGGCGCCGCCTCGCTAAAAGGAACGACGCGGGAACCGCAGCAGGGAAACCCGACTCCACGTGTCGCCGAAACTCCGTCCGGAATGATCAACTCGATCGGGTTGCAAAACCCGGGGATCGACGCGGTGCTAGCGGAAAAAGTGCCCGCCCTAAAAGAGTTCTACCACCAGCCGATCATCCTGAACATTAGCGGATTCTCCGTAGATGAGTATCGGGAATGCTGCGAAAAGGCCGACGGACACGGCGAAATCATTGAGCTGAATGTTTCCTGCCCAAACGTTCACGGCGGCGGCATGGTATTTGGAGCGGACCCGCTGGCTCTCAGGCAGGTGGTGAGCCAAGTACGCGCAGTCGTGAAAGAGTCGTTGCTGTTCGTGAAGCTTTCACCCAACGTGACCGACATTGTGGAGTTGGCCCGCGTTGTAGAAGGCGAAGGCGCCGACGGCGTGACACTGATCAACACTTTGCAGGGGATGCGTATTGACCCGGCCCGGCGTGCGCCCGTTATCGCCAGAGCGATGGGGGGACTGTCCGGCCCGGCGGTCTTCCCCGTGGCGCTGAGGATGATTTATCAGGTGCGGCAGGCAAGCTCGCTTGCGATTATGGGAGCGGGCGGGGTCGCCTCGGCAAGAGACACAATCGAGATGATGATGGCCGGAGCAGACGCGGTACAGGTCGGCACCGAAAGTCTGCGAAACCCGCTGGTAATCCCCGAGATCCTTGCGGAGATGCCCACGCGGATGGAGCAGTACGGCATCGAACGGCTGCGCGACATCGTCGGCGCCGCCCAACCTGGAACGGAGCGCCCATGAGGGACGTAATTGTCGCGGCCGACTTCCCAAGTGAAGAGGCCTTGGACCAGTTCCTGGCCCGGCTGCCGGAAGAAAAGCCGTATCTGAAAGTCGGCATGGAATTGTTTTACGGGGCTGGACCCAACCTGGTGCGGAAACTCAAACGGCGCGGCTACCGCATTTTCTTGGACCTGAAGCTGCACGACATCCCGAACACCGTCGGCTCCGCAATGAAAGTGCTGCGAGACCTGGATGTTGACATGGTGAACGTTCACGCCTCTGGCGGCCGCAAAATGATGGAAGAGGCGCGCCGGGCACTGACCAGGGAAGACGGAACCAGACCCCTCTTGATCGCCGTCACCCAACTGACTTCGACCAGCCAAGAAATGCTTACAGGTGAGCTTCTGATTGACCGTCCGGTAGATCAGGTGGTAGCCGCATACGCGCAGAACGCTGCCGCCGCCGGTTTGGACGGTGTCGTCTGTTCCCCACGTGAGGTGCGCGCGGTGAAAGAACTCTGCGGCGAAGATTTCCTCACCGTAACGCCCGGCGTCAGGTTCTCCGATGGAGAGGTGGGAGACCAAGTCCGCGTTGCAACGCCCGCTCAGGCGCGCGCTGACGGCGCCGATTTCATCGTTGTTGGTAGGCCGATCACGCGAGCCCCCGACCCGCTGGCGGCCTATAAACGCTGCGTAGACGAATTTGTTTAGGGAGATAACGGATGACAACAGCCTCTAAAACGGCAGCTGATTTACTGGAAATTGACGCGGTATTCCTCAGGCCCGGGGACCCCTTCACTTGGGCTTCTGGCATCAAGAGCCCCATATATTGTGACAATCGACTAATACTTTCTTACCCGCGGGTTCGGCGCCGCATTGAAGGCGCGCTGGCCCACTTGATCGAATCAGAATTCCCCGGCGTGCAAACACTCATGGGAACCGCGACCGCGGGGATCGCGCACGCTGCGCTTGCGGCCGAATTGTTGGACCTGCCCATGGGTTACGTTCGAGGCGGCGCTAAAGCGCATGGCAGGGGCAACCAAATCGAAGGCAGGCTGGACCCAGGAACGCGCGTTGTGGTGGTCGAGGATCTCATCTCCACAGCCGGAAGCTCTTTGGAGGCAGTGGAGACGCTTCGACAGGCAGGCGCCGAAGTCCTAGGAATTGCCGCTCTGTTTACGTACGGAATGGAAAAGGCAGACGTGCGCTTGAGTGAGGCGGGCGTGCGTTGCGTGACGCTGTCCGACCTTGACTCGCTGGTGCCGGTGGCGGTCGAGTCCGGCAAAATAACCGAAGCTGAAGGCCAGTCCGTCCTGCGCTTTCGCGACAACCCCGCAGCGTGGGAGGTAACCGACTGATGCGCCACCTCATAGAAATCACCGATCTGAGCCAGGAAGAGATTCAAGGGCTGCTGGACCTGTCAGAAGAAATCGCGCAGCATCCGGGTGAATTTGAAGACGCCTGCGTCCATAAGCGCCTAGCCACGCTCTTCTTTGAACCTTCCACACGGACCCGCCTAAGTTTTGAAGCGGCAATGCAAGCGCTGGGCGGAAGCGTGCTGGGCTTCTCCACGGCGGAATCCAGTTCCGCGGCTAAAGGGGAGAGCGTTGCTGACACTGTGCGCACCGTTTCGTGCTACGCGGACATCATCGCGATGCGCCACCCGAAGGAAGGCGCGCCGCTGCTTGCCTCCATGCAATCCGAAGTTCCCGTCATCAATGCCGGGGATGGGGGGCACGCCCACCCGACGCAAACCCTGACCGACCTGCTCACCATCTACCGAGAAAAGGGCCGCTTGGGTGACATGGTTGTGGGAATGGCCGGAGACTTGAAATTCGGCAGGACCGTACACTCCCTGATCACGGCGATGCTGCCCTACCCGGGAGTTTCTTTCGTGTTGATGTCCCCGCAGGAACTGCGGGTCCCCGGTTACATCCGGGAAATGCTCGCCCAATCCGGCACGCCCTTCGTGGAGACGGAAGACATGGAAGGACATCTGGGCGATCTGGACGTGCTCTACATGACTCGCGTTCAAAGGGAGCGGTTCTTCAACGAGGCCGACTATGTTCGCCTGAAAGACCGCTTCATCTTGGACACGGACAAACTCCGCTACGGGCGCGGCGACCTGTCGATTCTGCATCCACTGCCTCGCGTAAACGAGATCGCGGTTGCCGTTGATGCCGACCCGCGGGCCACCTATTTCAAGCAGGTCCGAAACGGCATGATTGTCCGCCAAGCCCTCATCCTGAAGCTGCTAGAGGAGGCCAAATGAACATCGACGGTGTAGAAAACGGTATCGTAATTGACCACATCGCTGCGGGCGAATGCATGCGTCTTTACTACTTGCTTGGCCTGGACGAACTGGACAGCACGGTCGCGATCATCAAGAACGTGGCCTCGCGCAAATACGGCCGCAAGGACATCATCAAGATTGACGAGCTGATCGACCTCAACGTTGACGCGCTCGGTTACATTGACCCGCGCATAACTGTGAACATCGTGCAGAACAACCAGTTGGTTGAAAAACGTCATCTGGAGCCTCCGCAAACGCTGCGAAATATTGTGCGTTGCAAGAACCCGCGGTGTATCACTTCCGTCGAACCGGACGTGGACCAAGTGTTCCGACTTTCCGACGCGGATCAGCGTCTATACAGGTGCGTGTACTGTGAAGTCGCCCCCGACCGGGAAGGCGAATGACCGGCGCGCCGGTACAAACCCGATAGACTGGGGCAGTGCAACGCGGGGCAAGTGAGCGGCTTCCTGCCCTGCATGTTCGACAATACGAAGGAGTAGGAATGCGCATAGGTGTTCCAAGAGAACCCGATTCCCAACCCCTGGTAGCTGCCACCCCCGATACGGTCAAGAAGCTAGAAAAGCTGGGCTATTCGGTGTGCGTGGAAACAGGCGCAGGGGCGCAGGCCAGTTACCCCGACTACCAGTATTTGGATTCGGGCGCGCTCATTACGGATAGAAACGAGGCGTGGGGGGCCGATATCGTTCTTTCGTTGGACGCCCCGACGGATGCGGACCTGGCACTCATGCGGCCGGGGGCCACTTTGATCACGCGGCTGGCGCCGGCTCGCAGCCCAGAACTCTTGGAAAAACTGCGCGCAGCCGACGTTACCGCCATGGCGATGGACGCCGTCCCGCGCATTTCCCGCGCCCAAGCGATGGACGCGCTTTCCTCACAGGCAAACGTTGCCGGTTACCGTGCGGTGATCGAGGCGGCCTCGGACTTCGGACGCCTGTTCACCGGCCAGGTCACGGCCGCTGGGAAGATGCCGCCCGCCCGCGTCTACGTGATCGGTGCAGGAGTTGCCGGACTGGCCGCCATTGGGACGGCAGCATCAATGGGCGCCGAAGTGATTGCCTCTGACGTGCGCCCTGAAGTCGCCGAACAGGTCGAATCGATGGGCGCCCGGTTTGTGGGCCTACACCGAGACGCCGAAGAATCTTCGGATGGCTACGCACGCGCCCTCACCGATGAAGAAACCGCCGCGGTCAACCAGCTCTATGCTGACGAGGCCGCAAAGGCCGACATCGTCATCACGACCGCGAACATTCCAGGGCGCCGCTCCCCGGTCTTGCTGGATGACGCCGCGATAGCCGCCATGAAGCCCGGCTCTGTGGTCATCGACATGGCCGCCGCGAACGGCGGTAACGTCACTGTCACCCGCCCGGGCGAAAAGGTTGTAACCGAAAACGGCGTAATCGTGAATGGCCCGCTGGACCTGCCGGGTGCCTTGGCGACCCAGTCGTCGCAGCTGTACGCGCAGAACATTGTGAACCTGCTGCGCCTGCTCACGCCGGAGAAGAACGGTGAGCTTGACCTAAACCTGGAAGACGAAATCATTCGCGGCATCACCGTCACGAACAAGGGCGAACTGCTTTGGCCGCCGCCTCCCGTGAAGGTGTCCGCTGCCGCGGCAGTTGCGGCGACCGCTCCAAAACCCGCTGACCCAACACCGGAAGAACTAGCCGCGACAGAGGCCCGCAAACGCACCATTTGGGGCGCGTGGGCAGGCTTCGCCGCAACGCTGTTGGTGGCTCTCTACCTGGTCACCCCGATGGTGGCGATAGCGAACTACATGGTGCTGGCACTCGCGATAGTAATCGGCTTTTACGTGATCACGAATGTCTCTCACTCGCTCCACACCCCGCTGATGTCGGTGACAAACGCGATCTCCGGCATCATCTTGCTGGGTGCGATACTTCAGGTCGGCTCTGACAATCTGGCTGTCACAATCATCAGCTTCATAGCGATCTTGCTGGCTTCGATCAACATATTTGGTGGTTTCACCGTCACGGCACGGATGCTCACCATGTTCAAGGGGGCTTAGGGATGGATCTTCTCATTCACGTTGTACAACTGGCCTACTTGGCCGCAGCCATCCTGTTCATTCTTGCCCTCTCCGGACTTTCAAGTAACAAGACCGCCCAGCGCGGTAACCGGTTCGGAATTGTTGGTATGACAATCGCGGTTAGCGCGACAATTGTGCTAGCAATAGCCTCTGAGCCGCCACGCGGTGTGGTGGCGACGCTTTTGCTGATCGCCGTGGCAATGCTGTTCGGTGCCGGTCTCGGCATTTACAAGGCTCAGCGCGTGGAGATGACGGGGATGCCCGAACTCATCGCACTGCTCCACTCTTTTGTTGGCTTAGCGGCGGTCCTGGTCGGATACAACTCCTTCTTGCACCCGGACGCGCTTTCCGAATCACTTGGCGGCTTCCACCTGGGAGAGGTTTTCCTGGGCGTATTCATCGGTGCCATCACTTTCACCGGTTCGATTGTGGCCTTCCTGAAGCTATCCGCCAGGATCAGCGGTGCGCCCCTTACCCTGCCTCACCGGCACCTGTTGAATCTGGTTGGGATCATTGCTTCCGCCGGTCTGATGATCTGGTTTATTGCGGCCGGCAGCGACCAGTCGGCGTGGATTCCGCTCATCGCCATGACGATTATCGCTTTGCTGATTGGCTGGCACCTGGTGGCGGCAATTGGCGGCGGCGACATGCCGGTCGTCGTGTCCATGCTGAACAGCTATTCCGGTTGGGCGGCGGCTGCGGCCGGTTTCATGCTGAACAATGAGCTGCTCATCATCACTGGCGCCTTGGTGGGTTCTTCTGGCGCATACCTGTCCTACATCATGTGTAAGGCCATGAACCGTTCCTTCATTTCGGTGATCCTAGGCGGGTTCGGCACCGACACTTCCGCTCAGGCGGGCGGCGGTGAAGAAGACGGTGAGTACCGGGAAATTGATGCTGCCGCTACAGCCGAGATGCTGAAGAACTCTCGGAAAGTGATGATTACGCCCGGTTATGGCATGGCCGTTGCGCAGGCCCAATACCCCGTTGCTGAGTTGACGAAGGCTCTGCGTGACCGGGGCGTCGACGTGACGTTTGGCATTCACCCCGTTGCTGGCCGTTTGCCTGGCCACATGAACGTGCTGCTGGCAGAAGCGCGTGTGCCTTATGAAGTTGTCATGGAGATGGACGAGGTGAATGACGATTTCGCGGACATCGACACCGTCTTGGTGATCGGCGCGAACGACACGGTAAACCCGGCGGCTGAAGAACCGGGGTCGCCCATCGCGGGCATGCCGGTGCTGAAGGTGTGGGAGGCCGACAACGTGATTGTGTTCAAGCGTTCAATGGCGACCGGATACGCCGGAGTTCAAAACCCTCTGTTCTTCAAGGAGAACACGCAGATGCTCTTTGGAGACGCAAAGGCAAGTGTGGAGGCGATTCTGCGCGAGGTCTAGAGATGCGCACAGTCACCCTGCTGCAAATCAATGACACGCACGGCTACCTGGAGGAACACCAGGAGCTGTTTGGCGATGATCACCGGGTTGTTGGCGGCTACGCACGGATCAAAAGCTACTTCGATTCCGTGCGTAGCGAACGCGGAGCAGACTCGGTGGTCACCCTGGACAACGGGGACACTCTACACGGCACCTTTCCTGCGGTTCACACGGCAGGTCAGGCCCTCATTGCACCGCTGAACGAGCTGGGCATTGACGCTTGGACCGTGCACTGGGACATCATGTACGGTCCGCACCGCCTAGAGGAGTTGGCGGGGCAGCTGAATTATCCCCTGCTGGCCGCGAACTGCCACAGAGAAGATGCGAGGCCGGATCCGTTCCCCGCGAGCATCCTCTTGGAGCGCGCCGGAGTGCGGGTCGGCATCGTTGGTTTGGCAGCGACGATTATTGACAAGATGTCCCCGGCCCGAGCCAGCGAAGGGTTGCGCTTCACCATCGGGGAAGACGAACTCAAAAAGGAAATCAGGCAGCTAAAGGACAAAGGCGCGGAATTGATCGTGGTGCTGTCCCACCTTGGCTTCCCACAGGACTGTAAGTTAGCGCAGCGGGTTCCCGGCATTGACGTAATTGTAAGCGGGCACACCCACAACCGGATGTATAGGCCGTTTACGGTTGGGGAGACAACGATCTTCCAATCGGGCTGCCACGGCTCATTCGTAGGCAGGTTGGACATCGATGTGGACCAGGATGGCAGCGTAGGCGACATTCGACATGAGCTGGTCGAGATGGGGCCGCAGATTTCGCCCGATCCTGGCATGCAGAAGATGGTTAACGCAATTTACTCGCCCCACCGGCAAGCGCTGCGCCAGGTGGTCGGAAGGACCGCGACGGATCTGAACCGGTACACCATGCTGGAATCCACGATGGACAACTTCCTATTGGACGCGGTCTCTAGCGCGGCAGGGACAGAGATTTGCTTCTCTAACGGGTGGCGCTATGGGGCTCCTATCCCGGCGGGTCCAATAACG
>CAYFRL010000010.1:10518-56496 GCA_964345595.1 uncultured Actinomyces sp.
GAAGCGGTGCCGCGGAGTCCAGATCCGCTTCAAGGCTGAGAATCCGGCGGGAGCCCGCATCCAGGAGTTCTACGCTGAAGGCGATCCTTTGGAAGAGGGGCGTCTCTACACGGTTGGGTTCGTAACCCAACAGGGAGTCCCCGCCAGGTTTGATCGGAACCGGACCAGTACCATGATTCGCGCTGTCGAGGCGTTGGAGTCCTACCTGGACACTCACAGCCCTGTGAGCGCAGAGTTACGAGGCACCGTAATAGCGGTTTAAATTATCCCAGACGACCTGGAAAAGACGATCCTTGATGCGGTCCGAATAAAACGAGACGTGAGGTGTGATCACGACGCCCGGCAAGCCCCACAAAGAACTGTCTGCTGGCAATGGCTCTTCTTCAAACACGTCCAAGGCGACCCCTCGTAGGTCCCCTTCTTGGACACGTTCAATCAGCGCGTCCTGGTCAACGACCGACCCCCTGGACAGGTTTAGGAATACTGCTCCCGATTTCAAGTTTTGCAGCGCTTCTCTGTCTACCAACTTTTCGGTGCCAGGGGCGGCCGCGATGCTGACTATAACAATGTCGCTCTCACTAATCGCCTCGTTCAACTTGTCGAGGGGCAAGTACCGGTCCGCCTGCTTTCGACTGCGAGACACTGCGATGACGTGCACGCCAAAGTGGCGCAGCACCTCGCCGATTGCCGCGCCAACGGCCCCATAACCCACGATCGTCGCTGTTTTGCCTTCTAGTTCCAGCTGGTCCGCTGGCTTCTCCCACACTCCATCTTCCTGTCGGCGCCTAAAGAGGTCCGCACAGCGGTAAAAGTGCAGAATGTATAACAGCGCCCACTCGGTCATGGGCGGCACGAAAACTCCCGCTGCGTTCGCGAAACCGATTCCCTTCTCGCGGAAATAATCGGCAGGGAAGCCGTCCATACCGGCGGAGGTAAGCTGAACGAATTTCAACTTGGGAAACTGGTCGGGCTCAACATGGCGGAACAAAGAGTTGCAGACGACAATCTCAGCATCCACCGCTTCTTGGGGAACTTCCTTTTCACTGTCGCTTATCACCAGTTCGAAGCCAGCCTCTTCAAGGCGCTGTCGCTGCTCAGGAGTGAGCCGCATCCCGGAAGTAATCAGAGTTTTCACCGTTTCCACCTTCCCCGCCTAAGTTGGCGTGCTTCATTTTGATACCGCCCAGGCGGTGTGCGCAGGGCGCCAAAGTGACGCCATTCCAAGACCAGTTCGCCGTCAAAAGTTGGGCTGCAATGGCCGCACGAGACGACCCGGCGCGGCGCGCTATAGAGTTCCCGGCTTGCACCGCAACTTGGGCACGTCCCAACCCAAGGCGCTGGCGGTCTGGGCAAATCTCCCTGCAGGCGGGCGCGCGGGTTTGCACCCAGCCGGAGTGCTGTCCTTTGCCAAACCGGTCCGTGTCCGTGAGCAGCCCCAACCAGAGCATGCGCTATCTCATGCAAGATGACGTCCCGCACCTGTGCGTGTGGGTAAGAGGGTAGCAGCTGCGCGGAAAGGGTTATCTCTTTGGACTGATAGCGACAGGACCCCGCGCGTCTGCGGGCACGATCCAGTCGCACCCGCCAATCGGTAAGGCCATGTTCATCCAAAAGGCGCCGCGCCAATACTAGGATTTCTTCACCCGTCATGGCTGGAGCCGCCTCCGGATCCTGGTGGCACTCACTTTTTCGCTGGTGCCCAGCTGCTCCGCGAACTGAGAAACCTGGAACTCTTCAATGAGCCACTTGATCTCTTCGAGCCGGTCGTGGGTGGGCAGTGAAAAGGGACGTGACAGGGCGGCTTCCTGGGCTTGCTCCCACTCGCTTCGAACCGCCTCTAGTTCTTGCCAGCGGCGCTGGTCCAGCTGCAGGTCCTTTGGGGTGCGCGCGGCCCGCTGTAAACGCACCGCCAAAGCCGACAGGTAGCGGGGTAAGTGCGGCAGCCGATCCCCCGGCGTCGTGGCCAGGAAATCGCTGTTCAGCAGCTGTTTCAGGTTGCGTTTCACCTGTCGGCGGACCATTTTCAGAGATTCGCCGGGGTTCTCCGCCAGGGCGTCTTCGACTCGGCTGCTGGCCTCCAGAGTCTTTACTACGGAGAGCAGCACCTGGTAGACCTCTTCTTCAAACAGGTCGCGGGCATCCGCAGTCAGTGAATCGAACTGCTCCGGGGTTCTCACGCCGCGCGGAGCCAACCGGGTGACCAGATTTCGGGCAGCAGCCAAACTGGCCGCTTCAACCAGCGCTTCAGTGTTCGGGTAGGGGGACGCTGCCAGCAGGAGAGCCTCCCGCCCAGACCAGCGCGTCGTCACGCGCGCAAGCGGCAGGCGTAACTTCTCTGCTAGCAGTTGCGCTAGGCCACCGCGGGTGAGCAATTCGGCCTGGTCCGCGCTGCTTTCCAGACGTAAACTCACTTTGGTGCCGGGAACTAATGCTGGGTAGCCGCGGATCGTTAGCCCTTGGGCGTTCACGGTTTCAATGACTCGGGGAAGTCCCGCCGCGGGGAAATCAGTCAGGGTAGCCTGGCCCCACTGGGCTCGCCCTGCTTGGCGGACCGCCTTATGCACGGCCTGGTGGATGGCCCGGTCGGCTTGAGGAGCGAAGCGGCGCTGCAATTCCAGTAACGACGAGCCGTCACCCAAGGTTTTCCCATTCCCGTCCACGACACGGAAGTGCATGCGTAGATGTGTGGCCAGGTTTTGCTCGACATGGGTCTCCTCGGCTTCCCCAAGCTCCACTCCCCGCAACTGTAAGACTCTCTTGGCAAAGGCGGGGAAGAACCGGTCCGTCACCGTGCTTACCGGCTCGGCGGGTTTTGGCGCCTCGCCCGCCCGCGTTACCGCCCCGGTTCGCTTGCCCCAGGCGGCGAGCCGACCCAAGGACGCATCCAGGTCGTCCGCGGGCGGAGCATCCTCAACAACGGTGGATTCCGAATACGTAAGCCCACTTGCTATCTGTCTGCCCAGGTCCGGAGCTGGAGCCAAATGCCGCCGTTTTTCTTTCGGCAGGGCGCGGATCGTTCCCGTGCAGAGCTCCTCCAGCATGCCGGGCACCAGCCAGTCGAAACCTGTGTCCTCAACCTGCGGAAGCAAAGCCAAAGGGATGCTGACTGTTATCCCATCACTCGCGGAACCGGGGTCGAAGTCGTAGCTGAGGCGCAGTTCCAGGTCTGCTTGATGCCAGACGTCAGGGAAACCTACGCCAAGTTCACGACCCGACTCCGTGACAACATCATCCCAGCTCAGGTCCAGCAGGTGAGGGGTTTTCTGGCGCTCCCGTTTCCACCATTTCTCAAACGCAGCGGCTGAGGTGATCCGTTCCGGGACCCGCTCCTCGAAGAATTCGAAAAGCTGCTCTTCAGATGCGACGCGGCCCCCCTGGCGGGAACGCTGCTCCATTTCGCGCGCTTCGGCTAGCAGTTCCTGGTTGTGTTTGACGAACGGCAGGTATCTTGCGCGCCACTTGTTGTTCACCAGCGCTTCGCGGATAAACATTTCTCTGGCCATCTCTTGGGCCGTCACGCCGGGACGGTCCGCTTTGCGTTGCAGGAACTGGGATGACCAGCCACCGGCTTCCGCCAAGAGTCCCTGCGCTATGGCCGCCAGCGTTCCCGGTCGGGCGACGGTGGATTCAGCCCTCTCAGTTCCGAACTGGTGTTTGCCCAAGCGTGACAGCAAGATAGATCGATCAGCTGCCAAAACTAAGCCGTACAGGCTCACTTTTTCCTTGATCATTGCGGCGCCTTTGGCGCGGGACCAGTAGGGATCGGAGTAGCTTCGCGTGACCAGATGCCCTGCCGCCGCTTCGATCCACTCCACTTTTATTTCTGCCACTGTGCGGGCAAAAAGTCGAGAGGTTTCCACGAGCTCGGCCCCCATGACCCAGGGGACGCGTGACCGGGCCAAACCGGACCCCGGCCAGATTGTGAACCGGGTTGCGCGCGCTCCCAAGTAGTTGCCTTTTGCCTGGTCCCAAGTCCCCACGTTCGACAGCAGTCCGACAAGCAGTGAACGGTGCAGTTGCTGGTAGTCCACGGTTCGGCTGCCTTCGCCATACTCTTTCACGGCTTCAGCCACATTGGCGTAGCGCGCCACGTCCTTCCGGTCCGGTTCCCCAAGCGGGCTGACTTTGATCCCCATCTCTCGACACATCTGCCGCAACTGGCCGACCACGTCCCGCCATTCCCGGAATCGCAGGTAATGCAGGTATTCGCTGCGGCATAGGCGCCGAAAGGCACTGCCGGACAGGTCACGGGATTGCACGTTGAGGTAGCGCCACAGGTTCAGGTACGTGACGAAATCGGATCGCTGGTCATCGAAGCGCGCGTGCGATTGGTCGGCGGCGGCTTGGGCGTCTAGCGGTCTCTCGCGAACCTCCTGGATGGACAGGGCAGCAATGATGACCAGCACCTCTGAAGCGGCCCCGTTCTCTTCGCCTGCCAGCAGCATGCGCGCTAACCGCGGGTCGATGGGCAGCCGAGCCAGCTTCCGTCCCATCTGGGTCAGCCCGCCAGAATCGGTTAGCGCGCCGAGTTCCACCAGGAGTTGCACGCCGTCTCGCACAGCGCGGCCACTGGGCGGGTCAATAAATGGGAAATCGGCGACCTCCCCAAGGCCGAGCGCCGCCATCTGCAGGATCACACTGGCCAAAGAGGTGCGGGTGATCTCGGGTTCAGTGAACTGGGGCCTTGAGGCGTAGTCTGGCGCTGAATAGAGGCGGATCGCAACGCCATCTTCGAGCCGACCTGCCCGGCCTGCGCGCTGATTGGCGGAGGCCTGCGAAACTCGTTCGATCGGCAGCCTTTGCACCTTGGTCTTACTGGAAAACCGGCTGATGCGAGCCAGTCCGGAATCGATCACGTAGCTGATGCCCGGCACGGTCAGCGATGTTTCCGCGATGTTGGTCGCCAGGATGATGCGGCGCCGGCCGTGGGGCTGGAAAATCATGTGCTGCTGAGCGGCTGAGAGCCGGGCGTAAAGCGGAATCACGTCGACAGCTATCGGTCGCCCATCCAGGAAGTCCTCTAGGGACTTCTGGGCTTCACGAATGTCTCTTTCCCCGGGCAGGAAAACCAAGATGTCGCCGGGCCCTTCTTGAAGGAGTTCGTCAACCGCGCCTTCCAGGGCCTGCTCCAAATCAAGTTCGTCGCCCAGGCCGTACCCGAAGACCGCTAGATCGGCGTTCGCTGGTTCGAGGACGAGCTGCTGAAAAGCTGGCGAGGCCGCCTCGCCCGGCTCACTCGGTGAAAGCGGCCGGTAGCGAATTTCGACGGGATACGTCCGCCCGCTCACTTCGATTACCGGAACGGGGTCCTCGGTGAACTGGCTGAAGTGCGCCGCGAACCGCTGCGAGTCGATCGTGGCCGAGGTGATGATGACTTTCAAATCTCGGCGCCTTGGCAAAAGACGCGCCAGGTAACCCAAGATGAAATCGATATTCAAGGATCTTTCGTGCGCCTCGTCCACAATGATCGTGTCGTAACGACGCAAATCCGGATCAACCTGGATCTCGTTTAGAAGGATCCCATCGGTCATCAGCTTGATCAGGGTCGTCGGGCCGACCTCATCGGTGAAACGCATCTGATAGCCAACCACGCGCCCCGGCTCTGAACCGACGTTCGTGCCGAGTTCTTCCGCGATCCGCTCCGCAACCGAACGCGCGGCAATGCGCCTGGGCTGCGTGTGCCCGATCATCGCTCCGATCCCGCGTCCAATCTGAAGACATATCTTCGGGATTTGAGTGGTTTTTCCTGACCCGGTCTCCCCGGCGACAATGATCACCTGGTGATCACGGATGGCCTGCGCTATCTCTTCTCTGTGCGCGGAAACGGGCAGGTCGGGGAAGGTCACCACCGGAAGCGCAGCCGCCCTGGCCGCTATCTGCGCGGGGGAAAACCCGCGGGCCTTACGTGTGGCCACTTCAACGGACCGGCACGTGCGAACGGGCCCATTCTTGGCACATGTGGCTGAGGAAACCTACTTTCTCTCCCTCGGCAAAGCTAGAATCACGTACGGCCTCCACCCGTGAGCCTTCAGGCAGGCGAGCAAAAATGTCCGTCGTCATGTCCAGCAGGCCGTCTTGTTCATCGTCCAGGTCGTGAATCAGCAGCACCGGGTAGGGAAGATCGTCGACCAGCTGCGCAGGTTCGTTCAACGAGAGGTCCTGAAGCGTCTCCCGGGAAATCTCGAAATGACTGCGGCTGGTGGGAAGGTCATCCACAATCCGCGCGCGGTTCGTCCGCTCAAGTTCATCCAACTGTTCACCAGAAAAGATTGATTCCCACTCAAAGGACAGCGGCCCGGTGATGACCCCGGTCAAAACCATGGTCTCAATGGCGGGGGGACGCGCTTTTAGTGGAGCAAGAGTCCCGAACGAATGGCCATGAAGTATTTGGCGCCCGAACCCCTGGTCGGCCAGCCACCCGGACGCGGCACGCAAATCTTCTTCCTGGGTTTGCACCAGCACCAGGTCGTCGTCTGAGGTTCCGTGCCCCGAATAGTCGAACTGCAAGGTGGCGTAGCCCAGCGTTCTATATGCCGCTGCCAGGCGTTCGAAGTAGCCCCCGGAGTCCCTGTTGTTGAAGAACGAGTGGGAGAAAATGACCGCCGCGTCCGTGCTGTCCACAGGGTTCACGAACGTACCCGTCAGGCACACGCCGCGGGGGGTCACTATCCGTACCTCTGTCACGATTCCACGGTACCGGCTTGGCCGCGAAGATGGGAGTGCAGACAGGGCGGATTCCCCGGTTAGCGAATATTGCGCAGTCGACAACGATCCGCGCATCCATCATTATTAGACCATGACAGAAAGCCCGGCAATAGGCGTCTTTTGGGAGGCCGCGCGCGGCCGGCTCACCTCTGCCCAGTGGGAGGACCTGCTCGGCCCGCGGATCAACTCCTCACTTCGCCCGCCATCCATGCAGTTGGCGGACGATCCGGACGAGGCGACCCGGCTCGCTCAGGAAGTGGAGACCGGTCAGCTTGATCGCCTTGAAACACCGACGGCGGACTTCATGGGCGAGCTTCCGCGTGAGGGCGACATGATGATCGTCTGCGATGGGGACGGTCTTCCGCGGGTCCTGGTCGCCACCAAAGAAGTTTTTGACGAGGGAGACACCACCGTGGAACTGCTGGTTCGTCTTTACCCCGACCCGGACAAGAAAACGAGGATCTGATTTGGGTACCAAAGCGGGAATCATTTTGGGAGTCGGCGTAGGGTTCATTCTTGGGGCGCGCGCTGGCAGGGAAAAGTATGAGCAGATAAAGCAGGCGTCGCGGAAAGTTCGCAATTTGCCCATCGTTGCACGCCCCCTTGATGCCGCCGCCGACAAGACAGCTGACGCCGTGCGCAGCAAGGGAAATGAGATTTCGGACGCAATCGCCGACGTGGTAAAAGAGAAACTATTCGGCGTTCCCTCTGAACGCCTGGTAATTGAGGCAACCATCCAGGACGAGAGTTCGGCAACCCTCAAACGCTAGTTAGGCCGCCTTAATGGACGAATTTGTGGCGAGTCTGTGACAGTGGAGGCATGTCCTCCACACAGAAACCGTCCGCGCGGCAGATCCGCAAGTGGCGCCGCTACCTAGCTGAAGAACGCGAAGAAGCAGACACCTACAGGAAACTCGCCAGATCCCAGCGGGGTCCGGGCCGCGAAATAATGCTGGACCTGGCAGACGCTGAGAAACGTCACGAAGACTATTGGCTGCAACTGCTGGGCGACAAGGCGTATCCTCCGCCGCGGGTGCCGTTTCGGAGTCGACTGATAACGCTGTTGGCAAGCACCTTTGGGTCCGTGTTCGTCTTGGCTTTGGCTCAACGCTCCGAACAACGCACGGCTTACGACAATGATGCCGATGTACCTGAGACCATGGCTGCCGATGAACACATCCACGGCGAAGTGGTGCGCTCACTGGCAGCCGAATCCCGGGCCCAAATGGCAGGTTCCTTCCGCGCGGCAGTGTTTGGCGCGAATGACGGCCTCATCTCCAACCTGGCGCTGATCCTCGGGGTTGCGGGAGCGGGGATGGAACCCAGGCTGGTACTAGCAACCGGCATTGCGGGCCTGTTGGCGGGGGCCCTCTCCATGGGCGCTGGGGAATGGATCTCGGTTTCCAGCCAAAGAGAACTCCTTCAGGCGTCCGTGCCTGCCGCGGACGCTCACACCTCCGTGCCGGCCTTGGACGTGGACGCGAATGAACTTGAGCTGTTGTTTCGGGCCCGGGGGGAATCCGCGGAAGACGCCCGGCAACACGCGGCCGAAGTGTTTGCCTCCCTTGAGGAACCGGGCTTGCGCGCGAGCCTTGGCGACACGGCCGCTCCCTCCACCGACGCGATCGGAACACCATTCCAAGCCGCCGCGAGCTCCTTCATCTTCTTCGCGGCCGGCGCGCTGCTACCCCTAATCCCGTTCTTCTTCGGGATCAGCGGGATGGCATCTGCCATCACCAGTACGGTGGTGGTCGGCCTCGCACTGCTGATCACCGGAGGGATCGTCGGTTTACTCTCCGGGGGAACCCCCTGGTTCACCGCGATTCGCCAACTCCTGGTTGGCTATGTGGCTGCCGGCGCCACCTACGTTCTGGGCAGCTTGATGGGAGTAGCAATCGGATAGGATTCCAAGAGAAGGGGGACCATGGAGGAATCAACCGTTTGGTTAGTCTTCCGCGTCGTGGACCTAACCGGTGTGCTGCTCAACGGAATCATTGGTGGAAAGCTGGCACGCCAGAAGCATTTCGACGCCGTCGGATTTATGATACTGGCCGTGATGTCAGCTATGGGCGGTGGGATCGTCCGCGACGTAATGCTGCAGGCCGGTCCGCCAATAGCGCTGACTGACCCCTTCTATATCGGGACGGCACTGGTTGGGGCATCCATAGCATTCTTATGGAAGCTCGAAAACCGATTCTGGCGGATTGCGCTGATCGTGATGGACGGCGTCGTCTTGGGCTCTTGGGCCGCGACCGGGGCCATGAAGACTCTTTCACTCGGCTTCGGAATAATGCCCGCGCTGCTCCTTGGGCTGACCACCGCAGTTGGGGGCGGCATGATCCGGGATATTTCCGCGGGCAACGTCCCAACCGTACTGGGGGGTAACTACCTATACGCGACCCCAGCCCTGGTTTCCGCCGCAATCATGGTCGGCTTCTTCATGGCAGGAGAGCCCACCTGGGGGATGGTACTGGCGACGCTGGTGGGATCCTCATTCACTGCGGTCGCTCACTGGAGGCGCTGGCAGCTACCCGCGAACTCCGACTGGTCGCTCAGTCTCTCTTCGGAACAAATAAGGCACATGCTGCACAAACGAGAAAAGAGGCGGGAACGCGGGACCGGTCTGGAAGGCAGTTTCCGAGACCAAGACGAAAGGAACAAGGGCTAATGTGCGGAAGATACACGCTTTTCAGTGACGACGCTGACCTGGTGACGCTGTTCGACGTAGATGTGTTAGAGGGCGAACACGCTCCCGCCTACAACCAGGCACCATCGCAGTGGGTGCGTTCAGTCCTTGGCGACGAGACCCGAATCCTTACCCTACAAAAGTGGGGGCTGGTGCCGCCCTGGGCGAAGCCCGACTTCAAACCACTGATAAATGCGCGCGCAGAAACCGTCACGGAAAAGTCGATCTTCAGACCCGCTGCGATGAGGCGGCGGTGCCTGCTTCCCACGAACGGTTACTACGAGTGGATGACGGGAGAAGACGGCAAGAAGCAGCCCTACTTCCTGGCGGCGCCTAACACCGAAGGGGGACCACTTCCGTACCAGAGAAGCCCGGTCCTAGCGATGGCTGGCATTTTCGACTGGGCAAAATCCGAGGACGGCACGGAGACACCCACATGCGCGATAATCACCAGAGCGGCAACCGATAACCTGGGGAAAATTCACCCACGCATGCCTCTTTTTGTTCCGCCTGACCTATATTCAGACTGGCTGGACCCAGAAGTGCAAGACCGCGATCAGGTACAGCTGCTGGTCGACTCAATTCCGCCGCCCCACCTTGCCGCCCAACCCGTGAACCGCGCAGTCGGAAACTACCGCGTAGAAGACCCGGAAATCATTTTCGGGTAGGAATCGTACACAAGCCGCCCAGGAATCGCGTTGGGAGCCGCGGTTAGAGACAATCGATCCATGGCGAAGAAAAGAGTGTCTGACGGCTGGATACTGCTACTGACCGTTTTGGTTGCCGGGGCGCTATGGATTCTTCTTAACTGGGATGAGAACCCAACAGATCTACTCAGCGAGAGTGACCCGGGAGTCTTAGGCACCGCGTTGCTGGAACTTCCCACAGCTGACCCGCGCACTCCCTACTACAATCGCGCCGAGTTCGGTGAGCGCTGGGCCGACACAGATAGAAACGGCTGCGACACTCGAAACGATATTCTGGCCCGTGACTTGGATAACGTGCGGCTTCGCTCGGATGGTTGCCTAGTGGACTCAGGAAGGCTCGTCGACCCGTACACGGGTGCCGCGATCGACTTTTCGCGCGGACCGGTGTCCTCTGAAGAAGTGCAAATTGACCACGTGGTCTCGCTTTCAAACGCGTGGAGATCGGGCGCCTACCAGTGGGACCTGGTAAAGCGCGAGGAGTTCGCAAACGACCCGCTGAACCTTCTGGCCGTTGACGGGCAGGCAAACATGGACAAAGGATCGCTGGCGGCCGATGAGTGGTTGCCCCCAGAAGCTAGTTACCATTGCGAGTTTGTGGCCAGGCAAATAACGGTCAAAAGCAAATGGGGACTGGCGGTGACCGAGTCCGAAAGGGAAGCGCTGGCGGAGGTGCTGCTCGACTGCACTGGATAGTTGGCGGCGCCGAGAACTAGACTTGGGAACCTATGACTGAGCAAGACTTGCTCTGGCGGCGCCCATCGGCTCGGCAGGCGATACTCCTGATCCTACTCGGGCTGGCAGCCGGGCTGCTTTCCGGCATGTTCGGGGTAGGTGGCGGAATCCTCATCGTTCCCGGGCTTATCGCGATAGTGGGGTTCTCGCCCAGGCTGGCATCTGGAACCTCTCTCACAACGATTGTGCCGCTTGCCCTTATGGGTGTCCTTAGCTACGCCTCACAAGGACACGTGTCTTGGATAGCGGCGCTGCTGCTGGCACTAGGGGGCATGGGCGGAGCACAAATCGGAACTTGGCTGCTCAGCCGGATTTCTCAGCGCCAACTGCAGATAGCCTTCGCGGGTTTCGTACTCTTTTCAATCGTGATGATGTACATAAACACTCCGAGTCGCGAAGCCATGCTGCACGTGACTTGGGCAAGCGGCCTGGGCCTGGTGGCACTGGGAGTCTTCACCGGGACGCTCTCCGGCTTGCTAGGGGTCGGCGGCGGCGTGGTTGTCGTGCCAGCTCTAATGCTGCTGTTCGGAGCCTCCGACCTGGTAGCGAAGGGAACCAGTTTGCTGATGATGATCCCGTCAGCACTGGCAGGGACAGTCCCCAACATGAAGCGGCGTAACCTCAACTTGCCCGCAGCTCTACTGGTCGGCTTGAGCGCGAGCTCTACCACCCTTCTTGGCAGCTACCTAGCTCATCATGTGAGCGCAAAAGTCGGTAATGCCCTCTTCTCAGTGTTCCTATTCCTAGTGGCGGCACAACTTCTCTGGCGCGCCCGGAAGTAAAACGCCTTTGAGCTTGGCGGTCTAGCCATCTAGCGTTGAGAGATGAAGTCTCTAATACGCTGGGCGCTCAAACGGAAACTGGTGCGCGCCTACCTGATCTACTCGGAGCACCACGGCCCCATGTTGGCCGATTCAATCACTTACCGGGCCCTATTCGGCGTTTTCGCAGCAGTGTTGCTTGGCTTCTCGGCCGCTTCTCTCTGGCTTTCCGGCGACCCTCACGCGATCGCTGCCTTGAGCCAGTCGCTGCAACAGGTCATCCCCGGGATCAGCGAGATCGTGGACGTCAACGAACTGCAGCGGCCGACCGGATTCACGCTGGCTGGGATTGCCTCGCTCATCGGTTTGGTTTTCGCGGCGGTTGGAGCGGTCGCCTCCTTGCGGCTGGCATTGAAGACACTTTCCGACCAAGCCTATGACGAAGACGCGCCGGTGCAGGTGGTTCTGCAGAGCCTCCTGGTGGCCGTGGGGTTAGCTGTTTTGTTCGCCGCAGCAACCGCTGCCAGCCTCGGGACTTCAGTGGGGCTCAGCACTGTCGCGTCCTGGTTTGGCGTTGACAAGACTTCCACCTGGTTTGCGGCCTTGACTTACCTGGCGGGGCTGGTGGTGGTGTTCGCCTTGGACGCCGCCGGAATCGCTCTGAGCTTCCGGGTTCTGTCAGAGGTCAAGAGCAGTCCGCGAAACCTGTGGCTGGGGGCCGCCACGGGCGCTGTTGGTTTGGTGGTGTTACAGCAGTTCTCTGGGATTTTCGTGAGGGGAGCCGCCAGTAACCCGCTGTTGGCATCCTTCGCGGCGCTGATTGCCCTGCTGCTTTGGTTCAACCTGTCCGCCCAAGTGATCCTGATTGCCAGCAGCCTGATTCTGGTCTCGAACCGGGAGGACGACACGGGACCGCCCCACCCGATGCCGACCACGCTGGCGGAATGGAAAGAATACCGGGCAAGAAGCCGCGTCGGAGCCGCCCAACGGGACCTGATCGCAACCGTAGGGCAGGACGACTAGCCGAGTTCGAACGAGGCCGTATCTCGAAGTCCGGTGACCGCGTCCTCGCGCGCATTAAGTTCGCTTAGCGAGGTGGCCGAATGCCGGTAAGTAAACCCAAAGTTGTCTCGAAGCTCCAGGTAGCCGAGCCGGTCAAAGCCTGAGGGCAGTTCCACTGCAGGCCCCGCACTGAAACGGATGTGCCGGTCGTGGTGCATGTCCCTTTGGCGGGTCGAGGGGGCAAGGACAATCCGAACCGAGGAAATGTTCCGGAAGGCCGCGGGAAGATAGGCGCGCAACATGTCCTCGGCTTCTCCGGCGTGGCGGGGAACCCGCAACTCCCCGCGCTCCCCGCCGATTCCTCGCGCGCCAATGAGAGTCACCGCGGCGCCGCTCGGCATATCCGCGTCGAGCTTACCGAGCAGCCAGTTGACATGCTCGTCGGATGTCTGCGCGAGCTGCGCGAAGAGGTACTTGTCAAAAACCGTTACGTGCTTGCTTACGTTTGCCAGAGGGCCGAAGAGCTGGCGCCACACCTGCTCGCGCTTGGTGCCTTTTGCGAACGACCCCGAATCGGCCAGCCTTAGGACATCCGCGTATAGACCGGAGTCTGAGACCGATCCCGGCACCGTCACCTCAATTTGCGGCGACAGCTTGGAAACGCCGCTCTCTGCGGCAGGAAATAAGCGCGAATACACGGGGCCCGCCAAGATCGAAACCAGAGGGGCAACGCTTTCCAGCGGAAGGAGGTCCGACGGCTGGGTGACGGCCTCCGTGTCCTCTACTAAGGCCGGATTTGCCGCATGCAGACGTCCTTGCTTGTTGAGGGCGAGCAGGAGCTGTTGCCACTCCTTTGCCTCCCGCGGTGTCAGATCGGCCAGCTTAAGGGCATCAAGCCAGTTGCGCGCCTCGGCCGCGGAACTGAAGCGGAGCACGCCGTGCCGCAGCAGCAATTCATGTATTTCTCTGCGGAGGGCCGGGGCCGCATAAAGCGCCTGGGACTTGGAGGTTTGCGCTATCACCCCGGGGCTCACGTGCACGTTCAACAACATCAGACAGTCCCGAACAGCTCGTTGAACTGATCGTCGAAGAAGCCCCCGGGCCAACTGTCCAAGAAATCTCCCTGCTCGTCCAAGCGGAGTTCACGGACGGACGCTTCGCCTGCTGCGCTTTGATCAACGTAAAGCACAAGGACATCGTTCGGGCTGATCACCTGCTCCCGAATTCTGCGCTGGATCCGCAGAATCAGCATTTCACTGTGGGTTTCGGCAATTACCTGGTTGGCCCGCCGGTGCGGATCAGTCGACTCAATGAAAAGATCCGCCAACTGCGCCTGCATTGCCGGGTGAAGGTGAATTTCTGGCTGCTCGACCAAAATTAGGGAGTGCGACCGCGCCGACAGTTCCGTCACGATCGGTAGCACCTGTGAGATCCCGAACCCGACATCGGCCGGTGTCACTCGAACCCCGCTGCGAACGTCGGTGAGAATGATCGAGGCGACATCGCCGAGCACGTCCCGATCCGCCTCGGAAACAGGATTCACGGTCTCAAGCCGGTACGGGATGCCTAGGTTGGCCAGCGCGCGAGACACCTCGTCCCTTTCATGGACGTTTTCGAGGAGGAAAAATGGGGTGTCGTGGCCACCGCGCGAAGGCCGGTGGCGGCTGAACCTTTCCGGCGCTGTCCGGAGGGGACCAAGGTAAGCCAACTGGTTGAGAACCGCGTCCACCTCGTCGCTGAGAGCGCCAAAGAAGTCCTCCACACTGCCCAGCACGGCCTCTGTGGAGGAGGAAAAAGCTGCCCCCGAACTACGGTAGAAAATTTCTTGCCGAGGCAGCCGGCCAACTAGCATCCCGTTCGCCCGGAACGTGATCTCAGGGTAGCCGGATTCCGAAAACGCCAAGAAAGCCTGTAAGTCGGCGGCAGGAATCGGCGTCGTTTTCGCGACCAGGCGAACAGCCCGTTTGAAATCGGACGCAGGCAGGGTGAACCCGGCAGGCACCCGCTTGAACTCGAATAGCTCCTCGCCCAGCCCGAGCACGATTGAACGAACGCTATCCTCAGGCGCCGACGTCGAAAAGTCGGCGCGGAAGTGCCGCAGTTGGCTCGGGTCGGGCAAAGCCTTGGCCGAGTCCAGATTGGCCGCAGAACCAAAAGAGAACCCGGCCCCAAGCTGCCTGCGCGTGTCATGTCCATGGACCAGGCCCGGAAGGCTACCCAGGTCAGCCAGGTTTCCGGTGGCAGCAAAACCCCCCGCGTCGACCGACTGGCGAAGCAGCAGCAGCGATTGGATCAGGGAAGATTTGCCCGCCGAGTTCCTGCCGACGACCAGGGTCAACGGTCGCAGAGGCGCGTCGATAACGCCCTCTACGCTCCTGAAATTTTGCAGCGTCAGCGAGTTCAACAAGTGCGCGGGGGCAGCGGGCCTGGGAGCGTCTTCTTCAGGGGGAGCGTCCAAATGGATTTGGGGAGCGAACCCTTTGTCAAGCAGCTCCTCGCCAGAGACCAGCCGTCCGAACCAGCCGGGCAGATTCTCAGCGCTGGCTTCGTCCAGCCACTTCTTGGCGGCCGCGGCGGTGTCCTTAAGGGGCGGGACGTGCGCGTCCAGGACAAGGATCCTACCGTCCTTGCGCGCGTCCCTGCTTCCGGACAGCACCCAGAGGAAGGACGGGCTCTCGGTCTCTGGTAAAGCACCCGTCGGTAGCGCAATGATCGCTTCTAGAAGGCCCTTCTCTATCAGCCCGGCGCGCACCTGCCTGATCTGGTCTCGATGCGCCAAGGAGGCCGGCGAGGTTACGACGAAGCCCTGCCCCTTTGGCCCCAGCAACGAACTGACGCGCTGAATCCAAGCCGCGTTCCCGTCAATGCTGCCCCTCTCCCCGCCAAGAAGCTCTTCGGCCACGTCACCTTGGACACCTTCCTGGGGAAGGCTCTGATTGAGAGGAGGGTGCGCCACGATCAGATCCCAGCCGGGCTCTATCTTTGCAACCAGTGCGCTGCCGACGCGGATGTCGACCGGCTGCGCGTCCTGTGGATAGCTGTTCAACAGGAGCCGCATACGGGCGATGGCGGCGATGCGAGGGTCCGTGTCGAATCCGACCAAAGCCTCGGTAACGCTGCTTTCGACCGCGGCGAGCGTTCCCCCGAGCCCGCAAGCCGGGTCTAGGATGGTTGCGGCTGGGCGGGCAATTCGGCCAATTAGCTCGTTGAACTCTTTGGATGAGGCCGATTCTCTGGCTGCCCTTGATGCGCGTAACGAACGAGTTCGCAGTATTTCGTTGAAGAGTTCCTTGGGGGCGGCATCAGTCGGTCGCATCGCGCTTTCGATGCGTTCTTGCTGAGGACCCGTTAGGTCTTGCCAGACCTCGGCAAATGCTTGTTCGGCCCTAGAGGCGGCGTCCAATTGGTGGGGGTCCGCCGCGGCTTCGCGGAAGACCTCGGTCAGTGCATAGCTGACGCCAGCCTCAAGGGAACCGGACTGTGTAAGGGCCTGCGTAGCTTCATCGGTAAGAGTCACACAAACATCATAAGGCTCGAAAGTTATCCACAAGGGTAGTGAGAAGGTTCTTCCGTCGCTACCGTGGAAGAATGACTGTTTGCGAAGAAGCGCTAGCCTCCGGGCCGGACTTGGGGCCGGCTCTGGTTGCGATACGCGAAACGGTCTCAGCCATAGAGAGCCTCGATTCCCTCACCGACGATGAACTTCTTGCGTTGACCGGCACGACCGAGCGCCTGGCCCGGCAAGTGGAGGGACTACAACTAACCTGCGCCGCGGAAATCAACAAACGCTCAACTGAGCGTCCGAAGGAGCAGTCACTTTCGCGCACACGCGGTTTCCGGACATCGGTGGACCTCCTACGGCAAGTAACGTTGGAGTCTGCTCCACAGATCCGTTCCAGGATCCGACTGGCCGACAAGATCGGCCCGGCATCGGCCCCGAAATATGAGCACGTGGCGCAGGCGATTCGGTCGGGCGATTTGTCCGCCCGAGCCGCATCTCTCATCACAAACACCCTTGAGAAAGCACAAAACTCCGATCCCGAAAAGCTAGAAGCGGCTGAACGCGCAATGGTTGAAGCCGCCACCGAGGGGACCGAGCGCGAAGATGTGTACCCGCATCACTACGAAGGCCTGCGAGTAGTTTGTGACGCGTGGGCGCTGCAGCTGGAAAGCGCGCCAGATTCAGAAGAAGAGGCCTTTAGGCGACGCGGTTTCCGTTTTGCTCCTGAAAAAGCCGGCCTAGTGGCAGTCCGGGGGGAATTGGTCCCAGAAGTTGCGGCTGCCCTATATGCATTGATTCAGTCAGTGAACTCTCGCGTGGACTCCACCGACCGGCGTTCGGTCAGCCAGAGGGCACACGACGCCTTTGCAGCAATCGTGAACGTAGCGGCAGCTTCCTCGCAGATCCCGACGTCGGGCGGCGCCCCCGTGACAGTGATGGTGCAGACAACCGCGGAAGCGTTGAGCCAAGGAAAAGGGGGCTGGATGCACGGCGCCAACGGCACCCTGACCCCTCTATCGGCCGAGGCAACACGCTACGGCGCCTGCAGCGGAGCCCTAGAGTTCTACGCGACAGACAAGAATAAGCGGCTGGTGGCGCTGGGAAATCGCCAGCGAACCTTTAACTCCCACCAGCGACGCGCGATCACAGCGCGGGACGGCGGCTGCGTCATCCCAGGATGCCAGGTGTCCACAACTTGGTGCGAAATCCACCACGTACAGCCGCACGCGCAAGGCGGCCAGACCCATACCGACAACGGGGTAATGCTCTGCTACTTTCATCACCGCACTTTGGATAGCAGTGGCTGGGAAGTGCGGATGCGCGACGGATATCCGCAGGTGCGCGCGCCTGCGTGGGTAGATGCGAAACGGGTGTGGCGAAGAGCTAGAGCTCCAAGCCGGATTCTTGATCCATAACGATGTCCGCCAACTCCCACGGTCGGTTTTGCTGCCAATGTTCCTGCTCTTGCTGGTTCCAGATTTCCCACCAGGGCAGATAGGCAGCCCCGTCGCGCTCAAGTCCGCGCGTGCGGGCAATGTCTGGGGGTGAGTCTAACCAGATTCGGAGGTCTGCCAGCGGCGCGCTTTTCTTGGTGAGCGCGCCGCAGCCTTCGATCACCCATGGCTTGCTGCGGTCCACCGGTACCCATCGTGCGACTTGTCCCCTTTGCCAATCCCATTCCGGGTAAGCATCCAGTTCACCGCTGAGCAATCCCTCCGCAATGCGGCTGCCCTCTTCCAGGCCGTGCCAGCCCGGGTACCAGTCATCCAGGTGAAGAATCTGGTAGCCAGAGAAACTCTTTGACAAGGTTGTCTTCCCGGATCCGGATGGGCCGTCGATCAGGACTCTCCTTGGTTTCATAGGCCGAACCAGCGGAAGGTTCCAGCGAAGATCGCTGCGCTGAGTGCGATGGTTGGGATCAATGCTGCGATCAACAAGGCCACCGGGTCCGCCCAGGACAACCGCGATTGGCGAGCCCTGCTACGCTCCACAGGCGCACCGAAGCCGCGAGCTTCCATGGTGTAGGACAGTGAGCTTGCGCGTCTGAGAGCAAACGTGAAAAGCGCAAAAGCGCCGACCGTGAACTCTTTGATGCGGCCAGATGAGGCCAAGCCCCGAGAGGCCCGAGCACGCCGCAATGCCTGCCAATCTTCTAGCATCAGAGACACCAGCCGAATTCCTGCCAACGTGGCCAAGACGGGCTTCGACGGGAGTCGACCAATCTGGGTGAGAGAATCTGCCATCTCCGTCGGTTTAGCGCTGGAGAGCAAGACCACCGCAGGGATTGCAAGTGCAAGAACCCGCACCGCAATGGCGATTGCCAGCTCAACTGAGTTGGATGTGATTGCTGCGGGGCCCCAAGACCAATAGACCTCCCCACTTTGTCTGGCATACAGCAGCATTGAGATAGCGGCCAGGGGGGCCGCAACAAACAGCGGCCAAGTCCGGCGGAAGAATTTACGTGGCCCCCAGCCAATCAGTGGCAGCAGTAGAATCTCAAGACCCAACGCCACGGCCGCGCTCACCGGGTCAACACTCGCAAACAAAGGGACCGTCAGAATCATCAACGCTAGAACTCGGAACAGGGGATTCACCCGATCCAGCGGACTGGGCTTTGGTTGGACGGGGCCCGCTCGTTGTTCACGTTGTGCCTGTAGGCGAACCACTTCTTGGCCCAAGACGCGGATTAGCTCCTGATCATGTGTGATGACCAGCAGCGTTGTCCCGTTTCTCACGGCTAGTTGGAGGAGCGCCACCAGGTTCAGCCACGTGTTCCTGTCCTGACCAAATGTTGGCTCGTCAAGGATCAGTATGTCTGGGCCAGCAATAAGGCCCGTAGCGACGGAGAGCCTGCGCTTTTCCCCCCCGGAAAGGCTCTGAGGGTGCGCTTCCTGGAGAGCGGTCAGGCGCATCATCTCCAGAAAGTGTTGAACTTTGGCTCGTTTTTGCTCTGGGCGAAGATCGGAGCCTGCCAGACCGAGCTCAAGTTCGCCTCGTACAGTGTCAGTCAAGAACTGGTACGACGGCTCCTGGAAGACCATCTGCACTGTCCCACGAGAAGAAACTTCCCCCGCGAGTGGGTCAAGTAGACCCGCCAGGGTGAGAGCCAGCGTGCTCTTGCCAGCGCCGTTTTCGCCGATGAGGCAAGTGCTGATGCCAGCGCCGACGTCCACATCCAGATCCCGGGCTATGGGGCGGCCAGGTTCATACCCGATGGTCAGACCGCTTCCAGAGAGGGCGCTGCCCAGCCGCTTGCCCGGTAACGTTTCAACTGGTAGATCGATGCCGGGAACCCAAACCCCAGCGCGCAACAGACGGTCCTGTTGTTCAGCTAGAACCGCTTCCGGACTGCCGTCGGCGATGATGCTTCCGCGATCGATAACTAGGATCCGATCGATTTGATCGAGCCACACATCGACGCGGTGCTCGATAAGGATCAGGGTCGCACCGGTGATTCTGGCGACCGCCTGACGGACTTCTTCCACGCCCTCGGGATCCAAATTCGAGGTCGGCTCATCCAGCAAAAGGACGTTCGGATTCATCGCGAGTGCCGAGGCAAGAGCAAGCCTTTGCTTTTCTCCGCCGGACAATTCGTGGGTCGGGTGGTCGAGCGGTATCTCCAGGCCGACCCTTTCAAGAGACGCCTCCACAAGAGGCCAAATGCGTCCGTCCGGTACGCCAAGGTTCTCCAAACCGAACGCCACCTCATCGCCAACGTGCTCCATCACGACTTGGGTCTCCGGGTCTTGTTGGACCAGCGCTATCTGACCGCGCGCCTCAGTGGTGGGGATGCCGCCCAGAGTGATATTTCCCGAGGCGTCACCGTCTTCAGCGGTTAGCAATCCGGCCAGGCCAGCCATTACGGTGGACTTGCCTGAACCGGAAGCCCCCAGGAGTAGCACCCGGGAACCCGGCTCGATGCGTAAGCTAAGATCCTTTACTGCCCATTCTTCGCGTCCTGCGTAGCGCCAAGACCAGGAACGGGCCTCTAATGCAGAGGTCTCGCTCATACGCGTCTGCGCAACTCCCTCCCGGAAGCAAACCGGTCCAGGACTCCCGTCTGGGCTAGCGCGCGCGTCAGCCACCATGCGAGAAGGCCACCTAGGACAATCCCCGAAATGCTGGACGTCACCCAGTAGATTGCCAGGCGAAGTGGCGCGTAGAGGATGTTAGGTGTAGATCCGACAAATAGTTCTAGGATCATTGCCCCTGTGGCCGCGCCAAGTCCCGAGAGGGCTGCAACCTTCGGCCCCCAATGGCGGTAGGCGAAAGCAGCGAAGACGAGTTCAGCCCCTAGCCCCTGCGCGATTCCCGAGAACAGAGTGTCGATCGCCCACTGGGACCCGAGAGCCATTGAGACGGTCGCCGCGACAACTTCTACGAAAAGGGCGGCACCGGGCTTACGGATCACTAGGGCACCCAATGGGCCGCCTAGGTACCAGATCCCGTTGACCAGTCCGCCAAGGCCGGGCGTAAAAACGTCTAGGGCAGTGAAGGCTAAGTAACCGAGCTGATTCCAGATGACGAATATGACACCGGTGGCAACCCCCAGAACTGCAGCGGTTACAAGGTCTACCACGCGCCATCGAGTTTGATTGAGCATTTCTGCTTCCCTCTTGTCACGTGGCACGGGAAGAGCATAAGTGTCCGTTCCTCCGCCGGTATTAACCGGATCAGGTTCGACGGTCGAGGGTCTTTCCCTCTCTCAACCCCAGTTCAGGGGTCCCCGTGGCACGCCCCCAGTCTAGGCTAGGGAGAACTCAACTTCCACCTCGACCGTAGCGTTCAGTGGTAAGGCGGCGACACCGACGGCACTTCGGATGTGTTGCGTGCCGAACAGCTCTTGGAGCAGTTCAGAGGCGCCGTTAAGGACCTTCGGCTGGTCGAAGAAGTCGGGCGTCGAAGCCACGAAGCCCGTCACCTTGACCGCGGAACGGAGACGGTCCAAGTCACCTGCCGCGGCGGCCGCTGCTGCAACCGCGTTGAGAGCGCACTGCCGCGCTGCCAAGGCGGCTTGTTCAATGGATACCGGGCCGGTCCCGCAGGCGCCTGTGCTGAGGAGTTCGCCGTTTGAGAACGGTAGCTGTCCAGACGTGCGGACGGTGCCCAGCCCAGTGATGGCGGGCACATATGCCGCGACGGGCGAAGCCACTGGCGGCAGGTCTATTCCTAGTTCGGCGAGGCGGTGGGAAAGCGTCACGGCAAGAACTCCTGGTTGGACAAAAAGATGAGGCGCCCCTAGGGGCGCCTCCAGATTACTCGGCCTTGGTAGCTTCAATCTCCAGGTTCACTTGGATTTTGTCGCTGACTAGCACCCCACCGGCTTCCATCACGGCATTCCATGTGAGTCCGAAGTCCTTGCGTCGGAGAGTGGTGCTTGCCTCAAACGCGACTCGTTCAACACCAAAGGGGTCCGTCGCGGCTCCCTCATAGGACGCCTCGAGTTCAACGGGTTGCGTCACCCCGTGGATGGTCAAGTCGCCGTAGATTGTGAACTCTTCCAGGGAACCTTCGACACGTGTTGATTGGAAGGTCCACGTGGGGAACTCTTCCACATCGAAGAAGTCGCCGCTGCGCAGGTGGTTGTCGCGGTCAGCGTTGTTGGTGTTCACGGATGCCGCCTGGATGGTGCCTTTTGTGCTGGCTCCTTCCACCGAGTCCGTGCTGGGCATTTCAATTTCGCCTTCAAATTCAGCGAAATGGCCACGCGTCTTGCCGATTCCAGCGTGCCGCACCGTGAATCCAACGGTTGAGTGGGCTTGATCTACTACGTAACGGGTCATTTGGTGTTCTCCTAACTACAACTATTGACGCTTCAACTATATCTAAGGGATGTTGGTCCCGCAAGGATTCGCACCGAAACCAAAGCTGAGATGAGCAGCGGACTTCTCGCCGGCCCTGACCCGCCGACCCGTTGAGCATTTCCTCACATTTACCGAGGCAGAACCACCCAGGGACAGGTGTGTGCAGCACTTCTGGGCGGTTCAAGAACAGATTTTGCGCCGCCCCTTCGGGGGTGCGCTTGACCTGATCACGGCCCGGTTGTCTCCGCTGGCCCGCGGCCCACGAGAAAGCAAAGATACCGAAAGAATTGCTTTTGTCAACCCACTAGGCGTAACGAGTTTCCTAGTTTAGACTTGCAGGCGTAGTTTCAAGTTTCATTGCAGTACTATGCGGTTCCTCCGGTGGTGTGCAACGGACAAGAGTACTGCCCGTTCTCGACCGAGAATGGTCACCATTAGTAGTAAAAGAGGAAACACGCATGACCACTGGTGTCGTCAAATGGTTCAACTCCGAAAAGGGTTACGGATTCATCACTCCGGATGACGGATCCGACGATGTTTTCGCCCACTTCTCCGCCATCCAGACCAGCGGCTTCCGCTCACTGGACGAGGGAGAAAAAGTTGAATTTGAGATCACTTCGGGCCCGAAGGGCCTGCAGGCATCGGAGATTGTCCGCCTTCAGGGCTAATCACTGACTTATTAGTTCACCCCGGACGGCATAGTCCGGGGTGTTCTTTCATGCGTAATCCCTACGAGTCTGCTGATCCGGCCATTTATCGCCGGGTCCGGCCGGGCTACCCGCAAGAGGCTGTCAGTGCCGTGCTGGATGGCTCGCCTGCCGTCGTTGCGGACGTCGGCGCGGGGACGGGGATCTTTAGCTGGCAGCTTCTGGGCGCGGACCCAAACGTTTTTGTCGAGGCGGTGGAGCCTTCTTCGGCCATGCTCGCCGATTTGCGCGGCCACCCGCGGCTCCGCGTCCACGTGGCGACGTCGGAGAGCACCGGCCTACCAGATCGGAGTGTGGACCGCCTGGTGTGGGCTCAGTCTTTCCACTGGGTGGATCGGCAGAGGACAGCCATCGAGGCGACTCGGCTCCTGCGCCCGGGTGGCCGGGCGTTCGTCCTGGCGAACCAGATGGACGTGAGCGAGGCGTGGGTGCACCGACTTACACGAATCATGCGCTCTGGCGACATCATCAAAGAGTCGTGGAACCCGCAGCTTACCGGGTTTCGCACCGGTGGCCCGCGCGTGTTCCGCTGGGTTCAGGTCCTGTCGGATGAGGAACTGTTGGCACTTGCCCGCACTCGCTCTTCTTATCTGCGTTCAGATACCCAGGCACGGGATCGCATGCAGCAGAATTTGCGCTGGTATTTGGGTGAGCATCTGGGATCTAATTCTTTCGAGATTCCTTATCTCACGTACATGTGGACGTTAGATAACGGCTAGAGCCTCGGTTGGGCTGGTTTTCCCGGCGCGCCTTCCCGGTAGCCACGAGGCAAGCGCGGCCGCCCCCATGGTCACCAGAATGACCACGCCAAGTTGCAGCCAGGGAATGGCGAGGCGCGCGGTGCCGATGTCCATAATCACCGCAACGGTTCCGACCCAGCCAAAGAAAATCCCGGCCAGAGTCCCGATGAGGCCGGCCGTAAGTGAGACCTGAAGCGCTTCGGTCGTAAGCATGCGTGACACCTGCCGCTTGGTCATGCCAAGTGCCCGTAAGAGGCCAAGCTCGCGGGTACGTTCCGCGACGGAGAGCGACAGGGTGTTACTCACGCCAACCAGCGCGACCAGGACGGATACGCCCAAGAGCGCCACCATGGCGGTTAGTAGCACGTTGATCACCTGATCGAATTGGGCGCGCAGGGACGCGCTGCCAGCCAGGGTCCAGTTTGGATTCAGTTCCTTCAGTTCCGCCACAACGGATGAGTAGTTTGAAGTGTCTTCAAGCCTGGCCAGTATCTGCACAGTTTCCACATCCTGGCCGCGGGTCAGCTCCGTAAAGGTCTTCTGAGAAAGTCCGGCGCGTCCCGGTTCCGCCGTGTAGGAAGTGTCCACCAGCGCCTGTAGCTCACGGCAGGAGTCCAGCGCACACACGTTTAGGGTCTCCCCAGCACCATAAGCGGGGGAGACCAGCACCTGGTCGTCGCCGGGTAGTTGCAGCTCGGTTCGCGCGACATTCTGGAGAGCGCTCACATCGTAAAGCACTACGGGGTCGTCTCCAATGGTGCCTCCCTGGGGCAGTCCTTCTTCAGCCGCTACCTTCGCGACGCCATCGACTTCTCCAATCAGCTCTGCATCCAGATCGGTGCCCGTGACTGTAAGGTCAGTGGACATCCAGGAGTCCAGCTCGCTATTCAAAGTGAGCCGCACCGAAGCCGCTCCGACCATCATCATGACGATCAGGGATACCCCGATCACCATGGAAACGCCTGTGGCGGCGGTCCTGCCGGGAGTCCTGCGCGCATTGCCCGCGGCAAGCCTGCCGATGGTGCCCCTCCACAGGGCAGCAACCCAGCCGCTAATTTCTGGAAACGCAGACCACATGAAAAGCGCCAGCCCCACCAGGGTGACGGGCCCAAGCGCCATAGCAATCAGAAGTCCGTTCGGCGATGCCTGGTACGACGCCCACACCATCCCTGAGCCTGCCCCAAGCATGATAATGGCTCCAATAATCAGCCGCACCCACCACCCCGCGGTCCGTTGGATACCGACCTCGTCAGAACCTGAGAAGACCACCAAGGGGGGAAGCGACGCGGTCTCTGCAGCCGGACGCAGCCCGGCAAGGAGCGTGACTGCGGTGGCGACCACGAAGACGATTACCAGGGGTACCCAGCTGATGGCGCGCACGGCCTCGGAAAAGGACCCTACAAAGCCAAGCGCAGTGATAGCCCACGCGGACAGTAAGGAGCCGACTAACACGCCAAGTGCGGATGCCGCTGCTCCAACCGCCAAAGTCTCACCTAAAAGGAACCCGCGGACCTGTTTGGTGCTGGCTCCCACGCAGCGCAGCAACCCGATTTCTCTTCGCCGCTGCTGTATGAGGACCTGGAAGGTTGTGGAAATGACGATCACCGCCATGACCGCTGCAATGGCTGGGAAAACCATTAGGACAGCACTCGTTTGAGCGCTGGAGAGACGGAAGTCCGCTAACGACTGGTCGATGCGTTCTTCGGCGGTCATGATCTCGAATCCGGAACCCTCTAAAGCTTGACTGACCGCTGCGGCCACCTCCTCCTGCGAATAGCCCGGGGCCCCAGCGACCAAATACTCTGACACGTACGCCGATCCTTCACCGGGTAGGACGACGCCGTCGGGTCCGTTCCCGCCCAGTAAGACCCCATCGGGCTCGCCAATGATGCCGCTGACGACATAGTCTTCGGTACGCCCATCCACGTATGGAAGCACTCCGACAACGTCGCCCACAACCGCTTCCAGAGCGTCGGCCTGCCGCTTGTCTAACGCGATTTCGTTAGCGGCCGATGGGAGGGTGCCCTCAAGGACCGTAGGTTGGGCGAATGGCTCTGGAAGGAGCGCGGCGACCATGCCTTGGCTGTTCCCGTTGAACTCCGCGAATGCTTGGCTGACCGGAGCGGTGAGAGCGACCTCGTCCACGGAACCCAGCTTTTGGGTCGGGTCGGCCTCGCCGGTGGGAACGATGACCGCCGCCGCACCCTGGTACTGCTGAGCGAAGCCGCGGCTCATGGAGGCATTGATGCCATCACGAAGCACAAGCACAGCAACCACGAAAACAACAGCGATCAGAACGGCCAGCGCGGTAGCTAGGTAGCGGCGCCAGTAGAACTTCAAATTGGCGCGAAGCAGACTGTTCACCGAGAGGCCTCCTCAATTTTCTCTAACGATGCCCCAGCAAGGTCGTTGACGATGCGGCCGTCTCGAACAATGAGGACGCGATGGGCCCAGGCGGCCGCCTTAGCATCGTGCGTGACCATAATGACCGTCTGGCCCAGCTGATCCACAGCTGCCCTGAGCAGCCCAAGGACTTCTTCTGATGCGGTCGAATCCAGATTCCCCGTCGGCTCGTCAGCCACGATTACAGCGGGTTCCATGATGAGCGCGCGGGCGACAGCCACCCTTTGCTGCTGCCCGCCGGAAAGTTCGGATGGTAGGTGAGTGAGCCGGTCCCCTAAGCCAAGCGTATGCACCACCAGGTTGAACCAGTCCGGGTTCACCTTCTTGCCGGCCAGCTGTTCAGGTAGAAGGATGTTGGCGCGTGCGTCCAATGTCGGCAACAGGTTGTAGCTTTGGAACACGTAGCCGATCCTTTCGCGGCGCAGCGCTGTTAAGGCATCGTCGCCGAGTTCTTCTAGTCGCGTACCCTCAATTTGGGTTGAGCCCGCAGTAGCGGTGTCCAATCCTGCCAGGATCTGCAACAACGTTGATTTTCCGGATCCGGACGGCCCCATAATTGAGGTGAACTCCCCGGGAAGGAAATCGACGGAGATGCCGCGCAGGGCTTCGACCTCCGTTAGTCCAGTTCCGTACACTTTCCAAACCTGCTGCAGGCTGACGATGCTCATTGTGAAAACCTCTTTTCTAGCGCGTTCATCGTCCCACACAGAAACGCTGCGGAGACCCTGTGCTGCGCGTCACCCGGAGCGGGTTTTCGACGCTATTTCAACGTTTTCTTCAAAAGTTGGCTGGCTTCTTCAGGGTGCCCTGAATTATCCCTGGATCTGCTCCCTGACTCGGTCAACCATGTCCATGACATCCAACGTGTCCTGCCATGTGACGACCGGTGACTCGGTGAGGCCAGCCGTGATGCAACGGGCCGCCTCGGCCGCCTGATACTGAAATCCGCCGGGAACGCGCGCGTCCCAGGTGCTCAGTTTTGCAGAACCGTTTGGAAAGGTGCGCAGGTGAACCTCCGTGGGCCGGTAGAACAGATTCGGCAGCTCAATCGCCATGTTTTCGAAAGTCAGCATCCCGGGCGTGGAGTTGATTCCGTCCAGGGTGGCAATAGCGACGCCAAGGGATTCCGGATAGGTAGCAATGACCGCTTCGGAGGCATCAACGCCTGTCCCGGTCGGCAAGCCGCGCGCCACCACGTCCAGAGGCGTGCCCAGCGCGTGCTGAATGAAATGGAGCGGGTAGACGTTTAGGTCCAAAAGGGCGCCCCCGCCAAGTTCAGGTCGCACTAGCCGGGGGACGTGACGCAAGGACTGCGAGTGGTCCGCCGTGACAATGGAGAGCCGGCCGCCAAGTCCCGCCTGGATGGCCGCCTTTATGAACCTGTAGTGGGGCAGGTGGCGGCTCCACATGCCTTCCATCGCAAACAGTTGGCGGGAAGCGGCCTCGTCGAACACTTCGCGGGCTTCTTCGCCACTCATGGTGAACGCCTTTTCGACCAGGACGGGCTTACCTGCACGCAGGGCCAGGAGGGCGTCATCGCGGTGGCGGATGTGGGGGGTCGCAATGTAAACGGCGTCGATGTCCGGGCAGTTCACCAGTTCCTCGTAGGAGCCGTAGGCGCGGGGGATTCCGTACTCCTCGGCGAAACCTTGGGCGCGACCCAGGTCTCTGGAGCCGACCGCTGCGATCGTCCCTGACGAATGCGCGGGCACGTCGGCTGCGAATGTTCGGGCGATGCCGCCTGGACCCAGGATTCCCCACCGCACGGCGGGAGCTTCTAGCGGGTCGCTCACCGAGTACGTGGGCGCGACATCTTGGAAATCGGCTGGCAGCGCAGCAGCATGGTCTGACATGCTCCGATTATTCCATTCCCTCCGTGGGTTCGTCAGCGTCCCGATATAGTTGTGGTGATCATGGACAGTCTTTCTTCCGGCGGGCTTCTTCTGGCCGTCATCATGTATGCGGTGTCGGTGTCGCCTTCCCTGCTTCCCAGGCGCGGGTTCTGGCACGGCCTGGTCTCCGGCACCCTGATGGGCATCGGTTACGGTATCGGCTGGCTGGCAGAGAACCTGCTGACCTACGCAGCTCACGCCGTTGGTTTGCGCGTGGAGGTGAGCCCGCAGGCTGCAACTGTCCTCACTTGGGCGTTTTGGGTTCTTCTTGCCGTGTGGTTCCTCAGGTCTGTCATCGGATCGATCCTTTCTTCCCGCCGCGCAGCCGTACTGGTCGAGATGCGGCCGGAAAGTGGGTCCCAGTACCTGCTGGGACTGGTTACTACGGCGCTTTTCTTTTTGCTGGTGTTCGCCCTCACCCGCGCATTCGTGTGGCTTTACATTGAGGTTGTCCACTTGCTTAGCCGGTGGATGTACGCACCGGTTGCTGGCGTCATCGCTGGTGCCGGCGTGGTGCTGTTGGTCATCTTCTTGGGAAATAAAGTTGTCCTGGGCGGGTTCTTCGCATTCTTCGCGCGCGAGGCGGAGCGGCGAAACAACCGAACCGCGACCACCGTCAGTCAGCCCACCGTTCCGCAGAGGTCCGGTTCGCCATCGTCGTACTCGTCCTGGGAGTCGGTCGGCGCGCAGGGCCGCACATTTCTTGGCCGGGGCCCCCACCGCGATCAGATAGCCGAGGTGATGGGGGACGAGGCGTTGGAACCCATCCGGGTATACGCCGGCTTGGTTCCGGGAAGCACCGATTTCACTGAGGAAGCCAAACTGGTTGTGAAAGAGATGCACCGCACGGGTGCGTTCGATCGCGACACCATCTTGATCTCAGTTGCCACAGGGTCCGGGTGGGTGGATGAGTGGATCGTGCAGCCGATGGAGTACTTGACACGTGGAAACTGCGCGACCGTTTCCATGCAGTATTCTTACCTGTTCTCCGCGGCAATCGCCATAACGCAAAAGGAACTCTGCCTGCGTTCAGGAGAGGTGCTGTTCGCAGCTGTGCGCGAGGAGCTGGATCGGATGCCCCCTGAAAAGCGGCCACGGCTGCTCATAAGCGGGGAGTCTCTTGGAGCGGAAGCCGCGCAAGCTCCGTTCTTGAACTTTGCCGACATGCGCCGCCGCGTCGACGGAGCAATCCTTGTGGGCGCCCCGTACCGGGCGCGCATTTCCAGAGAGCTGACAGAGGGACGCCACAGGGGTAGCCCTGAGATTGCTCCGGTTTACGACTCTGGGAAGAACGCGCGGTTTGTGAACGAACCGGAACAGCTCACCCGGGACCTGTTTGGGCGCGAGTATGGGGCCTGGCATCATCCGCGCATAGTGTTTGCACAGCACGCGTCTGACCCGGTTGTCTGGTTCAACCGGACGGTGGCCTTTAGAGAGCCGGACTGGCTCAGAGAACGTGTCGGCTTGGACGTCTCAAAGGACATGCGGTACACGCCAATCGTTACGTTGATTCAGCTCGTTGGGGATCTACCGATTGCCGGCACTGTCCCTGGCGGACACGGACACACCTACACGGAGGAACTTATCCCTGTGTGGGAGTCACTCTTGGATGTGTCTGAGAACCGGGTGCAACGGGACAGGATCGGACAGGCCATAAGGCAGAACGTAGATAGTTCCGGGCGGCGCTAGAGAAGCAGCGCAACCGAACTCAGCGCGGTTAGGCCCAGCACAAGCGGATCGAAGACCCTGCTGGTCATACGTCCTGCAAGTAACCGCCCCATCACGGCCCCCGTCACCACCAGGGGAGCCAGCGCCGCCGTAGTAACTAGCGTTTCTGTCCCTATAAGGCCGATCCCCGCTGAAAATGGCAGCTTGATGATGTTGACCATAAAGAAGAACCAGGCCGCCGTGCCTAGGAATCGGGTTACCCCGAACCGCGCAGACAGGAAATAGAGAGACATGACCGGTCCGCCCGCGTTAGCCGCCATGGTCGTGAAACCACCCAGAGTCCCGTAAAAGATTCCCGCGCCGCGCCCCGCCGTCGCAGCGGGTTTTCGCCAGCGTAGCAACAAGGTGAGCGCCACGAGCGTCAGCAAGATAATTCCGATGACCCGCTTCACCAGTAGATCCCCAGAGAAGTTCAAGAATAGGGCGCCACCCGTAATGCCAACTAGTACGGGTGGTACCAGGGCGCGAAGCGTCTTCCAGTCAGCGTCGCGCCTGTAGGCGTAGATGGCCAGCAGATCACCGATGATCAGCAGTAGAAGCATAGCCGCCGTGGACATACGCGCCGGAAGCACCGCGGCGAACAGTGCGACCGATATGGTTCCTGCCCCAGGCAGCGCCGTCTTCGAAATGCCGATAAGCCAAGCGGCAGTCGCTAGAACGAGCCAGCTAAGAAAAGACAGGTCAAACACGTCCCAATGTTATAACTTGGAGAGGACTCCGAACGAAAGGACTTCTCATGCAGGACATGCCTGTCGCAATAGTCACCGGTGCTGGCGGTGCGGTTGGCCAGGCAACCGTGCAGGAGCTCTCTAAAGATCATCAGGTAGTGGCCATTGTTCGCAATCAGGGATCGGCCGGGGACATCCAAGAGCTGCCGAACACCAGGGCGTTTGCGGTGGATCTGGCAGACGGAGAGGCCGTAGAGGCCGCCGCTGGATTGTTGCAGAAAGAGTTTCCCGCGGTGAGGGCGTTGGTTCACGCGGCGGCCGTTGGCCCGGCAGAGAACCTGCAAGACTGCTCTTTGAAGTGCTGGCAAGAAACTATGGCCGTGAACGTGACTGCACCGGCGCTACTAACGCGCGGCCTGCTCGGCTCCCTTCGCGCTGGCGGCGCCGAGGTTGTTTTCTTGAACTCCGGGGCTGGGCAGCGCGCATTCGCAGACCACACGGCGTATGCGGCCTCGAAGCATGCATTGCGGGCCCTGGCTGACTCGATTCGGCTGTCGGAACCCGGCCTTAGAGTCACAACGATCTTCCCCGGGCAGATTGATTCAAAAATGCTGCGCGGAATCAACGAGTACTTGGGCAGGCCGTTCGAACCGGACAGGTATATTCGACCCGAATCGATCGCGGAGACGATCCGGTGGATCGTGGATTCTCCACATGACGTCCATATCACCAATATTGATGTTCGGCCGCGAACAGAGATTGCCTAAATGAGGTCTTTCTTTTGTAGGTAACGCATTGCCACCCACCCGAAGGGGATCCGGCCATAGAAAGTCACCAAGCGGTAGAGCACAGCGACTGACACGGCGATACCTGCCGGAACGCCGGCCACCTGCAGGCCGCCGGTGAGAGCGGCCTCCACCGTGCCTATTCCGCCCGGGGAGGGCACCACCGAACCGAGCGTAGTTGAAATCAAGAAAGTGATAGTCACTGTCATGGGACTCAAGTGGTAGCCAAAGGCGGCTAGTGACGCAGCGAACGCACCAATGAAGCCCAGATTCCCCAGCAGGTTGCCGAGCATCGCGTAGCTGAGTTCCTTTGGGTGTCCAAGTATCCACACAAGCTGGGGGTACACCTGATCCCAAGTTGGCTTCAGTTTCGTCCACGTCCACTTGCGCACCGCCGGGATGGCCAGGATTCCCGCAGCGAGTGTAAGGATGGCCGCCGCCACCCAAATTATCGTCATGGTCGGGATGGGGATGTCCAAGCTGGTCCCAGTCAGCACCACAATTATTAGCAGCAATACAACTGAGGTGAGGAACTGGGATATCTGCACCAGCGTCACCGTCGCGACGGCCAGGGGCATGCTAATGCCCTGTTTGCTCAGGAAACGCAGGTTGAACGCGGCAGGGCCGACACCCGCTGGTGCCACAACATTCGCCAAAGAGCCACCCATCTGCGCGATGGTCGCGTCCCAGAGGCTGATCTTCTTCGGTGCAAAAGCCACCAGCGGCATGGCGGCGCTGAGCCATGTTGTGGAGCCAATGAGGAACGCGGCAAGCATCCACCAGACATGTGCGCCGCGAACCGCGCTGGCAATCGACTCGAAGTTCAATGAGCCAATGACACCTATGATTACCGCGCCCGCAAGTACCACCACGGCCGTTGTTCGCATGGAGAAGCGCTGCAAGCGTAGCGGGGCAGGCGTCCCGGTGGCTGAGGTCTTCTCGGTTATTTCCGCGAGGATTTGCCGCAGCCTGTCCAGGTAGTTCGTCTTGCGTAAGCGCCGCCTGACCTCTGGCGGTAGAACGGCTGGCTGTAAAACCAAAGAAAGGGCGAGCAGTTCCGACAGACTAAAGTAGGTCCTGGCAGCAGCGATTGCCCGCTCCGGCCCGACAACCAGTGCCAGGTGGGCCAGCATTTGGGCGCGGTCAATGTGGAGGTTAAGTTCGCCGGTTGCGACCTCGCCTTGCTCCCAATCCAAGATCCACAGTTGCGAATCGTTATCGAGCACCAGAGAGTTTAGGTCCAGGTTCCGGTGTGCGGCTCCGCGGCTGTGGGCGGCGGCTAGCTCATGCCATGCCTGCTGCAACACCGCGTCATCGATTTCTTCGCCGCGCTCCTTCAATTCAATGAGGGGTGAGGCATCTGGCAGCTGAGCCCACAGGACAGCGATGGAGTTTCCCGCTTCAGCAATACCCCTTGGCTCCGGCGTTCTGACTCCCGCTTCTGCGGCAATGTGCGCCCTCAAGACCGATCGCTCAGCGTTTGCTTTCAGCGTGGGTGAAATCCAGCGAGAGAGCCCGCGCAATCTAAGGTTGTTCCACAGATCGCCGATGGTTTCCGTGATGGCGCTCGATGGGTCAAGGACATGCAAATCCAAGCACTCCCCAGCGCCTGTCACTACGTTGTACTGCCGGTCCGCGTAGTTGCTGCGGTGGGAAGCGAAAGAAGGACACTCTTCCGTGCCGGTCTGTGTGACCTCGTCCACCACCAGTTTTGGGTAGACGATACCGGCGGCCAGGTCCGGCTGGATATCGGATTCGGAAATCGTCCAGGCCGTGCGCGCCTCGCCCGTCGTTCCCGTGTCCGTTCGAATGACTCGAGCGGGAACAGTACCGGTCGCAAGCAGGGCTTCCACCAGGTCGGCAGGGTTCGCCCGGCGGTCGTTGAATCCTAAAACCCAGCGGCCCAAGAGACCCATGAACCGTCCCAGCAGCACGGTTACCAGCACGCCCGGCACGGTTGCCAAGCCGCGGATCACGGACATCAGAAGAACAAGCCAAACGCCATACCAGGTGTACTTGAGCGACTTAATGCGTGAGGAGTCGCCAGCCACCGTCAGACCGGCGACCAAAACCAGCATCACCACGTCAAGAGAATTGACAGAATTTCCTGTGACGACGGAGATCGAATCGGTGAGAGTGGTCGGCGCATATTGAATGAGCTGCGTGATCAGCCAGCCCGTAACGCCAGCGACAGTCCCGGTTAGCAGCACCGATGCGATCGTGTGGTACTGCTGCCTGCGGGCCAGAGCAAAGATCACGATCGTTGGCGCGATTAGAACGAACAATCCTTCAATTACCGACAGAGGAAGCAGCAGAATCTGCCGTATGAATGCGCCGAATGCCAACTGAACGTCCTCGGTCATCCCCTTAGTCGTCGATTGGGCGTATACGCCCAAAAGCAAAACCAAGAAGATGCCAAGCAGGTTCGCCAGCGCTCCGTAAAGGTCCTCTTTGCGGCGCTGCCTGGCCGACAGATGGTCGATGACCAGAACGGAAGACGGTAGCCGCTTTTGCACAAAAGGCGTCGTAGATCCCTTTGTGCGCGCTTCGCCCGGATCGTGGGCGGCGGGCTCCTGCTCCATAGCCCCAGTGTAACGGCCCCCCTAGAAAGGCACCCTCTTCCCATTCGGGACGCGGCCACGTGTGGCGAAGTTCCCTGACCATGCTCCGGGAAGGCACGCTTAGACTGGCACTGATGGTTCGCGCGGCGCGAACAGGATAGGCGGTGCGGATGGACGGGATGCTCAGCTTGCTTGTGAGAGCCCAGGGTGGCCAGAGCGGCGAATCGTGGCTTTCCACGGTAGCTGGCTGGTTCAAGAACCCAGAAGACCTGCTGCTCACCATGGGTCCCTGGGTGTTACTAGGCGTCGCGATAATCGTCTTTATCGAATCGGGTGTGCTGTTTCCAATCCTGCCGGGCGACTCACTGATTTTTGCCGCCGGGCTCCTGCACATACAGCTGGGTCTCAACTTGTGGCTTCTGGTCGGGGTGATCTTGGTCGCGGCTTTCTTGGGCGCGCAGGTTGGCTACTGGCTGGGGTGGCGTTTCGGTCCGGGTCTTTTCAAGCCGGACGCCCGAGTCTTAAAACCCGAGTACCTGCACCAGGCCGAGGCGTTCTTCGCGAAATACGGCGGCCGGTCTCTCATCCTGGGTCGCTTTGTACCTTTTGTGCGCACCTTTGTTCCGATCGCGGCCGGGACCGCCCGGTTGCCCTTTGGGCGTTTTGTCGCGTTCAATACTTTGGGTGCGTTGATCTGGGGCGCGGGGGTCACTTTCGCTGGCGCCGCTCTGGGAGATGTACCGTTTGTTCATGACAATTTGGAAGTCATCATCGTCCTCATAGTCGTGGTTTCGGTTATTCCGATGGTGGTCGAGGTCCTGGTGCAGAGACGAAAGCACCGGGCCCAGGCATCGGTGCAGTCCCGTGACTAGCTGGTTAGCCGCTGCCGGTATCGCGGTGGTAATGGTTCTGGTGGCGGTAGTCCCCAGTTACTTTTGGTTGCGCGCCACAAGAGTTCCATCGTTCATCGCAGCCGTGTTTGCCCCGGCGGTCACCATCGCGCTGCTGGTTGGTCTTGGATACGCCTATGGTGCCCTTGGGGTCTTCTGGTCGGGCGCGCGCGTCATCCCGGTGTTGCTACTGATCGGCCTTGCTGGTTCGGGCGCCTTCTGGTTGCGAGTGCGATCAGCGAAGCTCGCGGGGAGCGCCCTGCCCAGTGTGACTCCCGCTTGGGGACCCACTTTCTGGGCGGCGGTCCTAGTCGGTTTCTTGCTAGGAGCGCTGCCATTGTTTCTGGCAGGCCCCGCCACAAATCCGGTGCAGCAGTGGGACCCTTCCTTCCACATGAATGGTGTGTGGACAATAAACCATCTAGGCGACGGTCAGATGGGCTCCGGACTGGACGAAGCGTTCCGTGAAGGGAACTCTTCCGACTATCCGCTCGGCTGGCACATTTTTACGGCATTGTTCACCACACCGACAACGGTGGTTCTTGGCTCCAATGCGAGCAGCCTAGCCGTAATCCTACTGTGGGTTGTTGGCGCGGCAGCCTACACCCGCATGCTGTTTCCTTCCCGAGTCGCGCAGTATGCTTCCCCGGTCCTAGCCGGGGGGATGCTGTCCATGCCCGGAGATGCGCTCATGGCCTACAACCAGTGGCCAAATGCAGCCGCGGTGGCGCTTCTACCGGGAATTGCCTCAATGATGCTGCTGCTCGGGCGCCACATCGCCGCGTGGATGCAGGGGAAAGGCCGAATTTCCGGTGGCAAATTACTCTGGGGCATTGTCGGCTTGGCCCTGGCCATCATCGGCACACTGGTAGTCCACCCCGGGTTCGCGTTCAACCTGCTGGTCTTGCTGGGCCCCGCCGTAATCGCGGGCTCCTTCCAAGTAGTGCGGGTCTTCGCCGGGCAACGGAGGTTTGGACTGGTAGCGGGGGCGGTCGCAACGTTTTTGGCAAGCCTGGTTTTGCTGTACCGAATCATGGAAATGCCGCAGGTTCGCTCAATGGGGGAGTACCCCCGCTCTGGAATCTCCTGGCTGGTGGCTTTTGGGAACGTGCTCACGCCCGCTCCGCCGTACCCGAACTCGGTCAGCCTGGCCGTATGGACCGGCGCGGTCGCAGCGCTGCTTGTTGTCGGCATCTTTGCCGTGTATTACAGGTCGAGTTGGTGGCCGCCATCGGACCACGGCTGGCCCACCTGGCCCGTGTGGTCTTTTGGCGCATTTGCCTTCTTAGTCTTCGTTGCCTACTCTCCGGATTCAGCTTTTCGTGAGTGGATCGTGGCGCCCTGGTTTCTTGACCCACGCAGGTTAATGGAACCGGAGAACCTATCAATGGTTCCGCTTGCCGCTTTAGGCTTTTCTTGGCTGGCTCATGGGGTGCAGCGGCTGCTTGCCACCCGCGGCTTGAACGCCAGCATGCGCCCTCTGGCTCTCGGGTTGGCCGCGCTGCTGCTGATGTTGAGCGGCGGTGAAGGTTTATTAAGCCGGACCAATGCGGCCCGAAGCGTTTACGATCCCGACCAGCTTGGGAAGCCGGGCATGGCCACCGCCGGCGAGTTGAAGATGCTGCAGGGCCTAGACGGGAAGTTGCCAGAAGGCGCCCTGGTGCTGGGTGACCCCCAAAATGGTTCCGTTTACGTTCAGGTAATCGGCCAAAGCAGGGTTTTCTTCCCAGCGCTGACACTCAGCACGAACCCGACGGACAACGAACGTTTACTGGTGCAAGAGTTCAATCAGATCAATGAGAACCCCGCGGTCTGTCAGGCGGTTCGTGAAGAGGGCATCACCCATTTCTACGCGGATGAGGACGGCTACTATTACTCCAGGCTCCGCTCCGACAGGACGCCCGGACTCTACAACGTGGACACCAGTACGGGGTTTGAGCTAGTAGCCCAAGGCGACACTGCCAGACTGTACCGTATAACCGCATGCGACTAGCCCGCTGGAAGGAACCCTAATGACCGGCCGACCCCCAACGAATATTCCCGGCCCCGCACCAGTGGGCGCGAACGCAAAGATCGCGTTCTTGGGTCCGTTCGGTACGTTCACTGAGCAGGCGCTATGGCAGGTTGCCCCGGCCGGGTCGGAATTAATTCCGAAAACCTCTGTTGCGCAGGCGCTCGCGGCAGTGCGCAGTGGAGAAGTTGACCGCGCCGTCGTGCCCATCGAAAACTCGATTGAGGGAGGAGTCAATGCAACTATCGACGCCCTCTCGCAAGGGGACCCACTGGTCATCGTCTGCGAAATGATTGTCCCGATCAGCTTTACATTTGCTGTCCGGCCGGGCACGCGGCCCGAAGACATTAAGTACATAGGTACTCACCCCCACGCGTGGGCGCAGTGTCGCAACTGGGTGGAACAGAACTTTCCGGGTGCCGTTCACGTGCCCACGACATCTACTGCTTCCGCAGCGGAGCTGCTGGGCGCCGCGCACTTTGAAGAGGTGCCGTTTCAGGCTGCTCTCTGTAACGCAGTGTCTGCCGACAGGTATGAGCTTGCCAGCATGTACAAAGACGTCGCGGACAATCCCGGCGCGGTCACCCGGTTCATCATGGTCTCCAAACCGGGCCCTGTGCCGCCAAGGACGGGCGCCGACAAGACAACTATCCAGGTCAAATTGCCGGATGACGAGGCGGGGGCGCTGCTCACGATGCTGGAGCAGTTCAGCGCGCGCGGAGTGAACCTTTCCCGCATCGAATCACGGCCTGGTGGTGATGGCCTTGGCTCATACGAATTCTCCATCGACATAGCCGGGCACGTTTTGGAAGAACGTGTGAAAGCGGCGCTGGTTGGTCTTTACCGGACCTGCCCTGAGGTGAAGTTCATGGGATCTTATCCCCGGGTGGATGGCGTCAGAGCAACTGTTGCTTCAGGGACGTCCGATCGGGACTTTGAACGCGCCTGGGTTTGGCTAGAAGGCCTCTTGGGTCGTTAGGATTGCGGCCAGGGCGCGCGGATCAAAAGTGCGCCAGGATCGATCCGGGAAATAACGGTGCGGGCCGAACCAATGTGGTCCCCGTCAACCTGCACCGGGAAGGGCCGGTTCGTGTCGACGCGCACCCCGCGGCACTGCTGGAACGATATTTGTCCCAGGTCGCGGGCGGTGTTGATGGGGCGAAGACCGATACCCTGACCCAGAACCTTGAAGGCCAAATTAGTCCAACCAAGCACGCCCGCTTGAGTGTCGATGGCGATCACGTCCAAGGCGCCATCATCAATTTCTGCGTAGGGAGACAAAACCGTAAAGGGGAGCTCGCCGCAATTTGCCATTAGGACCGTTCGGGCCCGCAGTGCAGAGGTGATCCGCTCTTCAGTGGCGTCCGACCCCGGTGCAGTAGGTGGGTTGCTACCGATGGTGTGCGAATCTTCAATTGCTCGGTAGACTTTCTCGGGCACAGCGCGGACCCATTTGCGTCTGTCTTCTGGGAGGCCAAGCGGTGAATACAGCGTCACTGTTGCCTTCATGCGTTCTATTCGCAGTGATTTGAGCGCGGTGAGCACGTAGGCGCTCCACCCAACCGCTTTCTTCAGTTTGGCGCTGGTATTCGCCATTGTTTCCCCGTCGAAACCAACCCCGGCAATCACCAAGTACGCGTATTCGGCGACATCCGGATCCTCTACGCCGTGCCGGATTCGGGCAAGGGGCGCCTCGTCCGCCCGGGCCCGCGCCAGGCCCTGCCTAACCAGGTAGCCCTCGGCGGGGAGAGTGCTTTCTTCCGCCACCCGATCTGTTTTCAGCCAAGCCAGGTCGATCTCAGCTGTTTGGCCGCTCAGCGCGACTTCGAACGCTGATTCCAAATCCAGGGGCAGTGCCAGATTCCGCGCCACCAAATTGCCCGTGCCGACCGGGATGATCCCCATTGCAACGCCTGAGTGTGACATGCCCGCAGCAACGGCCCGCACAGTGCCATCGCCGCCGGCAGCTATCACAACCGCTGGGCTGAACTGCAACGCAAAAAGTGCCTGCCCAGTCCCCGGATCTTCAGCCGTGGTTTCGAGCCAGCGGACCGACTTACCAGTGTGCTTTAAGCACATTTCGTTCAAAGTGGACTGGAACTGGGGAAGGTCGGTCGGCTTCGTTGGATTAATTATGACCCAAACGCAGTCGGGCGCGTAAGCATCCTCACTGCTGTCCAGTTCAAGTGGCGCGAGACCACCCCGCAGCTTCCCCGCACGCAGATTCCGCAGCAGGACAACGGCGACCGCGACCACCAGGGTCACTGCCAGCACAATGTACAAAACCACCAGGGCACGACCGTCCATACCCATAGCGTAGCGACAAGTTATCATTGCAGCATGATTGATGTGCGTACGCTCCGTGAAAATCCCCAAGCTGCCCGCGACTCGCAAACCGCTCGGGGTGAGGACCCCGAACTGGTGGATCGCCTACTTGCTGCGGATGGGGAACGCCGGGCGAAACTTCAGGAGTTCGAGTCACTTCGCGCGCAACAGAAAGCGATTTCCCGTTCCGTTGGAAAAGCGTCTGCGGAAGAGCGGCCGAAAATTCTAGAGCAGGCAAAAGCACTTACCGAGAACGTGAAGGCGGCTGAAAAAGCGGCGGACGAGGCGGCAGAAGAAACCAAACAGATCTCGCTTCAGTTATCGAACCTGATCCTTCCGGGCGTCCCCGCTGGGGGAGAAGACGATTACATCGTTCTTCGGAAAGAGGGTCCAGCGCCGCGTGATTTCGGTCAAGAAGGCTTCGCCCCCCGGGACCATCTAGAGCTGGGGGAAGGCCTGAACGCGATCGATATGAAGCGCGGTGCGAAGGTGTCAGGTTCCCGCTTCTACTACCTGACGGGGATCGGTGCGCGTCTAGAACTGGCCCTGCTCAGCATGGCCGTTGACCTGGGGACTGCCGCGGGGTTCACTATGCTCACTACGCCGACTCTGGTGAAACCCGAAATCATGTCCGGGACAGGCTTCTTGGGCGAACATTCAGATGAGATTTACTATCTCCCAACCGACGACCTGTACCTGGTCGGCACATCCGAGGTGGCTCTGGCTGGCTACCACGCGGATGAGATCATCGACCTGGAGGGCGGGCCGAAACGCTACCTGGGATGGTCGACGTGCTACCGGCGCGAGGCCGGGTCGGCTGGGCGAGACACGCGCGGCATCATCCGTGTTCACCAGTTCAACAAGGTGGAGATGTTTAGCTATTGCCGCCTAGAAGATGCCGAAGAAGAACACCTGCGGCTGCTGTCACTCGAAGAGGAGATGCTTCGGAAACTGGAACTGCCTTACCGAGTCATTGAGACGGCCGCTGGTGATCTGGGAGCATCCGCGGCGCGCAAATATGATTGCGAGGCTTGGCTGCCGACCCAGGACCGGTGGATGGAAGTCACCTCCACCTCGAACTGCACAACGTTCCAGGCGCGTCGCCTGTCCATCCGCGAGCGCCGGGAGGGTGGCACAGAAACAGTTGCGACCCTGAATGGAACTCTCGCGACGACCAGGTGGCTGGTTTCCCTCTTCGAAAACCACCAGCGGGCCGACGGTTCCATCCACGTGCCAGAGGCGCTTCGCCCCTATTTGGGAGGCGTGGCCGAACTGACACCGGAATCATGAACGCAAGCGACGGCTGGTTACTCACCCCTCCTGCCGCAGACGTTCCGAAGATCTCCTTTTCCGAGGCAGTCGCGCTAGCAGCGGCCGACTTGCCAGACAATCTCCCAAGTCGGCCAGAGGATCTGCTGTTCGCACTGGACATTGATGGCACGTTGATCGGTTCTCACGGCGTCAGCCAGCAAATGAAAGACACCCTGGCAGCCGCTAAAGAGGCCGGTGCTCACATCGCGATTGCCACCGGTAGGGGAATCTACTCAACGCGGGCGGCAATCGACGAACTTGATGTTGGCGAGGGTTGGGGTATCTGTTCAAACGGCTCGCTAACCGTTCAGTGGGACAGTGCGCACCCGCACGGCCACGTGATCACGGGGTTCACGGATTTTGATCCGCGACCAACCGCGGAAAGGTTCATAGAAACCTTCCCGGGCATTCTGCTGGGAGTTGATGCAGGTGTCGACGGGATGCTGGTCTCACAGATGTTCCCGGTCGGGGAACTGATGCTGCAAAAGGTAGCGGACAGTCTGGAACAGGTACTGGGTTCCAGAGCGACCCGGCTGGTGGCCCGCGCCCCCTGGCTGGAGCGGGAGGACTTTGCCGCGCAGATTGAAGAGATGGGTTTACAGGACGTCGAATATGCGGTCGGCTGGACGTCTTGGGCTGATATCGGTCCCGGAGGGGTGACCAAGGCTTCCGGTCTGCAAAGACTTATCGAAGAACTAGGCAAACCGGCTTCGGGAACCATCGCTCTTGGCGATGGGATGAACGACCTGGCCATGCTGCAGTGGGCCGCTCATGGCGTGGCGATGGGAGGCTCCGATCCGCTGGTGCAACAGGCTGCGGATGCTGTGACTACAAGCGTTGAGCAGGACGGCGCCGCTGCCGTGATCCAAGCGGTGCTGAACCGCTACTGAGTCCCGCACACTGATAGTCGCTCGGGCGACTAGTATTGAGCACGTACGTTCCCGTTCTCTATGGTGTCAAAGGCGGTACTCATGGGATGGTTCGATTCGATTGAGCACAGCCGGTGGCTGTCCGAAGAGCTGCGCGCACTCCTGCGTCACGGTCACGCTGCCGTCACACCCACAGGTTTCGGTTATTTCGCGCCGGACGGGTCGGTTGACCCCGAACGGCCAACCGACCTGGCTATCACTGCTCGCATGACCTACGCCTACTCGTTGGGCGTGCTCTTAGGTATCCCAGGGTCCAGAAGATTCTGCGATCACGGGGTGATGTGCTTGCGCAAATACTTCCGTGACCCTCAGTTCGGCGGGTGGTATAAGGCCATTAAGCACGAACCAGACGCGGATGGACACGGGATCCCGTGGGATGAAGAGGGCGCAAACAAGTGGCAATACGGTCAGGCCTTCCTGATTTTGGCTGCCGCTGCTGCCTCGATCGCGAACCGGCCAGGTGCGTGGGAGCTGTTGGGCCTCGCGCTGGCCGAGCAGGAAGAACACTGGCTGGATCCGGAAACGGGCCTGGTGCGCGACTGTGCTTCCAGGGATTGGGCGGATGTCAAAGACTACCGGGGAATGAACTCCCTCATGCACACCATTGAGGCTTACCTGGCTGCCTCGGAAGCTCTCCAGGACCCTGCCTGGCTGAACGCCGCCGAACGAATGCTTCGTTTCGTCTACCAGGTTGGTGCGGAGCACGATTGGCGCATCCCTGAGCATTACACGGCTGATTGGAAGCCGCTGCCGAACTACAACCAAGACGCCCCGGACACGCCCTACTACCCCTACGGGTTCATCATTGGTCACGGTATGGAACTGTCGCGCCTCGCAACTCAAACTCACGCGGGTTTGCGGGCCCACGGCAGAGATGACTGCGAATACTTGCCGCAGATGGCGGAAGACCTGTTCGAACGGGCCCGGGTCGACGGCTGGCGCCGTAACGGCCAACCCGGATTCGTCTACTCAGTGAACTTTGAGGGAACACCTGTACTTGAGGACCATCTACAGTGGGTGGTGAGCGAAGGGATCTGCACGGCTGCTTTCCTTCGCAGATCCGTACTAGACGGTGGCGCGCCATGCGGCGAAGTGGAAGTTTACGAGCACTGCTACCGATCGTGGCTTGACTACCTGAACGACTACATGCAGCTGGACCCCGGCGTTTTTGTTCGCGCGCTTAGCCCCGACAATTTGCAGACCTCCGAGATTGTTTCCAGTCGTCCCGACATTTACCATCCGATCCAAGCTCTACTCGCGGCGCGGCTCCCGGTGTGGCCGCCCTTTGCTTCAGCTCTCTCGCACGGCCTCTTAGACAAGCCGGCCACAGACCAGGGGCGTGAGCAGAGCAAGCGGAGTTGGAGAGGATTGTCTCGTCACTGATCCGGTTTTGAGATTCGCGGATCACTGGGGAGGGCGCTAAACTCTCACCAGGAGAGTTGACCGAGTGGCCGAAGGTGATGGTCTTGAAAACCATTGTGTCAGCAATGGCACCAAGGGTTCGAATCCCTTACTCTCCGCAGAGCCCAATAGAATAGCCCGGTAAGGTCCGGCGACCGAACAGACTTCTCGATGGAGCTCGACGTGGGAGTCTCACTTGCTAATCTTGCCATAGTGATTCTTGCCATCCCGTATGAACGAAGTAGTTAGGGCGGACCGTGACCTGGCAACATGCAGCCCAGCAGGGCAGGAAGTTCCCAGCACTACTTGCGGTTGCCCTGGGAATTGGAATCGCTTTGGCAATGGGCGTTGCTTGGTGGCTGCTTTGGCAAACCCGCACGGACACCGCGCCGCAGCAGAGCATTGAGCCGGTAGTGGTCGCCCAGCCACAGTCCGACCCGCTGCCATCACCGGAGCCAGAACCGCCCATCACGTTCACGATCGCAGCTACAGGGGACATGCTGATCCACATGCCAGTGGCTGACTCAGCGTGGACGGACGCAGGATGGAATTTCGTTCCCCTGCTGGAACCGATCGCCCCGTATATTGCGGGCGCTGACCTGGCGCTGTGTAACATGGAGACCCCGCTTGTGGCTCCTGGGGGAACGCCAAGTGGGTACCCGCAGTTCGCCGCCCCCTCAGAACTTGCAGCGGATATGGCTGAAATCGGGTGGGATGGGTGCTCGACCGCAACCAATCACTCTTTGGACCGGGGTTTTGGCGGCATAGTTGACACGTTGGATCAGTTCGACTTGGCAGGGCTCGGCCACGTGGGCACAGCGCGAACCGAACAAGAATCCAACCGCCCCCAGATTTATGAGCTTGAGCGCGAAGGTCGCACAATCACCATTGCCCACATAGCTGGCGGCTACGACACGAACGGGCTGCCACTTCCCGAAGAAGCGCCGTGGTCGTGGACGCAGATCGATGCTGAGCGAATGATTGGGGAGGCGCGTGAGGCCCGTGAAAATGGCGCCGACATGGTCCTGGTTTCCGCTCACTGCTGCGAAGTTGAATACACAACGGACCCGGAACCGTACCAGGTTGACCTTGCTGAAGCGCTTGCCGAGTCCGGCGTCGTCGATATCTATATTGCCCACCACGCGCATGTGCCGAAGACCATTGACTTACTTCCTGGCGGACCGGCGGGAGAGGGAATGTGGACGGCCTACGGGCTGGGGAACTTCATTTCGAATCAGAGCACGGACTGTTGCCGCGAAGAAACCTCTACTGGGCTCATCGCATACTTTGATGTCCTACAGGAAGGCGACGATCCACCGGTTGTAACGGGGGCGTCCTGGGTTGCGGCGACCATGGACTTCACCACGGGTCACCGGGTCCGGCCGTTACGCGCAGAGGGTGTAGATGGCGGTTATATGGACCAGGCGGAAGCCTCTCGACGCCACGCGCTGCTGGAAGCAATAATGGAAGACAGTCCTGCAAGCGAGCGGGAAGCGGCCCCGACTTCAACCGGGGGAGTGCGGGTGCTTCCTAGAAGTTAGGAGTCCCCCATGAGCGTGTTCAGCGAAGCAGAGAAGAAGGCCATGAAGCAGCGCGTGGAAGAACTCCGCGCTGAAAAGGGTGTTAAGGGTGCAGCGAAGCGGGCACGCGAATACGAGGCTTGCTTGGCCGCTATCGAGAACTTGAGTGGCACCGACAAGGAAATCGCGAAAGCCCTTCATCTGGCGGTGCTCGAAGTCGCCCCCGACCTGAATCCGAAGACGTGGTACGGGTTCCCCTCCTATGCGAAAGACGACAAAGTTGTGGTCTTCTTCCAGCCTGCTGAGAAATTCGATACCCGATACGGAACGGTGGGCTTCAACGAGGCCGCCGCGTTGGACGAAGGAGACATGTGGGCGACCTCGTTCGCAGTCGTCGCGGTGACTGAAAAGGTTAAGAAATCGTTGAAAGACCTGGTGCGAAAGGCCGCTGCCTAGGATTAGCTGGGCCGAAATACTAGGTGCAGCACCAGCCCAAGGACACCCACCACCAAGCTGATTGCGGCAATCAAAATGGACTGCGAAAGCAAGGGAGCGGTCCCCATCTGCCAAAGCAGGCGGGATAAGGATTGTTCCCCGGCCATCATTTGCACATCGCTCAGGACCCAACGGCCAAGCAGTGGTGCTAGCAGCCAGATCAAACCAGCGGTGAAAGCGGCGGCGAAACCTGCTCGAGCCAGCGCCGCCCACGGCTGACGCGCCAGAACAACCGCGGCCAGTAACAGAGCTCCCGTAAGCCAGGGAAGGTACTGGCCGTACTCGCCCAGCAGACTGACGAAAGTCCGCCACGCTGGGACATACGTGACCTCGACCAAAGGCAATTCGGCATCGGCGGCAAGCAGCGGCAAGTACTGGGCAAATGAGAAACCTTGGTCCGTGAGGTAGTCCTGGACTATCGCGACGAACGGACCGCCCTGCAGGGTAATAACCTGGGATTCTGGCATCCCCTCTTGCAGGCCGGCGACGATTTGTGAGTGTACCTGCGTCAGAGCCACGGTCCACGCCTCTGAAAACTGTGGGGACCGCAGGGCGGGCAAAGATTCATCGTTGACCGCTCGTCCGACCATCTCAGACAACTGTTGCGTCCAGTCCTCCGTTGCGTTTGCCAGCCCAAGATCCACACCGAAGCGCGAGAAGAAACCATCAATGGATTCTGTGGCGGATCCCGCAAAATCAGCCACACCCGAATCGGTCACAGCGTTCGCGGCTGCTTCGGAAAGCTCCGTTCCCAAATAGTCTTGGAAATCCACTTGGCCCGCAAGAGGCTGATAGAGAGAAACGAAGTTCTCCGTGTCTAGCACGTAGTTTTCGGTCCACTCAGCCAGCAGCGTGATAGGGACCAGTAGGACGCCGACTGTTCCCAGTATCCCGGCCAGCACTGTTCGAATTGAGAGTCGGGACTGCTGCATTGGACCTCCCGAAGAGCACTTCGCGTCATTGAACACTGCCTGTTCATGGAGCATACCCGCTCAGAAGGGATAGCGGATGTTGGTCTATCGTCGAGACATGGAAAGCACTATCGACGCGCGCACTGGGCGAACAATGGTACCGGAGTCGATTGAGCGCACGGACCTGCGCGAGCTTGTCCAAGAACATTTCGAAGAAATGATTGCCATGTCCGCGCCCGAGGTGAGCGGCGCGCTAGACGTCGTGAAATTTAGTGACCAGTCGATCACTTTGTTCGCGATGCGGGAGGACGGGCGGCTTCTTGGCTGTGGGGCCTTGAAGGATCTGGGTGATGAGACGGCGGAGATCAAGACGATGCGGGTCGTTGAGGCCGCTCGCGGGCAGGGGATCGGCGGCCTGGTGCTTGATTACCTGATTGACGAGGCGCGGCGCCGCGGAAACTGGCGCGTTTACCTGGAGACCGGTTCAGAAGATTTCTTCATCCCCGCCAGGGCCCTCTACCGGCGCCGTGGATTCGTGGAGAGCGGACCATTTGGCCACTACAAAGTTGACCCTCACAGCGTTTTCATGTTGCTCGATCTGTAGCCTGGCGGTGAGCGTCACAGACCGCCTGAGTGGCACAAGGAACCACCGAGCAGCTAGACTATTCTCGGTAAAGACTGGAGACGTCGCATAGTCCGGTCGAGTGCGCCTCCCTGCTAAGGAGGTAGGGGTTCTACGCCCCTCGCGGGTTCAAATCCCGCCGTCTCCGCCAGTCGAGATCCCGTGGCCACAGGTCACGGG
>CAYFRL010000011.1:0-47975 GCA_964345595.1 uncultured Actinomyces sp.
CTCCTGGCTTCAGATCTGCCACGGATGCGACGGATGTCTCCACCGCTACATCTTCTCCGTTGACTGAAAGCGTCGCTTCAGTTGCCCAGCCGGGAATGCGTAGCTGCAGATCCCAAGGAGTGCTGGGTGCTTCAAGGACACTAATGTCAATCACTGGATCATCCGGGTAGTTCGTCTCCACGGAGAGGTCCACAACGCCGGACTCCAGCTGCAACTCCACTGTGCCGCTCATGTACTGGATCAGCTGAACTGAATTCTCGGCACTGGTCGCCACGTAAGAAGCCAGCTGAGCTATCGTTCGAGAGACATTCGGCGGGCAGCAGGAAACTTCGAACCAAGATGAGCGCTGTGCATTCGAAGCTCTTGGACTCCACTTGTCCGGGTCGGTCTCATGCGTGGGGATCCGCTGGTGTAGCGGGTTCGCGTAGAAGAACGCGGTTCCCTCTTCCGAGAGACTCGTTGCAACGATGTTGTATAGCGTTCGCTCAATGACGTCGCCCAATGAGAGATCTCCTGTTGCCAGGAGAAGTCTCCAAGCAACCATGATTGAGCCTATCCCAGCGCAGGTCTCGCAGTAGGCGCGATCCGGGGGTAGCTCAAAGTCCTCACCAAAAGCTTCATCCTGGTGGTGCGAACCCATGCCGCCTGTGATGTAAGTGCGCCGTGCAAGCGCGTTCCTGTACTGCTCTTCGACGGTTTCAAGCAGTTCGGCGTCTTCGGTCTCTACAGCCGCATCGATGGCGCCGGAGGCAAGGTAAAGGGCGCGCACAGCGTGGCCGTGGAGGACTTCTGTTTCTCGGATCGGGATTTCATCCTGGAAATAGCTTCGGCCAAATTCGATGTCTCGCAAGTTCTTGTGACCGCGCCGATCCAAGAAGATGATTGCCTGATCCAGATATTTCTTGTCACCAGTTGCGCGGTAAAGCTCAACTAGTGCCGGTTCTATCTCTGGATGTCCGTCCGTCAGTTGCAGACCGTCTTTGCCAAAAGTGTTACAAACATGGTCTGCGACGCTGAGGGCAAGCTTCACCAACGGATCGTTTTTATCTTTACCTGTCCGTAGGCGAGCAACGCCTGCTTGGATCAGGTGCCCGTAGTTGTAGAGTTCGTGTCCCCACTCCATATTTGAGTACCGAGGCCGCTGACCTTCTTGGCCAAAGCGGGTACCCAAGTACCCATCCTCTGCCTGAGCAGGAACAATACGCGCGACAATTTCGTCTATTGCCGTGTCGAGCTCAGCACTTCGATCTCGCCCGGTCTCCCAGCTGAGCGCCTCCAGCACCTTATATGCGTCCGAGTCTGCAAATTGTCGGCCCACATGATCACGGGCGCCAGTTCCTTTGACCGCAGCGTCGAAGTTTTGCAGGGTTCCAAACTTTTCTAGCCACATGACTTCGTGCGGCAGGGTTGCTTCGCGGTTCAACTGCTGCAGATGTCCCCAAAAGCCGCCTTCCAAGCGCACATCGCTCATGGAGGCTGGGTGCAGGGGGTCGCTGCCTGCGGGAGCACGGGGGTATCTTTGTTGGTCATTGGTCAGCCTTTCACTGCGCCAGAGGTAAAGCCCTTGACATAGTATTTTTGGAGAGAGAGGAACAGGATCATCGCGGGGATGGTTAGTACAACAACGCCCGCCGTTGTGAGTCCATAGTCGATGACGCCCATGACCTGCTGGCGCATGTTGACCATCGCTAGAGGAAGCGGTGAGTTCTCACTGCTAAGCAAGTAAAGAGACCAAAGAGACCGTCCCAGCGTCAATGTGCTCGACCGCCAGACCGTCTGCGTTGGGCAGGGAATCAATTCTGTCGGTTATGTCGCTGAAAACTCCCTGCTGTGCCCAGTAGGGTACGCGGACCACGTCACCCGCAAGTAGACAGGGAAGTGAATCGGTTTGGACTGCTGCACCTACTTTTCCTTCAACGTCGTCATTCGGGAGGATTTCCAGCTTGATTTGGCTATCGTGGCTGCCGTTGTACGTATCTACGGCGTTTTTGGCCTGGCGTTCCAAGGGTGCGCGCGTCCACATGGTCACGTCGCCTGCAGCCGTTGTCTGCTCATCCGCCTCACTGGGGGGTGGCATCGTCGCTTGCGGGCGTGCCGTCGTTGCTGTCGGAACCACAAGCTGCAAGGCCCGCGGCAGCTCGGCGGAAGGTTAGAGTCGCCTTCATCTCTGCTCCTAAAGATTTCGTCATTGAATGTTGCAAAGCCGAACCCTGATGGTCTTCGACTCAACTGGTCGGCCGGACCGCTAAGAGCGGAGCCAGCTATCGAAAGCAACGAAAGCGCTTTCGATAGCTACTATACATGAGCCGTACTGTAGGTCACCAAAGTGAGCGGCATATGAAGACTGTTACCGAAACGTTATAGTGCGTCACGGAAAGCGCTACAGTCCAATTTCGCTCACCACTCATTGCGCGGGAATAAACAGTGAGGCCGCCAGCACCCAATGGGTACTGACGGCCCTGCCGCAGCTATTCTGTTCTCTGTTCTAGCCGGGATCCCTAGATGGCGACGGGTTCAATTTTCCAGACCTGCTCCGCGTAGTCGCGGATGGTCCTGTCGGAAGAGAAACGGCCAGACTCGCAAATGTTGATCCAGCACATCCGCGCCCACTGCAGCTGATCGCGGTAGTCTTCTGCCATCTGGTCGCGAACTTTGCGGTAGTCCGCGAAGTCCCCAAGCAGGTAGTAAACGTCCGCGGGTTCCCAGGGGAAGCCCTCTAGAAGAGACACTCGCAAATCGTGGAAGTCGCCGCTGCCGCCATCTTGGAGCGTCCCGTCAACGAAAGCATCCATCACTCGCTTGAGCCCAGGAACCGTTTCGTAAAGCTCGCGTGGGTTGTAGCTCTCGCGCAGTTTGGGAAGATCTTCTTCTCGGGCCCCAAAGATATAAGCGTTGTCGTAGCCGACTGAATCCACGATTTCTACGTTTGCGCCGTCTAGGGTCCCAAGGGTGAGCGCCCCGTTCATCATGAACTTCATGTTTGAGGTCCCGGAGGCTTCCTTCCCGGCCGTCGAAATCTGTTCGGAGACGTCCGCCGCAGGAATGATGTACTCAGCCGGGGTAACGTTATAGTTCTCAACGAAAACTACGGCTAGCCGGTCTTTCATAGCGGGGTCGGAGTTCACGATCCGACCGACCTCATTGATCAGTTTGATGATCGCCTTAGCACGCTTATATCCCGGCGCCGATTTCGCCCCGAAGATGAACACGCGGGGCGAGACGTCCAGGGTCGGGTCGTCCTTCAATCGGAAATAAAGGTCCAGGATGTACATGGCGTTCAGGAGTTGCCGCTTGTACTCATGAAGTCTTTTGATTTGGACGTCGAAGATCGCGTCGGTGGAGATCACGTCGCCCTGACGCTTTTCAAGCCAGGTTGCGAAGCGTTCTTTGTTGTCCGCCTTGATGTCCATCAGCTCCCGCATCAGATCATCATCGGCTGCCCTGTCAACCAGGGTTTGAAGGACTGACAGATCGGTCACCCACTTGTCCGAACCGAGCTCACGCGTGAGCAGAGCGGCCAGTTTCGGGTTCGTGTGGTTCAGCCACCGGCGCTGGGTGACGCCATTGGTCTTGTTGTTGAACCGCTCCGGCCACAGGGCATGCCAGTCTTTCAGCGTGTCACGCTTCAGAATCTCCGTGTGGAGGGCAGCTACCCCGTTTATCGAAAATGAGGCGTACGAGGCGATCCAGGCCATGTGAACCAGGCCGCCCGAGACGGGGGCCATGTAGTCGATGGTCGCCTGGTCGACGCCCAACTTCTTCAGTTCTTCGCGGAAGCGCCGATCAATTTCGTAGATGATTTCTAGAATTCTGGGGAAGAGCTGCTGGAAAATTGAGATCTCCCAGGTTTCCAACGCCTCGGCCAAAACGGTGTGATTTGTATAGGCGAACGTTTCCTGGACGATTGCCCAGGCCTCGTCCCACCCCAGTCCTTCTTCATCCATGAGCAGACGCATCAGCTCTGGTATGGCCAGAACAGGGTGCGTGTCGTTCAGCTGGATCGAGTTGAACTTTCCAAAATCAGCCAGGTCATCCCCGTGAACGTTCTTGTAGTTCTCAATGATCGTCTGAAGGGAAGCGGAAACGAAGAAGTACTGCTGACGGACCCGGAGCACCTTCCCCTCATACGTCGTATCGTTGGGGTAAAGGACGCGGCACAGGTCCGCGACGCGTTCTCTTTCCACGATCGCATCGGTGAAACGTTGGGAATTGAACGCGGCATAGTCGAACTCCTCAATCGGTTCCGACTTCCAAAGGCGCAGCGTATTTACGTTCTCGGTGCCATATCCAGTGATCGGCATGTCGTAGGGAACCGCCCTGACGTTCATGTCGGCAAAGTGTACGTACTTCACCTGCTCTTCGCGGCGAATTACGAAGGGGTATCCCTCTTCCATCCAGGGGTCCGGGTGTTCATTTTGGAATCCTTCATCAATGGTTTGCTTGAAGAGTCCGTAGCGGTACAGGATCCCATAACCCGTGACGGGCAAATCCATGGTCGCGCAAGAATCTAAGAAACAAGCGGCAAGGCGGCCCAGGCCCCCGTTGCCTAGTGCGGCATCGTGTTCGGCATCCAGGACGTTCCCAATGGTCTCTCCGTACGATTCGACAGCGCCAGCAGCTTCCTCAAGCATTCCGAGGTTCACCAAGTTATTGAGAAGAGCGCGGCCCTCTAGGAACTCGGCGGAGAAGTAGTGTTCCTGCCGTCCTTGCTGGTATGCCTTGGTCGTCGCGTCCCAGTTCTCCGCTATCTGATCCACGACCAGAGAGGACAGTCCGCTCCAAAACTCCATCGGTGTGGCGTTTTGAGCGGTCTTCCCAGAGGCGGCGCGTACGAACGCGCCCAGGGAGGACGTAAGTTCGGTTGACATTCGGTGTGTCTCCTTGTGATCGATGTACATCGGTCAGACTTCAAAGAAGTTCTAGCAACTACTCTAATTGGCCGGTGCTAGTCACGGAATGGTGAATAGGGCAGTTGGACAGTGCCTTTAGTCGCATGTTCGCTCTTCGCGATTGCGGGGCCGCGGCCGCAATCAGGTCGCTCTTGACTTGCGCTTGCGCAGCCAGCGGCTAGTCTCGCGTGGATAAGTAGAAGTGCGGGTGGAAAGGAGGCAACAATGAAAAGCAGGACCAAGACTCTAATAGCGCTGTCAGCAGCTTCGTTCATGCTTGTCGCTGGTTGCGCGCAGCCCAGTGATTCAGGCCCGAGTGAAACGCAGGAAGAGGCGAACGTGGGAGGTGGAACCAATGTGGGTTGGTCAGAAGTGTCCGCCGATGCGCCGGATATGTTCTGGGAACTCGGAGACGGGTTCAAAACGACCGAGGAATCGACCGACGTTTTCTTAGGGGGATCGGGATCATGTCCGCCGATCATCGAAACTGCAGTGGTTTCTGATGAAGGCGCGGAACTCTCGATAGGCCTGGAGAAATATCCCGAAGACACGCTCTGCACCGCTGACCTTCGTCTGTACGTATTTAGCTTCGACGTGGTCGCACAGAGCGTTACAGTCCATGATCCGAACGTAGGCCAAGACCTCGAACTGGTGGACTTCAACGAAGCGAGCTAGCGGGCTGGCATCTCTTTGGCCAGCCGCCACTCGTAGGGGCTGTTTTCCGTTCCCCTTTGGACGATGACGAAACCGCGGCGTTCATACCAGTTTGTGATCCACGGGTTAGCGCCGTCAGCGGTGAATTCGACTCGGCTGATGTGCGGGTGATTGCGACCAATGTGCTCAACCGCTTCGCTGAGTAACCTGTCGCCCAATCCTTCACGCACGCGGTCTGGCGCCACCGAGAGCCTAGAGAGGAACATCGTCTTTGCGTCGAGCGGCCGCATGCGGATCGCGGCAATGAGCCTGTGTCCGTCGCGTATGCCCAGAATGGTTGCGCCCTCTGCCGACATTTCGGTTTGAAGCTCCACCAAAGTCTGGGTGACGGGGGCGGTGTAGCCCGGGTAACTTTCCATGACCTCTATAGCGAAGGCTGCCCGCTGTAAGGTGAGCACTTCGCCAAGTGCATCCGTGCCGAGCACGACGGTTTGTGGCAGGTTCCGATCCGAGTTCATCAGGGCCCTTTCGATTAGCACTTGTCGCCCGAGAGGTAACCACGGCTCCGCAAGTTCCACCGCGCCCATTGGAGCCACCTAGGAGACTCGAACTCCTGACCTGATGCTTACAAGGCAACTGCTCTACCAACTGAGCTAAGGTGGCGCGGAACCTATCTTGCCCGCTTGTTCCCGCCTCGTCAAAATGGCAAAGCCAGATATCTGAACGGGCAAGGGTTCCTGCTTCTATTTTTGTCCGGGCTGGTATCCCAAGTTGGACATGCCTTGCAGAATTGATGAGTAGATCTCTTCCGGTGTGCCCTGTGACCAGCGAATGACTGTGTCTTTGAAGACGATCTCGGGAGTCCCTAGGCCGTCCCCGCGTCCCTCTATTTCTCTTTCACGCCAGGCGTTGGTGCTCTGTTCCAGGTACTTAGAAGGGTCCCCGCCGAACTGGTCGATGACCTCTTGAGGAACTCCCACCTGCTGTGCCAGCTCATTCACTTTTGCCTGGGAGGCCTCCAGATTTCCGATGACGCTGGAGTCTTGGTTTTGAGATGCTTCGAAGAAGAAATCAGCCATGGCTTGGTGGAACGGAATGAACTGTTCAGGCGCGTTCGCGGCCACCTGGAGTGCAGCGAAGGTCGCGGGTGGTTGGAACGGCATCTGTGCGGTGTTCACGGGTTGCAAGACTAAGTTGAAGTCGCCGTTCAGAGCGGACTGTGAAAGGTTCTCCCCAACAGAAGAGTCCAGATATGCGCACCAGCTGCACGAATAGGAGAAGTAGATCTCCAGATCGGCCAGGTTCTCATCTTTTTGACCTACACCTTCATGGGAAATCACGATGGGTTCGCCGTTCGCGAACTGCGCGGGCACCTGCGAATCAGGGTTGGCTGCGTTCCTGCTCTGTGACTGTACCACCAAGACCAGGGCGACGATGATGGCGACTATTACCACGGTGACAACAGCGACGATAATGTTCCGGGTTCGCTTATCAGCCCGCGCTTGTGCATCACGCATGGCCTTTGCTTTTGCTTGCACCGAGTCTGCTCCAGCGGCCGATTTCTTCTTCGCCATCACTTCTCCTTAGACCTTCGCAACTTAGATTCTCAATCGCTGTAGATAAACCTACCTTGTGGTTCGCCCAGCTTGTAAAGCGGTGCGAGTTCCGGACACGCAGCTTCAATGCAGACGCCGATCCACTGTCTGGCAGAGCATGGAAAGCGTTGGCTGATCAGCCCGATCACAGAGGAGCCGGACACCTGTCCTACAAGTATCCGACGCTGCCCTGCAGCAGTGAGATGAGCAGAATGGCTGCACCGATCAAGATAACGGCCAGGATGCCTCTCACCCAGCGGTTTGGAATAGCTGCGTTGATGGAGGCGCGCACCCCTTTGCGGACTGCTGCCGATGGGGGAAGGAAATAGGAGACAAGCAATACCAGCACGGAGATGCCCCAGATCGTGCCGGGATTCGTCTGCGTCAGGTTTGATGTTGAGAGCCAATCGGATAGGCTCCCGAAACCGACTGAGAGCGACCCGGTAAGGGCGACCCAGGCTATAGCCCCCGCAGTGAGACCAGCAACGATTCCCGGCAGCGCAAGACCAAGACCAAACAGCAAGTGTCTGGGGAACAATGCAAGGGACAGCGCAACATCGTTGCCGCGTTTCACTCCAGCTGCCCTTCGGCGAGATTCGGTCCAGTCGCGCCCGGCCCCAAGCGCCCCAAAGATGATCAGCACCAAGAGTGCAGCCAGCAGACCAGCCGGTCCAAACCTGGCCGGCAACAAACCGAGCCAAGAAATCAGCGCGATAACACTGAGGGGGAAGTGGGGTAGTTCTGGTGGCACGTAAGGTAAATACTGCGGACCTGCGGAGTGAGCCCAGTCGTAGGGTGTTTCGAGGGAAGAGACTGGTTGCAGCGATGGCGTGCCTTCAAGAACCGGAGCGTTCGGGCCGTACAGCGCGGCCAAATGGTCGGGTGCTGGGGAGGCCTGAACCAGTGTTGGCTGCGGCGGGGCAGATTGGATCGTGGTCACGCCCTGGTCAAGATCCCCCGGTTCGTCGTCGGGTTCTTCACCGGGTTCTCTTTCGGCGCGGGCCAGCGCGTCAACCAGTTCCCCGGGGGAAATCCGGTCCCGCGGGTCCACGGCAAGAGCCCGGCGGAACTGATCTTGCAGGCTCTGCGGAAGCCCCGCCACGTCCGGGTCGCCCTGAAAAATCCTATGAGTGATCGCAGCTGAATGGCCGCCACCGTACGGCGGTCGACCGGTTACTGCGTTCAATAGCAACGCCGACCACGCCCACCAGTCACCACGGATTCGCACATCGAACGGGGCTTGTCCCGCACTTGAAAGCAGTTCCGGGCTGACAAAGCCCGCCGTCCCGGTGATCATCCCGGTCCGGGTGAAACGTTCCTCTGAGTCTTCCTGAGCGATTCCAAAATCTATGAGCTGCGGGCCGGCTGCGGACATGATGACGTTGGAGGGTTTCAGGTCTCTGTGGACCACCTCTGCTAGATGGACGCGCTCCAGAATTTCGCGCAGATCATCGCCGAGCTCTGCGACCTGTCCCGCAGACATGGGTCCGTTCGCAACGACCTCGGCAACCGTTGGCCCATCCACGAACTCAGTAACAATGAACGGGGAGGAATCATCGGCCTCGTAATCTAGGACGCGACTCACTCCGCCGCCTCTGATGAGATTGACCAGGCGCGCTTCTTTGGCCAAACGGAGCCTGCTTGCCTCGTCGAACGCAATCAGAGGATGGAGGAGCTTCAGGGCCACCCTATTGCCGGCCCCGTCCTCAGCAGCCCAGACTGTTCCCGATCCACCAGCGCCAAGCTCTGAGAGCAGTCGGTAGCCGCCAATATGAGTCGGCTGAGTCTGGTTTGGCATAGCCTCAAGCATATCCACAGTGGCGGTTGTCTCTGCCCGTCCATATGGAAGACGTGATAATGTGAATTTGGTTAAGCGCGCAACGCTGCGTAAGCCCGTCGGAGAAAAATCTTCGGCGCTCACTCTACAACGGAGCGTCCGGCACGTACCTGCCGGTGGAGGAAGAATGGCTAGTGTAACTTTTGATAACGCGACACGGATTTATCCCGGTTCGGATCACCCAGCTGTCGACAAGCTGAATCTTGAAATTGCCGATGGTGAGTTCTTGGTTCTGGTTGGCCCGTCCGGCTGCGGAAAGTCCACTTCTTTGCGTATGCTTGCAGGTCTTGAAGACGTAAATGCGGGCCGCATCTACATTGGTGACCGCGACGTCACCGACGTTCAGCCGAAGAACCGTGACATCGCGATGGTTTTCCAGAACTACGCCCTATACCCGCACATGACCGTGCGCGACAACATGGGCTTCGCCTTGAAGATTGCGGGTCGGCCGAAAGAGGAAATTCGTCAGCGCGTGGAAGAAGCTGCGAAGATCCTGGACTTGGAGCCGTACCTGGATCGGAAGCCAAAGGCTCTCTCCGGTGGTCAGCGTCAGCGTGTTGCCATGGGCCGCGCAATCGTGCGTAAGCCACAGGTCTTCTTGATGGACGAGCCCCTTTCGAACCTGGATGCGAAACTGCGTGTGCAGACGCGTACACAGATTGCACAGCTGCAGCGTGAGCTCGGTGTAACTACCGTTTACGTTACGCACGACCAGACTGAAGCCCTCACAATGGGTGACCGCATCGCCGTTCTGAAAGACGGTTTGCTGCAGCAGGTTGGCACCCCGCGCGACATGTACGAGACACCCGCGAACTCTTTCGTGGCAGGATTCATCGGCTCCCCGGCCATGAACCTGGGAACCTTCAAGATTGATGGCAAGCTAGCCCGATTGGGTTCTGCGACCGTGCCCCTGTCGGATGAGACGCTGGCAGCGATCACCCCGGAGGACAACGGAGAGATCACAATTGGGTTCCGTCCCGAAGCTCTCCGTTTGGTTGGGCCAGAGGCCGACGGCACCATTCCGATCCAGGTTGAATTGGTTGAAGAGCTGGGCTCGGACGCCTACATTTACGGCCAGCTTGCGGGTGACGCCGACGTGATGTCTCTTGGTTCAGGTGAGGAAGGGGCGGGTCGCCAGATGGTTGTCCGCGTTCCCCCGAACTCCGCGCCTGCCCCGGGTTCGATCATCCATGCCGAAATCATTCCCGGTCAGCAGCACAACTTCTCGGCTAGCACCGGGTTGCGCCTCCCGTAAGGAAGACGCGAAGATTCGCTGAAAGGCGGGTGGGGCGGTCGCCCTGCCCGCCTTTTTTGTCGCGGCCACTTTGCGGCTTTCTCGCCAAACGTCGCGCGACTTGAGACAATGTAGCTATGCCTCAATCTCTTCAAATCAAAGCGGCCAACGTTGATCCGGCGCTTCTGGACCTGCCTTGGGACGTTCCCCTGGAGGACTGGCCAGAAGACATCTTGGCCGCTCTGCCAAGGGGCATCTCCAGGCACATAGTGCGCTTCGTGAACCTGAGCGGTCGCGTCCTAGCCGTGAAAGAGATCGGGGAAACAGTCGCCGAAAACGAGTACAACCTGCTTTGGGGATTGACGCGGCTTGAGGCGCCCTCTGTCATGCCTACCGCGGTGATCACAGGCAGACGCGACGCGAACGGTGAAGAGCTGAACGGCGTTTTGGTTACCGAACATTTGCAGTTCTCTTTGCCCTACAGGGCTCTGTTCCGCCAATCTCTGACGCCTGAGACGGCAGAAAGACTGATTGACGCACTGGCTGTTTTGCTGGTGCGGCTGCACTTGCTCGGCTTCTTCTGGGGCGACGTGTCGCTATCAAACACCTTGTTCCGTAGAGACGCGGGGGCGTTTTCTGCCTACCTGGTTGACGCTGAGACCGGTGAACTACACCCGAAGTTGACGGATGGCCAGCGTTCATACGACGTTGATCTGGCCAGGGTGAACATCATCGGTGAGCTGATGGACCTGCAAAGCGGGGGATACTTGGGTGAAGACGTCGACGTGATCGGGATCGGCACCCGCATCGTTGAGCGGTATGAGCAACTTTGGGAAGAGCTGACGGCCCCCGAGCGCATTGAGCTGAGCGAACGGTGGAAAGTTGAACGCCGGATTGAGCGGCTAAAGGACCTGGGATTCTCTTTGGGTGAGCTCACCATGATCTCTGATCCGGATGGCAGTCACCTGGTTATCCAACCTAAGGTCGTCGATGCCGGCCACTACCACCGCCGCATCATGCGTCTGACGGGATTGGATGCTGAAGAGAAGCAGGCTCGGCGGCTTTTGGATGACCTGGACACGTACAGAGCCGTCCACGGCCTTGGACAAATGCCAGAAGAGCTGGTGGCCCACCAGTGGCTGCACGAATCATTCGAACCGGTCATCTCTGCGATCCCGCCGGAATACTCGGGCAAGCTGGATGCCCCGCAGTTGTACCACGAGTTCTTAGAGCACCGCTGGTTCTTGGCTGAACAACGCCAGGAAGACGTACCTTTGCAAGAGGCGATCGCCTCGTACATTGATAACGTCCTTTCAAAAAAGGGGGACGAGGCGCGCTTCCTTGACTCGGATTTGCTTGGGCTGGCCGACATTGACGAACTGGAAGGCGAGTTGGCGGCCAGCGAGGAAGAAGACCTATCGCGGGCCGACTAAGTCGGCGGTAGTCTTAGGAAAAAGGGAGTAGAAAATGCTGGTTATTGCTCATAGGGGAGCGGCGGCACTAGCACCTGAAAATACCGTTGCTGCCTTCTTGAAGTGCTTGGATGAAGGGGTCAACTGGTTTCAGGCCGACGTACGATCGCTGGCGGATAACTCACTAATTATCGCCCACGATGAACACGCCGATCGGACCACGACCGGCAGTGGCCCATTTGCGGAGATGACTTTTTCAGACCTGCGCCGACTTGATGCGGGGTCTTGGTTCGGTTCGACTTACCGGCTGGAACGGGTTCCGGAGCTGGCCTCCGTGGTGGAGTTGCTGAATGGCACAACCCTGTGTGCGAACTTGGAACTTCACTGCGAAAGCGAAGACGAAGAAGCTCGATCCACGTTTGTAGAGACCGTGGTGGAGAATTTGCGCCCCGTGAACCATGTGGAAAAGCTGCTGGTCTCTAGTCGCCACCGCGACCTGGTAGAACGTCTGCTAGAGCTCAATCCGCGTATCCCCGCGGGTTACACAGCGGATCGGTTCCAGGGGGAAGAGGCTCAGGAGTCTCTGGAATGGGCGGATGCCGCGAACTGCAGGACACTGATCGCGCCTGAAGCGGAGATCTCAGCTGATTCTGTCCGCGACGCACACGGCTCCGACCTGACCATCTGGGCGCGCGTAGTGAACGACACGCGCCGTGCGGCTCAACTGGAAGAACTTGGAGTGGACGGGATAATCACCGAATACCCGCGCGCAATGTCCAGGCTCTGAACTCATCGATCTGGGTTCATTGAGTGGACCGCTAGCTAAGCGCAGTCCAGTCCACGGGTGTTTCACCTTGTTCGACCAGCAGCTGGTTAGCGCGGGAGAACGGCTTGGAGCCGAAGAACCCCCGGTATGCCGATAGGGGCGAGGGGTGGGGTGAGCTGATGCTAGGGGTGTCCCCAAGAATCGGTTTGAGCTTTTGGGCATCAGCACCCCAAAGGATAGAGACCAGCGGCTTCTTGCGAGCTATCAGGGCGGCAATGGCCGCTTCCGTCACTGTTTCCCAACCCCGCCGCCTGTGGGAGCCGGGACTTCCCGGACTTACAGTCAAGACCCGGTTGAGCAGACACACTCCCTGATCCGCCCAAGCTGAAAGATCTCCGTTCGAACTGTCCACGGGACCGATGTCGTCGGCCAGCTCCAGGTAGATGTTCCGCAGCGATGCGGGCGGAGCAACGCCGGGGGCAACTGAGAATGCTAAGCCCATTGCGTGCCCGGGCGTGGGGTAGGGATCTTGACCAACAATTAGGACCTTCACTTGGTCGAAAGGATGTTTGAAGGCACGTAAGACATTCTCACCGGCCGGTAGATATCCGTTTCCCAACCGGTTTTCCTCTCTGAGCATCTCTCCCAGTTCGGCAATCTGATCTGCTAGAGGGAACAGAGCCGAATGCCAACTGGGATGTACTGCTGTTGCAAACGCCGGGCTATCGGCCTTTTTGTCGTCAGGGTCCGTTTTCATCACGCCACAATTCTAGGGCTTTTTCCTTTGCTGCCAGGTGAATTACGCTGCGCCTACCGGGTATCGCTCGCTTGTCGGCCATATTCCGCTAAAGTGAAGGCGTGAGTTCGACATACCCTCCAGACGAGTTCGAGTACCCGGATCCGGACATGCCGGTAGGCGCGCATCGGCGCCCGCCTTCCAAGTGGCGCCCAGTTTTACCGTTCTTGATCATTTTGCTGGTAGTTCCACTGTTGGCTTGGGGTTTCAGCGCCTTGTTGCAGCGCTCCAACAACAATGGTGACATCTCCGCCGAACAATCCGCGCCTGTCGTGGAGGTCGAAGAGTCTCCGCAGTCGTCCCCACCGGTGCAGTCGACACCCGAAGAAAACCTGCCGACGGCAGAGCCGGAAGAGCCCGAAGCTGAGCCTGAGGAAGAAGAACCTGCACAGATTGAGCCGAACTACGAGACAAGTGTGGCGGTTCTGAATGCCAGCTTCGTTGACGGATATGCGGGGCAGGTAGCTCAAACGATAATTGACGGGGGCTTCTCAAATGTAGTCGCCGACAACACCTCGGGGTGGCTTACGCAAACGAACACCGTTTTCTACAGCACCCCTGAGGAAGAATCCACGGCCCAACGGGTCGCTGAGCTAACGGGTATCGCTGATATTTCCCTGGACCCTGAAGCTACCGGAGGTTCCGGCATCATCGTTTTGCTGGTGGACTAGGCCGACTGGATATCTGGGTTTAGTCAGAACGCGGCGTCGTTCACATCGCCTTGCACTCTTCGATGGAGAGTGCCAAAATATGAGTTAGCACTCTCCGATGGTGAGTGATAATAGTTTGATTCCGGTGAGGGCGAACCGCTGTGAGATGTGATCACTGCGGGGATGTCCGTCCGTCGCGGGCACGGGGATCACCAACGCCGACTCAGAAGGAACTGTGAATGAGTAAATTTATTTCATACGATGAGGAAGCGCGCCGGGGCATGGAGCGCGGCCTCGACCAGCTGGCCGACACCGTGAAAGTTACGCTTGGCCCGCGCGGCCGCAATGTCGTCTTGGATAAGAAGTGGGGCGCCCCCACGATCACAAAAGATGGCGTGTCCGTTGCGAAGGAAATCGAGCTTGAAGAGCCGCTAGAGCGGATCGGCGCCGAACTGGTCAAGGAAGTTGCCAAGCGCACCGATGATGTCGCAGGTGATGGAACGACCACGGCAACCGTTTTGGCGCAGGCCCTGGTGCATGAGGGCCTACGGAACGTAGCGGCCGGCTCCAATCCGATGGCGCTGAAGCGCGGTATTGATAAGGCCGTTGACGCGATTGTCGCGCAGCTGCACAAGATCGCTCAGCCGATCGAGACCTCTGACCAGATCGCCTCGACCGCTTCTATCTCTGCTAACGACCCGGAGATCGGTAAGCTGATCGCCCAGGCTTTCGAAACGGTTGGCCCAGAAGGTGTAGTCACCGTCGAAGAGACCAACTCCTTCGACACGACGCTCGAAACCACTGAGGGCATGCGCTTTGATAAGGGCTACCTGTCCGCTTACTTCGTTACCGATGCTGAGCGCCAGGAAGCAGTGCTAGAAGACGCTTACGTCCTGCTGGTGGAGTCGAAGATCTCCTCTATGAAGGATCTGCTGCCAATTCTGGAAAAGGTCAATGAGACCGGCAAGCCACTACTGATCATCGCTGAAGACATTGAGGGCGAGGCGCTGGCCACCCTGGTCGTCAACAAGATCCGCGGCATTTTCAAGTCCGTTGCCGTGAAGGCCCCAGGATTTGGTGACCGCCGCAAGGCGATGCTGCAGGACATGGCCATCCTCACCGGCGGCCAGGTAATCTCCGAAACCGTTGGCCTTACCCTGGAGAACGCTGACATTGACACGCTGGGCACTGCCCGCAAGGTCGTTGTCACAAAGGATGAGACCACGATCGTTGAGGGTGGGGGCGAGAAGGATGCCCTTGACGCACGCGTCACCCAGATCCGCGCTGAGATCGAAGCAACCGACTCTGATTACGACCGTGAGAAGCTGCAGGAACGTCTCGCGAAGCTCTCCGGTGGCGTGGCGATCATCAAGTCTGGCGCTGCGACAGAGGTGGAGCTGAAGGAACGCAAGCACCGCATCGAAGACGCGGTCCGGAATGCGCGTGCAGCCTCAGAAGAAGGAATTGTCGCTGGTGGCGGTGTTGCTCTTCTCGAAGCGGCGAACGGCGCCCTACCGGAACTGAAGGTTGATGGCGATGAGGTCATCGGTGTCAACATTGTCCGCAAGGCGGTTGAGTCCCCGATCAAGCAGATTGCTGAGAACGCCGGAATTGATGGCGGCGTCGTGATCGACCGTGTTTCCCAGATGGAGCCGGGCCAGGGCCTGAACGCTGCAACTGGCGAGTACGGCGACCTGCTTGCAGAGGGCGTTGCTGACCCGGTGAAGGTCACCCGCTCCGCGCTGCAGAACGCTGCCTCCATCGCAGGCATGTTCTTGACCACGGAGGCCGTGGTCGGTGACAAGCCCGAGCCGCCGGCTCCTGCTGCACCGGGCATGGATGACATGGGTGGCATGTACTAAACCAGCCGTTGCAAACAGCAACAGGGTGGGGTCCCAATTTTCGGGGCCCCACCCGTTTTGTTAGCCCGTTGCCATCTCCGCTGGGAAATCTCTCAACCCGCGAACATCGAAGCGGCCGCGGATTCCGCGTCTGAGTATGTTTGCGCTGCCAGGTTCAGTTGGGAGCTGATGGCAAGCAGGGAAGCATCAACTTGCACTTGAGTCGCCTGCCACTGCTCAATGACGCCCTGGAAGGAAGCCGCTGCCATTCCGCCCCAGGACGACTCAAGCCCGCGCAGGAACGCCATCATTTTCTCGACTTCTGTTTGTATTGCCGCGGAGGACTGCTCTGCCGTGGCGGCCGCCAAACTCACCTGAGCTGAGTCCACTTGAAATACTGCCATTTTCTCTCCTAATCGAACTTGCGGTTTGTGCCCGGTTGGCATGCCCGTTCAGACTAGGGGGAGTGGAAGACCCACTAAACTTGTGTGGTCAATTCTGTGGACGGAGTGCTTTCTGCCGGCGGTGGATAGGGGCTGGCTGGTGTAGCGTGCGCGTCCCGCTTAGCGCTGCCGACCCCGCCTATGTGAGAACAGGTCATCGAAGGACTCCAGCGTTGAAGTGTCGTCCGGATTTGGTTCTCCAGAGTCCGCTGATTCCGTGGACTCTTCATCTGCCCGGGGTTTTGCCGGTCTGTTCAAGACTGACTCCCGGTGCACGGGGGCTGTCTTTTCCCCAGGGGGGCGATCCCGCTCGCTAGCCGCCCGGATCACCAGTGGGTGGTCGCGGTAATCGTCAGGGTCCATACCGAGCAGGTCGGTATCAGCTCCCGAGTCCCCCGCGCTATCGTCGCCCAAGTAGGCATCGATCTGAAGGAGTTCGCCCTGCAGGTTCTCTCGAACAGCGTCCGCCCACTGCGCCGCAAAAGGGGTTAGGAACACGCGCGGCCGACCAAGCACCGCTTTAATGAACTTTCTTCTTGCGCGCAGGAAACTCTCGTTGTCTCCAGGGGCCGCCTCCTGGCGCAACAGCTCCCTGAACTTTGCGTACCGCTGCGGAGATGTACCGAGCAGTTCTAGCACGGCATCGAACAGTATTTGGGCTTCCAAGTCGTCGCTGGGGATCTGTTTTGAACTCAGTTGGCGGACCAGGTCTTGCACCCGGCTGGCGTCGGCACTGGAAACCCCAAGATGGCTGAGTCGATCAGCTACCGGGATTGGGTCTGGTCTGCGAGTTGCTTTCCATCCGGCCAAAGCCTCCCACGTGGTGAGTGCTGATGTGGCCAAGTAGATGGCAGCTAAGCGCAAAGTTGCCGGGTCGGCTGTGACTCCGTCGAAATCAGCCAAGCGTTCCAAGAGCCCGGAGAGGTACTTCAGGTTGTGGGCTGGCCGTTCTGGCGCCTGCCAAAGACGGACCAGGTATTTTGCTTCCGCTTCCAATTCATGGTCCGAAGCGGTTGCGCCAATCTGTTTGAGCGATGAAACGATAGCAGAGATCAACCACTGCGGCGCCTGACCACTCATTACCCATCACCTTTCCAAGACGCAGCCCGTCTGCCGCGTGTGCCATGCAATGGTAGCGCTTAATCGTGGCTTTCGTGAGTGACTTAGAGTGCGCGCTAAAAACGGTCAGGAACGGGCATCCGCTCATTGACTCCTTTGTGCTTTTGGAAGAGAAACTCGGACGGTCAGGCCCCCTCCGTCCGTGTCGCTTAGTTCCACGTAGCCCGTGTGAGCATCGACAATACTGCCGACGATAGACAGGCCAAGGCCCGACCCGCCAAGGCTGCGGGATCGGGACGCATCAGTGCGGTAGAAACGCTCAAAAACCCGTTCCTGTTCTTCAACGGAGAGGCCGGGACCATGATCTCGAAACTCGATAACACCCCACTCCATATCGGTTCCAACCGCTATTTCAACCGGTGAACCTGCGGGAGTGTAGCGGTCAATGTTCCCAACCAGGTTCAGCATGATCTGCGTCAGCTGATCCCGATCTCCGGTGATCAGAAGTGACGTGGGCGGTTTCCGCTGTTGCAGACCGACAAGTTTCACAGTGCGATCCCGATCCAAGGCTTCCAGGTCTGAGGCGCTTTCGCGTGCCAACCGGACCAGGTCGATCTCAGTGAAAATGAGCGGCCGCTTCTCATCGAGCCGAGCCAAAATGAGTAGGTCTTCGACCAGGGTTGACATGCGCCTGGACTCCGATTCGATCCTTCCAAACACCTCACTGATGCGCTCTTCGGGAACAGCTCCGATTCGATAGAGCTCACCGTAACCCCGGATCGCCGCTAAGGGCGTGCGAAGTTCGTGCGAGGCGTCGGAGACGAACCGGCGCACCTTCTGCTCAGATTCCTCTCGCGCAACAAACGAGCTTTCGATTTTAGCCAACATTTGGTTCAGGGACAGAGATAGGGAACCGACCTCTGTGGCGGGGGCTCGTGGCACAATTCGTTGTGAGTAGTCGCCCGCCGCGATCTTGCCAGCAACCGCCTCGATTTCGCGCAGCGGCCGCAGGGACTGGAGAACCAGGTAGTAGCCCGCGATTCCGCCGAAGATCACGACGCCCAAGCCGGCCAGGAAGAAGGACAAAGAAGTATTTAGGATCGTGTCGGAAACGTCAATGAGCGGCAGGGCCACCGTGACAACGCCAGCAGGCTGGTTGGTGACCGAGGTTTCCATCGGGACCGCGACGACCCTCCAGTTTGCCCCCGGCACGTCAGAACGAACAGTGATCGGAAGCGTGATCCCCGATTCGGTGACGGCGACCTGACCGACGCCCAGCAGCCTTCCCACCTCTGGTACTCCGGCGCGCATGCGCGTTTCGGGCGTGAGAATCACTTTCGTTTCTTGGCCGAGTATCTCTCTGCGGATGTAATAGTTCGTGGGGATCTCCGTGTCCGCGCCCCCAAAGGCAGTATTCGAGACCGTGTTGGCCAGTTGCCCAGCCGAAGCGACCAGCTGGTCGTCAACCTGTTTGATCAGGTGCCGCTGCAAAATACCGATCATGATCGTCCCAACGACTGCCAGTGCAAAGGACACTATCCCCACGATCAGGACGACCATGCGTCCTGAAAGTGGCGTTTGAGTCCAGCTTCGCCGGATCCGTTCAAGCAGTCCCATGCGCGGCCTACTGCTACTCGGTTTCTCGGATCAGGTAGCCGACTCCCCGCCGCGTCTGAATGATGTCGGGAAGTCCCGGTTCGACGGCAAGTTTGCGTCGCAGGTAAGAAATGTAAGACTCAACAATGGCCGAATCCCCGTCCCAGTCGTATTCCCACACGTGATCCAGAATCTGTGCTTTGGACACGACCCGGCCAGCGTTGAGCAGCAGGTAGCGAAGTAATTTGAACTCTGTTGGCGACAGATCGACGGGGTGACCTGCGCGGCTGACTTCGTGTGCGTCCTCGTCCATCGCTAAATCCGCCACCCGCAGAACCGAATCTTCCGCGGCTGAGCCCTTTGTTCGCCGTAGCACGGCCCTGATCCGAGCCACCAGTTCTTCAAGCCCAAACGGCTTCGTCACGTAATCGTCCCCGCCAACCGTCAGCCCCTGAACTTTGTCGCGCACGTCGTCTCGGGCAGTAAGGAACAGGACAGGGACCAGCATGCCGGCTTCCCTGATGCGCCTGGTGACGGTGAAACCGTCCATATCCGGCAGCATGACATCCAATACGATCAGGTCGGGTTTAAACTCAACCGCCTCGTGATAGGCGCTGGCTGCATCGGAAGCTTCTCTTACCTCGAACCCCGCGAACCGCAGTGATGAGGCCAGCAGATCCCTAATGTTCGGCTCATCATCCACGACCAGCAGGCGTGCTTCAGTGTCGCTGCCATCCTTGCGTTGCCCAAAAACCATGGGACTATTATCGCGCGGATTCCTGAAAAGTATCTGGGAGGTTTCTGGGCGCGCCCGTGGACTACCCTGTAAGGGTGATTTCTCTTCCCAACGAACTCCCCTCCGGCTTGAGCATCGGAGTGATCGGTGCTGGTCGCGCTGGGCCGTCGATTGCCAGCGCTCTTCGCGCGAACGGTCACGCGATTTTCGGGGTCGCAGCGCGCTCTGCCGCTGGCAGGGAAAGAACCCAAGCAATGCTGCCGGGCGTACCACTAAAGTCAGAAGCTGAGGTTGCCGGCGGCGCGGACATCGTTTTCTTGGCAGTACCGGACGAAGCGATCGGCCAGCTTGCTGAAGACTTAGCTGAGAACTGGCACCCCGGCCAGCTGGTTGTGCATCTGAGCGGCGCAGCTTCTTTGGAGCCACTTCAAACGGCCGCACGAAAGGGTGCCCTGGTCCTGAGCATGCATCCTGCCATGACGTTCACGGGCACCTCACTGGACGTGGGAAGACTCGCGGGCGCCGCGATAGCGATAACTGGCCCTCCGCTGGTCTTACCGCTTGCAGAAGCCCTAGCCCGTGACCTGGGCGGTGTCCCCTTCCATCTGGACGAGAGCGCGAAACCGCTGTACCACGCCGCACTGGCACATGGTGCGAACCATCTGGTGACGGTTCTCAGTCAGGCCCGGCAAATGCTGGTCGATGCAGGCGTGGACGATCCCGAAAGTGTGCTTAGGCCCCTGGTGGAAGCCGCGGCCTCGGGCGCATTGGAGTTCGGCATCGGCGCCCTTACTGGACCCGTTGTGAGAGGCGACCAGAAGACAATCGACCAGCACCTAGAGGCGCTTGAAGATTCTTCCGCTAGAGATACTTACCGCTGGCTCAGCCGCGCAACAGCTGCGGCGTGGCACGAATATCAGATGCAGTTGGCGGGGCGTGAGGACGAAGAATGAGCAGGCCGTTACTTCTAGATTCAGTTGCCGCTTTGAAAAGTTGGCACATGGACGGTGGGACGGTTGGTCTGGTCCCCACAATGGGCGCGCTGCACCGGGGACACCTGTCACTTACCGAACTTGCTGCCGAGCAGGCGGATCGGGTCATCGTTTCCGTCTTTGTGAACCCGACCCAGTTCGGACCAAACGAAGATTTTGATCGCTACCCCCGGACTCTGGAGGCCGACCTGGACGCACTTTCGGGCTACCCGGTTGACGCGGTGTTTGTGCCTTCAGTTGCGCAGATGTACCCGGACTTCCCCCGCCCTGCTGCCGTGACGATCAACGCTGGCGGGACTGCAAAAACTCTGGACGGCGCAAAACGCCCCGGACACTTCGATGGTGTCTGTCAGGTTGTGGCAAAGCTGTTTAACCTGGTGCAGCCGGACGTGGCTGTTTTTGGTCAAAAGGATGCGCAGCAGCTGGCCGTCATCCGGCAGATGGTGCGCGACCTTAATTTCCCGGTTCGGATTGTGGCGGCCCCGATCGTTCGCGAATCGGACGGCCTGGCCCTTTCTAGCAGAAATGTTTACTTGACCGGCCCGCAAAGGAGGGCGGCCCCAGTTCTTCACCAGGCTCTGCTAGCTGGAGTAGACGCTGCAAGAACTGCGGACGGTGACGCCGCCGGATTGGCCGCGGTAACCTCGGCAATGAAAAAAATGGAAAGCGAACCGCTTGTCGCGCCCGAGTACGCTGCCGTTGTCCGCAGCGACGATTTCACTCTTTGCGCTCTGGCTGGCCCCGGTGGGGTTGAGCACTTTCTGCCCATAACGGGGCAGGCGACACTTTTGGTCGCGGCGCAACTGGGGGATACTAGGTTGATAGACAACTACCAGTGGAGGGCCAACTAGGATGACGTTTCCCGTCTACAGAGAAATGGTCTCGGGGAAGATTCACCGAGCCACGGTGACCGGTGCGGATTTGAACTACATCGGCTCCATCTCCATTGATGAGGAACTTTTGGCCGCCGCCGACATTTACCCCGGCCAGAAGGTCGATGTGGTGGATGTTACGAATGGTGCGCGTCTCACCACCTACACGATCACGGCCCCTGCTGGCTCGGGCACGGTTCAACTGAACGGTGCGGCCGCACACCTGATTGGTCAGGGCGATCTAGTGATTATCATTGCCTACGCGCACGTGCCAGAGGACCAGGCGAAGCAGCGCGAACCCGCGGTTGTTTTCGTTGACGGAGAGAACCGGCCGATCTCGGTAGGCAATGATCTGGGCCGATAACGTACTGCTAGCGGCTACCATGGCAGGGTGACTAGCGACGACCTTTCTTTGAATCCGCCTTCCACCCCGGCCGCGGAAGACCCATTGGCTGATGCGCCCGAGCAGATCCGTGTGCGGAGCGAAAAACGCAAACGCATCCTGGATGCGGGCGGTGACCCCTACCCGGTGGTACTCCCAATTACCGCGACAATCGCCCAGGTGAGGGCACAATTCCCCGACCTGGAACCGGGGCAGGAAACGGATTTCTATTGCGGCCTGGCTGGCCGCGTCGTGCTGGCCCGTAACTCAGGCAAGCTCTGCTTTGCGACACTGCAAGACGGCGCGGGGGAACGGCTGCAAGTGATGCTGTCAGCCCGGGAGGTCGGCGCGGAGTCACTGTCCGAGTACAAGGCCGACGTCGACCTTGGGGATCACCTATTCGTGCACGGACGCGTGATCGCCTCAAAGAGAGGCGAACTTTCACTGTTCGCGGTACCTGATCCCGAGGGCGACATACCCGCCTGGAAACTGGCCTCTAAAGCGTTGCGGCCACTACCGAAAGCGTACGAGGCGGCCGACGGCACCGAAGTGACACTTTCCGAAGACGCGCGAGTGCGGCGCCGGTACGTTGACATGCTGGTCCGTCCAGCCGCCCGGGAAATGGTGCGGACCCGCGCCGCAATTGTGCGTTCTCTACGCGAATACTTTCACGAAAAGGACTTCATTGAGATTGAGACGCCGATGTTGCAGGTTCTGCACGGCGGGGCCGCGGCCAGGCCCTTCTCTACGCACATGAATGCTTACGACACGGAGCTGTTCCTACGCATAGCACCGGAGCTGTTCTTGAAGCGAGCCGTTGTCGGTGGAGTTGACAAGGTGTTCGAAATCAACCGGAACTTCCGGAACGAAGGCGCCGATTCCTCCCACAGTCCAGAGTTCACAATGGTGGAAGCCTACGAGGCCTACGGGTCGTACGACACCATGGCGACACTGGTGAGGGAGATGGTACAAAAGGCCGCCAGGGACGTGTTCGGCACTGAAAAGGTGACGCTGAGCGACGGGACGATCTACGACCTATCCGGGCAGTGGAAATCAATCAGTCTTTACCCCGCAATCAGCGAAAAATTGGGACGCGAAATCACGCCGGGGACGCCACGGACGCAGCTGCTTCAGATTGCCGCCGAAATTGGTGAAGAGATCCCGGACCACTACGTGGATGGCAAAATTGCGGAGACGATTTTCGAGGCGCTGATCGGCGACGACCTGTATCAGCCCACTTTTGTGCGTGATTTCCCAGAGGACACGTCGCCTCTGACTCGGGGACACCGCACGGTTCCCGGTGTTACGGAGAAGTGGGACCTGTACGTGCGCGGGTTTGAGCTGGCAACCGCCTACTCTGAGCTGGTTGACCCGGTCGTGCAGCGGGAGAGGTTTGAAGCCCAAGCCCTGGCCTCTGCGAAGGGTGACCCGGAAGCCATGGTGCTTGACGAGGATTTCCTGGAAGCGATGGAGTACGCCATGCCGCCTTCGGGAGGGATGGGTATGGGGCTGGATCGCCTTATTATGGCACTCACGGGAGAAGGAATCAGGGAGACGATCACGTTTCCATTGGTGAAAAGATTGGATCGGTAACCGGGCGGCAGGAGCTGTACATGGATTTGGGCATAGCTGGAAAGAACGCGTTCGTATGCGCTTCGACCGCAGGGATGGGTCTTGCGGTTGCGCGGGCGCTGGCAGCAGAGGGCGCTAATGTGGCGATCACCGGAAGGCGTAGGGATAAAGCAGAGCGGGAAGCCGCCCGCGTAGCCTCTGACTTTGGCGTCTTGGCGGTGGGCCTAGAGTGCGACCTGCTGGACGAAACCTCTTTGTCTAACGCAGTGGACCAGGCGCGCCGGCAGCTCGGGCCCATCGACATCTTGGTGCTGAACGGTCCGGGTCCAAGGCCAGGTGGGTCAAGAACAGTCCGCGCTGATGAGGTCGTCCAGGCAGCCGAAACTCTGATCAGACCGCACGTGTTGCTGGTGCAGGCACTTTTGCCTGAAATGGTGGAGCGCCACTGGGGCCGCATCGTCGCCGTCGGTTCCTTCACCATGGACCGGGCCAGCACGGGGCTGTCTCTTTCCGCGATTGGACGCTCCGGCCTGCAACGCTATCTTGAAGCGCTGGCCCGCGAAGTGGCGGCTGACGGCGTCACTGTCAACATTGTTCAACCCGGGCTGATATCAACAGCGCGCATAGACGCGCTAGACGAAGAGCAGGCGCAACGGACCGGAGAGCCGCAGGATCAAGTTAGACGCGACCGTGAATCCTCAATCCCTTACGGCAGGCTTGGCACCCCGGAAGAGTTTGCAAGCGCCGCCGCGTTCTTGTCCTCCGAACCCGCCCGCTACATTACCGGCCAGTCGCTGCTGGTCGACGGGGGCCTGTACGCTGCCGGTTAACTAGCTGTTGGCAAGAAAGCGGATCCGCCTCTCGGCTTCTCCCAGAGATTTTGCCGGCTCACAACCGTCAGCCACCCACTTTCGCACCTGCACGGGCTCTTGCCGCAGTAGGCCCCAACCTCTCCTGAGCAGGACAGGGATGGGTTTGCGCGCCTCACCCAGATCGCGGGCCAGCCTGAACCAGGCGTTTCGAAGCGGCGATCTGGCGATGCAAATTGCTCCCAAGAGCAGGCCCTCTTGTTTGAGCGCGTTCACTAGCTCTGAGGCGAAGATCCCCTCAACCACAACCACCCGGTTGTTGCCCGCATCAAACTGAGTCATACCGGTGCGTCGGTTGCTGGGAATGTCGTAGACGGGAATTTCGGCCCGACCCGTGAGTGCCACAGAGACAAGTGCTTCTAAAGCCTGGTCCTCATGCCAAGATGCGGAATGATCCCAATCGATTTGGGAGCCGCGCACGCGAGGTAACTCCGGCTCGTCATCGTTTTTGTAAAAGCTGTCCAGTGAGAGGGAAGGAAGCCCAAGCCTGGTGGTTAGAGACGTCTTCCCCGATCCTGAAGGACCGGTCAGAATCACGATCTTTACCTTTGGTTTTCGGGAACCAGGTGGCAATGGGAACAGTGGCTGCTGGTTGCTCATGCTCTGTGCGGCTCCGGGAAACGCCGACTCTCCATTCTCAGTTGACCCAATGTGACCCTGGCCAAAGAGGAATCAAGGACCAGGTCAGTCACGGCTCCTGATCGCAGGGCAGCTATCAGTGGCAGCGATTTCGCGTCGCCAGCGACCACACACAACCGCCTGGGGATCTTCTTCAGTTGTTCTGGAGTTGGGCCAGAAGCGCGCCGGTTTAGCTCCATATTCGTTGAGCCATCGCGGCGTAGCAGCACCGTGCAAACATCTCCAACCACCCCATCTTGCTGGGCAGCAATCAGCTCATCCTTTTCTAGGAATCCGCCCGAGTAGACGTGGCTCGGTATGCTTCCGTCCATCGCTCCGACTCCGAACAGTGCCACGTCGCAGGATTCAATGGTTCGCAGCACCTGTTGGACTGATCGTTCCCGCCACATCGCCTCTTTCGTGCTGGCATAGTCAAAAAACGCTGGGACCGGGAAGTTGAGCATCTTGGCACCCAATGCCTGCGCGGCCCTAGTAATGATTGCTTGAGCGTACGGCAAACCTGAATCGGCAGCGTTCGAGGCGCCATTCAGCTGCACAACGGTAAGGCCCGGCAGATCCACGCGGGGAATGTTCCCCGCAATGGCGGACGTCGTATTCCCCCAGGCGATGCCCAGCACGGCCCCAGGGAACAGCAGGGTTGTGAGGTGTTCTGCCGCTACAGCAGAGACGTTGTGCAGCCGGTTCAGGTCCGTGTCCGCTGAGCCGACCGGGACAACCCACGTCTTCACCCCGAAAAGTTCTTCGAACTGTTGGCCCAGAGTATCGACCGCGCCGGGCGGAGCGGCTATAGAAATGCGAACCAAGCCAACCTCCCGCGCGTAGCCGAGTAAGCGGGACACGGTTGAGCGGGAAACCCCAAGCTTTGTTGCAATGGATTCCATTTTCTGGTCCTGCAAGTAGTACAGGGTCGCTGCCTCTTGAGCTAATTCATCACGCACGTTCACGCTCCTAAGTTTGGCATGAACGAATGTGCATTTGCTATGAAAACGCGTGCAGGGCAGAGATACTCTTCACATAAGAATTAATTTCGCATGCGTAGGATCATCCGCGTATGGGTCGAGGTCGAAGGAGACAAAGTGGTTGCACCGGCACTGTCGAAGAAGGCGCGAGAACGCGCGATCGAGGAAATGTCCAGCGGTGAGGAGCTGGACATACTTGTAGTTGGCGGCGGGGTGACCGGCGCTGGAATCGCACTTGACGCGGCATCACGCGGTCTGAAGGTGGGAATCGTTGAGGCCCAGGACTGGTCTTCTGGCACCTCGTCCAGGTCTTCTAAACTCGTTCACGGCGGCCTGCGGTACCTGTACCAGCTCGATTTCAAACTGGTGCACGAATCGCTCACTGAGCGCGGCTTGCTGCTGGAACAAAATGCTCCCCACCTGGTGAAGGCCCAGCCGCTGCTATGGCCGCTAAAGATCCCGGTTATTGAGCGGACCTACTCCGCAGTTGGCGTTGGGATGTACGACGCCATTGCTCAGTGGACGCACCCGGGCGCTGTGCCGATCCAACGTCACCACACTAAGAAGGGATCTTTGGCGCTCAGTCCGGCCCTGAAACCAGACGCTCTCAACGGCTCGATTGTCTACTACGATGCGCGCGTCGATGATTCCCGCCTCACCATCACTTTGGTGCGGACAGCGGTTCGTTATGGTGCACTGGCTGCCAGCCGCGTACAAATGGTGGAGACGCTGAAAGACCCGTCCGGCCGGATTATCGGAGCGGTCCTGGAAGATCTGGAGACCGGCAACCGGTTCGATGTGAAATCCAAAGAAATCATCAACGCAACGGGTGTTTGGACCGAGAAGTCCCAGTCGCTGGCCGACACGACCGGCGGTTTGAAGGTGTTGGCTTCCAAGGGAATCCACCTGGTTATTCCTAAAGACAAGATTGATTCAGAGGTGGGACTATTCCTTCGTACGGAAAAGTCAGTCCTCTTCATTATTCCCTGGAAGCGCTACTGGATCATTGGAACCACTGATACGAAGTATCACGAGAAACTTCGCAACCCTGTGGCCGATGAAGAGGATGTCGAGTACCTGCTGGAGCAGGCGAACTCGGTCCTGAAAGATGAGCTAACCAGGGATGACATTATTGCCACATATGCTGGACTGCGTCCGCTTCTCCAGCCCGGAACGCTCGATGGCGATAAAGCGAAATCAACCAAGGTCTCCCGGGAACACACCGTGACTGAAGTGGCGCCGGGTATGACGGTCATCGCGGGCGGGAAACTAACCTCGTACCGCCAGATGGCTGAAGACGCGGTCGACTTTGCTCTGGGCAAAGAAGAGGCGAAGAAGCGTCCTTGCGTGACCGAAAAGACGCCTCTCGAGGGCGCTGACGGCTACCATGCGCTATGGGCGCGTCGCGAACAGATCGCAAAAGAGCGTGGCCTTACCACGGACCAGGTTGAGGACTTGCTGGACAGGTATGGCAACAATATCGATGTGATCTTCGATATGATAGACGAACGTCCTGATCTTGGGGAACGCCTAAAGGAAGCCCCCGAGTATTTACGAGCTGACGTCGCGTTCGGAGTCGAATACGAAGGTGCATTGCATCTGGAAGACCTGCTGCAGCACCGGGTTCGACTCGTCTACGAACACCGTGATGCGGGACTGGCTGCAATGCCAGAAATCGCGGACCTCATGGCGGAGTACTTGGACTGGGATGATGAGACCAAGGAACGCGAGATGGACCTCTACCGGCAGGCTTGCGTGGCGGTAGATGAGGCCGAACTCATTTCGAATGAGGCCGAAGCACAGGCGGTGCGGGACCGGGTGGAACCGGTGCGTCCGATGTTGGACCTCTAAGAGCGCACCAACGGGTCGGCTTCTTGGGGAGTCGGCCCGCGTAGCACCGGGGGCTTCCCACTATGAGCCAGTGGGCGGCAGCCGAAATTGACACAGTGCGCGATCCCGCGCGTAAGGAGAACAAATAGTGAGCGCATTTGAAATCTTCGCTTCCGAGTTTTTCGGCACGATGGTGCTGATCATTCTCGGTACCGGCGTTGTAGCGAACAACCTGCTTCCTAAGAACAAGGGGCAGGGAACCGGATGGCTTCTCATCAACTGGGGGTGGGGACTTGGTGTCTTTGCGGGCGTTTACGCCGCGTGGAAGACCGGTGGTCACTTGAACCCTGCTGTCACTCTGGCGAAGTGGATGATGACTTGGTACGACCCGGAAGTCACCTTGAATGGCGTAGTGAAAGGCGAGCCGGGAGCAGTAGACGTCACCTTCGGCAACATCATGATCTACATTGTTGCCCAGATGCTGGGTGCTTTCGTCGGCGCCATCATCATGTACCTGGCATACAAGAAGCAGTTCGACCTTGAGGCACCCGCAGCGCACAAACTCGGAGTGTTCGCGACCGGTCCAGAGATTCGCTCTTACGGATGGAACCTGGTTACAGAGGCCATCGGCACCGCGATTCTGATCATCTTCGTCCTGGTAGCTGGCGGTACGCCAACAGAGATTGGGCCGCTGGCCGTCGCACTGGTCATTGTGGGTATCGGTGCCTCTCTTGGTGGTCCCACCGGGTACGCGATCAACCCCGCACGTGACCTTGGCCCCCGCATCGCGCACGCGGTGTTGCCGATCCCGGGTAAGGGCGGCTCAGACTGGGGCTACTCTTGGGTGCCTGTCGTCGGTCCGATCATCGGTACCGTCCTTGCAGTTGTAATAACGTACGCGCTGGGACTTTCCACACTCGATTTCTTTGCATAAATAGCAGCACACAACGAAGTGAAAGGGAACAACCAACAATATGTCTGACGAAAAATTCATTCTTGCGATTGACCAGGGGACAACTTCCTCCCGCGCAATCGTCTTCAATCACGGCGGAGAGATCGTCTCGGTAGGCCAGCAGGAGTTTGAGCAGATCTTCCCGCAGGCAGGCTGGGTCGAACACGATCCAATTGAGATTTGGGAAACGGTGCGCGCTGTTGTAGCCGACGCTCTCCAAAAGGCCGAAATCAACCGGCATTCGCTGGCGGCGGTGGGTATCACCAACCAGCGCGAAACCGCGGTTGTCTGGGACAAGACGACCGGTGAGCCCGTTTACAATGCGATTGTTTGGCAGGACACCCGTACCAGCAATATCATTCGTGAGCTAGCTGGAGATCAGGGGATGGATCGCTACCAGGACAAGGTTGGTCTTCCCCTCGCGACGTACTTCTCCGGCCCGAAAGTCAAGTGGATCCTTGACAATGTGGAAGGGGCACGTGAGCGAGCCGAAGCGGGTGACCTACTATTCGGTAACACCGACGCCTGGGTTCTTTGGAATATGACCGGTGGTGTGGATGGCGGCATCCACGCGACGGACGTAACCAACGCCTCGCGCACCATGCTCATGGATCTGAAGACCCTGCAGTGGGATCCGCAGATCTGCGAGGAATTTGGAATTCCAATGTCCATGCTGCCGGAAATCCGGTCGTCCTCAGAGGTCTACGGCTATGGCCGTAAACAGGGCCTCTTGATCGACACCCCGATCGCGGGCATTCTGGGTGACCAGCAAGCCGCGACATTCGGTCAGGCGTGTTTCAGCCCTGGAATGGCGAAGAACACCTACGGAACCGGCTGCTTCATGCTCATGAACACCGGTGAAGAACTCGTCTTCTCTGACAACGGGCTGCTCACAACGGTTTGCTACAAGATCGGTGATCAGGCGGCCGTTTACGCGCTAGAAGGTTCGATCGCCGTGACCGGCTCCCTGATCCAGTGGGTGCGCGACAACCTCAAGATGATCGACTCGGCCCCAGAAATTGAGGACCTGGCCCTGACGGTTGAGGACAACGGTGGCGTGTACATTGTGCCAGCGTTCTCCGGGCTGTTTGCACCGTACTGGAAGGATGATGCTCGCGGCGTGATCGTTGGGCTGACCCGGTACAATACTCGCGGACACTTGGCTCGGGCTGCGCTAGAGGCAACAGCCTTCCAGACCCGTGAGGTTCTAGAGGCCATGGAAGCCGATTCCGGTGAACGTCTTTCTGAATTGCGCGTTGATGGCGGCATGATTGCCAACAACACGCTCATGCAGTTCCAGGCTGACGTTTTGGGCGTCGATGTGGTGGCTCCCAAGGTGGCCGAAACGACAGCTTTGGGCGCCGCATACGCGGCCGGCATCGCTGTCGGCTACTGGGAAGGCGAAGCGGACGTTATCGCCAACTGGGTGGAAGGCAAGCGCTGGACGCCTCAGATGGATAAGGAAGAAGTCGAGCGCACGTACCGCCTTTGGAAGAAGGCCGTCACTCGCACGTTCGATTGGGTTGATGAGGACGTGAAGTAGCGTCTAGCGCGGTTGCTTAGCGGCAACCGGCTGGAAGTAGAACGGTTGCAGGAGGGGGATCTTTCGGTCCCCCTCCTTTCCCGTTGCCAACGCGGGCTACTTGAGCCGACAGCGGAAGCGCCCGCGCCAAGCGTGGCTGGCTTTGGCGCGGAGTACTATGCTGGATTGAGATAAGCCGCGCTCTTAGCTCTAGGCGCGGGGAGAGAGGTGTCGCCGTGCCAACGGGTAAGGTGAAGTTCTTCGACGTTGATCGCGGATTCGGATTCATCGGCGGGGATGACGGGAGAGAAGTGTTCCTACACGCTTCCGCGTTGCCCGCTGACTTGCCTGCGCCCCGGCCGGGTCAGCGAGTGGAGTACGGCGTAGCAGATGGCAGACGGGGCCCTCAGGCCATCTCGGTCGTGGCGATACAGCAGGCGCCATCAATAGCTCGGGCCCTGCGCAGAAAGCCGCAGGAAATGGTCCCGGTTGTTGAGGATCTCATCCGCTTACTTGATCACTCATCCGATTCGCTCCGCCGGGGAAAGTACCCGGAAAACGCGGGCAAGATTGCAAAGGTGCTGCGCGCAGTTGCGGAGGAGTTTAGTGCCTAACCAGGACGTGCCCACACAGACCATTTCCCATGAAGTGCGCCAACCGCGGACCATCCGAAAAGATGACATTCTTTTCGATTCTGTGGAGCCAGCCCGCCGCGCCGCCGAGGAGATCTCACGTCCCTCTTCTGTAGGAGAGCACGTCGGGGTCAAAATGATCGACAGAGGCGTCGCTGTTCACCGGTTCCGCTGTGAAGATTTGGGATACGTCGGCTGGAACTGGGAAGTTTCAGTTGCACGTGCTCCCCGATCCAAGGTCGCAACAATCTGTGAGGTCGCGCTGGTGCCGGGCGACGAGGCACTTCTAGCACCGGAATGGGTGCCGTGGGAAGACCGACTGCGCCCAGAAGATGTGTCCCGCGGTGATGTCCTTCCGTACAGCGCGAATGACTCCAGATTGATCTCCGGCTTTGAGCAGACTGACGCGGCCACCGCGGACGCTCTAGGTATTGAGGAAATGGGACTTGGCCGCACCCGGGTCCTTTCCCCGGCGGGAATAGATCTGGCGGCGGAACGCTGGTACTCCTCTGACCAAGGTCCCGTACCCAACGTGAAACCTGCTGAGACGTGTGCCACATGCGGCTTCTTTTTCAAGCTAAACGGTTCACTAGGTCAAGTTTTTGGTGTCTGTGCGAACGAGTGGTCACCCGACGATGGGCGGGTCGTAAGCATGGACCATTCGTGTGGAGCCCATTCCGAAACCGACACCAGCCGCAGAAAACCGCAGTGGCCCCTGTCTTCCTTCAGGCTGGACGATCTGCAGATTGAGATCGACGAACTGCGCGACTAGTCCAGAGTGGTATAGAAAAGGCGCGCCCCTGTTGCGCACCGGGTGACAATTTTACCATCCGCACCGCTGGGGCTTCAACCAGCGGACGCGGTTGGAAGACGGGCGACTTCTGGGCAAACTGACGTAAGTGACTACCACTAACACAGATAAGCAGCAGAGCTCTGCATCAAGTACTCTCGATCGTTTCTTCCACATCTCCGAAAGAGGTTCAACCGTTGGCCGCGAAGTGCGCGGCGGCCTGGTCACCTTCTTCGCGATGGCATACATCCTGGTCGTAAACCCCTCAATTCTCTCTGCGGCCGCACCCGAAGGTAGCGGCATTACAGTCGCCGCCATCGCCGCAGGAACTGCCCTCATCGCTGGTTTGCTAACCATCTCGATGGGGCTTTTTTCTAACTTCCCAATGGCGATGGCTGCGGGCATGGGCCTCAACGCCATGGTGGCCTTCTCGCTGGTCGGAGGAGAAGGACTGACCTACCAGGAAGCGATGGGCCTGATCTTTTGGGAAGGCGTCATCATTCTCTTGCTGGTGCTAACCGGTTTCCGTGAAGCGGTCTTCCGGGCCGTACCGCAACAGTTGAAGAGCGCCATTTCTGTTGGCATCGGACTCTTCATCGCTTTCGTTGGCCTGGCGAACGCGGGAATTGTGCGTGCCGGCGCCGGAACCCCCGTTCAGCTGGGCGCGGACGGGACACTTTCTGGTTGGCCTTCACTGATCTTCGTGATCGGATTGTTGGTTGTGATCATTCTGTATGTGCGCAACGTGAAGGGCGCAATCCTGTTCGGCATCATTATTGCCACGATCCTTGCATTCATCGTGCAGGCGTTTGCGAAGGTCCCCGCATTTGGTGAAGAAACCCAAAACGGTTGGATGGGAACGGTTCCCGAATTCAGCGGTTCACCGATCAGTCTGCCGGAGTTTGGCACACTCGGCCAGGTCGACTTGTTTGGTGCGTTCAACAAGTTGGGCATCCTCTCGGTTGTGCTTCTGGTCTTTTCGCTCATGTTGGCGGACTTCTTCGACACCATGGGAACGATGGTCGCAGTTGGTTCAGAAGGGGACATGCTTGATGAAGAAGGCAGCCCCCCGAACTCGGGCCGTATCCTAATCATCGACTCTTTGGGCGCGATGGTCGGAGGGTTGGGCGGAGTCTCCTCCAACACCGCCTACGTCGAATCTACGGCGGGTGTTGGTGAAGGTGCGCGGACGGGACTCGCTTCTGTTGTTACGGGCGGATTGTTCCTTCTGGCCCTTTTCTTTGCGCCACTCATGACCCTGGTTCCCGCCGAGGCCGCATCAACCGCGCTGGTATTTGTCGGTTTCTTGATGATGACCCAGGTGACTGAGATCGACTGGAACCGTAAAGAAATGGCGTTGCCCGCGTTCCTAACGATCGCTCTAATGCCGTTCTCTTACTCCATCTCCGTGGGCATCGGCGTCGGCTTCGTGAGCTACACCGTCATCCAGATTGCCCGCGGGCATGTGCGGAAGATCCACCCGCTGATGTGGGTTGTTGCCGGTCTGTTCGTTGTATACTTCGCCATAACACCGATTGAGCAGCTGTTGATTCACTAGGAAGGACTAGACTAGTGGGCGACACCAACGACCTCTTGGAGGCGCTCAACTACCTTGTCTAGGACTTTCCAATCTCTGCAGTATCCAAATTTCCGACTCTGGATCACCGGAAACGTGGTGGCGTCCACGGGGACTTGGATGCAGCGGGTGGCGCAGGATTGGCTGGTTCTCACCGTCCTTACAGATGGTGCCGGGCTGCAGCTTGGCATCGTGACGGCCCTTCAATTCGTGCCTCTGCTAGTGCTCGCACCGTGGACGGGAGCGCTAGCAGACCGCGTTAACCGGCGGACCCTCCTGCAAATCACCCAGTCTATGACGGGCCTTCTGGGGCTCGGATTGGGTCTCCTTGTAATAACGGAATCCGCTGAGCTGTGGATGGTGTACGCATTTGCGCTGGCGGGCGGCGTTGCTGCCGCAATGGACTCTCCAGCCAGACAAGCCTTTGTTTCCGAGCTGGTCCCGCCAACCTCGTTAGCGAATGCTGTCGGACTCAACTCCGCCGCTTTCAACACCGCCCGACTGATTGGTCCCGCTGTATCCGGTTTACTGATCCAGTGGGTTGGGATGGGACCCGTGTTCCTAATCAACGCGGGGCTGTTCCTTATGCCCGTGCTGACTCTTGCTCTCATGAACCCGGCCGGTCTAAACGAGCCTCCCCGGGTGCCCAGAGCGAAAGGGCAAATCAGAGAGGGGTTCGCATACGTCCGGTCCCGCCCTGACATCATTTCAATCATGGTCATCATGGGTGTGGTGAGTGCCTTCGGACTCAACTTCCAAATGACGTCGGCCATGATGGCTACCGAGGTTTTCGATAAGGGCGCCGGGGAATACGGGATGCTCGGCTCGTACATGGCAATTGGTTCTTTGGCAGGCGCCCTCATTGCCGCGCGCCGGACCAGACCGCGCCTTCGACTGATAGTTTCCGCCAGCTTACTTTTCGGTATTTTTGAGATGGCGCTCGCCTTGGCGCCCTCGTACACCTGGTTCGCGGTTCTGGCCGCCCCGACCGGTCTGGCCTCGCTCACACTAATTACTTCGGCGAACGCAGCGGTACAAATAAGCACGGCCCCCGAAATACGCGGACGCGTCATGTCGCTTTACACAATGATCTTCCTGGGCTCAACCCCGATCGGTGCGCCCATCATCGGGTGGGTGGGCGAGCACTTGGGCGCCCGCTGGTCGCTAGCCGTCGGCGCTATAGCCAGCGTCCTGGTCGCGATCATCGTGGGAGTGTGGGGGAAAATTCACTGGGATATTCACCTGCAGGTTCATCGGCATCCCTACCGTTTGCGGGCGATCGGCCCAGTTGAGCGCGCGGGTCTGGACCCGATCACCCTGCTTCCTCTAGAAGAGATTCCGGAGCCGGACGAGCCGGAGCAGAGTTAGCCCTCTCCCAAAACCCAGTCGATACATGCCAGAGCCGCAGCGATATCGGAGGTTTCGATAGAGGGGAACGAGGCGATGCGCAGCTGGTTCCTGTTCAGTCCCCGGTATCCCTCAACATCCACGATTCCGGCTTTACGTAAAGTGTCAGCCAGCTGATCCACCGGGAACTCTGGGGCCAAATCAACGGTCGTAACAACGGGGGAGCGCCATTGCGGTTCCCGCACAAACAGTTCGGCAAAGTCTCTTCTAGTGGCCCACTCTTGAACCAAGGACGCTCCGGCCTGTGCCTTTTGCGCCATCGCCCCCATACCGCCTTCTTCCAGCATCCATTCGATCTGGCTCTGTAGTAGCAGCAGGGTACCAATCGCGGGGGTGTTCACGGTTTGCCCCTTCCGAGAAGACGCTATTGCCTTGCTCAGGTCCAGGAACGCAAAATGTGGGCGGCCGGCGCGCAATGCCAGGAACTGGGCTCTAGCAACAGCCCGCGGTGAAAGGAAGGCAACCCAGAGGCCCCCGTCGCCGCTGAAACACTTCTGTGGTGAGAAGTAATAGGCGTCGACCAGACTCAGATCGACGACGGAAGCCCCCGCAATAGAGGTCGCGTCGACCAGAGTCAGAGCCCTGTCATCAGGAGCTCCATATATAGGGGAGACGACCCCTGTCGAAGTCTCGTTCTGCGGGTAGCAGTAGGCGTCTGGTCCGCCGCCCCATTTTGACGAGTAAGTATCGCTGAGGACCGCGAGGCTACCCGGGGTCGCCTCGTCCAAAGTAACGTTCAGCCACGGGGCAGACTTCGCATCGGCCGCGAATTTGCCGCCGAACTCGCCGAACACGGCGAAATTGCCCCATTCTCGGATCAGAGAAACGGAGGCGACCGACCAGAACGCGGTCGCGCCTCCATTGCCCAAAACAATTTCGTAATCCTCGGGTACTGCAAAGAGCTCACGTAGCCCATTTTGAATCGAACGCACCAGATCCATGACAGGCGGTTTCCGGTGACTCGTTCCCCATTCGGAGGCTGAGCCGAGCCGATCAATTCGGGCCTTTCGTATCTTCGACGGTCCCGCGCCAAATCGGCCGTCTTGTGGGCGCATATCGAGGGGAGGAAGATCGGTTCGCATCATGAAATCAGGCTAGTTCGCGCGTGCCTTCCCACGTTCGCCCGGCCCACCTAATGAACTTGCCGGTAATGTGGAAAACGGTACCGACTGCGAACCCGTGGAGGCGCGAGCATGGCTTCAATCGAACTCATCGATACAACCGAAATGTATCTGAAGACAATCTTTGAGATGGAAGAAGACGGAGTGGTGCCGCTGCGCGCGCGAATTGTTGAGCGGCTGGGACATTCGGGTCCAACCGTGTCCCAAACAGTCGCGCGCATGGAAAGAGACGGACTGGTCACCGTGCGTGAGGACCGGCATCTTGAACTAACGGAGCAAGGCCGAAAAATCGCCCTGGAGGTGATGCGCAAACACCGCCTCGCTGAGCGACTCCTGGTCGACGTTATTGGCCTTTCTTGGACAGAGGCGCACGATGAGGCGTGCAGGTGGGAGCACGTGATGTCCGCAGCCGTAGAAGCAAGACTCGGGGAACTGCTCGACCATCCCAGATACGACCCGTACGGGAATCCGGTACCGGGCATCGCCGATACGAACGCTACCGAAGAGAGCCTGGAGAACTTCGCGCCCCCGGTCGGCTCCAGGTCCGGGACGATCACCAGAATAGGGGAACCGATCCAGGCAGAACCCTGGCTCTTGGCACGAATGCAGGAGCTGGGTATGATGCCCGGCGCCCGCATCTGTGCAGAGTTAAGTGATGGACATCACTGGATTAGGTTGGCGGACGGAGTTTCGCAAGATTCGGCCGGATCTAGGTCTTTACGCCTAGATTCTCGTTTTTCGCCCCACCTATTCGTAAGCGAATCTTAAGCGTGCGTAGTTCATTTGCGGACACTTGGTGTCGCATTTCCCGCCTCAGGTGAAGAACGTTACCAAAGCGTGACATTCGAAGATTTTCGGTGCTAGTGTTCTTCTTAGCTGATCCCCGCCCGGGGTGAGGACAGTCGATCTCGGACGCCGAATCTGCAACACGGGAGCGACTGAAGCAGAGTTGCAGAGCGGAGGAACCAACTCCGACCGTAAGGTCTTGGGGTGAAGTCCTTTGGACAGGGCGCTCCGGCCCTAACCCGACAGCTAACTTCGAAGGCAGCAGCAGGAGAGACACTAAGTGACAAGATCTAGAGTAGTTGGTCGGCATCGGCTGGCCGCCCGCCCCATCACTCCTCTTTCAAACTTGACCCAGACATCAGAGTTCGGACGCATAGGCGTGCGCGCTGCGGGAGTCACCGCGACTGGAGTAATGCTTACTGCGGGATTTGCTGGCGCTGCGAACGCGGTGCCGGTTCTTGATTCAGGTCTAACCAGCGACGTGGAAGACGCGTCCTTGCACTTGACCGACACGGCTGTGCGCACCATCGTTTCTCTGGACCAGGATTGGGATCCAGGCGACGAAGTTGCCGTCACAGCACAGGCACCTGAACCAGAGCCTGAACCAGAACCAGAAGTAGCGTCACGAAGCGAACAACGCGAGGCTATCGAAGAAGGTTACGAAGAATCTTACGCAGCCCCCGCTGCGTCCTTCAGTGCGTCGTCGGTTGTAGAGGCGGCCTACGGCCTTCTTGGAGTCCCTTACGCATGGGCTGGCGAGTCGCTGGGCGGACTGGACTGTTCAGGCCTCGTCAAACTGGCATACGGCGCCGTTGGCATCAACCTGCCGCACAGCTCCGGTGGCATTGCAGCAAGCGGTTACACGATCGCCGCTTCTGAGGCGCAGCCAGGTGACATCGTTGCCTACCCCGGCCACGTTGCCATTTACATCGGCAACGGCCAGATGATTGAAGCCACGACACCGGGGAATCTATCCTCGATTGCTTCCGTTCGCGGCGGCGGCTGGTTCGTTCGCATCTGACGGACATCAAGCGAAACATCAGGTAACTTACGCATACCGGCACCGAAGATTCGGTGTCGGTTTTTGCGTGCCCGCCGAGAGGCGACAAACCAGCAGCCGCGATCTGCCCGTTCCGTTTGTCTGAACTCCAGGCGATCCCCCGAGTGGCCGCGGTAAGCTGAAGTAGAATGTGACCTACCTGGCACAACGCGCTTACTTGTGTCAGAGGTCGTTCTAGGAAGGAGTGGGCCAAATGCGGGTCGTAGTCGGAGTAGATGGATCCAAAGAAGCCCAAAAAGCCGCGCTTTGGGCAGCGGCCCAAGCGAAGCAGGTGACAGGCTCTTTAGAGATCCTGTGTGCCTATCCGACTGCATCCTACAGTGCAGCCGCACTTGACGGTGGTTTTGCCGTTGTCGATGATGAGTCTCTTCGGATGGGGGCGCTCGCGGCTGCGGAAGAGGCCGCTGCTGCCGTCCTGAAGGAAACGGGGATTATTGCGGATGTGGTGGCTGAGATCGGCGACCCGGCCGTAATTCTCACCGAGAGGTCCCGCGACGTCGACCTGATTGTCATTGGCTCAAGAGGGGGCGGCGGTTTTGCCGACCGCCTACTGGGGGCCGTCTCATCAGCTGTTCCAGCACACGCCAAGTGTCCAGTCGTGCTTGTCCCGCCCCACAAGTCGGGAAAGCCCTTCCTGCCCATAGAACGCATAGTCGTAGGTACGGACGGCTCAGATCAGGCTTCCCAAGCGTTGGTGAAAGCCGTTGACATGGCTCTCGATTGGGATGCGGAGCTCACGGCCGTCGTGGCAATTCCCGTGTCACCGGGCGGTGGAGCTATGTCGTGGCTTCCCGTGGTCGTGGACAGGCAGATTCTGCTGAGTGACCTGTCGGAAAGTCTCGGCCTTGCAATCGATAAGGCACTGGATGGCAGGGACCTGTGGGTTGCACGCCACGTACTGGACGGCAGCCCAGCGGCACTGCTCACCGAGTTCTCCACAGCTGTCGACCTGGTCGTTGTTGGAACCAGGGGCCGGGGCGGTTTCGCTGGCATGCTCTTAGGTTCCACGTCTCAGACCGTTTTGCATCACTCCACCTGCCCGGTGATGACCGTCCCCTCCAGAAAGAGGGATCGCAAGCCCGGACCGGCTCAAAGCTGGGAGAGACGCTAGTTTGCCTGTCCATTTGGCCTAATCGGTGGCCCGTGATTATGCTTGTTCGGTGGTCGGGGCTGCAGCGTGCGTCTTTGTCGGCATGGCCGCTTGGAAAACCGAATATCCCGGGTCGCCCTTGCGGACCGACCCGAAACAGGCCCGCGTAGCTCAGGGGATAGAGCAACCGCCTCCTAAGCGGTAGGTCGGACGTTCGAATCGTCTCGCGGGCACCAAAGCACCAAAAACTATAGAGCGCCAAAGTACCAAAGCGCCAAAGCCGTCGACACCACGGCGGATAACAACGGGAATTTCACAGAGCGCGGCACGCCTATCCGTGGGGACTAGCTCGTACGATACTGTAATGTTTGTGAGTCCCAGTATCTTCAGTCGCTTAGTTACCGGCACGGCGCCAGACGCAAAGGCGTCGGAACCCGCGCAGGATGAGGCCGCTCAAGAACCACGACCTTTCCGTGAGGTCGTGTCTGACTGGCGCGCCGAACTTGCCGACAGAATGCGGGAAGAGCTGGCCAGCAGCCCACTCACGCAGCTGCACTTGAAGAGTCCCCATCCGGGCGGACTCGCCCAGCTCTATGCTGAGCATCCGACCAAACTGAGCAACTTGTTTCGCGGTTCGGACGTGCTTGAGCGCAGTCAGGCGGAGGCGCTTGATCTTCTCAGGCAAGCTCAACGTCTGCTCAACGAGTACGGCTTGGTGACGCTGTACCTGTCTATCGGGACAGCGTCGTGGGATGAGCAGGGCCAGCGCCGTACGTCACCGGTCCTTTTGCGTCCCATTGATGTCTACATGGATCGTGAAGGGGAAATCTACCTGGCTCTACGGCCGGGAATGGAAATTAGTAACCGCTTGCTGATGGTCCTTTCCAGGCACGGAAAGCCGTTGGATGCGCCTCAGATTCTTGAAGCGGTGCGGACCCGTCATGGATTTTCACCTGAAGAAGCGTTGCGCTTGGTTCGCGATGCAGGTGCGGATATTCCTGGCTTTGCAGCGGAAGACTCCCTAACGGTTGGCGTGTTTTCTCATCCAACCAGCGCGCTTCTACGTGAACTTGGTGCGCCGCAGTGGCTGAGTCTTTCCCCTACGGTTCGCGCCCTTGCCGGAGATGCTAACGCGGCGAAGGACCTGGAGTTCTCTCCGGAAGCCGCTAATCCGAATGATCGCGACCCGTGGGAGGAAGTGGGAATCGGAGAGCACTCCCCGCAGTGGGCCGATGTTGTGGAAGCAGCTACCGGTGAGAGCTCACTGGTGATCGAATTGCCTCCGACCGAGGACGCAGTGCCGCTGGTTGTTTCTCTGGCTGCTGAGCACGCCGCGGCGGGCCGCAGTGTGCTGGTTGTCGCCCCGCCCGGTCAGCCTCAGCACGCCATTGCAAAGAAACTCAGTGACAGCGGGGTTACCGAAGTCGCCAACGTTGTTGGGTCTACCGCACGCTCAGCCGAGGAAGTCCAGCGGAACCTGTTGGAAGCGATGCTGGACGCCTCCGATTCCTTTGACGCTGATTCCACGGATGAGATGCGCACGAAGCTGCGCCGCCGCCGACAAGAGCTCTCTTCTTACACCGAGAGCCTTCACCGAGAGTTCCCGGAATGGGGGGTGAGCGCCTTTGACGCTCTCCAGGTCTTGACGGACCTCACTTCACTGCCGGGGGGCCCAACCACCCGCGTGCGATTGGATCGGGACTCGCTCACGCGGATATCGGGCGATGGCGGAGATGCGGCGCGTTCCCTCCTTCAGCGAGCCTTCGAACTGGGCATGTTCTCAGGTGACACGGTACGGAACTGGTGGACGGGCATCGAGATTTTTGACGAGGCGACCATCACCTCGGTCATGGACGCCGTCGAAGAGTTGTCTGAAAGAGTCCTTCCTCAAACTGAATGCGACATGGTTGCTGTCCAGGTGAGCACCGGATTGCAGCTGGCTCAAAGTGTGAGCCAATGGCAAAAGGAACTCCAACTGCTGGCGGATGTCCAAAAGTGCTTGGACGTGTTCAGCCCGCGAGTTTTTGAGCGGTCGGCCGCGGACATGGCGGTCGCAACGGCCAGCAAAGACTGGCGTAGCGAACGTGGGATCAGTTTGCGGCGCTCTAGGCGGCGCAGCCTGGTGAAGCAGGCGAAGGATCTGCTAGTTCCCGGCGCTCACGTCACAAATCTGCACGCCGAACTGGTACAGGTCCAGCATTTGCGCGAGCAATGGCGGTCCTACGCTGGCTCTGGAACGTGGCCGATGGTTCCAGCAGATCTGGGTGCCGTCCTGGCAACGGAACGTGAGCTGACTGACCGACTTGCTCTGATCAACCCGTATTTGGAACCGGTGTATGGCAACCTCTTTGAGCTTTCGATAGAGGAGCTGGGCGGTCTCCTGGACGCGCTGGCCGGGGACCCTGAGGGTGCCAAAGAACTTCCGGAACGAGTGCGCGTCGGCAGGGAACTGGACGCACTTGGTTTGGGTGCCCTGGTGGAGGATCTGCAGGAGCGCCGCGTTGCAGAAGAGACGCTGCCCCTGGAACTTGACTTGGCGTGGTGGGCGACTGCGCTGTCCATGATGCTGCGGGAAGAACCCAGTTTGGGCGGGATTGACCCCACCCAGCTGCAAGAAGCTCTGCAAGAGCTGAGGGACCTGGAAGGCAAACAGATCGCATCTCTTGGGCCCGCCGCAAGGTCAAGGATCATGCGAATAAGGCAGCAGGCTCTCGCGGAGTCCGCCGAGGACTACGATGCCATCCAGTCGCGCCTGAGCATTCCGATGGCGGCCCCCGCCTACTACGCGCAGATCCCCATTGCTTGGGAGATCATGCCGATCGTCATCACATCCGCCTCCGTGGTTCCCCAGGTCGTTCCGTGGGGCAAGCACGTGGACGTTGTCATCCTCACAGCGGTCGAAGAGCTTCCCCTTGCCGGGCTGGTGCCCGTGATCGCCAGAGGAAAACAGGTCGTCGCGGTGGGCAGCAGCGCCCCTGGAAACAGTAACCTGGAGCAGCTGAAGCGGTCGCTGCCCACTTTGCACTTGCCGGCAAGCCCGCAGCACATAAACACAGCCGTTGTTTCTCTGGTTTCGCAGTATGAGGTGGAAAGTGGCGCGGTTTCTATCCCATCGCGTAGGCCGCTTGGGCGCCTGAATCTTCAGGTGGTAAACGGTACGGGCATGCCAGCTCCAGGTGTTCACGCAATCGAGTCTTCTGCGGCCGAAGTTGAGGCGGTTGTGGGCAAGGTGCGTGATCACGCTCATAACCAAGCGGACATGTCTCTTGCTGTTGTCGCTTTGAACGATCGACACGCCGACAGGATCCGCGCTGCTCTGCGCAGCGCTTCAACGGGTGACAGGCAGTTGAAAGAACTGCTGCAGGGGCAGGGGTCAGAACCGTTTGCGGTGTTCGGGCCGCAAGAGGCGGCGGGTCAGCGCCGTGACCGCGTTATATTGGCGGTCGGATTTGCGAAAACCCCACACGGGCGCGTTATCCACGATTTTGGCGCCTACTCGCTCCCCGGCGGGGAAGTCCTTTTGGGTCAGGCTCTGCGAGTCGCGCGCGGACAGCTGGATCTGGTTGCTTCGTTCCACGCAGGCGATGTCGACCGTGAAAAGCTTCGCCAGCCGGGAGCGCAAATGCTGGTCGACTTACTGGCATTAGGAAGAGAAGGTAGCGGCAGTGGCGACGTCACCTGGCCAACCCTGGAGGTCGCGCCGGATCACCTGCTGGTGGACTTAGCAGAGCGCCTTTACAGCCTGGGGCTTAACGTGGTCCCTAACCTGGGCGTGCCGGGCGGGTTGCGTATTCCACTGGCGATCGGCCACCCGGAAGTCCCAGAAGAGCTGCTGGTCGCGGTCTTAACGGACGACGACGATTACATTGCCGAGCCGTCATTGCGCGTACGTGATCGGATGGTTCCCCGGCTTCTGGAAGATCAGGGCTGGAAGGTCCGTATCGAACTGTCGATGGCTGTCTTCATTGATCCAAACAAGGAAGCTGAGGCGATCGTTCAGCTGGTGTTGGATGCTGTTGATGAGTTCTATGATCAGCATCCCGAATTGCGCCCGGCGGCGGGCGAAGGGGCGGAAGAATCCGTTTTCACCTCCGAAGACTTGGGACTGATAGACGAGCCAGCCGATCTGGACCATTCCTTGTACGGCGCGCCGACTGTGGCGGATATTTCGGACGAGGACGTGGTCACCGGGGTCCGGGTCGCGCTGCCAAAAGAGGGAAGACCGCTGATCGCGGCAGGCCTGCCACTTTCGGCCTATGGTGATGACCAGTTGGACGTGGTGGCACAGTGGGTGATCGGATCTTCGGAGCAGATCTCGGAAGAAGATGCGGTTCTGGGCGTGCGAGAGTTCCTGGACTTGCGGCGCAAGGGAGCGCAATCTGAGGCCGTGTTGCGCAATGTTGTGCGGCGAAACATGCCGACCGAAAGCGCTCAAGTGACCGTGGCTGATGATTCGGAACAAGATTCTGTTGACGGGTGATTCTGGCGTTTCAGGCCGGAAACGGCGGCGCGCAGTCCGGCTGAGTGAGATTGACGCTGGAAGGATAGCTCGCGGAGAAACGCCTACGTGGATGGAGGAGGCGGGAGAGCCCTCATTCGACCGGGGTACCCAAGTCCACGCGGAGCCAAGTCCAGCGGAGCGCAGACTCTTAGAAGACGTGCCTCCGCATTGGTCGCCGCCCCGATGAACAGACCTACGGGGAACTGTCGGCGATTGCGCGCAAGGCAAACTGTAGGGTCTCGTTGTTCTGTGCTAACAACACGTTGCCTGTGACAGGGGTTGGAATGGCAACCGCCACCAGAGCAATTTCGCCCCCACTCCAAGCCGAGGCTTGCGCCTGCTGAACCTGGAGGACCCTGACGGCGGCCGCCAACCGCTCGGGCGGACACAATCCATCTGTACATTCCTTGATCTGGCCCCACAGGTCGACTATCTCACCGGTTTGCAGCCCGGCCGAATGCTCGGCCGCAACTGGTAACTCGAGCAGCGTCTCGCCTGGGCGGAGCAGCCGGCTACGCTCCGAGCCGCGGACATCCGTCTGAGCCAAAACTGTTCCCGCCGGGATAAACCGGTCAGCCACCGCGCCGCCCGGAGACGAATCGGCATCGAACGCCCCTGTTGGGACTGCCGCTTCTGGAACGACGACCACTGAAAGGGTGCTGTCATCCAGGGCCGTTCCGAACTCCACTTGGGCCGTGACAACCCAGACGGGTACGCCTTCGGCCGCTGGCCGCAGCGCCAAGACCGCAAGAAGAACCGCCAGGGTAGCTACTGTTCCAATGGCCGCCACTTTCAGCACGCGCCCAGCCGCGCGCCATCTGCTTTTCATCGCTCCAGCATTACAAAGCTCCCCCAGAACCAATACCAGCGGGAACCAGACTGTGGAGAACCTCGACTACCGCCCCTGTGGAAGTTTGGTTCGGCCTCTATCGGTGATAACCCAATCGAGCCGCACGTCGTGTGGCTCGGACGGCAGAGTGTTTTCGGGAAAGAGTTCCCAATTGTAAACAACTGCGGCGGCGGTCGCGTCTGGCCTGAGCTTAAGGAGAGCCCGGTCGTACCAGCCACCCCCAAGCCCCAGGCGCGTCCCGCTGCGATCAATCGCTAGAGCCGGCAGGATCACCAGGTCGACCTCCTCAAGCGTGCCCGTCCTGATGCCTTCAGGTTGGGCGGGAGCCCACTCTCTCAGCTTCTTGAGCCGGTCCCCCGGATGCCACCAAGCCCACGCGCCCGGAGGAAGCCACGCACCATCGTCGTCGAATAGGCGCGGCAGCAGGATCATTTCGTAATCCTGCCAAAACGGCACAATGTTCGGTTCGGGACCACGCGGGGCAAACATGGCGATGTTCTTGGCTCCCAGGTCGGAAACCAGCCCTTGAAGCGGTTCCAAGAACGCATGGCCGGAAGGAAGAGTGCCGGTCGCCATCCGCGTCCGTCGCCCGGCCCCCAGCACAGGGCGCCACCGGGACTTGCTGCGGATAACCTCGTCCATCGTCTCCCCCATTGGCGCCGATCTGATTGAGTTGTTTTCCACCATACTCGCGAACCCTCGGCCGCGCCGAACAAGATGTACGCCCCAACTAGCACGCACTGCCGATTTTCTGCGAGACTGATCCCATGCGCTCTGTAGCTGATTTTTACCAGGACTGTCTGGGCTCCGCACGCCAACAACCGCCCTTGGACGTGCAGTTAGCGGACGCGGTCGGCTGCGTCCTGGCGGAAGAAGTACAGGCTCCATTCGACCTGCCAGTGACCGATGTGGCGGCCGGTGACGGCTACGCGGTGAAAGTAGCGGACCTGGCGGGCGCGTCTCCCGATAAACCAGTTCATCTGAAAGTAACGGAAGAGGTGCGTGCTGGGGACGTCAGTCCCACGCTCCTTGTGGAAGGGGGCGCGGTGCGCATAGCCTCGGGCGCCCCAATTCCCCACGGCGCTGACGCGGTCGTGTCACTGGACTTCACGGATCACGGTATCGCGCAAGTTCAGGTCAGCACTCAGCCAGCTGTGGGAGAAAACATCAGGAGACAGGGCGAGGACGTCCGAAGCGGCGCTATCGTGCTGCGACCGGGCACCCGAGTCGGGGCGCGTCAGATAGCGTTGCTAGCCGGTGTGGGACGTTCCAGAGTGGTCGTTCACCCGCGCCCACGCGTGGTCGTAATCTCGATTGGGGACGAACTTGTCGAACCGGGACGCGAAGCACTGCCCGGCACCGTGTTCGACGCCAACGGCCACTCACTCAGCTCAGCGATTGCAGATGCCGGTGCTGAGGTGTTCCGAGTCCCCGCCGTCCCAGACAACCGAGCGGTCCTGAAGAACACGATCGAAGACCAATTAGTGCGCGCTGACCTGATCATCACAACGGGCGGGATTTCTTACGGGTCCGGTGACACGGTAAGAGAAGTGCTGGGGATGCTGGGAACCGTCCGCTTCGACAACGTCGCAGCTTGGCCGGGGCACATCCTTGGTGTCGGAACGATGGGGGACGATACTCCGATCTTCTGCTTGCCGGGCGACCCCGTGTCGGCTCAAGTCAGTTTCGAAGTGTACGTGAGGCCCGCACTGCGTCAAATGCAAGGGTGGGCAAAAGTCACGCGGCCGAGCGTGCAGGCCCGCGTCGATAAGGGATGGTATTCGCCGCGAGGACGCCGCGAGTTCGTTCGAGTTCGGCTGGTCGGAGACCCACGCCGCGGTTATGAGGCACGAGTTCAAGGGAAGCCAGCATCACTGTGGCTTTCTTCTCTGGCAGAATCGAATGCCCTAGCCATCGTGCCGGAGAACGTGACCAACGTGAAAGCGGGCGACGCCTTGCAGTGCCTGGTGCTGGACTAACTCCTGTGGATGACGGGGGACTGGAGGAAAGATGAGCGGGAATCCGTCGTGGTGGGAACGACGCACCTCGCCCTATGCCTGGGGTCGCCCCGCCGCCGATCTAGCAATCACTTACGACCACCCGGCCGAGACCGGTCTGATCAAACCGGATTCCGAAGTGGACACAATAACGATCCGACCCGCGTTCGGAGCCGACCACCAAAAACTTGAGGCGGTTCGGCGAAGCAACCGGGCCTGGCTTGGCCCTTGGGAGGCCACCCTTCCGGCCGGAAGCAATGAGATTTTGCCGACCGCCGGGGAGTATCGTCGCCGACTGGAGCGGCAGATGCAGCATAGCGAGGCCCTGGTAATGGTGATCGAGGTCGACGGGGACGTCGCGGGGCTGGTATCGATTGCGGGGATCCAGCACGGGGCGATGAGCCAGGGGAACTTGGGCTATTGGATCGGTGAGAAGTGGGCCAGGCAGGGGATAGTCTCTCTGGCCGTTGCCACGGTGATCGATTTGGTGATCGGTGAACTTGGACTTCACCGACTCGAAATAAACGTCCGACCAGAAAACGATGCGTCGCTGGCGGTATGTAAAAAACTGGGATTGCGACGCGAAGGGTTACGCGTACGGTACATGTCTATTGCCGGCAAATGGTCGGATCATGAAGGATTCGCCGTCGACGCGGAGATGCTAGCGGCAAACGGCGGAATGGTGGAGACTCGCATCCTGCAACGGGGCGAGTGAGCTTCGCCCATCAAAAACCAGAGGACTCGGCGGTTCCAACGCGATAATTACACCAACGTGATTTAGGTTGGACCTGTGGGATTAGGTGGACTGACTTTAGCAGCGGTGTTCTTTTTGGTGGGGGGTATATTTGTCCCCCGCTTGGTGAACAGACGGCAGGCGCTGATTTTGTCGCGTGAGGGCGACCGTTTTTCTAGCGGGCTGCGCCTGCTAAATGAGCCTGCTGAAGGTGCCCGCCTTGTTGGGGACGCCTCGCGAAACACGCCGGTTCCCGTTTCCCCGGACAGCTCGATTCAGCATCGGAACCCGATGCCGCTCTTGCGAGACGGCACCAAACCAGCGCAGATTGAGACGACCATGACGACACCCCCAGTTCTCCACGCCCCGAATCGCCCAAGATCAGCTACCACACTGCGGATGACCGCAGAGCAAACCCGCAGGCTGGCTGCCCTGAAAGCCGAACGCGCCGCCCGCCTGTCAACCATGCGCGCGGCCGCACACAGGCGCCTGGTCACAGTAGGAGCAACCGCCGCGCTCACGGCCTTGTTCGCTGTCTTGGCAGCTCTGTCCGTGTTCACGTGGTGGTGGGTGATTCTGCCAGCAACGCTTCTGGTCGGCTCCATCGCTGGTTCACGTGTAGCAGCGATAAACATCGAAAAGGCACGCGAACGAGAAGAGGAACAGTTCCGCGCACTACAAGAGCAGGTGGACGCGCGCGGTGGGACCCGTACCGCAGTTGTGAACGCACCGGCCTTTGCCGAGCCAGTATTGGAAACACCCGATGAATCGACCGCGAGCAAAGCAACTGCAACTGAAGCGGTCACTTCGGAGAGCGCCAGCATTACTGCCGAAGAAGACGTCCCCGGCGCGGTGATCGCAGCGAAGCAGACAGACGGAAGTGTGGAACTCAGCGGCGTGGATCCGGATCTTGGCGCGGAAGAAGACGCTGCCATAATGGCGGCATCCAGAAGTTGGAGTATCCGGGAGCATCCTGTCCCCGCCTCAGTGCGCAAAGCCAAAGTACAGCGTCGCAGCATTCACATCGACACCGACTTGAAGGGCATCCCAGAGGTCTCCAACCGGCTGGGGCGGCCACTGGAACCATCTGACTCTGTTGCAGGAAAGCCCGTGACCGTTGAAGAAGAATACAACCTGGATCTGGATGCTGTCCTGGAGGCCCGCCGCGCTCAGTAGTGCCCAGGTCAAGTGAGCAGGTCCACTGCTGGCACGCTCCACCAGTTCTGGTTCACGCGGGGCCGCGTGGTAAACTTTCTACGTCCGATCAGCACTTGCCGATCGCGGGGCTATGGCGCAGTTGGTAGCGCGTCTCGTTCGCAATGAGAAGGTCGGGGG
>CAYFRL010000012.1:0-22256 GCA_964345595.1 uncultured Actinomyces sp.
TTGGGGACTAAAGCTGCACGAATTATTGGTAGGCCCAGCGGGACTCGAACCCGCGACCCACGGATTAAAAGTCCGTTGCTCTACCAGCTGAGCTATAGGCCCACAACCATTGTAATGTTTATTGCAGGGATGCTGAAATCGAAGTTGATCACTTTTCCGGTTGTGTCGACTCCGTTTTTGGCGAGAGAGGAAGCGATGGAGCAGCGTAGATTCCGGCGCCCCGCGGCGCTAGACCCGCAGCAGGCGGAGGAAATAGTTGGCGATGTCGATCCGGCGGAAGAGACGGAGATTGCTCACACTTCCGCATGGGCGCTCTTGGGCGTTCCAGAGGGGGACTTTGATCAGGAACACGTGAACAGGCTGGTCACCGCAGTCCAAACAGAGGGCGTCGATGTGATCGCAGGCTTCTGGGACCGATCTTCAGAGGCGACGCTGGCCGGTGCCCTTTGGCGCATCTACCTGCTTTGGCAGTGGAACCAGTTGAGCCCGGCCGTGGTGCAACTCAGATACCAACAGGGTTTGGAGGCTCTGTCGGCAAGTGGCCAGCATCCACCGGTGCCACCCTTAGATGAGGCGTTGATGGCGATCGGTGCCGTTCTTTCGGGAGTGGCCAGTGAGGATCAGCTTGCTCCGGTCCTGGATGCTGCTGCATCCGTGATGGAAACGATGGCCGCGGGAGTGGAATACGGACCCCGTTGGATAGAAAGTGACACGCACGAACTGGCTCACCCCGTGACGCGGCGCGCCGATGCCCTGCTTTCGACTGCGAACGAGCTTCACGACAGTGCCCGCCAAGCCCGGCAGCGAACGCTCGGTTGATCATGGACGATAACTTGACCGCCGACCAGCTGGAACTGGTGGACGAGGATGTGGTCACCTCGCAAATTGCAACACAGTCAAACCAGGACCGGGAAGGGGTCGCAGAGGCGCCAATTACTGATTCTCAGGAGATTGATGTGCAGGAAGTAGCAGAGGCGATAGTGCCAGACCAGGGGCATGAATCGGCGCAGCTAGAAGAGATCGGGATGGAACCGGCACTGGCCGAAGAGCTTTTCCTTGACGCGGCTGACAGTTCCCTGGTCGGAGAAGAACACGCGGATGAGGAGTTCCCTGTTCCAGAGGCGGGAACCCAACGCGTCGAGCCGGTAGGGGAGGAATGGGAAAAAGAAGTCTCGCCGATTCTTGGACTACCGCTTGACCGGTCTAAACCGATGGGGCCAGACCAACCTTTGCCTGACGGCCGCTTTGCTGACCGGGAGCTGTCCTGGCTGGCGTTCAATGAGCGGGTTCTGGAACAGTCTGAAGATCCGAACTTGCCACTGCTGGAAAGGCTGTGGTTTTCAGCGATTTTCAGCTCAAACTTGGACGAGTTCTTCATGGTGCGCGTTGCCGGGCTGAAGCGGCGTATTCACGCTGGTATTGCGCGGCCGACGGCCTCGGGACTGGCCCCCAGAGAGATCCTGGATTTGATTTTGCGCCGCACCCGGGAGCTAACATCCAGGCAGGCTGAGGATTTCTTGGAAGATTTCCTTCCAGCTTTGGATGAGGCGGGTTTGCACCTGCGATCGTGGGGGGATTTGAATGACCGCCAAAAGGAGCAACTTTCGACGTATTTTCGGCGCCGCGTATTTCCGGTGCTGACCCCGCTAGCGGTGGATCCCTCACACCCGTTCCCATACATCTCAGGCCTGTCGCTGAACCTGGCGGTTGTGGTGCGGAACCCTATTTCTGGGAAAAGACACTTTGCGCGGATCAAAGTTCCTGAAACTCTGCCCAGGTTGGTGAATGTGGAGTCGGTTGGCTCTGATGGCGCGCCAGAGGATTTCATTCGGCACCGAAGCGGTCTCACTTTTGTGGCCCTTGAAGATCTGATCGTCGCGCACCTGGATCATCTGTTCCCAGGTATGGAGATTGTGGATGCGCATACCTTCCGGGTGACCCGTAACGAAGATCTAGAGGTCGAAGAGGACGACGCCGAAAACCTTCTCACCGCGATGGAAGAGGAACTTTCCAGGCGCAGATTCGGACAGGTCGTGCGGTTAGAAGTCACGGAGACCATCAGCCCGTTTGTCCTCAATTTTCTGATGGAGCGACTGGAAGTCGGGCACGCGGACGTCTTCAAATTGCCGCCCCCACTGGACTTCACTGCGTTCAATGAGCTGCACGCGCTGGACATTCCTGCGTTGAAATACCCGCCGTATGTGCCCGTCACGGCGGCGGGGCTTTCAGAGGTGGAATCGTCAACGCCTGGGGACATCTTCGCGACGCTGCGAAACCGTGAAGTGCTTTTGCATCACCCGTACGACTCCTTTGCCACATCTGTGCAACAGTTCATCACGCATGCGGCGCGTGACCCTCAAGTGTTGGCGATCAAGCAGACGCTCTACAGAACCTCGGAAGGCTCACCGATAGTCTCGGCGCTCATCGAAGCGGCCTCGCAAGGTAAACAGGTTGTCGCAATCGTTGAGATCAAGGCGCGCTTCGATGAAGATGCCAATATTTCTTGGGCGCGGCAGTTGGAGCGGGCCGGTGTGCATGTGGTCTACGGTGTGCTCGGGCTAAAGACGCACTGCAAACTTTCGCTGGTCATACGCCAGGAGGGCGAGTCGCTACGCCGTTACTGTCACGTCGGCACCGGCAACTACCATCCAGGGACCGCGCGCGGCTACGAAGATTTGGGCCTGCTCACCGCCGACCCGGACGTCACCCAGGATTTGACTCGACTGTTCAATCAGCTTTCCGGGTACGCGCCCAAGTCCACGTTTCGCCGCCTGCTGGTCGCCCCCGTTTCCATTCGGACTGGACTGATTGAGCGGATTGAGGAACAGGTAGCCCGGAAGCAACGCGGGGAGGACGCCTGGATCGGAATAAAGGTCAACTCGATTGTGGACGAGGCGATCATAGATAGCCTGTACCGCGCCTCTCAAGCCGGGGTCAAGATAGACATCGTTGTGAGGGGGATATGTTCCTTGCACGCGGGAGTCAAAGGACTTTCGGAAAACATTAAAGTCCGCTCCATCCTTGGCCGCTATTTGGAGCACTCACGGATCTACGCTTTCGGCACGGGAGAGGATCGCGAGGCGTGGATCGGGTCTGCCGACCTCATGCACAGAAACTTGGACCGGCGGGTAGAGGCCCTGGTGAAACTGGAAGACCCAGAGCACGTCGACCATGTGATCGGCCTGATCAAGACGGGTGTTTCCCCAAGGATCACCTCTTGGCAACTACGTAAGAGCGGTGCGTGGAAGCGGCGGACTCACGACAAGGAAGGCGCTCCCCTACAGGACATTCAGAACCTGCTCATGGACGAAGCGTCTGCACGCGTCGTCGGCCGCTAGTTTGGGGGCTGATGCGGTCCCCATGTGCTTGAAGATATAGGCTGGGATTGTGGTTGCACGTCCAATAGCTGTCCCTCAGCGTCTAATTCGATCTGCCGGAGCCCTGGTTTGGCGTCCAGTCGGCGCGGCAAAACGCGCTGCGCCGGGTGCACCGCTTTCTCCATCAGATATTGAGGTACTGCTGGTTCACCGTCCGCGTTACCGTGACTGGTCCTGGCCGAAAGGCAAGTCGGAACACAACGAACCTTTGGCTCAAACCGCCGTTCGGGAAGTGGAAGAGGAAACCGGAGAGGTCGTCTATCTCCAATCTCCGCTAACCTTGCAGCGCTACAGGCTCGGTTCGGGCCACACCAAAGAAGTGCACTACTGGGCGGCGCGACTAGTCGGTGACCAGCCGGCTAAGCAGGCCCGGCCGCCCGTGCACCGCGCCCCGAACAAAGAAATTGACCAGGCGCGCTGGTGCAAGCCTGGAAAAGCGAAGCAGATACTAACCCGCCGCGGCGACCGGCGACTACTCTCCGAGCTGCTGCAGCTTGCTGGGCGCGGCGAGCTGACCTCGTCCACCCTCGTCCTCCTCCGTCACGCGAAGGCGCGGAACCGAAAGAAATGGTCGGGTCCCGACGGTCTGCGCCCACTCACGCGGCTTGGGGGTATGCAGGCACTTGATCTTCCTCCGCTTCTCTCAGCTTTTGGAGCCCGCCGCCTGGTGACCAGCCCGTGGGTTCGCTGCGTGCAAACCGTGCAACCGTACGCTGCGCTGACACAAATTGAGCTTCAGCTAGATGAGCGGCTGACTGAGGACTCCGTTGCGGAAGACCCGGAGCTTTCTTCCGAACTCATCAGAGAACTGCTGCTTCATGACAGTGGCGTCCACGTGGTCAGTCACCACCGTCCCGGCTTGCCAGCCCTTTTGAAGCCTCTCACGGAAGGCGCGGGTTCCAGGCGCTATCCCGCCCTCACCCATCCGCAGTCAGGGCTGCGCACCGCAGAGATGCTTGTCGTCCACGTTGCCCACCCGCTGGGAGAGGACCCACGGGTGCTGGAAATTGAGCGGCACATTCCGTACACGCGTCTAGTTGGGCACTGAGGCTTAGCGGTCGGTTCCTTTAATCGATTCCGTTAGGACCTCACCGGTGGCATTACGGGCCACGCAAAGCACCTGCCTGTCGGAGCCTTCAACCCAGGACTTCTCAGTCGGCAAAACGGGAAGCAGGTCGTAGATCGAATCGCGCGCCGGTCTGCCCACGTAATCTTCAAACGCTTCGTGGCAAAACTCCTGGCAAGTGTTCTGCAGCTGCCCTGCGCCGGGGTACTCGTCGCCGGTTGCTTCGTGAACCCCAACTACCTCGGCTACGTGAGGGGCAGTGCATTTCGTGATTCGCGGATGCGCCGAATCCAAGTCTGTGAGGCAGTCCCCGACCTCCGCCGAGTTAGCTGCCCCGCAGCCGCCCAAAATGGTAGCAACAGCGAAAAGGCCAACGATGACCCGAGGACCCCTCATGATCAGGCAGGGATTACCGCGTGAAGCAGGAAGAACATCGCACCTGCTACGGCCGCGGCAGCTGGCAGGGTGAGGAACCATGCGACCACAATGTTTCCCGCCACTCCCCAGCGGACAGCGGAAAACCTTTTCGAAGCGCCAGCGCCCAGAATCGCTGAAGTGACCGTCTGAGTGGTAGAAACGGGCGCGTGCATCCAAAACGCTGCGATGTAAAGAACACCGGCCGAGACGCTTTCGGCGACAAAGCCGCGCGCCGGGTCAACGTCAATGACCTTTTGCCCAAGCGTTTTCATGATGCGCCAACCGCCCGCGTATGTGCCGGCAGAGATCGCGAGGGCCGCGGATAGCTTCACCCAGAACGGAATAGTCAGGTCGCCGGTTGCGGCGTCGTAAATATTATGAGTTTCCCCGTAACCACCTGCGAGAAGCGCCATGACAATGACGCCCATCGTCTTTTGTGCATCCTGCAATCCGTGGCCAAGTGCCATAGCCGCAGCTGAGAAGCGTTGTGCGAACCGGAACCTGCGCATTGTCCGGTGGAAAGGCCGGTTCACCATCCAGGCCATGATCATCTTCATGGCGCTGAAAGCCAGCACGAAACCAAGCACGGGAGATAGGAACATGGGGATGATGACGTGGTTGAGGATCCCGGACCACTCAACTTGAGTCGCGGAAGCAAGACCGGCACCGACCAGGCCCCCGATGAGGGCGTGGGAAGAAGAAGACGGCATGCCAAACCACCACGTGATGTAGTTCCACGTGACGGCGCCAACAAGTGCAGCTAGCACAATGACCAGCCCCAGTCGCTGCTGGGAGGCATCCGTTGAGTTGGAGTAGTGGGCGATGTCGATGATGCCCTCACCGATGGTCTTCGCGACCTCGGTGCCGAGCATTGCACCCACAATGTTCATTATGGCGGCCATTCCAAGGGCCACTCTTGGGGACCACGCTCTGGTGGACACGGATGTCGCTATCGCATTCGCGGCGTCGTGGAACCCGTTGGTGTAATCGAACAGTAGGGCGATGCCAACTACGACGACAACCAGGAAAAGATTGAAGTCCACTGCCTAGGACTCTTTCACCGCAATGGACTCAATCGCGTTCGACAGGTCTTCAAACTTGTCGTTGCACTCTTCAAGGACTTCAACGATGTCTTTCAGTTTGATGATGGTGATCGGGTCCAGTCCCGCATCAAACAGGTGCTTCAAAGTACGACGGTAAGCGCGGTCACCGTCATTTTCCAGCCGGTTGATCTCAACCCAGTAGTCACGCATCTCCAGGGGCCGCTTCAGCTTTGGCATGCTGTCGGCCGTGAGGTGGGCGCACTTCGTGAGCACCTCCATTTGGGCTTGCAGCAAAGAGAAGACGGGTTCCGGTATCTCAACCAAATCGTAGAGCACCAGCAGGTCACCTGCTTCGTCCAGCAGGTCCATGCAGTCGTCAAGCAGTGAGGCCAGCAGCTGTAAGTCTTCCCTGTCGAAAGGGGTGATGAACGACTGGTTCAACTTGTTTGTGATGGAGTGATTCAAGTCGTCTGCATCATGCTCGACCTCATGGAGACGGTCACGCAGTAGATGCCGTTCGTCTTCCGACGCGTGAAACAAAGTGGTGAGCAGGTCGATCGCTATCACTAGCTGACTGGCCTGCGCGGTCAGGATCTCGAAAAACGAGGGGCCCCGATCTTTCTTTCTTGCCACGGTAGTCCTCCATAGACTCTCTACAGTGCGGCCGCATCAAGACTATGGCACAACTGCGAAAAGACACAATTAATTTCGGGCCTGACAGCATTTGAGACACGCCACTGGCAACGAATGGAGTTCCGCCGCGATTCTGCGGGACCTATAGGCCGTGCATATGTGACGTAATTGGGCAATAATGAAACGGTTAGGGCGAGGTTTCGCCTCGCAAGACTGAAAAAGCTAAGTCCCTCAGGAGGCAAGCAACTAATGTCAGTAACTGAACAGGACGTGCGCGCGGCAGCGCCGTCAAACGCTCCGGAAGATGTCATCACTTGGGTGTCGGAGATTGCCGAACTCACCAAGCCGGAACGCGTAGAATTTGTCGACGGAAGCGATGCCGAGTGGGATCGCCTGACCTCCGAAATGGTTGAGTCCGGAATGTACGTCCGACTCAACCCCGAAAAGCGCCCGAACAGCTTCCTGGCTCGTTCGCTGCCCTCAGACGTTGCTCGCGTCGAGTCCCGCACATACATTTGCTCCGAGAACCCTGAGGACGCTGGCCCCACAAACAACTGGGCCGACCCGAAGGAAATGAAGGCCATTCTCAATGAGAAGTTCGATGGAGCCATGAAGGGCCGTACCATGTACGTCATCCCCTTCTCCATGGGTCCCATTGGCGGCCCGATCTCTCAGTTGGGCATTGAGATCACTGACTCCCCCTACGTTGTGACGAACATGCGCATCATGACCCGCATGGGCACCGAAGCAATGGATTTGATTGCAGACGGTCAGGAATGGGTCCCAGCAGTTCACTCCGTTGGCGCGCCGCTTGAAGAAGGCGAAGAAGACGCCGTGTGGCCGTGCAACGACGAGAAGTACATCACGCACTTCCCTGAGACCAACGAAATCTGGTCCTACGGTTCCGGTTACGGCGGGAACGCTTTGCTGGGCAAGAAGTGCTTCGCGCTTCGCATTGCCTCAACCATGGCGCGCGATAACGACTGGATGGCAGAGCACATGCTCATCCTCAGCCTTGAAGATGAGAAGAGCGGGAAGAAGTACAACGTCACCGCCGCGTTCCCGTCAGCCTGTGGCAAGACGAACCTCGCGATGCTTCAGCCGACAATCCCCGGCTACAAAGTGTCCACGGTCGGTGATGACATCGCCTGGATGCGTCAGGGCCCGGACGGCCGCCTCTACGCGATCAACCCGGAAGCGGGCTTCTTCGGAGTTGCCCCGGGAACCTCGTACGACACGAACCCGATGGCCATGGACACCATGCGTGCCAACACAATTTTCACCAACGTTGCTCTTACAGACGATGGTGACGTGTGGTGGGAAGGCATCGACGGAGACGTCCCGGATCACCTGATCGACTGGCACGGGAACGACTGGACCCCCGAATCTGGGGAACTGGCCGCGCACCCGAACAGCCGCTTCACCACCCCGGCTTGGCAGTGCCCAATCATCTCCGAGGACTGGGAAGCACCGCAGGGCGTACCTGTCGACGCGATCCTGTTCGGCGGTCGCCGCGCAACTAACGTTCCGCTGGTTGCCGAGGCCTACGACCAAGAGCACGGCGTGTTCATCGGCGCGACCGTTGCGTCCGAGGTGACCGCGGCTGCCCTAGACACCAAGGTCGGCTCACTGCGCCACGACCCCTTCGCCATGCTTCCGTTCTGCGGCTACAACATGGCCGACTACTGGGGCCACTGGGTGAAGATGGGCAAGATGCTCGGGGAAAACTTCCCGACCGTCTACCAGGTCAACTGGTTCCGCAAGGATGACGATGGCAAGTTCATGTGGCCAGGCTATGGCGACAACGCCCGCGTCCTTGACTGGATTATTCGCCGCCGCGTAGGTGAAGTGGAAGCGATTGACGGTGTCACCGGCCGCTACCCCCGGTTCGAGGACTTCAACACCGAGGGCCTGGACAATTTCACGGAAGAAGACTGGGACGCGCTCTACGAGATCGATCCCGAGGCTTGGGCCGCGGAAGCCGCCGACTCCGCCGAGTACTTCAAGCAGTTCGGTGACCGGGTTCCACCCGCGATTCTGGAACAGCTGGACAAACTCCAGGAGCGCATCGAAGCCGCGAAGAACTAGTAGCTAGTAGTTCAGTAGCTGGTTGGGGTTCCGCCTACGGGCGGGACCCCTTCGCTGTTCCGGCTTTCGCTTCGTGCACAACTTTCGATAACGATGTGGGCGCTCAGGCCTCACCGACTACACTGATGGTGCACGCAGGAATTAGGCGGCATGTTGGCGCAGAATTGAGGAAAGAAGATTTCAGATTCGCAAGGGACCCCAGTAAGGCAAAGCGAGTACCTGACAGAAGAAGAGGTAGCGGAGTCAGGCGTACTCATTGGTCGTGTCCAAGAGATTTTCAACCAGAGGGTTGTGGGCCAAGAGGACTTACGTTCCTCTCTTGTCTCTTCACTGCTAGCCGGCGGCCACGTCCTCATAGAGTCTGTGCCCGGACTGGCGAAGACGACTGCCGCCCAAACATTGGCGGATGCAGTATCAGCTTCGTTCAGACGGATCCAGTGCACCCCGGACCTGATGCCGAACGACATTATTGGCACGCAGATTTACAACCCGGCAACGGGGAAATTCGACACGCAGTTGGGACCCGTCCACGCCAATTTTGTGTTGCTGGATGAGATAAACCGGTCGTCCGCGAAGACTCAGTCGGCGATGCTGGAAGCAATGCAGGAACGCCAGACGACGATCGGAGGTGAGAACTTCCCGCTGCCCGGCACTTTCATGGTGATGGCAACCCAAAATCCCATTGAGGAAGAGGGAACCTATGTCCTTCCCGAAGCTCAAATGGACAGGTTCTTAATGAAAGTGGTCATCACATATCCGCGGCCAGAGGAAGAGTATTCCATCTTGCAGCTGATAGACGCGGACGCGTTTGATCGCGACTTGCAGGGGGAGCCGCTCACCCTGGAAGAGGTGGAAATTCTTCAGGGATACCAGTCGCGAGTCTTCGTCCATGATTCGATCAAGTCGTACATTGTTGACATTGTGAATACGACCCGCGGGGAAGGCCCAAATCCCCTTCCAGGCTTCAAGAACCACATCCGCTTGGGTGCTTCTCCGCGCGGCGGTATCGCCCTACTGGAGGTTGCGAAGGCTCACGCGTTGCAGGCCGGCAGGTCTTATGTTGTGCCAGATGACGTGAAGGCTTTGCGGTACCCGGTGCTACGTCATCGCATGGTACGAACGTGGGATGCGGTCGCCGACGACGTGTCGATTGAAGGCCTTATCGACGCGGTGTTTGCCGCGGTGCCGGTGCCGTAAGGCGCGCAGCAGAGGCTTGGAAGACGATGCCTGCCGCGGGTCTCCACGATTACGGAAAGCTGGTCGCGATTCCCGTCCAGCGCCGTCTGGTGAGCCTGCTTGCAGGCATGCACCAGGGTTTGCGGGCCGGGTCCTCTCACGAGTTCTTGGACATGGAAGAGTACAAGGTCGGCGATGATGTTTCCGATATTGATTGGAAGACGACCGCCAGGCACAGCCAGCCCATCATCAAGCGGTTCGAATCCACTGCAATCCTGACTTCCTATTTGTTAGTCGACACGGGAAACACGATGGCGGCCGAGGCGCGCTTGGGAAACGGGGAAACGAAACGCGACGTGGCACTTGAGTTCGCAACCGCGATTTGCTGGCTCACGGCTCTGCGCGGTGATCACCTGGGACTGGTGGTCGGCAATGAGGGGGAACTCAGATCCATTCCGGCGCGCTCCGGGATATCTCACGCGCAGAAGATCTTGCGGGTCGCGCAAATGGCGCGCGTTGACGGACCGGGCCCGGCTTTACCCCGACTAGCGCACCGCGTACGAAACGGCCTGTCGCCTCGTTCAATACTCATCTTCGTTACGGATCACTACCAGATCACCCCGCGGGCTGCTGAGGCGTTGAAGCGTTTGCAGGCAAAGCACAAGGTGCTGGTTTGCCTGGTTGAGGACCGAGACCCGACCGGGCCGGCGCCTAGCGTTGGCGGCACTCTGACCGATGTGAACGCCGGGAATCTTCCGGACTTCGTTGCCGGTGACCCGACTCTGAGGTACCAGTGGTCCATTGCCCACCGGGCCGCGCTAGACGCAGCCGAAAAACGCTTGCGGGACGCTGGAATCACGTTTGCTTCAGCGGGTAGCCGCGCCGAAGTGTTGCCAGCGCTGCTCGAATTGTTTGGGAAGGGAAACGGGCGTGGGTGACCTTTTGCGGGATCCGATCCTGTACCCGAACTGGGTGTGGCTGGCTTCAACCGGCTTGATCTTGGTTGCGCTGATCACGGGCGCGTCTTTGCTGATCGCCTACCGACGCTCTCGGGTGCGGGAGACCATCACACTTCATTCTCTTTCCCAAGTGCGGCGCGAACGTTATCTGCGGCAGCTAAACGAGGTGTATCAGGGCGTGTTGGCGGGTCAACTGGGCTCTCGGGAGGCGCACCTAGCTATGAGCGCTCTGATTCGCGCAGCTGCCAGTGAACGGCTCAAAATGAACGTTGAGAGCCTCAGTGTTTGGGAATCAGAACAGCTGCGTGAGCGTTGGCCCGAGCTGGTGGCGGCGTTGCAGTGGTGTCAGGAACCATCGTTTGGTCTTCACGAACCCACCGGCGCGGATGCCGAGCCGTGGGTGCTGGGCGGCCTAGCACATGCCGAGGCGGTGGTGAGCCGGTGAGGTATCCACTACTGTTCCTGGCGGTCCTGCTGGTCGGCGCGGCGATAATTTTCTGGGCAGGCTTTTCTGCTTGGCGCGCGTCCGAGCGCGGATTGCCCGCCCGCGTGTGGCTGGCAAATACGCAGATGCTGCGAATGCTGCCCGCGTTCAAGGTTCGACAGAACCGAACGCGTATGGTGGCTGCCTTGCTGGCTGGGGCTGTCGTTGCCGCGTTGGTCGGCGCTTCGCTTCTTGCCGGTGCACCGGTGGATAGACGGGAAGAAAATCCGAATCTGGGGCGCCGGGACCTGGTTCTTTGCTTGGATGCGTCCGGATCAATGCTCCCGTATGACGGCCAGATCTTGGATCGAATGCGCGAGTTAGTCGAACAATTTGATGGTGAGAGAGTCGCCCTGCAAATGTGGTCTGCTCTTTCCATCATCAAATTCTCACTCACGGATGACTATGAACTGATCGACGAGGTGTTGGCGGAGGCGGCAGGAGTGATTCGCCGCGGCTACATGGGCGAAGAAGGTGACTACGTTCTGGTCAGTCCCGAACTGTTTGAGTATTTGGAGGGGGTCGACGCTCCAGGTGGCGAAGAAATCGCGTCACTGGTCGGGGACGGCTTGGCATCTTGCGTGCTCAGTTTCGACCTCTCCGACCAAGAAAGGTCCCGCACAATCATCCTGGCAACGGACAATGAAGTGCAGGGCCCGCAAATATACACACTGCAACAGGCAGTGAAGTTCGCCAGCGATCAGGGAATCAACATTATTGCCCTTTACCCCGCGCCCCACGGCGTCCTCACAGCGGAGGGTGAACAGCTACGCGACACGGTCTTGGGAGCTGACGGCAGCTTCTACCAGTTGGACGACCCCGGGGCAGTAGAAGGTATCGTGCAAGAAATTCAGTCCCAGCAGCTTGCCGAAGCGGAAGGGGAGACGCGGGTAATTGAGACGGACCGTCCCCGCACGGCAGCCATGTGGACAGCGTACGCCTCTCTTATTGCACTGGCCGTGTTGGTGGTGAGGCGGGCATGAGCTGGCATCCGCTGATTGGGGTTGGCGGCGTAGGCATCTTCGCAGTCCTCTGGTTTTCTCTGGTGGCTGTTGGTTATCGGCGCGGCACCAGCAGTTTGGCACTGGCAACGGGTGGCCAGGCCACACCGGTTCTCACGACCTTGCGCCGCCTGCTGATGGGGACCGCGTTGGTTGCCATCTTGTTAGGCCCGGCTGTGCCCGGCGAGGACATCGAAGTGAGCAGTAACGTAGAGATTTTCCTGGCGGTCGACCGCACCGGCTCAATGGCTGCCGAAGATTGGGAAGACGGCCAGCCGCGTCTGAACGGCGTCAGCAGGGACATGCAGGAACTAGTCAAAGCTACTCCTGGGGCTCGCTACTCCGTTGTCACCTGGGACTCGACCGTGCGTATTGAGCTTCCCGTGACCACGGACTCTTCGGCCGTCACGAGTCTTGCTGCCGCGCTACATCAGGAAATCTCTGAGTTCTCCGCTGGTTCAAGTTTGAACCGCCCGGTCGGCGTGCTGTTGGACACTCTTCAGGATTCTGCGCTTTCGCGACCGGAGAACCAAAGATACCTGGTGATCTTTTCCGACGGAGAGGACACTGATTCGAACGATCAGGGACTAGAAGAAGCTTGGAAAGAGGTTGCCCAGCTGGTTGATGGTGGGGCCGTCCTTGGCTATGGGACCGCCGAGGGTGGTCCAATGCGCGTGTTCATAACGGGCAGCGGTCCACAAGACGATTACATGGAAGACCCGGACGAACCGGGGACACTAGCCGTTTCCCGCCTGGATGAACCCGCGCTTGCCGAATTAGCCAGCGTCTTGGGACTCCCACTCAAGATTAACCCGCACCCGGATCAAATAGCCGAGATCGGGTCAAGCATTATGGAGGGCGCCACTAGTCTGGCCGAAGAACGGGGCATGGAGAAAAGTTACCAATACATAATATGGCCCGTCGCGCTCATCTTCGCCGCACTGCTTACCTGGGAGGGCGTTTCTGTAGCCAGGTACCTGATTTATTTGCGGAGGACCCATGCGCTCTAACGGGAATCCGTCACCAGTTGAGCCTCTACCCCCATTCGGCGCGCTGCCGGCGGCGCCAAAAGAGAAGCACGCCCGAAACAGGAGACTGCTCCGAGTTTTCTGGTGGGCATTCCCGTTGCTATTGGCCTCAGCGCTGGTTGGCACGGCGGGATTATTGCTTCAGCTGGGGGCTTTCAGAGCCTGGTCGGACGGAGACGCTGGTGACTGGGAGTCGGCCGCGAACAAGTACACTCGGATCAGCGCAGTCACCAGGTTTGGACCAGCCCGTTGGGTCGCGGATTACAACCGGGGGACGGCTGCGTTGCAGCTGGGAGACATTCCCGTTGGGCGCGCCGCGCTAGAAGATGCCCTGGACGGGGTCCCAAAGGCCACGCCCAACGATCTCGGCAAAATACAGACGTTCACGTACGAATGCCAAGTGCGGATCAACCTGGCTGTCTCTTGGGAAGCCTCCGGGGATGCGCTTCGTGAAGCCGGTGAGGCAGAGGCCGCTATAGCCGATTACGACCGTGCACTGGAACTTGCAGACCCTTGCCAGTTGAGCAATGCGCCCGAGGAGGCAAGCGGTAGTGAAGGTCCGACAGGAGAAACTGAAGAGCAAGCCGATCAGGGATCCTCAACCTCTGAGCGGATTGAGAACAAGCGGGATGAAGCGCAGCGGGAAGCAGATGGGGAATCGCAACCAGAACCCGAACCGAGCGACGGTCAAACAGACTCAGACAGCGACGCGCAGGATTCCGAAACTGGCGAGCAGGATCCGTTTGCCGGAGAGACCGAAGAGGAACAGCAAAGACGCGAGCAGCTTGAGCAGCGCAACCAGGATCAAGCTGAACGCGAACGCGAAAAGGAAGAGGCTACCAACCGGAACCCCGGTTCCAGGGGCTGGTAGATCGACTCCAGTTAACCCTCAAGTTAACCCTCCGGTTAACTAGACAGCATCGTCCGGCAGCTCACCATGTGAGATATCCACATGCGTCCAGGGACTTGTGCACAAAGTTATGCACAGCTGTGGATCGTTGCGGCGCATGAAATGGCGATGTGTGGCGCTGGCCTGTGGACGACACGCCGCAACATGCTTAGCTCCCCGCAGTCAAATCGGGGAGTTGTGGGGACAGGAAATCTCCCGGAGCTCAGCGCTCAAATGATTTTGGGTGATTCGCCGCGCGACGGCGGTATTGCCCAGAAGATGCAGAAAATAAAAGTCAGTATCCTGGAAGCGAAAGCTTGTCTTGTCGCCCGCTCTTAGGACGAACGTCCAGGGTTCAAGAATTGGAGAAAAATATGACGAAGATCGCTGTACTGGTCGGGTCCGTTAGTCCCGACTCTCTGAATCGGCGCCTCGCAAAAGCGATGATGCTGGCCGCTCCGGAGACACTAGAGTTTGTGGAGGTGCCGATTGAGGACCTTCCCTACTACCACTCTGGCTATGACGACAATCCGACCGAGGTCGGAGGGAATGCTCGCGAGTTGGTCCAAAGTGCCGACGGCGTTCTACTGGTTACGCCGGAGTACAACCGCGCTATGCCTGCTGTTTTGAAGAACGCGATCGATTGGCTTTCTCGGCCGAAAGGGAAGAGCGCCTTTGCGGGTAAGCCGACTCTTATTGCGGGTGCAAGCGCGGGGGCTATTGGCACCGCGGTCGCGCAGTCCGAAGCTCGTTCGATTCTTCCCATCACGGGCGCGCTCATTATGGGGACACCCGAACTCTACATTGGGATCAGTAAAGACCAGTTTGATGATGAGGGAGTTGCCACGAAAGAGGGAACGCAAGATTTCCTTGCTAGCGCAATGGACGACTTTGCGGAGTTCATCGAGAAACTGAGCTAGTCAACAAAGCTGCGGCGCCCTCAGGTCACCCATTGAAATGGGGATTTGCAGGGCGCTTCAGTTTGCAACAATGGGTTGTCCGAACCGGAAGCCCAGTTGAGGTACTCAGATGAACGAAAAAGTCCAGGCAGTCTACCAAGAGGTGCTCCGCCGCAACCCTGGTGAACCCGAGTTCGCCCAGGCGGCTCACGAGGTCCTCTTCTCTTTGAGCCCTGTGATTGATCGGCACCCCGAATACGCTGAGTACGCTCTGCTGGAGAGGCTGGTTGAACCGGAAAGGCAGATCCTTTTCCGCGTCCCCTGGGTGGACGACAACGGTGAAGTTCAAGTGAACCGGGCCTACCGGGTGGAATACAACTCCGTGCTTGGTCCCTATAAAGGCGGCCTGCGTTTTCACAAGTCCGTCAACCGGAACATTGTGAAGTTCCTTGGTTTCGAACAGATTTTCAAGAATGCGCTCACCGGCCAACGCCTTGGAGCGGGCAAGGGCGGTTCTGACTTTGACCCCCACGGTCGCACTGAGAACGAAATCATGCGGTTCTCGCAGGCGTTTATGACGGAACTTTCCCGCTACATTGGCCCGGCCACCGACGTCCCGGCCGGAGACATCGGAGTGGGACAGCGAGAAATAGGCTACATGTTCGGACAGTACCGGCGCCTCACGAATCGGTGGGAGGCCGGGGTGCTGACGGGCAAAGGCCTCGACTGGGGTGGCTCGCGCGGACGCACCGAAGCCACCGGCTACGGTGAGGTTTACTTCGCCCGGGACATGATGGCCACCCGCAACCAGGACTTGGAAGGGAAGACGGTGACAGTGTCCGGGTCCGGAAATGTTGCCATCTACGCGATTGAGAAGGCCCAAATGTTTGGGGCAAAGCCGGTTACCTTCTCAGATTCATCAGGGTGGGTGTATGACCGCGACGGGGTTGATCTGGAACTGCTGAAGGAAATCAAAGAAGTTCGCCGTGGCCGCGTCTTCGATTACGTAGCCCAGAGGCCTAGCGCCACCTTCCATAGTGAAGGCAGGCCCTGGCAGGTTCCGTGCGATGTCGCCCTACCAAGTGCCACGCAAAACGAACTTGATGAACAAGACGCTCTCACACTGGTGAAGAACGGATGCCAGGTGGTGGCGGAAGGTGCCAACATGCCTTCAACCCCAGAAGCGATAGAGATCTTCCAGGAGGCCGACATCCTCTACGCGCCAGGCAAGGCAGCTAACGCGGGTGGGGTTGCCGTTTCCGCCCTGGAGATGCAGCAAGACGCTCAGCTATCGCAGTGGAGTTTTGAGAGGGTGGAAGCGGAGCTTGCAGACATCATGAGGAATATCCACGAGACCTGCCTAGCCACGGCCGACGAATACGGGGACCCGGGGAACTACGTGCTTGGTGCGAACGCTGCGGGCTTCGTGCGTGTGGCCGATGCGATGATGGCACAGGGCGTCATCTGAGGAACTCAGCGAAGGGCCTCAAGGAAAGCCTCTGAAAGAAGAACGCATGGCGAAAGTTGATCCGGAAGCGGGACGCGCCGCGTTGAAGTGTTGGAATCACGACCCTGCCTCTCTAACCCCCGCAGAGCTGATGCTGGCGGCGCGGTATACCTTGGGTGAGTTCGCGGCTGCGCTGCCAGGGCGCAGCGTTGAGGTGCGGGTCCCGCCAGCTGGCGCGGTGCAAGTATTGGGTGGTCGCGCTCACCGGCGGGGAACGCCGCCCGCTGTAGTTGAAATGATGCCCGACACTTGGCTGGCGCTGTGTTCCGGCAAGCTCACTTGGGAGGACGCAGAGAATCAAGGACTCCTAGATGCCTCCGGTGAGCGGGCCGACCTGGGCGGGTACTTCCCGCTACAACTACTTTGAGAAGGGGTGCGCAGCGATATAGCTCTGCGTCTTCTTCACGGCAAGTTGGCGGGCCAGCGCGGCAGCCATAGCAGTCACACCGGCGAATACGACCAGCTTCACCGTGCCCTGGTTGGGGTCTTCCTCGCTTGGCGGGGTGTCACCAGTGATAAGTTTCCAAGCGACGTCAACCGTCTTTGACACTATGAACGCTGCGGCCGCCGCAACGATTGTGGTGGCAATTTTCTGTTTGATCTCATCGCTGATTTCCATTTGCTCCCCCGAATCGACTCTTGGTCTTCGCTTGGTCTGGCCTTCGTTAAGATTGTATCTACTAAAGAGTCCAGACTTCTCACTAGCCAGCCTACGGTAATATATGAACGGCCGAAAAGGAGGGCTTGTGCGACCCAGAACCGCCCCACTCATCTCGCTTGTGACTGCGCTTGCTCTTGCGTTGGCGGGATGTACTTCGTCGATCGGTGCTTATGCGCAAAGCGGCGGTGATCGGCCGGGAGAGACCGCAGCTCAGCTGATGGTTTCCGGCGAACTGGTTTCACCGCAGCTAATTGATGAGCTGTCGGAACTCTCAGGGATTACTCTGTCAGCTGCTGCCCCCGGCGAGGGCGATGTGGAACTCGGCCAAGTGCAAGAACCCGGCGTCCCTTACGGCGTCGATTTTGTCTGCCTAATCGCCCAGCAATCGTGGTTCGCCGCGAACCGGTTGGGTACGCCGGCAAGCGCAGGGGAGGCAGCTCCGTATCTGGCTCTGTCTGATCCAGAAGATATCCCCCAGGTCGCGTGGTGGCTTGCGGGGAACGCCGGGCTGGATCAGGTGCGACTAGAGCAGAATCTGAAGGCCCTGGTTGCAGCAGGGGCTTCCTTGCCGTGGTACTCAACCGATGCGAACGCCAAAAGTGGGGCAGAAGTCGGCCGTGTCATCGTGGAGTCGGCGCTCTATCCGGTGAGGAACGCAAACAACTTAGGCACCGGTTCAGAATGGGTGGCCGTGCCAAACACTTGCGTTGAGTACACGGTGTTCGCGCAGAACTCTGGAACAAACGAGGAAGCCAACGATTTCATCGACTTTCTACTCACCCCCACCGCCCAGCAGTTGCTTGCGCAGACTGGTTCTAACTACCCGCTGGCGCGGACCGAGCAGCTGCCAGAGCCGGTGGAGAACCTGGCACCCTACCCGCAACACGCGGAAACCCTTACGCCGACTGAGTTGGAAGAGGCGCAAGCAATGCTCCTGAGGATTGTCGAGAGCCAAGGCCACGGTGCCCAGTCAGGGCCGTGATTGCACAGGCCAGCAGGCGGGTCAGTGTTTAGGTCAAATCCGTTGGGGTTACCCGGCACTCTTCACCGATTTGCATGGGCGCGATGGCGCCCTCATCTCTAAGCTCTTTCAGTCTCGCTACGGTCCTGCTGTGGACCTGCCAAGGGTCGATGGTGTTCAGGTAGATGCGCGTTCCACCTTCGAAGCCCGCCAGGGTGGATATCCGCCACTTGAGCAGTATCCGCCAGCGCACCGGCGTAACGGTTGTGGGGGGCCTGTGGTACCACTCTTCATTAGTTGGCACGGCTGCTCCGGTCGCTGCGTGTACCGCGTGAAGAATGTCTGAGACACCCCGAAGCTGCTCTTCCGAGGCTTCCCACGGGTTCACCGGCGGACCGAGCGGCCATACCGCTATCGTCGGGTATCTGTGGCCAAAGCCTGCCAAAGCAACCGCGTGCTCATTTTGCGCAATCAACAGTTGGCGCGTTGCACCGACCTGCAAAATGTCGGAGTAGATGGTGGGGTGCTGGCGGATGCGCTCAATCTCTGCGACTGTCTGCACGGACTTCTGGTCAATTGCCACAAGCTGCTTATGCAGGTGGTCGAAGGAGGCTCCTGCGGGTTTCAACCAGTTCTGAAAAGCAACAACGTACTTCACCGCGGGATCAAGTTGGTAGAGATCCTGCATGGCGTCCACGGTCATCCGAATGTACTGGTAGTGCTCCTCGGGACTCAAAGTGCCCGAACCGGCTAACTGGGAGGCATCCGTGGCACCTTCCACGTAGTGCCTGCGTGCAACGATGACGTCGTGGCCGCCGGAGAAGAAGCCGTTCGCGTACTGGAGTTTTTCTGACTCCGACATTTGCTCAAACTCTTCTTCGCTAACGCCGGAGGCAAGGATGCGCGCCTTCACCACGTTCATGACGTGGTTGTATCCAGTGTCGGAAGCCAAGTACTGTGCCATGCGCCTGCGGGCAGCTTCAGACGGGGTGTGAGCATGGTTTAGCAACCAGTAGGAAAAGGAGACGATCTCGAAAAGGTTCGGGATTCGTCTGAACTGGGCAACAGTCTGGAACAGTTCGTCAGCGGAAAGTGCTTGCAGCATCTTCCACTTGCCCTCCTCTAGGACCAGGCGGCTCTTTTCAGGCGGGGTTTCTAAGTATCGTTCTTGGCAGAACGCACACCAGGCACCGTCTTCCTCATGATTGATGGGGGTGGGCTCCGGAAGATACGAGGGCAATGGGCGGTCCGCCCGGCCGGGAACCGTCCATACTTCTGTCCCAGAAAGAAGGTTCGTCTGTTTTACAGTGCCGTCCGCCATCCGCACTATTGCTTCGTTGCGATAGTTGTCACCAAGATCCATGCTTCCACCCTAGTCTCTTTCCCGCAGTGTTCATGGCCCCTCAGTTAGTATTCGCCGAGTTAAAGGCGGCAATGCGCATCCGTTAGCGGGAATAAAAAACGTCCGGCTCACCGAGCCGCCCGGCCAGCAGCTGGTCGATTGTCACCATAGAGAACCCGCGCTCCTTCAGACCGGGCAGCATCTGCGGCACAACTGTCGTAGTTGTTTCGTGAATGTCATGCATGAGGACAATGTCGCCGGGTTCGGACTGGTGAACAACAGAGTCGATCAGCGCCTGAGCCCCAGGTTTTTGCCAGTCGAGTGTGTCAATTGACCACATAATGAATGGCATACCGGCGGTGGCGAGCACGGACTCGTTCCAATCGCCGTACGGCGGTCGCACCGTGTTCGGCGCCACACCGCTTGCCTCTTCGATTATCTGGTTGGTGGTGGCAATCTCGTGAGAGACGCCATCGGCCGACAAGGTGGTGAGGGGAGGGTGTGTAAGAGAGTGGTTACCCACCTGATTTCCGGAGTCGACGATTTGGGCAACAATCTCTGGGTAGTGCTCCGCGTTCGTGCCGATCAGGTAGAAAGTAGCCGCCGCACCTTCTGCGGTCAGGTCCTGGAGCAGTTGAGGGGTGAGCTGGGATGGTCCGTCGTCGAAAGTGAGAGCAACACAGGGGGTCAGGTCGCAGTTCACGTACGCACGTCCGGGCACTTCTGTCGGGCTGCCTGACCACTCGGTGCCATTTGCGCGGGCCTCGGAGATCCTCTGACCGAGCTCGGTGAAGTACTCGTGGATCAGCTCTGGAGCGAACAGTAAACTGAAGGCGGTGGGTTCCGGTAGCTCCCCGACATCTATTTCGGGAAGTCCGTCTTTATCCAGCGGGGGTTCGAAAGCGTCAATCTGCGATTCCAAGAATGCGCGATCGACCGTGATGGTTGCAGCGCCCTTATCATCAAATTGGACGGCGCTGATGTTGGCTACCAGGGCGGGTGCCCCCGTCTCTACCGGCATCATGTCTTCTGCTTCCAGGCCAACTCGGTTAGCAAAAAGCGGTGCCGCCTCGCCGTAAAGAGCGCCGAGATGATCCTGGTTTAGCAGACGGTTTTCTGTAGCAACTTCACCGCTTCCCAAACTGGTGTAAAGGGTTTCTACAGTGTCGGACGTGACCTGCCCGTCCTGGCTGACCACGAAGCGCAGACGTTCTCCAAATGTGTCACCAGCGGCCAGAACTGGGTCGCAGACAACCGCCAGTGCGGGCCCCTCTCCCGCCGGCGATAGCTCTGGGTTTCCAGCGATTTCTTCAGGGGCTAGGAACGAGGAACCAGCCACGCATCCCCTGCTGCCCATCCCCGAGTCGACTCCGTGCGCCTGCGGCTCGTACACGCCGCCGATGGCTTCAGCGTGCTGTTCCACGCGTTTGGACACAGCGGCAGTGAGCGCCTCATTGAATTCGCGTTGTCCAGGCAGGGCTTCCCACCGCGCCGCGACGCCAATCGAAGATGCAATTCGTTCTTTAGTTAACCCGGGAACTTCAACTCCAGCAGCCGGATAGGATGCGTCCTCAATTGCGATATCGGGGCGCTTTGGGCCACTTACGAACCCGGATTGTGAACCCCCGTGGGCACCGCCGCAAGCGCTTAGTAAAAGCGTACCGGCGGCTATGAGTGCCGCCAGGAAATTATTGCGAGCCACCGGACGAAACGCAGAACTGCCATGCACGGTTAAATCTTTCAGCTTTGGCCGCGACGAACTGGAAAACGGCGCGACAATCGCTTTCAATTATTAGGTCCGCTTGAGCGGATGTCCACCTGTGCGCCCTGCTTCGCCTCGGTTTAGTGAGGAAATCAACCCCATATCGTCTTCATTCAACTCGAAATCGAAAATATCCCGATTCTCTATTTGCCTGGCGCGGGTCGATGACTTTGGTAAGACGACGTGTCCTCGTTGAATTCCCCAGCGCAGCGCGACCTGAGCAGCCGACTTTCCGTATCTGTCTGCGATCTTCTGAAGGGTTTCATCACCAACCACCTGGCTTCGCGCTAGGGGTGACCAAGCTTGGAACAAGATCCCGTGTTTGGCAGCTGTTTGACGAACGTCAGAATTGTGGAAGAAAGGGTGTGACTCCACCTGGATGACATGAGGAACAATCGTGCCGGCCTGCACAATACGCTCAATGTGCTCCGGTTCAAAGTTGGAAAGCCCAATTGCTTTGGCGGCGCCGGACTCGTAGAGGCCCTCCATCATTTTCCAGGTTGTCTCGAAGTCCCCGCCGTAACGCATCGGCAGTGGCCAGTGAATCAGGAACAGATCGACATAGTCTGTCTGCAAGTCTTCAAGGGTTTGGTGAAATGAGCGGGTGAACTCTGGCTCCCGATGGTTTGGGTTGTCCAGTTTCGAGGTGATGAAGAGTTCCCCCCGGCTCAGACCAGAGCCCGTCCAGGCTTTCCCAACGGAAGGTTCGTTGCCATACATTTGTGCGGTGTCTATGTGGCGGTAGCCTGTTTCAAGTGCGGATTCGACGATCTTCTGGGCATCTTCGGTGACTTTGTAGGTGCCGAACCCCACCTGTGGCATCGATGCGCCGGTCCGGAGACTCACTGCGGGTGTGTCAGTCATGGCGTGTCCTCTCTGGCCTCCGTATTCGGCCGGTTCTAGATCCTTATCATTGACCGTCTTGCAGGGTGTACCAGGGACGCCGGGTTACGCTCTGCGTGA
>CAYFRL010000012.1:22356-26863 GCA_964345595.1 uncultured Actinomyces sp.
TATCATTGACCGTCTTGCAGGGTGTACCAGGGACGCCGGGTTACGCTCTGCGTGAGTGTCGCGTCCACTCCTGCCCGCGCAGGGCCTCTAGCTGTCGGCGTTCCTTCTTCGTTGGCCGTCCGGCCCCTTTGTCCCGCACGGCAACTGGGACGTAGCGGGGGCGGGGCGGACTGAAATCCGTGTAACACTTTTGGGCTGCTGGTGCACCCAATCTTTTCCTGGGAAGAGCAACCACGCGCAAGACCCGGTCAAAGCCGTGAACACGAAGGCGAACTTCATCGCCAATTCGCACGGGGGCAGCGGCCTTCGCTGGTTCCCCGTTTATACGGACGTGGCCCGCGCGCGCGGCGGCAGTTGCCAAAGACCGCGATTTCAGCTGCCGGGTCGCCCACAACCACACGTCGACCCGCAGCTTGTCACCGCTTGCGGGTGTGGGGGTTTCGGGCGCGCTCATATTCTCAGACTACATCGACCAGGGGCAGGCTGGAACTCCCCAACGTCAGCAAAGTCGCGGCATTGAACACCGCCTGCGCAGTAACCAACCGGTCCAGGTCCAGCTGGGGGAACAGCGAGTTGATCATTCTGGCCGCCGGTTTGAAGCTCCACTTATCGACCACAAAAACCTGTGGCGCTGGGTCGTAGTGCTCCGCAAGGCGCTGGGTGTCTATCGTCGTGCCCAGGCGCCGGTTCAGCACGATCAGCGCCTGGTGGTCGGTGTAAAAGTGGGGGCCTATCGCGCCCTTTCCGCCATTCAGCAGCATGCCACGAGTCTAATCGCACGCGGCGCGCACTCCCACTGCGATTAGGCTGGCCGTGTGGAAACAATTCTGTCTGGTCAGCCGCTACTGAGTCTTTTCCTGGTGGTGTCCTTAGGGGCCGCCATCGGCACGGTCCGACTTGGCCCGGTGCGCCTGGGGGCCGCGGGCGCTTTGTTTGTAGGACTGGTCCTCTCCGCGATTAGCCCGGCGCTTGGCACCGATTTGGGGGTCGTCCAGCAACTCGGTCTGCTTCTGTTCGTCTACACGGTGGGTCTGTCCGCTGGCGCGACTTTCAGAACCGGCCTGCGCGACAACTTGCCGCTACTCACCTGGGCGGTGGTCGCCTCGGCCGTCGGCGCTGGAATCGCCGCGTTCGCCTCCCGACTTTTCGGGATCGATGCACCCCTGAGCGCAGGGCTTTTCACCGGAGCACTCACCGCGGCGCCAGCCTTGGACACCGCCACCCGCCTCACCGACAGCGCCGACCCTGCGGTCGGCTACTCGTTCGCGTACCCGCTGGGCGCGCTGATCGGAGTGATCCTGGTTTCGTTGGTCGCCGGCAGGAGCTGGCCGGGGCGCAAAGACAGTCCGTCCCTGGCGGGGCAAGGTTTACATGCAGTCACCGTTTTGGTGGACGAGGCGGTGAACCCACGAACGATCGAGGCGTGGAAGAACCAACTCATTCGGCTTTCCTACGTGGAACGGGCCGGTCGTACACGCGTCCTAATACCGGGCGAAGATTTGCAGTCGGGAGACCTGGTCGTCATGGTGGGCGAACCGGGCGTGGTCGAAGAAGAAGCCAGAAAGATTGGCAGGATCGCCAAGGATCATTTGGCGGACCACCGGGATGAGGTCGAGTTTGAACGTGTCATCCTTTCAAACCCAGAGTTGGCTGGCCGCGCCGTTGCCGATTTGAACCTGCCAGCTCGCTTCGGTGCCGTCATCACCCGGGTTCGCCGCGCGGATCTAGATTTGCTTGCGCGCGACGACTTACCGCTGCAGCTGGGAGATCAAGTGGCCGTGGTCGTTCCGACCGAGCAGATGAGCGAGGTGCGCGAATACTTCGGCGACTCCCAGCGGAAAGTGTCTGAAGTTGACGCACTGGCCCTCGGCGTTGGGCTGGTCCTGGGATTGCTGCTGGGGATGGTGTCGTTGCCGCTGCCTGGCGGGGAAGCGTTCCAACTTGGACCCGCTGCCGGGCCCTTGATCGTTGGAATGGTTCTCGGCTCGTTCAGGCGGGCTGGGCCACTTGTGTGGACGCTTCCCGAAACGGCAAACCTGACAATCAGGCAACTCGGTTTGCTGTTCTTCCTTGCCGCACTTGGCTTGGGTGCTGGGCCCCAGGTGGCAGAGCTTCTTCGTAGTACTCTGGCCCTTGGCGCCGCGGCGACCGCGGTGGTCACAGTGGTTGTTTCTTCACTCCTAGTGTTGCTGGGAGGGCGCCTGGCGGGCCTCTCGGCGGCTCGAACCGCTGGCGGCGTCGCAGGATTTCTGGGTCAGCCAGCGGTTCTCCAAGCGGCAAATGCCAAGGTCATGGATGAGCGGATCGAATCGGCCTACTCAAACTTGTTTGCCGTCTCGATTGTGGCAAAGATCTTTTTGGTTCCGCTGGTCCTTTTCTTGGTGTCCTAACTGTCCGCGTCTGGGCTTTCCAGCCGGGTAGCCTACGGCTAGTCGCTTCCAGACAGGTAGGTTTGGGCAATCCTCGAGAGCGCTAGCCCGTCGGCAGCATGGGTCATTTCTCTAGCTGAGTGCATGGAGAGCATCGGTGCGCCCACGTCTACGGTGACTATTCCAAGCCGGGTCGCCGTGATGGGCCCGATCGTGGATCCGCATGGCACGGCATTGTTAGAAACGAAGTCTTGGCTGGGGACTTTCGCACTCGCGCACACGTTGCGCCATAATGCGATACCTTCACCGTCTGAGGCGTAGCGCTGTTTCGCGTTTATTTTCAGCAATGGACCGCGGCCAAGCACCGGTCTGGTGTCATCGTCATGCATATCCCCGTAGTTTGGGTGGACGCTATGTCCGGCGTCGGCAGAGATGCAGGTGGATCGCGCCAGCATTTGCGCTCCCGCGTCACCACTGTGGCCGGTAGCGTCCGCAGTCCGGGTCAGAACGTCTTGCAGAAATGGCCCGGCTGCACCGGTGCGCGTGGCGGAACCGACCTCTTCGTGATCAAAAGCCACGAACACTGGGATCATCTGCGGATTCCCAGTATCAGCTGCCGCCAAGAACCCTTGAAGGCCCGCGAACACAGAGGACAGGTTGTCCTGCCGGGCTGCCGCGATGAACTGGCCCGAGCCGCCAAATACCTTTGCACCCTCAGCTGGAACCAAAAATACGTCATGAGAGACGATCTCAGAACCTGATTCCAGTCCGGCGGCTTCAGCTAGGACATCCAGGATGTCACCGTCTTTGTCGTCAACTGTCCACACTGGCCGCAGATGCTTTTGCGGGTTCAAAGTGAGTTTCTCATTCACGGTGCGATCCAGATGAATAGCTAGTTGCGGGATCCTTGCCAGCGGTCCCGTGCGGACAAGATGTGCGTTCCCTGCCTGATCCCACACCTTTCCGGCCAAGACGAGTTCTCTGTCCAACCAAGAGTTGTAGATCATACCGCCGTACACCTCTACCGCGAGTTGGCCCCAGCCATCCGCCGTTGAGTGCTCTGGTGTGGGCTTCAATTTGAAACACGGAGAGTCCGTGTGGCAACCGTAGATGGAAAAGCCGGGATCGTCCGATAACTGCGGGGGGACTATCCACGCGGCGATGGCCCCGCCGCGAACCGTGTAGAACTTACCGGGTTTTTTGGGCCACTCCTCCGTTTCGACCACTGGGGAAAAACCGGCCTCGCGCAGTCGCTGTGCAGCGTTGTCAGCAGCGTGGAATGGAGAGGGCGATGCATCCAGAAAATCGATGTAGCCGGCTATGAACTCTTCTAGCTCCTGTTTAGTGAAAGTACCCATCCCACCATTGTTGCACCGAACCGAGCCGCACCTTGTAGGTCGGCTCTAGTCCGTAAACGTGTATCGGTACACGTTCGTTTCCCTGGGGGAGAACCCGCACCTTTGGTAGAGCCGGTTCGCAGCTTCCCGTGTTGGCCGGGATGTCAGGTCGACGGTTCGGCAACCCTGCTTCTTGGCTTCCGCTAAAGCGGCTTCAACAAGCTTTTGCCCGGCCCCCTGCCCGCGAGCGTCAGCGTCTACGACCACATCCTCAATCCAGGCTCTCAATCCAGTTGGGATTTTGAACGTTGCCAAGGTTAGGGAACCCAGGATTCTTTCCGTTTCGGGGTCGCGGTAGACAAAAAAGTAGACGCCATCTTGTGTCACTATTTCCCGCAACTGCTCGTGCGAAAGAGCAGGTGCTGAGCGGGACAGCTGCGGAAGTAGACCCTCCATCGCGGTCACCAGCTCTTCGGTCACCTCGGACACCATTTCAACTGACATGCGAGCTCCTTCCGGCAAGATGATTTTGGAGGCTAGGTAGCCAGCGTATCTTGCGGGCGTGGCGCGGGGCCCGGGGATAACGCCGCGCGTCGAAAAAAAGAAAAAGAAAGGGAGCCTCCGCGTGGAGGGCTCCCTTTCAGCGATGACGCTTGGCGTTGCTATGCGGCGGCAGCAGCCTTATTTGGATTGTGCGAGACCGTGATGGCCGCCCCGGTTATCACGGTGGTGACACCGACTCCGATGACCAGGAAGGAAACTCCGAAGGCGAGAATCGACGTGAACAGTGATGCGCGCAAG
>CAYFRL010000012.1:26963-38075 GCA_964345595.1 uncultured Actinomyces sp.
GATGCGGTCACTGGTCTTCTTTCGTTGTGTCGGTTTATTGACCAGTTCTCGATCGGCTGTCTTGTGGACGTCGGTCGACCCCCAAATACTTGGGACGTTCTACCCAAGATTATTTGAACGGCGACCGAAAATGGCGATTATAAGGCGGTTTGTGAGCAGATTCAGGGACTGAGGGCCCATGACATTCGTCATAAGCAGAGTATTTGGCGGAATTGCAACAGTTTCAGCGAAGTTGAGTCAAGGTGACTCAAGTTTGTAGATTTTCCTCTTGCGCGTTGACGCTGAGCATGTAAACTTGAGTGCAGAAGGCTCAAGGCCAGTTCTTGGGCGATGTAGCGTAGAAAATCGAAAAGATATTGAAGGGGTTAGACAAATGGCTAAAGCAGTAGGTATCGACCTAGGTACCACGAACTCGGCGCTGGCTGTACTCGAAGGCGGGGAGCCGGCCATCATCGCAAATGCAGAAGGGGCGCGGACCACTCCATCGGTCGTTGCGTTCTCGAAGAACGGTGAAGTTCTGGTTGGCGAGATCGCGAAGCGTCAGGCGGTAACGAACGTCGATCGGACGATCAGCTCTGTGAAGCGTCACATGGGGACCGACTGGTCGACCAACATTGACGACAAGACTTACACGGCACAAGAGATTTCCGCTCGGATTCTCTCCAAGTTGAAGCACGACGCTGAAGAGTACTTGGGCGATAAGGTGACCGACGCTGTAATCACGGTTCCCGCGTACTTCAACGACGCGGAACGTCAGGCAACCAAGGACGCCGGGCAGATTGCTGGACTGAACGTCCTGCGCATTATCAACGAACCGACGGCGGCTGCCCTCGCGTACGGCCTGGACAAAGGCAAAGAAGACGAGCTAATCCTGGTCTTCGACCTGGGCGGCGGTACTTTCGACGTGTCGCTGCTGGAAGTGGGTAAGGACGACGACGGATTCTCCACCATTCAGGTGCGGGCGACGGCCGGTGATAACCGCTTGGGCGGCGACGACTGGGATCAGCGCATCGTTGACTGGCTCGTGCAGCAGGTGAAGAGCAAGACCGGAGTCGACCTGGCGAAAGACCCGGTTGCGCTTCAGCGTCTGAAAGACGCCGCGGAGCAGGCAAAGCGTGAGCTTTCCACCGCGACTTCCACAACGATTTCTCTCCAGTACCTGTCGATGAGCTCCGAAGGGCCCATCCACTTGGATGAGAAGCTGACCCGTGCGAAGTTCGAAGATATGACGAGGGATCTGCTGGACCGGACGAAGCGTCCATTCCAGGACGTAATCCGCGAAGCCGAGATTTCGGTGAAGGACATCGACCATGTTGTGCTAGTTGGTGGCTCGACCCGTATGCCGGCTGTCACCGACCTGGTCAAAGAAATGACCGGTGGTAAAGAACCGACGAAGACCGTGAACCCGGATGAAGTCGTGGCAATCGGCGCAGCCCTCCAGGCAGGCGTGCTTCAGGGTGATCGCTCAGACGTTCTCCTGATCGACGTGACCCCGCTGTCTCTTGGTATTGAAACCAAGGGTGGCGTGATGACGAAACTGATCGAGCGGAACAAGGCGATCCCGACCCGTGCGACAGAAGTGTTCTCCACCGCCGAAGACGGGCAATCGTCTGTGCTCATTCAGGTGTTCCAGGGCGAGCGCGAGTTCACGCGAGACAACAAGCCGCTTGGCACGTTCGAGCTAACGGGGATTGCACCCGCACCGCGCGGCGTTCCTCAGATCGAGGTCTCCTTCGACATTGATGCAAACGGCATCGTCCATGTGTCGGCGAAAGACCGCGGTACCAACAAGGAACAGTCCATGACCATTACCGGTGGTTCAGCTCTTCCGAAGGAAGAGATCGACCGCATGGTGAAGGAAGCGGAAGCGCACGCTGATGAGGACAAGGCTCGCCGGGAAGATCAGGACACCCGCAACTTGGCCGAGCAGACCGTTTACTCGATGGAGAAACTCCTGAAGGATAACGAGGAGAAGATCTCGGACGGCACCCGCAAGGAGGTCGAAGAGGCCGTCGAGGAAATGAAGAAGGCCCTTGAAGGCGATGACACTTCCGCCGTGAAGGCCCAGCTGGAGAAGCTGAACGACGCTGGTATGAAGATCGGGCAGGAAGTCTACGCGGAAGCTGAAGCTGCGGCCGCTGAGCCGGATCTGCCCAGCCAGGAAGACGTCAACGCTGAAGAAGAAGTGATTGACGCGGAGATCATTGAGGACGAGGACGACAAGTGACACAAAACGGTCAGAACCCCGATGAGTTTTCCGAGGAGTACTCGGCGGACTCGACAGGGTCGGCCGGTGAGCAACCCGGGGCGGATAGCTCCGCCCCGGGGCCTGACTCGGCGCAGCCAGAGAGCGCACCAGGAGCCGCACTCGATGCGGTGGTGGCTGAGCTGGAGCAGACGAAGGAAGATCTGGCTCGCTCCCGTGCCGACTACTACAACCTGAACCAGGAGTACGGGAACTACGTACGCCGCACGAAAGGTGAGGGCGCCGCGCAGCGGCAGCTGGGTCAGGAGGAGGTAGCGGAATCTCTTCTGGGCCTGCTGGATGATATCGACGCTGCCAGGGACGCAGGTGAACTTGAGGGCGGCCCGTTTGCTGCGATGGCCGCGAAGCTTGAAGACACTCTGTCAGACAAGTTCGGCGTGGAGCGGTTCGGCTTGGCGGGCGAGGATTTTGACCCACAGCTGCATGAAGCTCTCATGGCACAGACCAATCCAGAAGTGGATCGGCCCGTGATCAAGCAGGTTCTCCAACCAGGTTATCGGGTGCGGGAGCGGGTCCTTCGCCCGACCAAAGTGCTCGTTGACAACCCCGAGTGACAGACAGTTCAGGTGATGGCCCGGTTTTGATCGGGCCATTGCCGTCGGCCATACCAAGATGTTTGGCCAGATGTTTAGAAAGGAGCGTCCATGGGTGAACAGGAATGGTTCAACCAGGACTTCTACAAGATCCTTGGGGTAAAGAAAGATGCCGACTCAAAGGAAATCAAGAAGGCTTACCGCAAGCTCGCGCGTCAGTGGCATCCTGATCAAAACCCTGGCGATCTGAAAGCGGAAGAGAAGTTCAAAGAAATCAGTGAAGCCTATTCGGTGCTTTCCGATAAGGACCAGCGTGAGCGCTACGATGCCATCCAGCAGATGGCTGCGGGGGGCGCTCGCTTTGCTCCCGGCGCGGGGGGCGCAGGCGGCGGCGGTTTCGAGGACATGTTTGGCGGCATGTTCTCCGGTGGCGGCGGACCCCAATACGCGGGAGGCGGCGGACCAAACATCCAGTTCCAAACAGGCGGGGACGCGGGCGGCTTCGAAGACATTCTCTCCAGCCTGTTCGGTGGAGCGGGCGGCGGCGGCTTCGGTGGCCGCGGTGGCGGGTTCGGCGGATTCCAGAGCGCGCCCCCGCCCACGCCTGGGGCCGACCTGGCTGCTGAGACAACGATCAGCTTCCGCGAGTCCTATGAGGGGACGTCCCTGCGCCTAACCGTTGGAAACAAGAACCTCACAGCCAATATCCCAGCTGGCGTGCGGGACGGACAGAAGATCCGCTTGCGGGGCAAGGGAGGTCCCGGCAGTGGGGGAGGGCCAAACGGTGACGTCGTCATAACCGTCAACGTGCAAAAGGACCCGTTTTACCTGACTGAAGGCACCAACTTGCGGGTGAAGCTACCCATCTCTTATCCAGAGGCGGTGTTGGGTGCTCAAGCAAGCGTTCCGCTGCCCGACGGCTCCAACGTTCGAGTGAAGGTCCCAGCCGGGAGTTCATCCGGACGGGTTCTTCGTGTGCGTGGACGCGGACTGAAGAAAGGCAAAAAGCGGGGGGACTTGCTAGTTGAGCTTTCCATCGTGCTTCCCGAAGCGGAGAGTCCGGAAATGCTTGAACTGGTTGAGCAGATGAAGACCCAGATGGATGACTGGGATCCCCGGCGGAAGCTGGCAGAGAGGAAATAGAGATGGCAAAAGGAAGGGGAGAAGAAGATGGCGCCGTCTACGTCATTTCTGTTGCTGCCGAGCTTGCTGGCATGCATCCCCAGACCCTTCGCCAGTATGACCGGATCGGTCTGGTAACGCCGATTCGGACGAAAGGTCGGGGTAGGCGGTATACGCAAGATGACATCTCCCTGTTGCGGCGTATCCAGACTCTTTCGCAAGAAGAAGGAATCAATCTGGCTGGCATTCAACGCATCATGGCGTTGGAAGAGGAACTTAGGCAGCTCAGGGACATAGTGCACGATCTGCGTTCTGGGGCGGACAGCCCCGCTACGCCCATCCATCGGGTGTTCTCAGCTGATTCGCGCGGCAGAATCAACACGCGAAGCCCAAATGGTGCGCCGCGCCGTGAGGTGGTTCCAACCCGTTCCGCTTCCCGCCAGCTTGCCCGTCAAGAAGCTTGGCATCTACAACTGCCCCCGCACATCCGCGACCTGTTTGCGCTCTACTTGCTGTCGCACCGCAAAGCCGGGGACAACAGCAGTGAGTAAACCAAGAGTCGGCTCGCTGCACTAGATTTGAACCATGACTGAACCATCTTTAGGGACAGGAACCATTCTTGACCGCAGCCGGGCAACCTTCGCGGCCGTGATTGGCGGTGCGGCCCGAGATTTATCCAGGATCGCTGGCCGCGGATCCGGGGGAATGATCGGCGGACGCGTGGCCTTGGCTCTGGACCCAAACATCATCGCCTCTTTATCCGCTGGTAAGCGAAGCGCGATTGTCACCGGTACGAACGGCAAGTCGACCACTACCAAGATGCTTCGAGCCGCCCTTGGTAAGAAAGGCGAGGTCGCCTCGAACGTGCTCGGGGACAACATGCCACCCGGGATTTGCACGGCCTTGATGAATGGGCGCCGAGCCCCGTTCGCCGCGCTTGAAGTGGACGAGATGTACGTGCCGCAGGTCAGCCAGCAGGTGAAGCCAGCAGTCTTGGTTTTGTTGAACCTGTCGCGTGATCAGCTTGATCGTGTCGGTGAAATAGGCGCGGTCGAGAGGCGTCTTCGCCAAGCTGTTGATGAGAATCCGCAGGCTCACATTGTCGCGAACTGCGACGACCCACTCATTGTGTCCGCAGCGACAAGCAGCGCGAACGTGACCTGGGTGGCCGCAGGGTCTGGCTGGGGGGCGGACGCCGCTACGTTTCCGCGCGGCGGTGGAGCCGTGAAAAGAGAAGGCGATGCGTGGTGGGTCGAGGGAGGCCCGTGGCGGCGCCCGGACCCTGACTGGCAAGTGGCAGGGGTAGAAGGTGACCCGCACCTGATTGGCCCAGGCGGCCGAAAGTACCGTTTGCAGTTGGAACTGCCAGGGACGGTGAACCTGTACAACGCAGCTCAGGCTGTGGCTGCCTCCGTTGCGCTTGGTGTGGACCCGGAGCTCGCAGTAAGAGCCGTTGGTGAAGTCACTGACGTGGCCGGCAGGTATCAGACCTTTGATGTTGAAGGCCGCAAGGTGCGCCTTCTACTAGCGAAGAACCCGGCCGGTTGGCAAGAGAGTCTGCGCATGGCTGACCCGCACGCGAAGCAGATGGTCATCGCTACTAACGGACAAATCCCAGACGGAGAGGATCTTTCGTGGCTTTGGGACGTTCAGTTTGAACAGCTGGCTCAGCCGCAGCTGCTGTTTGCAAGTGGCGACCGCTCGGAGGATCTGGCGGTACGTCTGGCCTACGCTGACCTCCAAGCGGAAACCGTTAGGGATCCCTATGCCGCGATCATGAAATGCGACCCCGGCGAAGTCGAAGTGCTAGCGAACTACACCGCATTTCGAGATCTTCTGCCCCTGCTCAAAACCAAGGGAGGGCAGTCCAAGTGAGTGAGTCAGCGATCCGGATTGGTGTGCTTGCCCCAGAGGTCCTTGGCACATACGGAGACTCCGGCAACGCCATCGTTTTGGCCCAGCGTGCCCGCTGGCGCGGCCTTGACGCAGAAATAGTGAGCGTATCTCTTGGCTCCGCGATTCCCAAGGACCTGGACATCTACTCCTTGGGAGGTGGTGAGGACACCGCTCAGGCCCTAGCCGCCAACCATTTCCGCGCGGATGCGGGATTGAGCGCCGCAATCAATGCGAACAAACCCGTCTTGGCTATCTGTGCTTCACTCCAAATACTTGGGCGCGAATACACTGGCGCCGACGGACAAAGGCGCCCTGGCCTCGGACTTCTCGACCTGGTCACCGTTGCCGGGCAAACGCGCGCTATTGGCGAGGTCGTGGCTAGGCCGCTCCTGACAGGACTGACGGAACTGCTCACAGGCTTTGAAAACCATGGAGGCCGCACGCGACTGGGCGGCGAAGCGATGCCGCTTGGGCGAGTGCTGGTTGGTGAGGGGAACGGCTTCGACCAGGCGGAGGGTGCCGTTCAAGGAAGTGTCGTAGCGACCTACATGCACGGGCCGGTCCTGGCGAGAAATCCAGAACTAGCTGACTACCTGCTCAGCCAGGCGCTCGGAACGGAACTGTCCGAACTCCCAATGGAGCCGGTGGAACTGCTCAGAGAAAGCAGGCTTCGCCAAATCGGCGTTTAGTGACTGTCTGCGATAATCGTCGTGAGGAATGAAGAAAAGGGGTCGCCATGACTAATTCGGATAACCCGTACAACCCCAGCGGTCAGCAGCCGCCGGAAAACACGCCTGACGGGCCGCCCCAGTATGGGCAGCGCTCCCCCAATTGGCAACCCACCCCGCCGCAGCCTTCCGGACAGGAGAACTCCGGTCCTTGGCCGGTTTATACGCCGGGCGCCGGCCCAAATTATCAACAGCCGCCCCAGGGGCCATCCTACGGCGGCCCGTATGTGCTCGCCGGAATGCCGTACGGACAAGGGCAACCGGGCGGCCAAGTGCAGCCACCAGGAAAACTTCCCGGTCGGGGATGGCCGATCTTCACAATTGTGGCGGGGGCCGTGGCCGCGATCATCATCGCTCCCATGATCTTCTTCATCTCCATCTTGACGGGGCTGGACATTGACGCGATCGCCTCGGGAAATTTCAGCACCTATAACGGGGGGCCGGTGACCGTTGACCAAACCGGTTCGGTTGCCGTCATACCGCAAAACCAGGAAACTCCAAGCAGTTGCCTTCTTACCGGCGACAGTGGCGAGTACACGCTCTACCCGGCGTCAGATACGGGCCTGGTATCAGGTTGGCAGATTGAGCCGGGGGAATACACCATCGACTGCGACGTTGCCCCCGGCACGCCCCTCTATGTTTTCAACGGCGACCAAATTTCAGGCGTCGTGAAGGACGCCACCACCGGGCTGATTTGGTCTTCCATCATCGGTATCGCTGGGATCGTGGCTGTCATCGCAGGTATCGTTTGGCTGGTCAGCCGGAACCGGCAAAGGCGAGAGATGCAGCGGATGCAATGGGGGATGCCTCGGTACTAGGGACGTTTGGCGATCAGCAATTGAAGCCGCGACAGTTTCAACGCCCTGTAGTAGATTCGAATACGAAGCCAAGAACACTGCGGCCAGCGCGTATTTGCTGGTCGCGGTGTGTTGTATCTCTGTAGCTGGGCAATCGGAGTGGATGCCGGAAGCGGGAAACGTTAGGTTCTCGCCCACTCTTACCGGATTAGTCAACCAGAAGGAGTGATCGTGAGTCAGAATCTCACCACCAAGTCACAAGAAGCGCTCAGTTCGGCCGTGCAGATGGCCGCTGCCGCGGGGAACCCACAGGTTGAACCGCTGCACTTGCTGGAGGCCCTGCTAGAGCAGCCAGAGGGCATCGCCATTTCGTTGCTTGCAGCCGTTGGTGTGCAGCGTTCAGAAGTTGGGGCGCAGGTCCGCACCGCCCTGGTCGCGCTGCCGACTTCCGCTGGAAGCTCCGTCGCTCAGCCGCAGACGTCCCGCCAGCTGATGAACGTGATTACCGCAGCTCAAAAATTAGCGGAATCGCGTGGAGACGCCTATGTTTCTACCGAGCACCTTCTGATCGCGCTGGCAGGGTCAGATTCCGAGGCGGGGAAGATTCTTCGTGGGGACGGCGCCACGCGCGAAGATTTGGAAGCGGCGCTTGAACGGCTTCGGCCGGACCCTGTCACCAGCGCGAACCCGGAAGGAACTTTCCAGGCTCTTGCGAAGTATGGGCGTGACCTGACGGAGGTTGCCCGAGAGGGGAAGCTAGACCCAGTCATTGGCCGAGACGCGGAGATTAGGCGCGTGGTGCAGGTCCTTTCCCGTCGCACCAAGAACAACCCGGTGCTCATTGGGGAGCCGGGTGTAGGGAAGACCGCTGTTGTCGAGGGTCTTGCTCAAAGAATCGTCGAAGGCGACGTTCCAGAGAGTCTGCGCGGGAAGCGTCTGATCAGTCTGGATCTGGGATCAATGGTTGCCGGCGCTAAGTACCGCGGGGAGTTTGAGGAACGGCTAAAGGCCGTCCTGGAAGAGATTTCGTCCTCCGATGGGGAGATCATCACCTTTATTGATGAGATGCATACGGTCGTTGGCGCGGGAGCCTCGGAGGGTTCCATGGACGCCGGGAACATGTTGAAGCCGATGCTGGCTCGCGGTGAGCTGCGTCTGGTTGGTGCCACCACACTTGATGAGTACCGTGAAAACGTTGAAAAAGATCCTGCTCTGGAAAGACGATTCCAGCAGGTCTATGTTGGTGAACCGTCCGTGGAGGACACGGTCGCCATCTTGCGCGGGATCGCCCCTAAGTACGAGGCGCATCATAAGGTCACCATTTCGGACGGGGCCCTTGTGGCGGCCGCGACTCTTTCTGACCGTTACATCACTGGCCGTCAGCTTCCAGATAAGGCCATTGATTTGGTGGACGAGGCGGCCTCTAGGCTGCGAATGGAACTCGATTCCAGCCCCGTAGAAATCGATGAGTTACAACGCGCGCTTTCCAGACTCAAAATGGAAGAAACATATCTGCGTGAGTCCGACTCGGACGCGGATGATCCAGCAACGCAAGAGCGCCTCGTAAAACTGCAAGACGACATCGCGAACACGGAAGAGCAACTTCAGGGCCTGGTTCTGCGATGGGAATCGGAAAAAGCCGGCCGGAACCGTGTCGGTGATTTGCGTGCCCGCCTAGATGAGTTGCGCACGAACTTTGAGGTAGCGGTGCGCGAAGGGCGATACGAAGAGGCCGGACGCATCCAGAACGGGGATATCCCAGAGATTGAGCGGCAGATCGCGGAAGCGGAACTGGAGGACATCCAGCAGGCCGAATCCGAAACCGAGCCGATGGTGGCCGACAAAGTTGGGCCACAACAGATTGCTAGCGTGATCGAATCTTGGACGGGCATTCCCACCGGCCGTCTTCTGCAGGGGGAGACCGAGAAGCTGCTAGAGATGGAGTCGTGGATCGGGAAGCGCCTTATCGGACAAAAATCTGCGGTCCAAGCCGTATCCGACGCGGTGCGCCGTTCTCGCGCTGGCATTTCAGATCCGGACCGCCCAACTGGATCTTTCCTGTTCCTGGGACCCACGGGCGTCGGTAAGACGGAGCTGGCAAAGTCCCTGGCAGAGTTCCTGTTCGATGATCCGCGCGCCATGATCCGCATTGATATGAGCGAGTATTCGGAGAAACATTCTGTTGCGCGCCTAGTGGGAGCGCCCCCCGGATACGTTGGATACGAGGAGGGCGGTCAGCTGACAGAGGCGGTTCGCCGCCGCCCGTACTCGGTAGTTCTGTTGGACGAGGTCGAAAAGGCCCACCCGGAAATCTTCAACATACTGTTGCAGGTTCTGGATGATGGCCGCCTGACCGACGGCCAGGGCAGGACCGTGGACTTCCGCAACACGATCCTCATTCTCACCTCGAACTTGGGTTCCCAGTACTTGATCGACCCGAGCTTGACCGAAGAGGAAAAACGAGAAGCGGTCATGTCACAGGTGCGGCTGAACTTCAAACCGGAGTTCGTCAACAGGCTTGATGAGACCGTCATCTTTGACCCGCTGAGCAAATCCGAACTGGGCGAAATCGTTGACCTGCAGGTTGAGGAAATGGCGAAGCGACTCGAATCGCGTCGCATCAGCCTGGAAGTCACCGATGAGGCGCGTCGTTGGCTTGAAGACCACGGCTACGACCCGGCCTACGGGGCGCGGCCACTTCGCCGCCTGGTCCAGCGAGAGGTCGGCGACCCCCTTTCGGTCCTGCTGCTGTCGGGGGAGGTGAAGGACGGCATGACCGTCGTGGTCGCAGAGGAAGACGGGAAGCTGCGCGTGCATCCAGCCGAGTAGGCTGGGTGGGGTCTGAACGGTGAAGGTGAGCCGCCAGCTTTGGTGGCCTGCCTGGCCGCGTCAGCTTGTAGAACGACCCACTTTTGAAGGACGCTGATCCCCGATGGTAAATGAGTACCCAGTCCCTTTCCCGCACGCCGTTTTGGCACTGGATAAGACTGGGCGGCCTCTCTGGGAACAGGGTGACCTGAAAGAGAAGTTTCAGTTCGCATCGGTCACCAAACTCCTCACGGCGCTGGGGGCTCACTTGGCCGTTCAAGACGGGCAGCTCCGCCTGGACCAGCCAGCCGGTCCTGAAGGGTCAACGCTGGCTCACCTTCTAGCGCACGCATCCGGTCTGGCACCAGAAGGTGACGGGACGCGAACAGCCGCTCGCGTGGGCACCCGCCGAATCTACTCCGATCAGGGGTACGAGGTGGCGGCGAAAGTCATCGAGCAGGCGACCGGCACTTCAAGGTGGACTGAAGAGCGGGTGCTCGCCCCACTTGGCGCTTCTGACGTAACGATTCCGGGATCTGCCGCGTGGGCCGGTCAGGGGAGCGCATCTTGCCTCTCCTTGGTGCTTGAAGAACTCCTGGACCCGCAGCTGTTGAACTCCGAAACGTACGCGGCTTTCCGAGCGCCGGCGTTCCCCAGCCTTCGGGGCGTTCTACCCGGCTATGGTTCTCAAGAACGCAACCTTTGGGCACTCGGCCCGGAACTACGCGACAGTAAAGAGCCGCACTGGACAGGTTCGCTAGCTGGCCGTAATACGTTTGGCCATTTTGGGGTCTCAGGTTCTTACCTTTGGGTCGACCCGGACCGGGAGGTGGGCGCGCTTTTCCTTGGCAGCGAGCCGTTTGGTCAGTGGCATAAGGAGAACTGGGGACACCTGAACGACCAGATAATTCGACACGTTGAAGCCTAGGAACCCTTTTCTTTGCCCTATTGACAATCGATAG
>CAYFRL010000012.1:38175-47500 GCA_964345595.1 uncultured Actinomyces sp.
AATCGATAGATGCAAAGACGACAAGTTGTATTGACGAAGGTTTCCTTGGTCATGCTTGCAGGGCTGAGCGTGATCGCGCAGGTTCTACTACCGGTCCTTGCCTTTGACATAGGGCGGCAATACGCAGAAGTTGCGCACTTGGTCCTTCCCTATTCCATTGCCGCCGTCCTCGCCGTGGCGTGCGGGCAGGCGATCCTTGTCTGCGTGTGGCGAATGCTCACTCTGGCGGCTCAGGGAAACCTTTACGGTCAGCAATCGCTGAAACTGCTGGACGCGGCCAGGGTGTTCATCGTTGTTGGAGCTGCTCTGCCCGCTCTGGTTTGCGCCCACCTGCTATTTGTTGTGAAACTGGGAGGCCCTGCGGTGATCATAGGGCTCGTGACAGCCCTGGTTGCGGCATTTGCAGGACTCACGATGTTAACGGCCCTTCGAACGCTGTTCCTCCTGGCCAAATCTGAGCACGACGAACTGGCGCAGGTGATCTAATGATCAAGGTCAATCTGGATGTCCTCTTGGCAGAGCGGCAAATGTCCGTCCAAGACTTCGCGGACGCCGTGGGCATCACCCCAGCCAACGTTGCGGTTCTGAAGAACGGTCGGGCGCGGGCCATACGCTTTTCCACGCTTGAAATGATCTGCAAAGTACTTGAGTGCCAGCCAGGGGACGTTTTGGAGTACGTCTGAGCACCAAATTACGCGGCCGACCAGGCCCGTTACTCCACGTCGATAATCACCGGCACATGATCAGATGCGCCCTTTCCTTTCCTCTCGTTCCTATCGATTTCCGCTCCGTTCACGCGAGCTGCAAGTGCTGGCGAGGCGTAGATGAAGTCGATGCGCATGCCCTCGTTCTTTGGGAAGCGCAGACGCTGATAATCCCAGTAGGTGTAGTTCGTGACCAGGTCACGCGTTGCCTCTTTGAAACCAACTTCTTCGAACGCACTAAACGCTGCGCGCTCAGGCGCTGAAACATGGGTCTTGCCCTCAAAGAAGTCAATGTCCCAAACGTCTTCGTCGGTAGGCGCGATGTTCCAGTCACCCACCAGCGCTATTTGCGCTTTGGGGTCATCTACCAGCCAGCCTTTGGCCGCCAGCTTTAATGCGGCCAACCACTCTAGTTTGTACCCATAGTGTGGGTCGTCTAGTTCTCTTCCGTTTGGAACGTAAAGACTCCACACCGTGACGGGGCCGCCCGGCGCGTCAACGGTGACTCCCAGCGCACGCGCTTCTTCAGCGTCGCGGAACTCCGGCTGGCCGGGGAAGCTGGTTTCCACATTCAAAATGGGGTAGCGAGAGATGACGGCAACGCCATTCCATTGGTTCAGGCCGTGGTAGGACAGGTCGTAACCGAGTGCCTCCACCGGCATCGCGGGGAACTGGTCGTTTCGACACTTCGTCTCTTGCAGCGCAAGTATGTCAACCCCTGATCTCTCCAAGAACGCCACCACGCGGTCTATGCGGCTGCGGATCGAGTTGATGTTCCAAGTTGCGATTCTCATGAACCCCAGCCTATGCGACTAAGATGGGGTCATGGGAACAGCATTAGTTACCGGTGCCACTTCCGGATTGGGTAAAGAGTTCTGCTGGCAGCTGGCAGCAGCTAAACATGACCTGGTGCTGGTTGCCAGGGACAAGTACCGGCTGGATGAGCTAGCCGAAGATCTCACTCAAGTTGGCGGTGTTCACGCCGAAGTGTTGCCAGCTGACCTGGCCGAACCGGACGATTTGGCGCGCGTGTGCGAGCGGCTCCGCGAAGATCCAGGACCGGGGGAGCGCCCTGTCGGCCTGCTGGTGAACAACGCTGGTTTCGGTTTGGGCAAACCATTCTTGGAAGAGAACTTTGACAACGAGCTCTATGCTCTTGAGGTCATGGTCAGGGCTGTAATGGCGACCTCATACTTCGCCGGTCGAGCCATGGTGGCGCGTGGAAGGGGCGCGATCTTGAACGTCTCATCCGTTGCCGCGGATACCGGGATGGGCACGTACTCAGCTCATAAGGCATGGGTGCGGGCATTCTCGGAAGGACTTGCAGAAGAGCTGCGCGGGACCGGGGTCACATGCACGGTATCGTCGCCCGGGTTGGTGAAGACCGAATTCCATGAACGACTGGGCAATGACATGGCACATGTTCCAGGTTTCGTGTGGTCCTCGGCAGAGCAGGTCGTATCCGAGTCGCTTGCGGCCGTGCGCCGGGGTCAAACCATGGTGACCCCGACGCCGCTCTACAAAGCTGTGAATGGGGCCGCGCGGGTGGCACCGCGAAGTGTTGTCCGCGCGGTGACGAAGTTTCTGCCCCACATGTGACCTGCTGGTTAGTCCTCCACCATCGGCAGGACATCAGCGATTGACTCGTGGATCCAGGCCGGGCGGTACGGGTAGCGCTCCACCTGCGCAAGTGTTGTTGAGCCGGTGAGTACCAGGTGGGTTCGCAATCCAGCTTCGACGCCAGCCAATACGTCAGTGTCCATCCGGTCACCGATCATCGCGGTTGTCTCTGAGTGAGCCCCGATCTTGTTGAGGCCGGCGCGGATCATCACTGGGTTTGGTTTACCAATGAAGTACGGTTTGCGTCCCGTGGCCTCAGAAATCATTGCTGCAACAGCACCGGTTGCCGGAAGCGTACCTTCGTCCGAAGGGCCGGTAATGTCAGGGTTGGTTGCAATGAATTTGGCGCCTTTTTCGATGAGGCGGATTGCTGTCGTGATCGCGTTGAAATCGTATGTGCGGGTATCCCCAAGCACCACGTATTCGGGGTCGTTTTCGGTCATCACGTAGTCGGCTTGGTGCAGCGCCGTGATGAGGCCTGCGGTTCCGATCACGAAGGCGGAAGAACGCGGGGACTGTTGGGACAAGAAGGCGGCCGTCGCGTTTGCGGAGGTCCAAATGCGGTCCTCGGGCACCTCTAGCCCGGACTGGGCTAGGCGCACCGCCAGGTCCCTGTTGGTAAAAATCGAGTTGTTGGTTAGGACCAGGTACGGCAGGCCCTTCTCACGTAGCGTCGCCAGGAACTCATTCGCGCCCTCTATCGCGTGGTTTTCACGAACTAGGACACCGTCCATGTCGGTGAGCCACGCCTTGACTGGCCCCCACTGTCCCTTGCTTGTTACCTTTGATAATTCAATCGTCATGGCTTCGATGTTAGCTAGATTCCGGAGTAAGTTGGAATATTGTGAACGAACAGACGGAAAGTTTGGACGCCGCAGCACGCGCGGTCGGTGTCGGCCCGTGGGAAGGGCAGTGGCCCGAAGGGGACCACTATGATCAGGTGCTGCTTGCGGAAGGCGACCGGCGAAACGTTGAAGACCGATACAGGTACTGGACGCGACAGGCCATAAGCCAGGCAATCGCAGCTAAATCCCTGGGGTATGAGATAGCTATTGAGAATCTGGGGCATGATTTTAACATCGGTTCAATTGTCCGCACCGCGAACGCCCTAGGCGTCTCAGCCGTGCACATCGTCGGTCGTCGTCGTTGGAACCGCCGCGGGGCCATGGTCACGGATCGGTACTTGCCGGTTGACCATTTTCCTTCCGTTGACCCGTTCGTTGAAGATGCGAAGCGACGCGGGCGCGCCCTGATCGGCATTGACAACCTGCCTGGTTCTGAACCCCTTGAATCGGCGGAGCTGCCCGCAAACGCGACGTTGGTATTCGGGGAGGAGTCTTCTGGGCTCAGCGAACCGATGCGGGAGGCCTGCGACCGTATTCACCACATCACCCAGTACGGTTCGACCCGGTCAATGAACGTGGGACATGCGGCTGCCATTGCAATGTGGGCATGGGTGATCCAGCACGGTGGCAACGGAAGCAGCTAGGCGAAGCAAGTGCGCTAGTGGGAGGTGTCCTAAGCGTAGACGGCGTCCAAGGGGACATCTGGATCTTGAAGAAGCTCCACGCTGACGGGTTTACCGGACCGAATCAGGGCTTGAATCGCCGGATTCACATCCCAAATATTGACGTTCATCCCGCCGACGACTTGGTTATCGGAACCGACCCAAAACGCGAGGTACTCGCGGGCGGAAAGGTCGCCTCGTATCACCAATTTGGCCTCGTTCATGAGTGGCGGATATCCGGACAGTTCCATTCCCAGATCGTACTGATCCGTGTAGAAATAGGGGATCGGATCGTAGACGACAGGCTGGCCGACCAGGGCGCGAGCCGCCTCTTTTCCTCCCGTGAGCGCGTTCATCCAATGCTCAGAGCGCATGCGGGTGCCCAGTGTCTGATTGAACGTATTAGCGACATCCCCAGCCGCAAAAATGTCCGGCAGGTTCGTCCGCAGCCCGACGTCCGTCAAAATGCCATCTTCGACATCGATGCCGCATTTTTCGGCTAACTCGGTGTTCGGGATCGCTCCAACACCGACGATCACGACGTCCGCCGGGTACTGTTCGCCGTCGACCTGAACGCCGGTTACCTTGCCGTCCTCGCCCGTGATCGCCTGAACATTGGCGTTGAGCAAGAACTCTACGCCTCGCTCTTCATGCATCTTCTGGAACTCTTTCCCCAGCGTTTCTCCCAATGCGCGGCCAAGGGGAACAGGGCCGCGGTCAACGACCAGCACCCGGTTGCCCATCTGGGTCGCACTCGCAGCCACCTCCAAACCGATCCATCCCGAGCCAACCAGCACAACTCGCCGGTCCCCGCCTTGAAGCACTTTCCGAAGCGCGTCTGAATCGTCCACTGTGCGCAACTGGTAGACGCCCTCCAAATCTGTGCCGTCCAGTTCAAGCCTGCGCGGTCTGGCCCCGGTCGCTAACAGCAGTTGCTCATAGTGAAGCGTTGAGCCGTCCGATAAGGAGAGCTGGCGGTCCCGGGGCATAATCGCGTCCACGCTGGTATTCACGATGACTGCAATGTTCTTGTCCCGATACCAGCTTTCGGGCTTCAGATACACCTCATCGAGGCCTTCAGATCCCTGTAGGTAGCCCTTAGAAAGCGGCGGTCTCTGGTAGGGGAGATGCGGTTCGGCCGCCACAATGGTTATTGGGCCCTGGTAACCCTCCGCACGCAAATATCGCGCTGCGGTTCCCCCTGTCATTCCGCCCCCGACGATCACAATCCCAGTCACGACTCCTCCTAATAGGTTTTCACCCGGGCTTCAGACCTAGCGCGCCTTTTCAGGTCCCCTCTTGGGTTTCTTAGCGCCATTTCAACAGTACCGCGCAAGCTAGCGGGTGGGAATAGCGTCTCCGGGGGAAGCTGGGTGTGGTCCCCAAGTCCCGTTAAAAGGGTGGAGCAAGTGTGGGAGAATATAGGGGCAACTGTTCTCGTTTTGAGGAGGCTTCATGCCAATCGCAACCCCTGAGGTTTATAACGAAATGCTTGACCGGGCGAAAGCCGGCAAGTTTGCTTACCCCGCAATCAACGTGACCTCGTCCCAGACACTGACCGCAGCGCTGCAAGGTTTCGCTGAGGCGGAGTCCGACGGAATCATTCAGGTTTCCGTTGGCGGTGCCGAATACTGGTCAGGTTCCACCATCAAAGACCGGGTGACCGGGTCCCTCGCGATGGCAGCGTATGCGCACGAGGTAGCAAAGAACTACCCGGTGAACATCGCCTTGCACACCGATCACTGCGCAAAGCAGAACCTGGACTCATGGGTCATTCCGCTGATGGAAATTGAGACGGCAGAGGTTGCGGCCGGTCGTCTACCTGCCTACCAGTCCCACATGTGGGACGGCTCCGCGGTTCCCCTGGCTGAGAACTTGGAAATCGCCCAGAAGATGATGAAGCTGGCGGCAGCATCGGACACCATCTTGGAAGTGGAAATTGGTGTTGTCGGCGGTGAAGAAGACGGCATAGTCGGCGAAATCAACGAGAAGCTGTACACGACCGTTGAAGACGGCATGAAGACCGCTGAGGCACTCGGTCTGGGCGAGAATGGCCGCTACCTGACCGCTCTCACCTTTGGAAACGTGCACGGTGTCTACAAGCCCGGCTTCGTGAAGCTGCGCCCGGAAATCCTGGGTGAAATCCAGGTGGCCGTGGGCGCCGCATTTGGTAAGGGTGAGCGTCCGTTCGACCTGGTCATGCACGGCGGCTCAGGCTCTTCAGAGGAAGAGATCGCCCTGGCCGTCCAAAACGGCGTCATCAAGATGAACGTTGACACCGACACGCAGTACGCGTTCACCCGGCCGGTTGCGGATTGGATGTTCAAGAACTACGACGGCGTCCTGAAGGTTGACGGCGACGTAGGAAGCAAGAAGGCCTACGACCCGCGCTCGTGGGGCAAGGCTGGCGAAAAGGGGATGGCGGACCGCGTCATCGAAGCCTGCCAGCGCCTCGGTTCCGTGGGAACGAAGATGTAAAGTCCCGTTTGGTTCGTTGCCGACCTGTGCCGGCACGTTCTGAATGGAGATCCGAAGGATCCGCCGCCTCTAGCGAGACGGCGGGTCCTTTTGGTTATTGGCAGACAAGATCGGCGATCCGTGGTGGAATTAAGGAAGGAGAGGGAGGCTTCATGGAAACACAAAACTGGGAACGCGTAGAAGGCATGATCATTGCCGCAACACTAGATCCCGAAGAAGTAAGCAATTATCTACAGCAGCGCGAGATCGTTGCCCAGCTCGACTGGTTTGCCGAGACATCCCACATGATGGGAATCCGCGTCGTCACTGATGGCGAGCACATCGGGGTGCTACGGCCCGGGAAGACGGAAGTGGAGGCCGGAGAGAAGCTGGCGGACTTTGTGGAGGGGCTAGCTGATAAGTTCTCTGCCGAGGTGATGGTCGCCGATCTTGGTATTGACAAGCTGCCCGAAGGAGGCGCTGAGCTTCCCGAAGTACCAGAGGTTGAGGAGACTCCGCTACTGGTAGTGGAGATCAGTGAAACACCCGCTTCTGCGGTGCCACTAATGGCAGCTTTCAATGGCGTGGACATAGTGGATTTTGAACTGGGCGACGGGAAGCGCGCTCTGGTCGCGCAGCTACCGGCGGGGCGGTCCAATTGGACGCTGGGGGATGTGCCGCTAGTAACGTTGACGTCGACAGGCCGGGACTTCCAAGCGTTCCTGATCGAAGATGAGGATCCGGAAGACATCATCACCTACAACTGGGGGATGGAAGAGAGGATCATTCCGGGAGCCGCTGATGATGCTGCTGGGAAAGCGCTGGCGCAAGAACTGGTCGGCCCTGACGAAGACATCCTTGCGATCCACTCGGCCGTTCCGGGAGTTTCCGAAGACATGGCGCTGACTGCCGCTGGGCAGCGAGGCGACCAGGCCATCGGCAGTTTTGTTCGGTCGCTGGGACTCCCGCCCGCTGTCGCAGACTTCCTGAGCGGTAAAGTCGCCCTGGACACGATCGGCGGTAACCTGCACCAGGCCCGCGGAGTTTCGAACGCCATCGGCCGTAGCGTTGACATCATGATCGGCGAGAGAACCGGTGAAGTGTCGTTCTGGGATACCTATACGAAGACGGTTGTCGACAAACCCTGGCTAGTTCCGCTAGCAGCGTCGGCCGAGGCGACCGTTGCCCTGGCGCTCCTGGTGGCCAGCAGGTCTCGCGGCGGGAAGCGTTCCGGGGTCAGGAAGCTCGGAACGGCTGTCGGCATTTTGATGCTCATCGACTCCGTCGGGGAAGTCTCGCTGGCCAAGTTCGTTCGGCTGCGTGACCAGCAGAAGGTCGCTGAGTAGGACAAGTCCTGCGATTGCCGGGGTTCCTTGCTGATGTGAAGGCCCCGGCAACTTTAGCGTGCCAGGTGAAAAGCAGGGGCGCCGATATGAAGGGCGCCTAGGGGCCCGAAGACTTCCTCTAGAATTTGTATGCGAAGCTCTAGAAGACTGTTGATCCCCGGACTATCAGGCGCGGACTAATAATCTCTTTGCCTTCAACCATGTGTCCCTCAATGGCCTCTACCAGACGCGCTGCGGCGTGACGGCCCAGCTTGGTGAGGTTCATGTCAATGCTTGTGATCGGCGGACGCGCTGTCTTCGCTACTATGTCCCAATTGTCGTGACCAACGACCGCGATATCCCCTGGTACGTTCACTCCCATCTCGCGCAGCGCCTCTGAGACGCCCCGGGCGATCTGGTCGGAACCGCAAAGAATTGCGTCCAACTGACCGGGCAGGGGATTCCGCTCGAAGAGTGCTCGAGCTGCTCCCCGACCCCATTCCTCCGTCCACGCGCCGTAGAGTGCCTGCCCTTCAACCGGTTCTAAACCCGCGGCTTGGAGTACTCTTGTGGCGCCCTCAACACGCTCGGTCGCTGCTCCGTAGGACGCGTCTCCTGAGATGATCGCGATTTTCTCGCGGCCGCAATCGATCAAGTGAGACGCGGCGAGTGCTCCGCCACCTCGGTTATCCGCGATTACGGACATATCGTGCTCATCGTTGGAAGGTGCGTAAGCATACACGACCGGCACAGGAAGCCTTCCCAGAGACGGCCTTGGATCAGGGCGGGCACCCACCACGATGAGTCCGTCAACTTGTCGGCCCAGCAAAGCGTCGATATGGTACTTCTCCCGGATCGCGTCGCCTCGCGAGTTGCATAGCAGCACGGACACCTTGTCTGCGCCGAAGGAGTCTTCCGCCCCCATCATGATTGGGATTGAAAATCTTCCTTCCAGGTCATGAGTGATCAAACCGACCGTGCCAGAAAGTCCGCGGGCAAGGTCCTGCGCCTGCCGGTTCGGCCGGAAATCAAGCTTTTCCACCGCGGCAAGGACCCTCTCCCGTGCTGCGGGACTGACAGAGTGCCTTCCAGATAGAGCCTTCGAAGCCGTGGCGGGAGACACTCCAGCGATTCGGGCCACGTCCGCTAGCTTCGGTCGCGGAGAGAGCTTCTCATAGCCGGTTTGCGTCACCCACACTCCTATCGGTGCAATCCTCGGTGAAAGTGCGCCTGCATGTCGACATTCGAGTGAGCAAGTGCGCTGCCTAATGACTTGATTGTACTCAGCTGATGCTTGGTTGTATCGGAACCCAGACGCGCATAGTGGTCGGTCCGCTGTTCGCCCACGCCCAGTAAGGAGTAAAGACAATCTCGGTCGACCTGACCTTGGGGGACCTGCTATCGCGCGAATAGGCCGAATCTGCCTCTTCGAAAGTGAGTATCCCGCCTTCCGCAACGACGGCACCGTCCCTGTCTTGCGGTGGAACGCTCGGGTTCACAACCAGTCTACTGACGTCCGTTCGGTCTTCTTGATGCACGGACTCGACACACATGACCACTGGCCCGCGTTCAACGGCAACCGTGCCGCGTACAGCGTCAATCCGCTGATCGGGGTAGGTCCATCTGGGCTGAAGCGGCAGCACCAACTGGACACTGTCTCCTGGCTTCAGATCTGCCACGGATGCGACGGATGTCTCCACCGCTACATCTTC
>CAYFRL010000013.1:0-2081 GCA_964345595.1 uncultured Actinomyces sp.
TCTGTTGCTGGCGAAACCGGATGCTTCGGAGCCTGAAATGTGGGAAGCGTTGACAGCTGCTCGTATCGCGGATCATATTTCTTCTCTGCCGGAAGGTTTGGACACGGTAGTGGGTGCGCGTGGGCACAGATTTTCTGGCGGGGAGCAGCAGCGGCTCGCGATTGCCCGCACGATCCTCCGCAACCCGCGGGTGCTCATTTTGGACGAGGCGACCAGCGCCCTCGACAACACCACCGAAGCGGAAGTGCAAGCAGCACTAAATCAGCTGGCAAAAGGAAGAACAACACTGACCATTGCGCACAGGCTCTCCACTGTGGAAAGCGCTGACCAAATCGCGGTGCTGAGCGGCGGACGCATTGTGGAGCGCGGGCGCGCTGCGGAGCTTCGCCGAGCCGAAGGTATCTTCGCGCAGCTGAGCTTGGCGGCCTAGGACCCTGCGTCAGGCCTTGTTCTCTTTGACCCGGGCCAGGAACTCCAAGGTTTCCTTCCGCTGGGGTGCATCAAAAATTTGGCTGGGTGGCCCAATCTCCACCAGTTCGCCCTGGTGTAGGAATGCGACTTGGTCTGCGACCTGTCGGGCGAACTCCATTTCGTGGGTGGCCATGACTATCGTGGCCCCCGACTGCTTGAGCTCTTGAACCAAGTCAAGTACTTCGCCCACAAGTTGCGGGTCGAGCGCGGAAGTGATCTCGTCCAGCAGCAACAGCTCCGGATCCGTTGCTATGGCGCGTGCAATCGCCACTCTTTGCTGCTGGCCGCCGGACAGTCGGTCCGGGTATGAGTCGGCCTTATCGGCTAGCCCGATGCGAGCAAGCAGTTCGCGGCCGCGCTCATTGGCGGTCCTCTTTGGTACGCCCTTCACCTTTCGCAGTGCGATGGTCACATTGTCTAGCACCGAGATGTGGGGGAACAGATTGTAGTGTTGGAATACAACGCCGATCCGCTCACGAACCTTATCTACATTGGTCCGCGGGTCCGTAATGTCTTCTTCCCCAAGGAATATTTGCCCGTCATCGACCCGCTCAAGCAGGTTGATCGTCTTCAAAAGTGTGGATTTACCGGAGCCGGAAGCTCCAATCAAGGCAACGGATTCGTGCTTGTCGACCTCCAGATTCACACCTTTGAGAATGTGGTTGTCACCGAACCATTTGTGGACATTATCGACTCGGAGCACGGGCACATCGGGGACCGGATTCATACTTGTCCTCCCACTTGTTCACGCTGCTGAGCGCGGGCCGTGTACCAGTCGGTCAGGCGGATAAAGGGCCAGGACAGCAGAATGAAAAGGATCCCAGCGACCACGTACGGGGTTGAATTATATGTGGTTGCCGAGGCTATTTGGGCCGCTCGGATCGCGTCCACCGCACCCAACACAGAGATCAGTCCAACGTCCTTTTGCATTGAAACGAAGTCGTTCATCAATGCGGGGGTCACTTTTCGAACCGCTTGGGGCAAGACAACGATTCGGAGCGTCTGGTTGTATGTCAGCCCAAGAGATCTTGCTGCCATCCTTTGCGAAGGGTGGACTGCTTCAATGCCTGCGCGCAGCACTTCCCCGACGTACGCGGAATAGCAAAGCAGTAGCGCAATGGTTCCCCAGAAGTAAGCCGGCATGCGGGGGAAGATGTCTAGCGCGGGGATGCCGTAGCCGACCAGGTAGAGCACCAGCAAGACGGGTAGCCCGCGAAACACGTCGGTGTAAGCGGCGGCAAGCAGCCGGATTGGTGTGAACACGGAGCCTCTGAGTGTCCTTGCCACTGCGAGCAGTGAGCCAAGGATCGCGACGCCAATCGAGGCAAAGAACAGGACTCGAATGTTCAGCCAGAGCCCTTGAAGTATCCGCGGGAAGTACTGCGCCCCGATTTCCCAGTTGAAGAATGACTTTTGGACAGCGGCCCATCCTGGTGAGCTGAGGACGGTGAATCCCAAGAACGCAGCAAACGCCAGCGTCGATCCCACAGAAATTAGTATCGACTTCGTGTTCTGTTGTTTTCGGAACACGACGCGGTCTTGCTCGATTCGGCTCGGCTGCGACCTCACTGCCGGGGTTCTGTGAGTCATGCGTCTTCTTTACTGGTGTT
>CAYFRL010000013.1:2181-16826 GCA_964345595.1 uncultured Actinomyces sp.
TTGGCTAGATGTCGCCCCACTCACTATATTCCAGTTTTGTGCCGCTGCGCGGGCCCTCGCCCTACTTGAGGACGGGAGCTCCGGCACCTTCTGCTATCCACTGCGCTTCCAGTTCGGCAAGCGTGCCGTTATCGCGCAACGCGTCGACGGCAGCCGTCACGGCCGGGGTCAACTCTGAGTCCTTGGGAAGCAGGAACGCGAACTCGTCTCCGTCACCCTCAAGAGGTTCGAACTGTCCCACTACAACGCCATCGTCCAATACGGCAGCTTGCAGATAAAGAACGGTTGGTAAGTCGGTGACGACCGCGTCGATCTGACCTGCCTGCAGAGCAGCAACAGCGTCATCGTTGCTATTGAAAACCGCTATCTCTTGTGTCGGTGCCACGTTCTCTTCAATGACCACCTCTCCGTTCGACCCCGCTGCAACTCCGAACTTCACATCTTTTAGTTCTGCCAAGCTGGTTGCATCGGCGCCCTTGTTTCCCTCAACGGTCACGATGGCCTGGGTGGTCACGTAGTAAGGAGAGCTGAAATCGACAGCCTCTTTCCTTTCGGGGGTCACAGAGAACTGCTGAATGTTGACATCAAAATCTTTTGGACCGGGAGCGATCACAGAGTCAAACGGCGTGCGGATCCAGACGACGTTCTCCCGCGCGAACCCCATTTCCTCTGCAACGGCGTACGCCACAGCCGCCTCTAGTCCTTCACCGGATTCTGGGTCATCGTTTTCCACCCAGGGTGAGAATGCGGGCTCCCCGGTCGCGACCGTCAGCTTTCCGGGCGTTAGGGTGGGTAGGGCGTCAGCTTCGGGTGTGTTGGCGGACTCCGCGGCGGCTTCGCCACTTGGTGCAGCGTCAGCAGATTCGGATTCGCTGGTCCCGCCGCCACCACAAGCTGCCAGGACAAGTGCGGCGGCCGCAGCGATGGAACTGAGTCCGATGCGGTGACCAGGTTTTAGAGCGGATAGGATTGAGCGCGACATGATTACTCCTTATTTCACGTACCAGGCAGTACGAACGCCGCAAAACTAACAAAGCGCCCGCGCGCGTTGCGGCGCCATCCGCAGGCTGGACCGATTGGTCACAATTGCAATCCGAAATTGGGCGAGAACTGCGACGGCCCCCGTACTGCAATAAACTGTCCCGGAACAGCAACGAAATGAGGATCCAGTGAGTGATGAGCCCGCGACTGACCATTTGGAAGAACTGGTTGGCATTGTTGTATTCCAATCTGACTTCGGCTTGAGGGACGGAGCCGTCGCTGCAATGAAAGGTGTGGCGTCTGGCGTTGACCGCAACTTGCAGCTTTACGACCTCACCCACCAGATCCCGCCGTACACCATTTGGGATGGTGCCTACCGTCTCTACCAGACGATTGAGTACTGGCCGGCTGGCACCGTTTTTGTATCTGTTGTTGATCCGGGTGTGGGTTCCACCCGCAAATCGGTTGTTGCAAAGACGAAGAGCGGCCACTACGTAGTCACGCCGGATAACGGAACGCTCACCCTCATCGCGCAGGCGTACGGAATCGAACAGATGAGAGAGATAGACGAGGCGGTGAACAGACGCACGGACAGCCACAACCCCTACACCTTCCACGGTAGGGACGTATACGCGTTCACCGGAGCCCGCCTTGCCGCCGGTAAGATCACCTTCGAAGAAGTGGGCGCGCTGATGGACGAGGCGCCGCTCGCCCTCGAATATCAGCACCCCTCATCCGGTGAAGACCGCCTGTATGGGAATATTCCGGCCCTGGACATCCGTTTTGGAAACGTGTGGACGAATATCGATCAGGAACTCGCAAAAGGATTCGGTTTGGAACTGGGTGAGCGGTACCTCGTCGAAATATTCGAAGGCGACGATCTCGCCTATTCGGGAATCCTGCCCTACGTAAACGTATTCGCCGACGTCGCGGATCACGAATCCCTCATCTACTTCAACTCGCTCAACACTTTGTCGGTCGCGACCAACCTCGGCAGCTTCGCGGCGGAGAACGGTATTTTCCACGGTAACGAGTGGAGCCTGAGCGTCTCCAGAGTTTCCTAAAGAGAAAGAAAGTCACCCCGTGAAAACGAAGAAATCGAATGTGTTCCTGGCAGTTCTAAGTGCGATGTTGCTGGCCGTTGGACTGTCGGCTTGCGCGGGCGCCGACTACGAGAAGGACTTCGTTGGAACTTGGGTGCTGGAATCGGTGGAGGGGGAGGACCCGGCCTCGGCAGAAAGTGTTGGTCTCCTGAAGGAAATGGAAGTTGAGGTGACCCTCGGTTTGGAAGGCGAAGGCCTGGCGGTCCTCAGCATCATGGACAGCACAGAAGAAGGCACGTGGAAGGCCGAGAGCGCGACCGAGGCGACCCTCCAGTTCGATGAGGCGACCCAGACCGCGGTCCTTGACGCCGGAGAGCTGAGGCTATCCGCCGAAGACACAACCATGGTGTTCGTCCAAGCTGAGTGACGGGCGTCACCGGCTGGTCTAAAGGCCTAGCCGGAAGAGTGGAACGCACCCTATTCTCTAGAGTATGAGTCCCTCTGACGACGTAGCCAAGAACTCTCAAGCTTCCAAAACAAAAAGTGTTGGTAAGCCAAAAAGGCGCAGGGGCGCACGAGAGAGCGTGCGCCGAACCGAAAGGCCCCCCTCGGAACTAAGGACAACGCAAAAGGTCGGCCTAATAGTCGGCATAATTGCTTTCTTTATTCCGTTCCTAATTGACATTCCCGGGTTAGAAGAACCCGGCAAAAGAATGCTCGCGATTTTTCTCCTCGCGATCGCATTTTGGATCACCGAAGCTGTCCCACTGACCGCGACCGCGGTTTTGGTGATACTGCTTGAGGTTCTATTAGTCGCTGAGGGCGCCCTCTGGGACCCAACCGCAGGCAACCCCGAATTGGCGGAGATAGCCCTTCCCGCCTCGGCATACTTCGCGTCATTGGCGAACCCGGTGATCATCTTGTTCCTCGGCGGATTCATGATCGCCGACGGCGCCGAAAAGTACGGCCTAGACAAGAACATCACCGCAGTGATGCTGAAACCCTTTGCCGGTTCAGCCCGCTCAACCGTGCTTGGTCTGATGCTGATCACCGGCGTGCTCTCAGCTTTCATGTCGAACACCGCAACGACAGCCACCATGTTCGCTGTGGTCATCCCGATCCTCACCTCAATTAAGGACCCGAAAGCGCGGGCCGGTGTCGCACTCGCGATTCCTCTTGCCGCAAACGTGGGTGGCATAGCAACCCCTGTCGGCACGCCGCCCAACGCCATCGCTATCGGCGCGCTTTCGACTCATGGAATTGATGTCTCATTCGCCCACTGGACAATGATGGCCGCGCCATTTGCGCTGGTTATTCTGGTTGCCTCTTGGATGCTGCTTTGCGTCTTGTTTATCCCGCGCGGGCAAACAATCGACCTTGAGGTCGAAGCCAACTGGAACGTGACCCGCAAAGCGAAGATCTTCTACACGGTTGCTGCGCTAACGATCCTGCTGTGGATGACCGAGCCCCTGCATGGAGTCTCGTCAAACACGATTGGGTTCGTGCCGGTCGTCATGCTGCTGTGCCTGCGCGTGATGGACGGTTCGGACGTGAAGAAGCTGGACTGGCCGGTGCTATGGCTGGTCTCAGGCGGCATTGCGCTAGGGACCGGAGTTGGCGCTACCGGGCTGGATGCGTGGCTGGTCAACTCAATTGGTTGGGAGACGTTGGGCGCGTTCGGCGTCATCGTTGTCCTCTCAATGGTCGGATTGGGCTTCGCAAACGTCATGTCACACTCCGCGGCTGCGAACCTGCTGGTACCGCTTGCCATCTCTTTGTCGGTGGCGCTGCCGGGAACCAACACGATGATGATCGTTGCGATCGTAGCGATATCGACGTCGCTTGGAATGTCTTTGCCCATCTCCACGCCGCCAAACGCCATCGCGTACTCAACCGGCATGGTGTCCGTCAAAGACATGGCAATAATCGGAGTGATTGTTGGACTGGTGTCCACGGTGTTGCTGGTCCTTGCCATGCCGCCTCTGTGGCAGCTAATGGGCTTGGTCTAGATGCCTGGCCAAGGCGTGCGGCAGGGTGAATCTGAACGCCTGCCGCTGGCGGTTGTAGTCGGTGATGGCGAGCATCCCGACCGGCTGGCCACGCTGTTCCGTGACAATCTTTCCTCGGAATGTCTGGTAGTCAGGTACGCGACAACGTGGGAGGCGGCCAACGACTTGGGCTGTCTGCCGGGCACGCAGACTCCGCCCGGCTTGCCTCCAATTGCCCTGGTCGCGATCGTGGTCGGAGATGATACCGCCACAGCTGACGAGATGATTGAACCTCTTGGCGGGTGCCTGGCTTTCCGGGATGCGCGTCTCATTGTTCTTTGCGCGAGTCTTGCGATTTCGGGAGTCGACTGGCTGGTCGACAAAGGGTGGCTCGACTGGGTTGGCTACGTTGAGGATCTGCACACCGGCGCGTTCTTAGAGAGCATGCGCGCGCAAATCTCCCTGTTCCACGACCACTATTACGACCGCTCAGTTGCCCGAATGTGGTCCCTATTCGACCAGCCGTACACCGACACCGAAATCATTGAGAAGATCTTAGGCCGCATTGAAGAGACGCTGGGAAAGCAGCCTCGGATCACCGTTTCTAAAGGCGTCCATTTGACGACGAAGGGCGCCTGGCAAGAAGAAGTGACCCTCATCCTCAAAGGTTCCGTGGCACTCATACACGAGATGTCTACTGGCGATATTGTGATGCACGAGGAATCGACTGGGCGCATCATTGGCCTGCTAGCAGTTTCAGAGGGTAGACGCGCCCTGTTCAACGCCGTCACAACCAGCGAAATCGTGGGGGTACGACTCACAGTTGAGCAGATGAACCTGGCCATAGAGGGCAACCCGGAGATCACCATGATGGTCGCGACGCTGTTCATCCGATCCCTGGAGCGCAGGCTGCGCCGGGCCGAGGAACTGCACATTGAGAACGTCGAACTCTCTGAGCAGCTAGAAATGGAGCGGGCCAGTCTCGCAACGGCCTTGAAGAACCTGGAAGAAGCGCGCACAGAGCTCTCAGCCCAGGAACGACTCGCTTCCCTGGGTGCCCTATCCGCAGGAGTTGCCCACGAACTGAACAACCCGATGGCAGCTATCCAAAGGATCAGTGAACACCTGGGGGAGGACGTGGAGCAGCTCTTGGAGACCGCTCCGAACGCAAAATGGTCGTCCGTCGCCACAGGTGTTTTGCGCGGCGCTATCCAATCCCAATCCCTTTCCTCGCGGGCAGAGCGGCAGCTGCGCCGCGAAATGGTTGAGGCGACCGGTGACCCCGTGTTGGCCCAGCGGCTAGTGCTTGCAGGAATCCGTGATCCTGAAATTGCGAGGAAACTAAAGAAGCGTAGCGGTTCACTGGAGGGAGCCGAAAAAGCTGCTTCCATCGGGACGCAGCTGCGCAACCTCCGTTCGGCTTCCACCCGGATAACAGAACTTGTCTCTTCTCTTCGGTCCTATGCCAGGCCAGATGGGGACACGGTTCGCGACGTGGACCTGCACGAGAACTTGGACGACGCAATCCGACTGCTCTCACACAAACTGGCCAACATGGAAGTGAAACGTTCCTACGAAGACCTGCCCCGCCTCGAATGCCACCCCGGGCAGCTGGCGCAGGTGTGGACAAATCTGCTCACCAATGCTGCGGAAGCGGCCGATGAAGAGGCCGACCGAGCAGAAGCCGAAACCGGTGAAAGGCCGGACCCAATTGGGAAAATAACGATTCGCACAAGTTCGCCTCGCGCCGGTTGGCTTCGAGTCGAAATTGTTGATGACGGCCCCGGAATACCGCAGGAAATACTTCCACGAATATTCGAGCCACGATTCACAACCAAATCAGGCCAAGTCCGATTCGGTTTAGGCATCGGACTTGGAGTGGCAAGATCAGTAGTTGGAAAACACCGCGGAACAATGCGCATTTGCACCGATGCAAACGGCACTACAGTCGTAGTCGATCTGCCAATAGAGGCGCCACAGGAGGAACAGTGAAACTATCGATTCTCATCCTAGAAGACGAACCAGAGGTCCGCGCGGCCCTGGAAAGGGACCTCATGCACCTGGTTCCGCACATCCGAGTCGAAACGGCGGAGAACGTGCCCGACGCGTGGGAGGCAATTGACGAAATTCTTGGAGACGGGGACACATTGGCGCTTGCCCTTTGCGACCATAGGCTGCCCGGCACCACCGGGGTTGACTTCATGATTGAGCTGGCCCAGAATCCGAAGCTCGCCGCCACGCGAAAAGTTCTGGTCACCGGGCAGGCAGACCTGGCGGACACGGTCCGAGCGGTCAACGACGCCCACCTTGACCACTACATCGCGAAGCCCTGGGATTCCGCGGACCTGGACGAGGTCGTGAAAGAGCAGTTGACCGACTACGTCATCAAATGCCAAGTGAACCCGCTTCCCTACCTGGAAGTGCTTGACATGCCGCGCGCCCTCGAAGCCTACCGAGACTACGGGCGGGCCGACTAGTTTCCGATCTGCGCCCATGCCATTCTGGCAACTTCCAGCGAGGCTCGAAACGTGGCGCGCTAGGTTGCTACACTGAGTTGCGGCAGGCACCCTCCATGAGGCCGTGGACCGGGAAAGCGCCTGCCCAGCCGCAACGCGCGGCAGACTCTAACCCCGGGCCACAGGCCCGGACTCCAAATCCGTAGGAGGAAAACGTGGGCGTTTACGTCGTCACCGGCGCCGCATCTGGAATGGGCCGCTCAACCGCCGAGCAACTCCGCTGGGAAGGACACCGCGTCATCGGTGTCGACCTTGCGGGCACCGAAGTTCAAGCAGACCTCTCCACCGAAGAGGGCCGCGAAAGAGCAATCAAAGAAATCATCGAAAGCTGCAACGGTCGACTGGATGGGGCCGTCCTAGCAGCGGGTCTTGGTCCCGTGCCAGGCCGCGAAGAACTCATCGCCAAAGTGAACTTCCTGGGAGTCGTCGAACTCTTGGAAGGGATCAGAGAGGCCCTAGCAAAAGCCGGCAATGCGAAAGTTGTCATCTTCTCATCCAACTCGACAACAACTATTCCCGGGATCCCAGACGCCATCTTGGAAGCCTTTCAACGTCGCGACATCGACGGCGTTCTTGAAATCACGGCGGCTGCCGGGCCCGAAATGGGACCAAACTTCGCCTACGCAGGCTCCAAGACAGCTATCACCCACTGGATGCGCACCGTCGGTGTCACCGAGGAATGGGCTGGCCAAGGTATCCGCGTAAACGCTCTGGCCCCCGGCGCGATCCGCACGCCGCTGCTCAACCAGCAACTCGCCGACCCGAAACTGGCGCCAGCCATCAAGGGGTTCCCCATTCCCGTCAGAGACTTCGGCAAACCCGAAGAGGTCGCACAGTGGGCCATTTTCATGCTGTCTCCCGCGGCGAACTTCCTGGTCGGCTCAGTGATCTTCCTAGACGGAGGCACCGACGCGTACCTGCGGGCAGACTCGTGGCCGCGCGCCCTATCCACCGACGAGATTCCAGAGTTCATGAACAAGATGGAAGCCTTCGCGAAGACGGTAACTGACTGATCGACGAGGCGGGGCGGCCGGGAAACGTTCGGTCGCCTCGTCTACCGATCCGTTTCCTGATAACCGATTTCCCGATCAATAAGGCGCGGGCGGGCCGCAATGACTCCCGCAGCACCCATGATGAGCGAAGTACCCGCCAAAACGAACAAGATTGGCTTCCAATCACCGATCAGTTCGTAAGCAAACCCCACCAAGAACGGGCCAAGCGCAGCCAAGAAATAGCCGATCGGTTGCACGAACGCGGAAACTCCGCCGGTGACCGTGGGCGAACTCGTGCGCCCAATAATCATCGCGAGCGCCCCAGAAAACGCGAAACCCGAAATCGACAAGAAAAGCGCCCACAACCAAGGCGTGGTCGTCGGAGCAAGCGCGATTCCAAGCCAACCCGCGGCGAGCAGCGCAGACAACACCACAATCGTCGGCGCCAAAAAACGCTGCCCAGCGACAATCCGCGGCATCAGTAAGCCGCCCGGCACACCACCCGCAGCAACAATCGTCAGCATCAAAGCCGCACTTCCCGACGGCAAACCGCCATCACGATACATCTGCGCGAGCCAGCCAAACTGAATGTAAGCCTGCATCGACTGGACGCCAAAAAACAGCATCAACGCAACCGCCGTAGGGGAACCCCACAGCCGCCGAGTGCGAAACCGCGGGCCACTCCCATAAGACGTAGCCGCACCAGGCAAAACCGTCCGAACGCGCACCAGCAGCCAAAGCACCAGCGAAGCAAAACCAAGCAGCGCCCACACGCCGACCGCGGCGCGCCAGCCAGTCACCTCACCCAGCCGCGCAGCTCCCACGCGTTCCAGCGGGCGCGCAAGCATGGTGGGCAAAATGGCGCCCACCGCCAAGAAAGTTGTGTACACCGTAGCTATGGCGGTTGCCCGCTGCGGGAAAGCAACCTTGATAAACGCCGGTAAAAGCACGTTACCGATCGCCATCCCCGCGAGCGCAACAAACGAAAACACGAGGAACAACTCCCACGACCCCGTCAGAACCCTCACCACCGAACCCGCAGTGATCAGCAGGGCAGCCTGCGCCAACGAGCCAACCAGCCCGAACTTTGGCGCGAGCCTATTCGCCGTCAAACCCACCAGTGCAAAACACAGCCCCGGGAGGGCCGTCAAGAACCCCGCCACCGTGTCCGACATTCCGAGGTCCGCCTTCACCTCCGCCAGGAGAGGGCCTATCGACGTTGCCGCCGGGCGCAGCACTATCGCCGTGACCACCACGGCGGAGACCCACAAGGAGTTAAACTCGTGGCGACTGGTCGGAGGTCTCCGACCAGTCGCCACGAGTTCAGTCTCTAAGGGTGCGGCAGGCTCGGAGCCCTCGTTTCTCCGGGAAGGTCTGCGCCGGGCGGCATCATTCAAGTCGTTGGCCTTTCTGCTGGTCCCGCACAATTGTTGCGCAGCTGGACGATCAACGGCCAGGCGGTCCACGCTGACTGGTCGAAGGTTTCCGCCCAGTGGACTCCGCTGTCCACATGGTGTGGGCCGCACTTATTCCACAAATACTCCAGCGTTGCTTGGCACACCAATTGCGGTGGCCGAAGGTTGCGGTATGAACCGTATCGTTTCTGCGGTCGATGGAGTTGTCACTCTTACGCCTGCAATCGACCAGCGTCTTCCAAGACTGTCTCGGACGCCTCAGCCGCCGCGCAGGAGCATTAAGCGTTGTGCAACTCCCATTCTTGCGTTGCAGAAGATGTTCCTCGAGCGCGATGAAATACTGGGCGCTGAGGATGAGGAGACCCCACCCGCCCCGTACTTTGCTTTCAGCCGCTTCGGCTTGAAGAAGCGCGCCGCCATAGCCCCACCGCCGCTCGTCCCGGCCAAACTTGTTGCGTCCTTTGAACGCGCAACAATGAAATCGCGCGTCGGAAAAAGCCTCTTCCGAGTCGCGCACGGCTGGTATTCACCCAGACCTTTGAGCGATTGGGAGACGCTTGCTGCGCTAATGCAGGTTCTGCCTGAAGATGCGACCGTGGCAGCTGAGACCGCGGCGCTACTTTGGGGTATAGACGTTCGGCCTACATCCGCGTACGGCGACCCTTTTCGGATATGCGTGGCGCGGCCTGAGGGGAAGAGGGCTGTTCGTCGCCCGGGTGTGCGCTGCAGGGTCCTCAAATTTGAGCCAGGAGACCTGATCGTCCGGTACGGAATTCGCTGCACATCGGCGCTGCGGACGGCCCTCGACATGGCCGTATCCTCGTCAATTGATATCGCGACCCACGTTTTTGAGGTGTTTCTCCGTCAAAGGTTGATAACGCGCGATCAGCTTCGTCTGCGAATCGAAGCAATGCGGGGTCGACGAGGCGTGATCACCCTCAGGAGAGCCCTGGCTTTGGCAGATCCACGTTCAGATTCCGTCTTTGAGACGTCCGTCCGCCTTCGCCTGATCGAGGCTGGTCTACCCGCCCCCACACCGCAAGTGCGGGTAGCGGTCCCCGGCCGCATCAACCCGTTTCGGTTGGATCTAGGCTGGACTAATTCTGGGGACAATGAGGTGAAGCTCGGGCTGGAATGCGATTCCGATAGGTACCACCCGCTTTCGGGTCCGAAGGCCGACGCTGACCGGAGAAGAGTAAAGCTCATCGAGTCGCAAGGGTGGACGGTGCTTTCGATTCGTTTCTCGGCGCTCAGGGGGCACGAGTTGGGTTTCGAAAAAACTGTCGCAAAGCTTTTGAAGAAACCCCTGCGGATCCAGGAGCGGAGCCAATGGAAGCTCACGCGCTGGCATCTTCATCGAAATGCGTGGACGCGTTCTGAGGCCCGTCAGCTCGAAGTTTCCAGCGGCTTGCTCGGCTGTTCTTAGCGGTCCAGAATTTCGCAACATTTCAATCATCTCTTTGACAGGTAGCAGTAAATGAGCCGTTAGGCGCGCAATTAAACATCGAAGACGTGGCGTATTTCTCGCGAATTGGACTTAGAGCGCCCATATTTGGTCGCTACGCTGGATGTGTGTGGCCGAGGGGCAAGATATTTGACTGCATCCGCGTCTGCGGGCGCAGCGAGAGTCCCCAAAAAGGCAACCGCTAGTCGCGACTGGACGCTAATGGCTGACCAGTCAGCTTATGGAGGAAGAGTGTCGATACGCCCAGACATACGAAACGTTGCGATCATTGCCCACGTGGACCATGGGAAGACGACGCTCGTCGATGCGATGCTGTGGCAGGCCGGAGCGTTCGGCTCCCACGAAACGGCGGAGTCCGCGGGCACTCGTGTGATGGATTCGGGCGATCTGGAGCGTGAAAAGGGCATAACGATCCTCGCGAAGAACACCGCGGTGAACTACGCTGGCCCGGCCGCCGCCGCGAACGGGCAGGCGGACGGTATCGTCATCAACGTTGTCGATACACCTGGTCACGCCGATTTCGGTGGCGAGGTCGAACGCGCGCTTTCAATGGTGGACGGCGTGGTGCTGTTGGTTGACGCTTCGGAGGGGCCGCTCCCGCAGACCCGTTTTGTGCTGAGTAAGGCTCTGCAGTCGAGACTGCCGGTGGTGCTCGTGGTGAACAAGGTCGATCGGCCTGACTCCCGGATAGCAGAAGTGGTCGCTGAAACCACTGATCTGTTGTTGGCGCTCGCTGAAGATGCCCTCTCGGATGGTCACGAAATTGATATTGACCGCGTGCTGGACGTGCCGGTCGTGTACGCGTCGGCGAAGGCAGGGATGAGCTCCCTGGAGCGTCCGCTCGACGGGGAACTACCTTCCGAAGAGATGGAACCGCTTTTCAGAACCATAATTGAAACGATTCCTGGGCCGAGTTTCGAGCAGGACTTGCCGCTCGCCGCTCAGGTAACCAATTTGGATGCCTCCCCGTTCCTCGGCCGCCTCGCTTTGCTGCGCATTCACAATGGTCACCTCCGAAAAGGCGATCAGGTTGCCTGGGTGCGTTCGGATGGGAGCCAGCAGAACGTGCGAATATCGGAGCTGCTTCGCACGGAAGGGCTCGAGAGGGTTCCAGCCGAGAGTGCAGGCCCGGGCGATATCGTCGCCGTCGCGGGGATTCCTGAGATCACGATAGGTGATTCGCTGGTGGATGCCGACGATCCACGTCCTCTTCCGGGGATTCGGGTCGACGACCCAGCAATCTCGATGACGATCGGTATCAACACCTCGCCGATGGCGGGGCGAGTAAAGGGGGCGAAGCTCACTGCGCGCGCCCTGAAAGACCGCCTTGACCGGGAACTCGTGGGCAACGTGTCTCTTCGAATTCTGCCGACCGATCGTCCCGATGCGTGGGAAGTACAGGGACGAGGCGAACTCGCGTTAGCAATCCTCGTCGAGCAGATGCGCCGCGAGGGATACGAAATGACCGTCGGCAAGCCGCGAGTGGTCACAAAAATGCAAGACGGGAAAGTGTACGAGCCACTTGAAAGGCTCACCATCGACATACCCGACGAATATCTGGGCACAGTAACGCAGCTGCTTGCGGAGAGAAAAGGCCGGGTGGAGACCATGTCGAACCATGGCAGCGGCTGGATGCGCCTAGAGTTCCTGGTGCCAGCGAGGGGGCTGATCGGCTTCCGGACGCGGTTCCTCACAGAGACGCGCGGGACGGGAATTCAATCCTCAATCGCAGAAGGATACGCGCCGTGGGCCGGACATATTGAGCAACGGAAAACTGGTTCGCTCGTGGCCGACCGTGCCGGACAGGCCACGCCCTACGCCATGATCAACTTGCAGGAGAGGGCTACTTTCATCGTGGAGCCCGGTTCCGAAGTGTACGAAGGGCAAGTGGTCGGCGAAAATCCCCGCAACGAAGACATGGACGTGAACATCACGAGGGAAAAGAAGCAGACCAACATGCGTTCTGCGACAGCTGATGTTTTCGAAAACCTGTCGCCTTCCCGGAAGCTCAGCTTGGAGGAGGCTCTTGAATTCGCGGCCGAAGACGAGTGCGTTGAAGTCACTCCAGAGGCAGTCCGCGTGCGGAAAGTGGAACTCACAGGCCAAGAGCGCTTCAAAGCTGCCGCGCGGCGGCGGAGGGAACAGAAACAGCACGCCAGCTAAACACAAAAAGATATATCGGTGACTGGTCGCATATTTGCGACCAGTCACTCATTCTTTTCTGGCAACGAGCTTGCCAGTAATCATCTGCACTGCTTCAACGCGGACGGTACCGCGCCGTGCTTCAATCACAACGTGGTGAGGGGAGTTCTCCAAGAGCGTGCCCAGCGCATCGTGTATGCCGTCTTCGGCGCGGTATCTTACGACGACGCGATCACCTGGAGACCACGTTGCCCACGGAAACATTGGCTTCATAATGCAAGCTCCTTCAGCTACCGGATTTTGTCACAAACTGCATGTGGAAAATTCTACTTGCTCTATTATCATGCGAGGTACGATAGTAGTGGCGTACCTATTCAGGAGGAGTTATGACTTACGTTATCGCCGAACCCTGCGTCGACGTGAAAGATCGAGCATGCGTGGACGAGTGTCCGGTTGACTGCATTTATGAGGGCAACCGATCGCTCTACATTCATCCTGAAGAGTGCGTTGACTGTGGGGCCTGCGAGCCCGTCTGCCCTGTTGAGGCGATCTTCTACGAGGATGATGTCCCCGAGCAGTGGTCCGACTACTACCGTGCCAACGTCGAGTTCTTCAACAAAATCGGCTCCCCCGGTGGAGCACAGAAGACCGGTCCGTTGGACTTCGATGATCCTATGATCGCCGCGCTCCCCCCGCGCGACTAGTCGCAAACTTACGACCACTCGATATTCTGGAGTCTTAATGCCACACCCGCTGGGCCTCCCCGACTTCCCATGGGACACCATCGCGGACGCCCGCCGCACAGCGCTCGCACACCCGGGCGGTATCGTTGACCTTTCGGTTGGCACACCCGTGGACCCGACGCCTCCAGCCGTTCAAAACGCGCTTTGTGCTCACAGCGACTCTCCCGGTTATCCGCTTGTGGTTGGAACCGCTGAGGTGCGCTCCGCTATTCGGGCTTGGATTCGCCGCCGAGGGATGGTTGATCCCGGCGATAGTGGCGTCGTGCCGACGACCGGCTCTAAAGAGATGGTGGCTTGGATCCCGCGCATGCTCGGGTATGGGCCGGGGGACAAAATACTCTTCCCTGATGTCGCGTATCCAACCTACGAAGTGGGAGCCCTGCTCACGGGTGCGACACCGATCCCTGTGCCGCAGGGTGAAGTAAGAGACTGGCCCAGCCATGGAAACTTGGTTTGGCTGAACTCGCCGTCCAATCCGACGGGTGAGGTGCTCACGATTGACCAGCTGCGCCAGGTGGTTCAGTGGGCGAGGGAAAACGATGCCGTCGTCGCGTCCGACGAGTGCTACGCGGAGCTCCCATGGTCATCTCGCTACGTGGAAAACGGTGTTCCATCTCTGTTGGATCCGGAAGTTTGCGGCGGTGACACGTCGAATCTGCTAGTTCTTTATTCTTTGTCGAAGCAATCGAACATGGCGGGTTACAGAGCAGCCTTCGTCGCTGGGGATCCTGAGCTGGTGAAAGCGTTGGTTGAGGTGCGGAAGCACGGCGGGATGATGGTCCCGGCGCCCGTGCAGGCTGCGATGGCCGTGGCGCTTGCCGGTCAGGAGCAGGTCGCCGCCCAGCGAGAACGCTACCGCGTGCGGCGCGAGAAGCTTATGCGGGCGCTGATAACTGCAGGGTTTGCCCCTGACGCTGATAGCGAAGCCGGCTTGTACCTTTGGGTCCCAGCCCCGGTCGACTGGTCGAATATCTCTGACCAGTCACCCAGCAGGTTGCTGCTGGACTGGTTCGCAGAACGCGGAATCCTCGTGGCCCCGGGCGACTTCTACGGGGAAAAGGGCGCTTCCCACGTGCGGGTGGCGCTGACGGCTACGGACGAGCGCATTGATGAGGCGTGCCGCAGACTCGAATCCTAAACCGGGTGTGCGTTACCCCACGGAACGTACTAACCTAGGACGAGCGTCATAGTGTGCTCAACGCCACTGGGTGGTCCCTGGGCGGGTGCGGCTAGATTTTGAACACTGGGACGAACGCAGTTGTTTCATGCAGATCGTGGCGGGTTTGAACCCCAGACCCAAAGGATTTTTGAGCGAGGAGTCTCATCTGATGACTAATAGGACGGACCGTGCGGCAGAGGT
>CAYFRL010000013.1:16926-46618 GCA_964345595.1 uncultured Actinomyces sp.
TTTTGAGCGAGGAGTCTCATCTGATGACTAATAGGACGGACCGTGCGGCAGAGGTGGTTTCTGAGGAAGAGGTAGCGCCTGAGAAAGGCCCCGGGTTGCTGGTGGATGAAGGCGTGGAAGTTGAGTTGCCGCGCGCCGCTGCTACGGTCGGCTCGGACGGCTTGCACATCGGCAAGGTTCTGAGTTCTACGGGTGATGTCACGCTCGACTATGGGTTCGCGAATACGGCCTCGTGCGAGTCCGCGGTGACTTACATTGACGGTGATGCGGGTATCCTCCGTTACCGCGGCTACCCGATTGAGCAGCTCGCTCGCCATTCTTCTTTCCTTGAGGTCGCGTACCTCCTCATTTATGGTGAGCTGCCCACGGCGACTGGCCTTGAGACTTTCTTACGTCGAATCCAGTCGCAGCGCCTGCTTCACGAAGATTTCAAGGCCTTTTTCACGGCGTTCCCGGCGGATGGGCACCCGATGGCTATCTTGCAGGCGGGTGTCGCGGGAATGGCGACATACTACGAGGACACTCTGAACCCGCACGTCCCGGAGCAGCTGGATCGTGCACTCATTCTTTTGCTCGCGAAGATCCCGACGATGATCAGCTATATCGCCAAGCGGGCGGCCGGGTTGCCCCTTTTGTACCCGGACAATCAGCGCGGTTACACGGAGGATTTCATCCGCATGACGTTCGGCATGCCGTACCAGTCGTACGACATTGATCCGGCGTTGGTGCGCGCCCTCGACATGCTTCTCATCTTGCACGCGGATCACGAGCAGAACTGTTCCACGTCAACGGTTCGCATGGTGGGTTCTTCGGATTCGAACTTGTACGCGTCGGTCGCGTCGGGCGTCGGCGCGCTCGCGGGTCCCCTTCACGGAGGGGCGAACGAGGCCGTTCTTCGGATGCTCAATCAAATTGTCGATTCGGGCGAGGACGTCCACTCGTTCATCGACAAGGTGAAGAATAAGGAGGCGGGTGTTCGCCTCATGGGATTCGGTCACCGTGTTTACAAGAACTACGATCCGCGCGCCGCTATCGTGAAAGAGAGCGCTCACGACGTCCTGACTCGCCTCGGCAAGCGCGATCAGAAGCTCGATATTGCGTTGGAATTGGAAGATATCGCGCTTCACGACGACTACTTCACGGAACGGCGCCTATACCCGAACGTCGACTTCTACACGGGTCTGATTTACTCGGCGATGGGCTTCCCGACCAAGATGTTCACGCCGCTGTTTGCACTCGGTCGTCTGCCTGGCTGGATTGCCCAGTACAGGGAGATGGTCAACGATCCGACGACGAGGATTGGGCGACCGCGGCAGGTGTACACCGGTTATGTGGAGCGCGACTATGTCCCGCTGAGGGCGCGCACGAAATAGGTCGGCTAGTGCTCCTCGCGGGTTGCGGGGAGCGCGGGCCTTGCCCTAGTGGATCTTGGGCGCGCTTCCATCGGCGAGCCGAATTGGCAGACCGGCCCGAGCAATCGCCTCGACCCGACCATTCAGTGAATTTCTGCGGAAAAGGACGTTCGACGCGCCCGCAAGATCAATGGCGGAAATGACGACCGGGTCAACGAACATTCCATCGTCGCCCGGGACGACGCCGCCTGTCGTCATCAAGGAAACCTGCGTGGAACCGGTCAGGTAGAGGCCGGCTTCGACCACACAATTGTCGCCGAGCGGCACGGCGAGTCCCGAGTTCGCCCCGAGCAGGCAGTTTTCTCCGATCGAGACCCGTTGCCGCGAGTTACCGGCGACCATCGACATGGTGGAAGCGCCGCCGCCGATGTCCGAGTTCGCGCCGATCACGACTCCCTGGGCGACCCTGCCCTCAACGCTTGAGCGGCCAAGCGTGCCCGCGTTGTAATTGACGATCGCGTCGTGGGCAACCGTCGTCCCTTCGGCAAGGTGCGCGCCGAGGCGAACCCGAGCTCCGTCGGCGATACGCACACCGCTCGGGACGACATAGTTGACCATCGGAGGAAACTTATCAACGCCAAGGACGGTGATCGGGTGCCCGTACTTCGCACGAAGCTGGTATCGGGTCGTCTCAAAATCCTCAACCGCGCACGGCCCGGCCGAGGTCCACACAACACTGGGGAGCCGGGAGAGAATTCCGTCGAGGTTCACAGTGTTCGGCTTCACAAGCCGGTGCGACAGCAAATGCAAACGCAGATACGCGTCCGCGGTGGAGCTCGGCTGGTCAGCCAAATCTGAAACGCAGCGGACAACCGCGGTGTGGATGCCGCGAGCCTCGTCCTTACGCTCGAGGCGCGACAGGATGTCCAGCAACTCCGGATTCCCTTGGTCTGGCATTGCCCCGAGCGTCGGTTCCGGGTACCAGACGTCCAGCGTCCTACCCGCTTCCGTCACCGTTGCTAGTCCAATACCCCACGCTAGAAAACTTTCCATACCGACACTGTACAGGCTGACTGGTCGCTTATTTGCGACCAGTCAGCCTGTACAGGTTTGTTGTCACCGGCTGGCGCTCTCGTCAAACTCCAGAGTCGGCCGATCGTTCCATAGTGCAGGCCAAAAGATGCCAAGCTGTGCGGCGAGGTCCCGCAGAAGAGGCAAGGACACTCCTACTACCGCGTGTGGATCGCCGGTCACTCCGCGCACGAATGGCCCTCCGAGGCCGTCGATCGTGAAGCTTCCAGCAACCTCCAGTGGCTCTCCCGTTTGGACGTATGCACGGATTTCTTCATCTGATATGGAACCAAAGTGAACTATCGTCGAGGAGGCTGCGCCAGCCGCCGAAATCGTTTGAGCTCCATCCACGGTGTCGGTCGGAGCGATGAGAATCAGGTGGTGTCCCGTCCAAAGGGTTGCGTCTCGCTCTCTCATGCCCTGGATCCGTTCGAATGCAAGTTCTGGCGTGTGCGGTTTGCCTAACATCTCGCCGTCTAGCTCCAGCATTGAATCACAGCCCAGCACAGCCACAGGGCGAGTGGTCGCAGATTTACGACTACTCGCCAAGTACGCTTCAGCCTTTGCGCGGGCCAGTAGATTGACTTCTTCTGCGGGGGTGAGCACTGCTCCTCGACTGGTCGCAATTTTGCGACCAGTGGCTAGGAGGGCGTCCTCTTCGACATCAACCGGCGCCACGATGGGACGGATACCGGCACTGGTAAGTGTGGCAGCTCTCGCCGGAGAAGCGGATGCGAGCACGAAATCAATGCTGCCTGGCGCAGAGGGAAGTCTGATCACGACTCGGCCCCCAGAAGCGCATCTCTCAAGGTCTCCATCGGCAAGCTTCCAAGTGTTAGAGCGTTCATATGAAAGTCTTTTCGAGCACTCTCTGGCGCAACACCGGGTTTCGTTTGCATATAGTCCGTTCTCAGTTCTTCCCAGAGTCTTTGCCCGACTTTGTACGATGGCGCCTGGCCGGGCCACCCAAGGTATCGATCCAGTTCAAAAGCTCTAAAGCTGTCGCTCATGGCGACGTTCTCAGCTAGGAATTCTTCGGCGTAGTCGGCGTCCCAGGGGCCCTCGCCGTTTGGCTTTGGTTTTTGTAGATGCACGCCTATGTCCAGCACAACCCTGGCGGCGCGCAGTCGCTGGGCGTCAAGGACACCCATCAGGTCAGGGAGTTCGGACTGGTAGCCAAGTTCTACCATCAGGTTTTCAGCGTAAAGTGCCCAGCCTTCCCCGTATCCAGAATTCCAAGAGGCGAGGCGGCGCCATAGATTGGGCACCGCAGCTCCCGTCATGGCGAGGCCGATCTGCAGATGATGTCCGGGCACTCCTTCGTGGAAGATAGTCGTCCTTTCTTGCCAGGCATGGAATTCGGTCACCCCGTCCGGCACGGACCACCACATGCGACCTGGACGACTGAAGTCTGCGCTTGGGGCGGTGTAGTAGATGCCCCCGCTGCTTGATGGGGCTAACATGCATTCGATCACGCGAAGTTCCGCGGGAATGTCGAACTCCGCGTCGGCTAGTTGTGTGATCGCTCGGTCCGCGGTTTCTTGCATCCAAGATTGAAGTTCCGCCGAACCGTGCAAGGTTAGCGCTGGATCGGCGTTCAGACGCTCTAGCGCTTCTCGCACGGTGGTGTCTGGTCCGTAAAGGCTGGCAGCTATTTCGCGCTGTTGCCGTTCTATGCGCTCCAGTTCGTGTAGTCCCCATTCGTAAGTCTCGTCGAGATCGATGGTTGCTCCGACGAAGAGGCGGGAGAGACGCTGGTAACGGTCACGGCCAACGGCGTCCTGCTCGGGCGCGATTGGGAGTAGTTCCTGTTCCATCCAGTCAGCTAAGCGTCCGTAGGCGGCAGCGGCCTTCTCAGTCGCTTTCGTCAAGGCAGCCTCATTTTGGCCGAGCGCAGTTCCCTCTTCCGCTAGTTCTTTGAACGGGGATCCCGGTTGTCCATTCCCGGCCACAGAGCGAGATTGGTCGATGGCGATCATCACTTGTCTTCGTGCCGCTACCTGTCCTCGGCTGGCCGCTATTGCTAAAGATTCCTGGAATTGTTCGAGCGCCAGAGGGACCGCGGCCGACTGGTCGCAAATTTGCGACCAGTCGCTCTTTATTCTTCGGGGAAGCTGGTCAAAGCTGTCCCGGACTTCCTGAAGGGGTGAGGCAAGATTGTTGAGGGTCCGTTCGAACTCGCCGGCGTCGTAAAGTTCTTGATCTAGAGAAAAGCGGTCCTCCAAGGCGGCAGCGGTGATGACATCTACTTCGTCGAAGTGTCGCCGGTTGGCGGGCTCATTTGCCCAACGCCGCAGGTCGTGGCCTAGAGAGATTTCTGCCGCGATGCCTACGGGTGAATAGTCGGGTAGTCGGCCTGCACCTTCGCCGATGCCCCAGTCTTGGGCGACGATCGGGTTGATATTTGCTAGGTCTCGGACGTATTGGTCGCAGCGTTGATCTAGTGCTGATGGGGGTCGGGTTTCATCGCCGATTTGGTTAGCGCCGCGCTCAACTGCACTCCTCTTAGTCTCATCCATTCCTTTAGGGTAGATCACGCAGCCGGGGCCCAGCCGCCGCCGTGCTGCCGACCCGGACCAAAAACATGTCACGTCGCGGCTGAGCGGTCGTATTAAAGCGTCTTCGGATTGTCGCGCGCACGGCACCGTTACGCTAGAGTGAGGTGGACCACAGTTGTAGTAATGGGGGCTTTCTTTGCCGATGGATCCGCTCGATCAGTTTTTGGCGTGGCCGGAATCAGCCGCGCATACCAACGGCACCTCCAACTCGAGGGCAGATAGGTCCGCGGAAGAAGCCCGCTCGACCTTGGGGGAGCCGAGTGATTCCGCGGCTGATCAGACCCCGGTCATAGATCGCGCGACCCAGCCCCCGACGGACAGAAACTCCGCCGCTAATTCCCGGGGGACCGTCGGTGATCCGGCGGTGACCGAAACCCCAGAAATCCCGGTCGACTCCCCAGCAAACGAGCCCCAAAACCAGCACCAAGACCAGCACCCAAATCAGCACCAAAACCCACACCCAGACACCCAGGCGGGCCCCGAAAACCCCAGGATGACCAGTTCCACCCCGGTTGCTTACAGGCGCCAACTGCTGGGGGGAGAGCCTGCCCTGACGGCCCAGGAGGTGGCAGAGAAGGCTGGCACGTCGCTTCAAGATTTCAACGACTACTGGTTGGCGATGGGCTTCCCGCCCCCGGACCCAGATGAGAGTCTTTACACGGATGCGGATGTGGACGCGTACAGGCAGTGGACCCAGCTGCTGGATGATGAGGGATTGCAGTTGGCGACGGGGCTCTCTTTGGCCAGAGCGGGGTCGCACTTGGCGGACCGCTTGGCACTTTGGCAGGTTGAGGCACTGGTGGAGGATGCGGAGCGTCGCTACGGCTTGGATGACAGTGGTGCGCGACTGGTCACGTTGGACAAGATGGAGGAGTATGTCCCTCTCTTTGAGGATCAGCTGATCTACATTTGGCGCCGCCAGATGGAGGCGCTGCTAGAGCGGATTACCAGGGAGGTCGCGTTGCGGCCTCGGGATCATTCGCGTCGCCGGTTCCCTCTCACCAGGTCGCTTGGCTTCGTGGATATGGTTTCTTATACGTCGAACTCGTCGGCGATGGGGGATCAGCTGGTTGGTTTGATAGAGCGTTTTGAGTATCTTTGCCGTTCGGCAGTGACGGCAGAGGGCGGTCGCGTTGTGAAGATGATCGGGGACGCCGTGTTCTTCATAGCCGACGATTTGCAGACTGGTCTGCGGGTGGTCACGACGCTTATGGACACGCTGGGGCAGACGGATGGGATTCTTCCCGTCCGTGCTTCGCTGATTTATGGGGATGTTTTTTCGCGTTCGGGCGATGTGTTCGGGCCGCCGGTCAATCTGGCTGCCAGGCTCGTGGATATCGCCCCGACGGGGGATATTCTCACGGATGCGCCAACGGCGGCACTGATTTCTGCTGGACGAGGCGGCGGGGGGTTCGGCGTGCAGGAGTTCCCCTCTACGCGTCTTCGCGGATTTGGTCGAGTTTCCCCTTATATGATTACCTGGGACAAGGGGACGGCCTCCGATACCATGGATACCTCCGGCAGCTAACGCCAGCAAAAGTCGACCACTGTCAGCACGGGGGCTGGCGAACCGCTGAACTGACTCTGGCGTCCAACCAAAATTCGGCTATTCTTTAACTAATTCATTAGACACTGTCGGCTTGCATTCGAGGAGAGCTCGAGAGAATAACGGGGTCCGGCAACAGCCGCAGGAATCCCGAGGAAATGAGGACTGGAATGACAACTGTGCTTCTGGTGGAAGACGACCCAGCTATTTCGGAGCCGCTTGCACGCGCTTTCGGTCGTGAGGGGTACGAAGTTCGCGCACATGGAACGGCTCGGGGCGCGCTGAACGAGGTCGGTGCGGCGGATCTGATCGTCCTTGACCTGGGTTTGCCAGACATGGACGGCTTGGATGTTGCCAGGGAGATCCGCTCGCGCGGCCTGGACACGCCGATCCTGATTCTGACGGCACGCACGGATGAGGTCGATATGGTGATCGGCTTGGATGCGGGCGCCGACGACTATGTGACTAAGCCGTTCCGTTTGGCGGAGCTGTTGGCTCGCGTGCGGGCTTTGCTGCGACGCAGTGTTCCTGATGGCGCGGATTCGGAGCTGCGTGCGCAGGACATTGTTGTGGACCTGGCTGGACATCGCGTCTTCGTGGGCGGGCAAGAGATTTTTTTGAGTGCCAAGGAGTTTGACCTGCTGCGCGTGTTGGTTGCCTCGGCCGGGACGATGGTTTCTCGGGATGAGCTGATGCGCGAAGTGTGGGGCACTGATCCGCAGGGTTCCACGAAGGCGCTGGACACGCATGTGTCGTGGCTGCGCCGAAAGCTTGGTGACTCAACCGCTTCCCCCCGCTACATTTCGACTGTGCGCGGGATGGGTTTCCGCTTCGAGAAGTGATTTGGCGCCGACATGCGCGCGCGCACTACCAGGCTGATCGTCACGGTCGTTACGATCGTGGCCCTGTTGATGGGCATCCCCGGCTCTATTGTGGCGGGGATCCTTGTTTGGAATAGTTCCCAGTCCGCCCTAGACACCCGCGTGCAGACTTTGGCGCGCGCTGTGGATCGGCGCCTCGATGATGGGCAGTGGGTGACCCAGCCGTTCGTGAAGGCGCTCACCAGTCCGGTTTCGGGTGAGCTAGACGCGTTTACTGAGGTGCGGATACCTGGCGAATACCACGTGGTTGCGGGAACTGACCGTGGTTCTCCGATGCTGGAGGCACAGGTCAGATCGAATAGCGGCGCGGTGGTGCGGATGCAGACCAGCGCCTACCCGGTTATGCGAGGGGTCGGTCAGGCGGCGCTGTTTTTTGTGGGGGGCGCGGTTTTATCAATCATGCTCGGCTGGTCTCTTGCCTACAGGATGTCGCGGAAACTGTCGGCGCCACTGATCTATTTGGCCGCGCAGGCGGAGCAGATCGGCTCGGGTCAGGTGCGGGCGCAGCTGAAGCCATCGGGCATTGAGGAGATAGACCTAGTTCAGGACGAGCTCGCTCGGACGGGGGAGCGGATGGCGGGTCGCCTTGCAGCGGAGCGGCAGCGCTCGGCGGATGCCTCTCACCAGCTCCGTACGCCAATCACAGCTCTTTCGATGCGGTTGGAAGAGATCGAGATGATCACCACCGAGGATGAGGTACGCGAAGAAGCGTCGGCCGCACTCGATCAGGTGGAACGGCTCACCTCGGTTGTGACGGAGTTGCTGGACGACAAGCGGCGGACGCAGAGTTCCACGGAGGCTCTCCATATTTTGGAAGTGTTCAACACTCAGCGCGAGGAGTGGGAATCCCAGTTCGAAGCCGTCGGGAGGGACATCGTTTTCTTGGACGAGGCGGAACGGCCTATTTTGGCCGAGGCCGGGAAAATCTCTCAGGTACTGGCCACCTTGATCGAGAACTCGCTGAAGTACGGGGAAGGGAAGACGATTGTTCGCGCGCGGAAGGCGGCTAGCTCTAGGGGCGTTCTGATCGAGGTGAGTGATGAGGGTCCGGGTATTGACGAGGAGATGGGGGAGGAAGTCTTCGACATGGGCGTGTCTGGACACGGATCGTCCGGGATCGGCCTCGCCCTTGCAAAAGATCTTGCGCATGCAATGGGGGGCAGGTTGGAACTGACGCAGAACTCGCCGCCCGTGTTCACTCTTTCGCTGGCGGCTATCCCCTCGAACTTTGACCCGGACCTGGTGATGCCGCAGGGGCCGCTGCTTTCTTTGGGCAGGCGCGGCCGGATCATCTAGGGGAAGCCGGGCAACCAAGTATGCTGGATTCATGACGATACTTGTGACCGGCGGGGCCGGCTATATTGGCGCTCACGTTGTGCGACTTCTGCAAGAACGTGGGGAAAGGGTCGTCGTCGTGGACGACCTGTCGTACGGCGACGCAAGCCGCATAGGGGACGCGAAACTGGTCGAGTTGGACATCGCTTCAGATGAGGCGCGGGATACTCTCACGAACCTGATGGTGGACGAGGACGTTGATGCAGTCATCCACTTCGCCGCGCGAAAGCAGGTTGGGGAGTCGGTCGAGCGGCCTTCTTGGTACTACCAGCAAAACGTTGGCGGCATGGCGAACGTGACCCGGGCAATGAAGGATGCGGGGGTGGATAAGATGATCTTCTCATCGTCCGCAGCCGTTTACGGAATGCCACCAGTCGACGTGATCTCGGAAGACTCCGTGAAGCAGCCGATCAACCCTTACGGACGGACGAAACTTGTCGGTGAGCAGCTGCTGGAAGACTGCGAAACGGGTTGGGGCCTGGATTGGGTTGCCTTGCGGTACTTCAACGTCGCGGGTGCGGGTTGGGACGATTTGGAAGATCCCGCGGTGCTGAACCTGGTCCCCATGGTGCTTGACAGGATAGCTCGCGGCGAGGCCCCCAAGATTTTCGGGGACGACTACCCAACCCCGGATGGAACTTGCATTAGGGACTACATCCACGTGATGGACTTGGCAGATGCTCACATTAGTGCCCTTGATCAGTTGAACGGCGGCGAACTGAAACATAGGACGTTCAACGTGGGAACCGGAGTTGGAACTTCGGTGAGGCAGATCGTTGAGGGCTTGCGGGATGTTTCCGGACTCCCGTTCACAATTGATATCGAGGATCGCAGGCCGGGCGACCCGCCCGTTCTGATTGGGGACGCCTCGCGAATCGAACAGGACATGGGGTGGCAGGCAAGGTACGGCGTGCAAGATATCTTGGAATCCGCCTGGCAGGCCTGGCAGGCAGGCCCCCGGCGGATTGGCGAGCCGGACTAGAAATCCGTATCGAAATCAGCTTTCGACAGGGTACCTGCCGCTAAATCTGAGAAGAACTGAGGGGCGGCCGCCTCGTCCAAAAGAACGACGGACCCCACATCGGTAGTCTCACTCACCGAAGCCAGCGGAGGCGTGCCGGACAGGCCGCTACCCGTGGCTGCACGGAAGGTGAATAGCAGCTTAGCTATTCCAAGAGGGCGCGTTTCCTGGTCCACCGTCAGCGTCTTCGTTCCTGCCTGAGCCATCTCCCACTGTCTTATCGGATTGATCAAAGTCGCGGGAGACATTGCCTTGCGCGTGACCGCCTTGATTACATCCCGTTGCCGTTCTGCTCGGCCCAGATCCCCACGAGGGTCCTGGTACCGCATGCGCGCAAACGCGAGCGCCGTTTCGCCGTCGGACTGATGACAGCCAGCCTGCCAAACCAGCCCGGAAAGCGGGTCGTCGACGTCCATGTCCATGCAGAGCTCAACGCCGCCAACGGAATCCACCAGGGCGCCAAACCCCTGCATCTTGATTTCCATGTAGTGGTCGACTTGCAGCCCCGTCAGATTCTGCACGGTTTCGACCAGCAGCTGCGGCCCTCCGAAGGAATACGATGCATTTATCTTGTTCCAGCCGTATCCGGGGATCTCAACGTAAAGGTCCCTCGGTAAGGAGACCATTGAAGACTGACCGCCGGGCGCCCGACGAATCAGCATGATGGAATCGGCGCGCTCTCCCTCTACGGTGCTTCCACTTTCTGGGTCGCGCGCATCTGAACCCGCCAGCAAGTAGGTCGTGCCGGTCGACGTGGGACCAGGAACCAGAGCGTCCACTCGGCCCAAGTTCGCGTTCACCCAGTACAGCAGGAACGCTGGCCACGCGATGATTGCCAGCAGCAGTAGAGTCAGCGCTACCGCAAAGCTCGATCGCCGTTTCCGGGGCCTCTTCGGTGGGGCGATCGCAGGAGAGCTAGCGCGCTGAGACCTGATCGCAGGCTGCGGTTCTGGTAGCGGGGGCGGGGCGGCCTGCACCTTGCGCTTGGGGGCGTAACTCGGCGGAGGGGAAGCGGGCCGGTCTGGCCGTGGTCCGGGTTCGGCAGCAGAGCCGGGCTGGGCAGCACGGCCGGGTTCCTGGCCGGGCAGCACGGATTTTCGGGTGGGCCGCCTGCGGGAGTTCGTGTCCGGTGGAGGTATGGCTGCGGGTGTTTCGGGTTGGGTTGGGGCGGGTCTCGCCGGGCGCTGCGGTCGTGGGTCGCGGCCTGCGGGAGGGAAACTCGGTGGGTGCGGGTTCGACAAGTTCTACGTGTCCTTCTCAGCCCTCGTCCCCAGACCAGCTCTCTTCCCCGGACCAGCCTTCGTCTTCAGGAAAGGAGTCGGTGCCCGGTTCAGGGATGATTGGATTCCCGTTCGCGTCAAGGTCATAGGGGACGCCGTACTCGTCGGTCATAATCGCCTCGCCGTCCGGTCCAACTATGAACGTCTGATTTTCCAGATTCCTAAACAGAGTTCCGACGGGCAGAGGGAGGTCTTCGATGAACGAGGCGAACACCGGCTCGGCAAGGTCATATTCGGGAAGTAATCGGTTCAGGTCTTCTGGGTCCTGGATCCAGGGGACGGTGACGAACCGGATCTGGTCGCGCGGCGTGTTCCGGATCGAGTTCAGCAGAGCAGCATCTGTGCGCCAAGAGTCAAGGGAGGGTGAGAATTTCGAGGTTGCCATCCCGTCTTGCACAAATTTGTAGAGAGTTGGCATGTTCGTGAACATGTTCGAGTCAAGCACCTGAGAAATCATCAGGCCGATCAATAGCTGCTGCCTGTCGATCCGTTTCATATCGGATCCGTCCGCAAGGTCTTTGCGGGCCCTCGCAAAGGCTAGGCCCTGCTGGCCATCAAGCGTTTGACACCCGGCGGGCAAATCCAGGCCAGCAGCCGTGTCGTACATTTCCTCATCCAAGCAGATGTCCACGCCGCCAAGGGTGTCAACCAGCTTCGCGAAGCCAGCGAAGTCAACGACGACGAAACCGTCGATGTCGATGCCCGTGAACGATTCCACGGTCGCCTGCGTGCAGGCGATACCACCGGCAATATCGTCCAGGCCAGCGCCGGTGGAAAAAGCAGAGTTGAACATTCCGTAGTACTCGTAGCTTTCGGTTCCATCGGAAAGTCTGCACGAGGGAATATCGACCTTCATATCCCGCGGTATGGACAGCACCGAGACTCTCTGTCGGTCCGCCGACAGGTGGAGCACCATCGTGGTGTCGGAACGGATCGTTGGATCCACGTCGGTTGTGCCGGCGCCCAGCTGCCCGTTCTCGTCATGCCGCGAGTCAATTCCTGAGATCAGTATGTTGACGGGCTGATCTTTGAACCGGTCCTGCGGGGGCGGCTGCTCTTCTTGTTTGTCGTCCACAGCGCCAAGGTGCTCAGTTTGCAGGACGGAACCTTTGATCTGTCGATCCAGGTCTTCAATGATGAGGGCGCCCGCCACCCAACCAAATAGGACTACGGCGAAAGCCGCGGCGATGAGCGATCTGAACCAGGGGAAGCGGTACGGGTTTGGATAGGCGTGCGCGATAGGGGGGTGCCGACGCACGCCCGACTTTTTCCGTTCCCTACCTACGCTCAATTGGGGTTACTCTCCATTATTCTCCGCATAAGAAAAGACGTATGCCTTCAACCGCGACACTCTCGGCTCTATGTTACTAGTGTGCGGTTTAGGCTTGTGGCGGTGCAATGGGTGGTGAGCAATCAGACACCGTCCCGGGCTTTGGCGGTTTCGGCGCAGATTCCAGTGCGACTGCGCGGGCCAGCGCGGTGATCTTTCTATCCGTTGCCAGGTCCCTGCGGTAACCGACGGCCATCTGTGTGAAAACGGCCAAGAAAAGCACGTACACCAACAGGTTCACGCCTGACGTGACCCCAATCATACGCGCCAGGCGGTTCACCACGTCTGGGAAAATGACCGAAAGCCCTGCCAGTACAACGATCAGCATTACGCCCAGGCGGCGCAGCGCCAGGTGATTCGCGCTTTTCACGGGTCGCAACATCACGTACGCGACGGCTATAAGCCCAACGATAAGCAGAGTTTTGATTAGCCAGTAAGACATGATCCACCTCAGCCTAAGACAAGTTCGACCAGAATATTCACGGAGTTCAACAGGGACTGACCTTTCGCCCGCGAGTATTCCGTGTAGCGGATTTGCACAGGCATTTCTGCCCACGCGTGTTCGGTTTTCGCCATTTGGGAGACGATCTCAGAGGCGTGCGCCATCCGGTCGTGGCGCAGGTGCAGGGAGTTCGCGGCGTCTCGGCGCAGCAGGCGCAAACCGTTGTGTGCGTCCGTTATGCGAAGCCCCGTTTTCCACCGGGTGACTAAGGCCGCGGTGCGCAGGACCAGACGTTTTGCGGCGCCTGTGTCGGCCTTGCCCTCAAGGAAACGGGACCCGTAGACGATGGCCAGGTCTTCTTCTTTCGCTTTCGCGACCATTGCTGCGGCGTCCTCAGGAAGGTGCTGGCCGTCCGCATCAAAAGTGACAATGTAGTCCGCATCTGTGTATCGGAGCACGTAGTCGATTCCGGTTTGTAGTGCCGCTCCCTGTCCCAGATTTATTGGGTGTTCGACGACGTACGCCCCGGCCCGTGCCGCTTGGTTTGCTGAGTCATCTGTCGAACCATCATCTACGCAAACCACGTTCGGGAAAATGTGCCGTGCCTGCGCAACGACCTGTCCTATTACCGGGCCCTCATTGTAGAGAGGGATCACCAGCCAGGCGTCATCCACGATTGGCAAAGGTGTGCTCATTTGTCCATTGTGACACGAGCCTTCGCATATACGGCCAACGCGCTATGAATAAGAGCCGATCTGTGAGATATTCTGGTGGGTAGCATTCAGTGCCACCGCTAACGCCCGCAGGCGCCCAATTCGAAGGAGCACCAATGCCACGAATCGTGGACACGGCCGACGTTTCCCCGCTAGCAACAATAGGGGCAGGCAGCAGCGTCTGGCACTTAGCGCAGGTCAGGGAAGACGCCGTCATTGGAGCGAACTGCGTTATCGGGCGGGGCGCATACGTAGGCACAGGTGTGCAGATGGGCGATAACTGTAAAGTCCAGAATTATGCGCTGGTTTACGAGCCCGCCAAACTCGCAGACGGGGTCTTTGTCGGGCCAGCTGCTGTTTTCACCAATGACCACAATCCGCGTGCGATCAACCCAGACGGATCCGTTAAGAGCGCGGACGACTGGATGCCGGTCGGTGTCACGGTGGAAAAAGGCGCGGCGATCGGAGCGCGGGCCGTGTGCGTGGCGCCCGTAACGATCGGTGAGTGGGCGACCGTGGCAGCGGGTGCGGTTGTCACGCGTGATGTTCCCGCTTACGCGCTTGTCGTCGGCGTTCCGGCCCGGCAAGTTGGTTGGGTTGGTAAGTCAGGAGTTAAGCTGGTGCCCGTTGAGGAAGAGCCGGGTGTTTTCCGGTGCCCAGAAACTGGCGATAGATACGTGCAGCTTTCCAAAACCGAGTTGAAAGAGGAACAAACGGATGACCACTGATCAGATGCCTTTCATCCCACCGGCGAAGCCAATAATTGGGGAAGAGGAAGTGGAGGCAGTTTCATCGGTCCTTCGATCGGGAATGGTCGCCCAGGGCCCACAAGTTGCGGCCTTTGAGCAGGAGTTCTCCGAGCAGGTCGTTGACGGCGTCCATTCCGTTGCTGTCAACTCCGGAACATCCGCCTTGCACCTGGGTCTCCTTGCCGCTGGGGTGGGGCCGGGGGACGAGGTGATTGTCCCCTCGTTCACGTTCGCCGCCACGGCGAACTCGGTCGCGATCACGGGGGCGACCCCTGTTTTTGTGGATATCGAACCAAACTATTTCTGTCTTGACCCGGACGCCGCCGCCTCGGCAATAACGAGTCGAACAAAGGCGATCATGCCCGTGCACCTGTACGGCCACCCGGCCAACATGGATGCGTTTGAAAAGCTAGCTTCAGAACACGAATTGGCGATTTTCGAGGACGCGGCGCAAGCCCATGGGGCAAGCCTTGACGGGCAGAAGGTCGGCACGTTCGGCACGTTCGGCGCATTCAGTTTCTACCCGACAAAGAACATGACGTCGGGCGAGGGCGGCATGGTCACCAGTGGATCGGAAGAACTGGCCAGGCGCGTGCGGGTGCTTCGTAACCAGGGGATGGAGACTCAGTACGCGAATGAGATGATCGGCGTGAACAACCGCATGACCGACATCAATGCGGCGATCGGAAGGACGCAGCTGCGACACCTGGAAGAGTGGACGGCAAAGCGGCAGAACAACGCGAAGTTTCTGAATGAGAACCTGCGCGGGGTTATCGTGCCGCCAGTGGCGGACGGAGCCGTGCATGTCTACCACCAGTACACTATCCGCGTCGACGCTGCGGATCGCGCGCGCATTGTTGAAGAGCTGCGTGACCAGTATCAGGTCGGTTCCGGTGTTTACTATCCGATTCCGAACCACCGCCTGGTTTCGTTGGCTAAGTACGCGCCGGGTCTCGAACTGCCAGAGACAGAAAAGGCCGCAGCTGAGGTTATTTCACTTCCCGTTCACCCCTCTTTGAGTGAAGCGGACCTGGAACGAATCGTTGCCGCTGTGAACGCGGTGGCCGGTGCGGGGGCATAGCTATGACTGACTTGAGAGTTGGTGTGCTTGGCGTTGGATCGATGGGACGCCACCACGTGCGTAATGCAAGAGCTCTGGACGGATTCGAGCTGGTTGCTGTCGCAGACCCGGGTGGGGACCGGTTCGGAGTAGCGGGAGACTTGCCGATCCTGGGTTCCGTCGACGAGCTGATTGATGCTGGAATCGACGCGGCAATCGTTGCGGTACCCACCGTTTACCACGAAGAAGCTGCCCTGAAACTGGCCGAAGCTGGTGTCCATACCCTGGTGGAAAAGCCACTGGCGGGAGACTCTGCCGCGGGAGAACGGATGACCGCCGCATTTGAGGACGCCGGGCTAGTGGGGGCCGTCGGATACGTGGAGCGGTGTAATCCAGCACTGCTTGAAATGCGCCGCAGAATCAAAGAGGGTCAGCTGGGTGAGGTCTACCAGGTGGCAACGCGCCGCCAGTCGCCGTTCCCAGCGCGCATCTCAGACGTAGGAGTGGTGAAGGACCTGGCTACACACGATGTTGATTTGGCCTCTTGGATTGCGGGAGCCGCCTACGAACTCGTGTTCGCCCAAACTTCCCACAGGTCCGGAAGAGAGCACGAAGACATGCTTACCGCTTCCGGGCGGTTCACCAACGGGATACTGGCAAACCACCTGGTGAATTGGCTGACTCCGTACAAGGACCGGACAACCATTGTCGTAGGCGATCATGGTGCGCTGGTGGCGGACACAGCCATGGGTGATCTGTACTTCTACGAAAACGGTGAGTTCCCAGTCGAGTGGGAGCAGATTGCCGCTTTCCGGGGCGTTTCTGAAGGCTCCATGGTCCGCTACGCGCTAAAGAAGCGTGAACCTCTCGCAGTTGAGCAGGAGAACTTCCGGGATGCGATCCTTGGTCGGGAATCAGACATTGTGACCATGCGGGAAGGGCTTGAGGACATCCGCGTCGTCGAGGCGATGCTGCAGTCGGCCAAAACCGGGGACTCCGTGCGACTGTAGGCGTTTGGTTTGGTCCGCGTCAGCTCTTGGGCCGGCGCGGACTTTTTCTTACCCAAACCACGGTTCACCAGTGGCTATCCGCCGCCATCACCCTCGGTGTTCACCCAAAACCGGTGGTACTAGAGTGTCAGATGATGCTAGTGTGACAAATGTGCACTGTGTTGTCTAGCGGGGGGCGACAAAGAGCCGTCCAGGGAGGGTGAGCCTTGTCCAAAGTGAGGAAAACGAGTAGCGGGCTTGTCGCTGCGGCTATTGTTGCGGTGCTTGTGGCCGGGCTGCCTGTAACCGCGGGCGCCGCAGAAGAGATCGGTGGGGCCACTGCGCCTATCGTGCCTGCTGTTCAAGGCGGGCAGGAGCTTCAGGTCGAAGAGGTGACAGCAAGCGAACTTGCTTTGCTCGCTCCCGATCCGGGAGAAGAACTAGTAGACCAGCAGGGTGAATCGTTCCTTCCGCCAGAACCAGCGGGGCCAGCACTCCTAAGTGCAGATGTCGAGACAGAATTCGCGGCCGCGCGGGCTGAACTGGATTCGGAGATAGCAATCGCTGGAGTCACCTGGGATCCTGCAGAGACTCCCACGCCAAGAACCGTGCAGTTGAGGTATCTGAAAGATGGTGTCTGGTCCGGTTGGGAAGAACTTGGTCTCCCTGAAGCTCTCGAAGCAGAGGAGGGCGCCGCGGTCACAGGGACCGATGAGTACATCCTGGTGGACGCGCAATCGGTGGAAGCTGTTGCTTTCGGTGAAAACGGGGAGCCGCTTGACGAAATCACGTTGAACATAATTGATCCGCTTGGGGGCGATGAAGTTGTCAACGAACTTGAAGTTGCAGAAGCTCAGCTAGCCAGCACTGACTCAGACCCTGACGAAGATACTTCGGCAGATGACGAGGGACAATCAGGAAGCGACACGGATCAAGGCGATACCCCGAACGTTCCGGAAGCGGAGCAGCTTGGACCGGATCCATCGGAGCAGAGCCTTGATGATGAGACCCTGGATCTAGACGGCGCTGCTTCAGTTGAACCAGCGGGTTTCGCGAGTTCCGTGAGCACCGCGAGCGTTGCACCTATTGTTCCAGCGGCCGTTTCCACGAATTATTTGGGTTTGAAAATTGGCACGCGTGCCGATTGGGCCGCAGACGAAAAGATAATGACGTGGAAGCCAGAATCGATCACCTACAAGGGCGCAGTCATTCATCACACCGAGGATCCAACGACTACACCCAGGCGGCTGTGCCGGGGCTTCTGCGCGGCATCTACTACTATCATGCGGTGACGCGCGGGTGGGGTGACATCGGCTATCAGTTCCTGGTGGACAAGTATGGGGGCGTCTGGGAAGGGCGCGCTGGCGGCATCACCAAGATGACCGAGGGCGCACAAGCATACGGGGCCAACCAGCTCACCTTTGGTATTTCTATCCTGGGTAGCTACACAGGTTCCGTGCCGCCTGTGGTCGCCCAAGACGCGGTCGCGAAGACGATAGCTTGGAAGCTAAACCTGCATGGGATAAAGAGCATTGACGGCACAATCTCCGTTCCCGGTTCAGACCTGAAAGGCCGAAGCATTCCGATCGTGTCCGGGCACAGAGACGTGGGTGCCACAGATTGCCCGGGCAACGCCTACTACAACATATTGCCGCAGATGCGAACTAAGGTGAAGGGCTATATGAAAGAGGCGACGGGAACCGAGCAAAGCTCCACACCTTCGGCCTCGTTCCCCTATGGAGAAATAATCTCCGACGAAGTGTTCTACAACGGCACAGCCATGACCGCCGCCCAAATCCAGACCTTCTTGAACACGCAAGGAAAAGACTGCAAAGCTAGCGGCGACAAGACGTGCCTGAAAAACACGAAGTTCGCGACAAAGAACTTGCTAACCGACAGAGGTGGATGCAAGCCCTTGAAGCTGACGGGTAGTCAGAGCGCGGCGACAATAATCGCGGAAACAGCCAAAGCATGTAGCATCAACCCGCAGGTCATCCTGGCCAATATTCAAAAGGAATCCTCTGGTATTTACCAACCCCTCAACGCCGCTGGATGGGCAAAGGTGATGGGTTCGGGCTGCCCTGACGGGAAGCCCTGCGATCCGGCTGAAGCGGGCTTCACGCAACAGATCTACTACGGAACTGACAAGCTCGCCTCTTATCGCCTGAGCCAATCATGGCCGTACATTGCCGCGGTGAAGAGTGGGGCAAAGGTGACTATTCCTTACGCTTGGAATAAGCCTTCTTGCGGCGGGCACACCTTCGTCATCAAGAACCTGGCGACCGCTTCGCTCTACACTTACACTCCGTTCGTCCCGAACGCCGCCGCGCTCCCTTACCCCGCAGCTGGAGATTCTTGTTCTAGCACCGTGTGGAGGAACTTCCACCACTACATGACACTCTGGTTCCCCGCTTCCATGAAGCCGCAAGAAAAGGTCGTTCCAGTACCAACGATCAGTGGAACAGTGCGTTTTGGGGCAACCGTCACGGCAGCGGGGGCTGACGCAACTAGTTGGAAGCCTGCGGCAACACTGGTCACCTACCAGTGGCTTCGGAACGGGTCGCCAATCAGCAAAGCTACTAAATCCACTTACGTCCCGGTACTGGCCGATGTGGGGAAGAACTTGAGCGTCCGCGTCACCGGCATGAACGGTGCCTTGACCACGGGGACCGCGACCTCGAAAGCACAGAAGGTTGCTGGCCCCACCATTGCGCGCCTGTCCGGCGCGGACCGATACGCGACTTCCCTAGCGGTTTACAAATCGACCGGTGTGAAGGGTAAACCACTCTTCGTTGCCACCGGTGCAGTGTTTGCTGACTCGCTCTCTGCGGGTCCGGCGGTCGCCTCAGTCGGAGGGTCATTACTGCTCACGCGACCCGGCGGCCTCACAAACGCTCAAATAGCCCAAGTGAAAGCTAACGCCCCAAGTGCCGTGTACATAGTGGGCGGGACAGGAGCCGTTTCAGAAGCCGTAGCGAATCAGCTGAGGGCAGCCACAGGGAAAACGCCTGAACGGGTTGGTGGCAGCAACAGGTACTCAACATCCGAAGCCATCTATGACCGCTTCTTCAGCACAAAGAGTGGGACACAGGTACTTGTGGCGACCGGGAGGGACTACCCGGATGCACTATCTGCTTCCGCGGCGGGGGGAGCAACCAGTACGCCAGTCATCCTGGTTGACGGAATGTCTGGTCAAGGCCTACCAACTTCGCTCGCGGCGACGCTGAAGGCTAAGAAACGGACCGGGCTGGTGTTGGTTGGGGGAACCGGCGTTGTCACGCCACAGACAGCGACCGCTCTTGGCTTACAGGGGTTCAGCACGACGCGGCTCTCAGGTACGAACCGCTATACGACCAATCAAAAGGTAAACGCCTGGGTTGACGGGAAACAGCCGTCAACTGCGGTCACCAACCTGTGGTTCGCGACCGGGGCCGATTTCCCCGACGCCCTCTCAGCTGGTGTACCGGCCGGAAAGGCCGGGCACAGGCTGGTTCTGGCAAAGCTTGGATGTGTTCCCAAACCGGTAGTGTCAAGCTCAATTAAGGGCAGCAAGTCGAAAGTTGACCGAGTTTGGCTGGTAGGAGGCACGGGAGTACTCAACGCGTCCGTGGCTTCACTCCAACAGTGCCCCTAGTCCTTTTGGGGCCAAGAGCACTGCGGTAGGCAGCAAGGTAACGCCGCCGTCGCGTTTCCTCGGAAAAAGAGCTGCGCGCGTAGTTACTCAGCTCCTGGGGCGACGGCAGAGTTGGGCTGCCTAGAAGCTGCTCGATCGCGTCCGCCAAAGCAACTCCTGATCGCTCGGTGACCACCCGTGATCCCTCGTCCGGAAGGAAATCTAGGTGCCCGCCGACCCCGCTGGTCACGACGGGCAATCCGTGGGCAAGCGCCTCGGCGAAAACGACTCCGAACGTTTCCGCTTCGGTAGGCAGCAAGAACACGTCTGCTCCTGCGAACTCCTCACCGAGTTGCTCTGGGGCAACATATCCCAGCAATTCGACGTGTTCTGATATGCCGAGTTCGCGTGCCCGATTCTCAACCGCCTGTGCCAGCTCGCCCGTCCCAGCCCAGCGCAGCGACGCGTCCTGCCCCCGGTCGCGCAACTCCGCCACCGCCTCGACCGACTCAAGCGGGCCTTTTCTGGAGATGAGACCCCCGACGGAAAGGATCCGAATACTGGCATGGGGCTCACGCCTGGGAAGTAATCCCTCTGGGAAACGCACGTAATTGCCGATGATCCAAGAAGGCTTTGAACGTTGTTCCTCAATGGTTTCCGCCAGATCCCTGCCAACAGCGACCACCTCATCTGGGAGCCGGTAGAGGTTCTTCAAGATCCGGAGGAGTGAGCGCCTGTGGGCCGACAGCTCAGGATTTACCAGTTCTGAGAAATGCTCCGTGTGTATCCAAGGAACGCGTGGGCGGGCAAGTGCGGCAGGTAGCAGGGACGACATCGCCATCGAATGGAGAATGTCGTTTTCTTTCAGCAGTTCACGCACTTTTGCGGCGGCCTTCCAGACGGAACGAGGCGACAGGAAGGAATACGGTAACCTCACCACTTCGATTCCCAGCCGTCCCACCGATGTCTCTTCACCCGCGGATAGGTCTTCTGGGCGGCCCAAGTGCAGAACGGTTACGTCGTGGTCCGCCGCCAGCAGCTCTACGTCTCGAAGCGTGAAAATGCCCGCGGCCGGTCTTCTTTTGCTGGGAAACCACGGGGTGAGAGCCAATACGCGCATGGGACTGATGCTAGCAGTGCAGGATCATATGTGGTGTCGGGCGGACCGGCCTGCATTCGGCCGTTTGCTAAAGTGCCGCTTACATTCAGAGCCCAGGACCGCTTCCCGAGCTTGAGAACAGCCAGCCACTATCGCGCGTCGAAATAAAACTTCGGGGCGCCGGTAGAATCGCTCCATGGACCTGACCACGAAAATCCGGAGAGAACTGGTTTCTCATGTCACCCCCGTTCTTCCGCGATCCGTGCGCGTGAAAGTGGTTCCAAAGGAGTATGCGTGGGGGTGGCGTGATCTTCGCCCGCACGCCAAAGCTAGCAACCAGAACGCCGACGTCCGCCTGCTGATTGCTCCGGCGAACTACGCTTCTCAGGGATTGTATTGGGCTAGAGCCGCGTCTACCCTGCCAGGTGTTTCGGCGCAGAACTTGGCTTTTGTTTATCCACCATCCACTATTGTCGCGAAGCCGGACAATAGCGTACACGACAACGTTGGGCGCCACTCGCACGTTTGGGCTCGAAGGCAGAGGCGCGCAATCCTTCGCGACTTCACGCATGTTCTCTATGAGGCGGAACGGCCGATCCTAGGGGGAATGTACGGGGGTGACGTCCAAGCTGAGATCAGAGACCTTCAATCCCGCGGTATCAAGGTCGCAATGGTGAGTCACGGCAGTGATGTCCGCACTCCTTCACAGCATGTGCGGATTGAGCCGTTTTCACCTTTCCGTGACCCTTTGGATGGCCTGACCGACGCGCTTGAAATCAAGGCGGCCAGGAACCACAAAACCCTGGATGCATTCGATGTTCCCAAATTCGTGTCCACCCCGGACCTGATCCAATATGTCCCAAATGCGACCTGGTTGCCCACGCTTACGGACGGATCTCTTTGGGCGAATCTCACGCCAGTCGTTTTGGGCGAGCGCAAACCTGTCGTCCTCCACGTACCGTCACGTTCCGCTCTGAAAGGAACGCAGGCGATCGGCGAGGCGATGAGGAGTCTAGCGGAAGAAGATTTGATCGACTACGTGGAGGCCGAACGCGTTCCCTATTCCCAAATGCCCGCTCTGGTTGAACGCGCCGATATCGTGGTCGACCAGGTCAGCATGGGACTCTACGGAGTAGCTTCGGTGGAAACAATGCTGGCGGGGCGTATCGCGGTGGCACAAGCTGGGGATTACATCCGCGGAAGCATCAGGGAACAAACAGGCTACGACTTGCCGATTGTTGAAGCGAACCCTTCGAACATTGGCCAGGTGGTGAGAGACATTGCTGTGAATCCAGACCGGTATCGGCATTTACAGGAGGAAGGTCGGCAGTTCGCTCTTTCGGTTCACTCGATGGAACGTGCAGCCGCGACGCTGAGACCGTTCTTGCTCAGCTAGCGCCGGAATCAGTGGCAGAGGACGCTGGTGCTTCCTGAAACAGCTGCTCAAGCCTAGCCACGATGTTGGCGTAGTCGAACTTCGCAACCTCGTCACTATTCGGCTGAAAAGCGGGGCTCATCCCTTCGCTCCGCCGCTCGGCAGCAGCCTCCAAGAATTCGACAACGGAGTCAAACATAGATGGTTCGGCCGCCTCATATGCGCATCCAACGTTCATCGCCCGCACCAACCCCGAAAGCTCCGCTCCAGGGTGGTCCCCTGAAACCAGGGACAACAGCGGCTTAGAAGCGGCCAAATACTCACCGAACTTGCCAGAGATGATTCCTTGACTGTCCTTTCTATTCCAGCTCAACACAAGTAGCACGTCGGCCGAGTCCTGCAAGCCAACCGCCTCAGAATGAGTGAGCGAGCCGTGGTCTACAACTACCGACTCCAAATCTTCTGACCGTGCAAAGTCCCTCATGATGTGTCCTTGGTGCCCTGCGTAGTGGACCTCAAATTGCAGCTCCGGGCGCCGCATCTTGATGGTTGCAATGGCGCGAAACAGGGGGGTCGCATCCCGACTACCCCTGTACATTTGACCTGTATAAACGATTCGAAGGGGTCCAGCTTTCCCTGATCTCTCCGTCGCACCGCGCTGCAAGAACCCATTGGGAAGGACATGGATCTTGTCCGCAAACCGCCGATTAGCTTTCTGGCGCAGGATCGACGATTTCACGCCTTCAGAGACCACGGTGACAAAGTCCGCTTCTCTCACTGCTTGCCGTTCTTCCTTCTTTAGGAACTCGGTCATACCTTTTAGCAGTCCGGAGTAGACCATCGGATCGCGAATGTCGGACACCCAGGTGGCCGCCGGGAACAACCGCTTCAGGTGCCGCCCGAACCAGAGTGATCCGAAAGGACCATATGTGGAAAAGATGGCATCAAACGGCTCGAGTTCATTGAGTTGGTCACGTACCGAGAGGGATGCCTGACGAACCCAGGTCCGCGCGTCGATTAGCGACCTGGTCCCGCCCACGGTCATTAACCTGGCTCGGTTGAGCGCGTCGAATTCTTTGGTGCGTTCTGCAGCGGGGATTCGCAGCGCCCTGCTGAGGGTGGACGAGGCCAGCACTGTTGCCCTTGGGACGGTTGTGAGAACTGAAGCGAAAGCAACTGCTCGTTGCCAAAAGGGCAGCGATGAGACCGCCTGTAGGCCACGGGGTGAGTAACGGGGAAGAGTAACGACATGGACGCCCGGCGGTGGTTCAACGGATTCGTCGGCAGGCACTTCGGGGGCAAAAACGGTTACGTCGTGCCCCCGCTTCACCAGTTCGGCAGCGATGGCTCTGGGGCGCTGCGCTCCAATCAGTCGGTCGCTATTGAACTGAACGGCCGAGATGGCAACCCTCATCAAGCCTCCCCTTCTATTGTGTGCTCATTCTACGGTGCTCAGGCCAGCGAACCGCGGAAGGCGTTCCCGCGACTTTGCTCTGACCACTGGGGTGCTGAACCGCATTGAACTCAATCATACTCAAAGATAACCGACTGATGCACCGTCTTTAGTGGTGCTGCGTCTTGAAACAGAGCTTGGGACCAAGACCGAGAACCAGCGCTTTCAGGTACCTTGGAGAGACCAAAAAATATGAGCCACCTTTGGGGCCGCCCGCAGAGGATAGCCTGGGGAGGATGGCCCGCAGAAAAGAGATTGTGGAGGGCAAATGACCGTTCCCCATTCGCGCAACAAGCACGCTGCCGCCCAGCGTCTATCCAGTCTGCGTCTGGAAATCTCGGCGCATCTGATTCCCCTGCTGCCCGAATCTTTGCAGTCCCGAATCAGTGGGCCAAGCAAAACCTGGAACTTGCGCGACCTGAAGCAGGTAGCAAAGCCAAAGGACGCACCCGTCAGACTGATCATCGGCCCGGCAAACTACGCTGGGCAGGGGTACTTCTGGGCCAGAGCAGCCGAGACGATACCTGGAGTGTCAGCGGCGAATCTACAGCGATACGATCCTCTCAGGGGCTACACATTCCGCGCCAACGCTTCAGTCAAGAACAATGTTTGGGCGTACTCGCATATTTGGAGACGCAGGCAAAGTCACGCACTCTACAATGCAACGCATGTTGTTTTCGAAGCGGCAAGTCCTTTGCTTTCCGACGCGTCTTCGCCCGGTTGGAAGCTGACAGTGAATCAGGTTCGCGACCTGCAGCGTGCCGGCGTCAAGGTCGCTTTGCTCTGGCACGGAACCGACATTCGGCTGCCGACCAAGCACCAGGAATTGGAGCCTTTCTCTCCGTATGAGACCGCGGAGGCGGCCGCTAACTCTCGAATGGAATCAGTTGTCCGCGAGAACCTTGCACTAGCTGACGAATTGGACGTTCCGGAGTTCGTGTCAAACCCGTACCTGAAAGCCTTCCGGCCGGGCGCAAAGTGGCTTCCCACGCTCTCAGATCCAAGCAAGTGGGATCTGCCTGCTCCACCCCATCGGGAAGTGCCACTGGTCCTTCACGCGCCTAGCAGTGGCCCCATGAAGGGCAGCGACTCAATCCGCCAGGCCATGGCCCGCCTGGAGAAGAGAGGCGTTATCGAATACAAAGAACTGAGCGGAGTCCCCTCCGAAGAGATGCCTGCTCACGTAGCCCAAGCAGACATCGTCATTGATGGAATTCGGAATGGCCAATACGGAGTTGCCTCGCTGGAAGCTATGTTGGCGAGGCGAGTGGCGGTAGCCCACGTCTGGGACTCGGTCAGATCAGAGATGCGAAATGTCAGCGGCATGGAACTTCCCGTGGTGGAGGCCACCCCTGAAACAATTGGAGCGGTAATTGAGTCCTTAGCTGCTGACCCATCGCGGCGCCGTGAACTTGGGGAACGCGGACGCGGGTACGTGCTGAAAACCCACAGTGAAGAGGCCGCGGCTGAATCTTTGCGAGAGTTCTTGGCCAGCTAGGTCCTCCTACTACACAGGCCGGGTGCGGCCGTTTCTAGACGTCTTTCGCTTCTGCAACCAGCCCGGCCAGCCGCGCCTGCTGCTCGAAAGTAGGCACCTCAGCAATGACCTCGTCAAACGTTCCCCGAGCAAGAACCAAGCCGTTTTCCATATAGAAAAGTTCGTCAACGTCACGGACGGTCGATAGGCGGTGAGCAATGGAGATCAGCGTGACATTGCCGCGCAACGAACTGACGGCCTTCGCGACTTCTGCTTCGGTGATCGTGTCCAAGGCAGAGGTTGCTTCGTCCAGAATCAGCACGTACGGGTCCGTGTAAAGTGCGCGCGCAATACCCAGGCGCTGACGCTGGCCGCCGCTGAAGCCCATGCCCCGTTCACCAACCTTTGCATTCAAGCCGCCCGGCCGCTCCTGAATGGCCTTCCACAGCTGGGCCTTCTTCAGGCAATCGATGACCTTGTCATTGTCAATGTCGCCCTTCCAAGCAAGAGCCACGTTCTGGGCCACAGTTCCATCGAACAGGGCAACATCTTGTGGGACGTACCCGACCCGGGATCGCCAATCGGCCAGGACGTCGTTTAGATCTTGGTCATCGATATGAATGGAGCCGGATTGGGGCACCAGCAATCCCAACAATATGTCAACCAAAGTTGACTTCCCAGAGCCAGACTCACCAACGATCCCGATGCTGGAACCCATTTTGATGTTCATGGAGACACTGCTTACCGCGGGCTGGTTGCCCGTGGGGTAGGTAAAGGTCACGTCGTTCAGAAGCATTTCTCTGGGTTCAGACAACAAAGGTTCACGACCCAGTTCCTCACGGTTCTTCCGCTGTTGATCCGCGTAGCGCATGTCGCGCAGGACAGCGGTCACCTGAGCTTGATTTGCGTTTATGGAATTAGCGGTGCTTTGGAATGTGGTTAACGCCGGAACAAGACGCATCCCCGCTACGGCGAACAGGACCACCGCGCTGATTGCTTCGTTCAGTGACCCCTCGATCAAATACGAGACGCCGCCAACAATCAGAAAGCCACCAATCAAAGCGGTGTCAAGAATGAACTTCGGAACGCCGGCCAGGAACTGAATGTTCGCCCGTGCCCGGGAAGCGTGGGAGCGGTTATCTCTGACGACCTCTGCCACCTCGTCGATCTTGTCCCTAAGCGTGACTTCCTTTAGGGCGGCGACCATATCGGTCATCAGTGAGGCGACCTTGTAACTGTAGTCACGGTTCACCCTGCCGGCCTCAACGGCGCGCTTCGTCAGGACCCTAGACATCAAGAACGCAATGGCGCCCAAGTACACGACTGTGATTGCTGCGGTAATCGGCTGCACGTAGAACAAAGAGCCGATGATCAGCGATGCTGAGAGCACCAGGGTCGGTATTCCCATCAGCGGCAAGATTAGGCCAGATACAACGGCCGATACCCCCACGTCGGCCATTCGAACCAGCTGAGATGAGGTGCGGCCCAAGCGCTCTACCCATGGGGCCCCGATGTACGCATCGAAGAGCCGCACTCCGAGTGTTAGCTCAAATTCTGCGAACCGCCGGGTTGCGTGCCACTGCTGCAGCAGCGTCAGCAGCGACTTCAGCAAGATCAAGGTGGAAACCGCAAGGAGCAACCAGACGTAGTTATCAGATGAAACCGTGCCAAAGATCGGAACATTGACATCAGCGCCCTGCATCATTGAGGACAACGACAAAGCAAGCAGCATTAGTGCAGCGACGTCCAGCAAGGACAGCAGGCAGGAGATAGTGATAAACACCCAGATGTACGTCCGAGCGCTCTCTGGCAGGAACGGGAGTATCAGCCTCATCTGTTTGAGGGCGTGTCGCATCTATTCCTCCTATAATGGTGCACACCGCCCGGGCAGATGGCGCGGCGACGGGGACTTCCCAAGTTTACATAATCCGCAAGAGTGCCCTGTCTTGGGGAGAGCCTGAAAGGGGAAATGTGGATCGACAAGATCTGGCAGTTCAGATTGTAGTCCCCGTCCATAAGATCGACCGACCTATTAGGCGGGCGGTGGAATCGGTGCTCGCGACCCCGAATGCGGGTGTAATCGTCGTTGCACATGGGCTGGAACCCGCGTCCCTGGATCTACCCGAAGATCCTCGGGTGCAGGTGGTGCACCTCGACCAGGGAGTCGGGCTGCCTGGTCTTGCCTTTAATGCGGGAATCGCGGCTGCATCAGCTTCGTGGGTTGGAGTGATGGGATCGGACGACTGGTACGAACCAGGAGCCGTGAGCGCCATGATAGATAGGGCGTCCGCGGATGGCGCGGACGGTGTGATAGCCCCTCTTCGTCATGCGAGTTCCAAGACGAACGAGAAGAATCCGGTGACATGGCGCCGCTCCAACCTGCGCGGCGGGCGGGATGGCCTCTTCTATCGCTCCGCACCGCTTGGAATATTCCGCAGAGAACTCTTCGGCGACTCCTCCTTCCTCTTTGCTGACGACGTGGTGGCCGGAGAGGATCAGTTGAACGGAGTTCTGCTGTATACGTCTGGCCTTTCAATCTGTCACTATCCGGCTGACCCAGCTTACGTAGTCGGTGAGGATGCTAGAACGCGAGTGACGACCACTGTGCGACCACTGTCCGTACACGCCGAGTCATGGAAGCGCCTGTGGGAAGACCAGCGTGTGCGGGAACTCCCGCGGAGCGAGCGGCTCCCTTTGGCGCGTAAATTCGCTCAGGTACACATCTTGCGAATGTTTGCCGCGCGTCCAGAAGTAGACCAATGGCCGAAAGGCGACTTCGAGTGGCTCTCGGACCTGGCGCGAGACATCGAAACGTTGGAACCCGCTGTTTCGCGAGGTTTTGTGCGTGCCCGCGCCCGCATCTGGAGCGCCTTGCTACGCAAGGATCTGCCGGGAGCGCTGGAAACGCAGCAGACAGCTTCTTATCTGGATTGGCGTCTTCCCGCGCACCCATCGGGAATCGCAAGCAAAGGCTCGTGGCTTCGAGCTCGGCTCGATTCTCGCCTCTCTGACCTGCGCGATTCAGTTGATTCGCTGCTCGGGGACCGACCGGGCTCCGCAAAGGCACGGGCTGTCGGCGCGGATTCGCGTTCAACAGTTTCGCATGGGCCCCTCGCTCAAATCATCATTCCAGTTCACAACCTAGACCGGCCGATTCGCAGAGCTGTTGAGTCAGTCTTGGCCGACCCTGACTCTGGCGCAATCGTGGTTGCGCACAACGTCGCCCCTGACCTGTTGGACTTGCCTGCGGATGACCGTGTCAGCGTCGTTCCTCTAGAGGGGAACGCCGGGAAGCCGGGTGCAGCATTCGACGCGGGAATAGCTGCCGCCACCGCGCCCTGGGTGGGGATCATGGGATCGGATGACTGGTATGAAGCGGGAGCGCTTCAGGCAATGCGCGCTCGCGCGGACAGGGATGGCGCCGACATCGTCATCGCTCCCTTGGCATACCAGGGCGGGAACAGGGCTTTCATTCCCCAAACCCTGCGTCGCCGCAATCTACAGGCGGCCCGCGATCGCCTCTTTTACCGCACGGCCCCACTAGGGCTGATCCGGCGCGAGATTATCCAGCGGCCCGAATACGCCTTCGGGGACGTGTTTCCGGCCGGGGAGGATGTTCAGGTGGGGGCACGTCTGTGGACAGGGGATCACTCCGTGTCGTATGACCCGGACGATCCCGCTTACGTGGTGGGAATGGACGCGAAAACGCGAACGACCCTTACCCCTCGGCCGCTGGCAGTGCACGGCGGTGCGTGGCTCTCCATCTGGGATGAGCCCTGGGTAAACGAACTGGGCGCGGCTGACCGGGAAGCACTCGCGGTAAAGATTCTTCGCGTCCACGTGTACGGAGCCATAGCGGCTCGCCCCCAGCCAGGCGATTGGAAAAAGGGCGACTTCGAGTGGCTCTCCGCGCTGGCACGTCGGATACTTTCCGAAAGCCCGGGGACGTTAGCCAGTTTTCGCAATGTGACCCAAGAGACTCTCCAGGCCCTCGTCGATGGGGACCTTGCCCGGACCCTCGAACAATACGGAATGGAAGACAACGCACCAGCCCACCTGCGTCTTCTGCCCGCACGTCTCTCCGAGTTCCCCAAGCGCGACGGTCCTATCCGCACTCAGCTGACGGCCCTTGGTCACGCGACCAATCGGACGCTACGTGGTGTTCTTCCGAAGTCCGTAGGTGGCTCGCACGTCTCGTCCACACCCGGCGGCCCTCCCCGGCCCACCGACCCAGCGAAGCCTACCGTCTTGATCCTGTCGTTCTCACCCATTCGCCGGGATGCGCGGGTGCTGCGTCAGATCTCCCTGCTTTCCGATGGGTGGGAGGTAACAACGTGTGGCTACGGTG
>CAYFRL010000014.1:0-45822 GCA_964345595.1 uncultured Actinomyces sp.
GTACCCCGAGTGGGATTCGAACCCACAACAAGCCGGGTTTGAGCCGACCGCCTCTGCCAGTTGGGCTATCGGGGCGCGCACCAAAGTGCTTGAGAAGATGGCGCCGCAGGCACCATCCAAGGATAGAATACTAAGCAGTAACCAAGCAAACTAGGAAAGAGCAAGAATGACTGATGCAACGGTGAACGCCAAGAGAGTCGTGGTAGCAGAGGACGAAACTCTTATTCGTCTGGATATCGTAGAGACTCTGACTGCGGCTGGATTCGATGTCGTCGGAGAGGCGGGGGATGGCGAGGAGGCTGTCAAGCTTGCTCTGGACCTCGAACCGGATCTGGTGGTCATGGATGTCAAGATGCCGAAAATGGATGGGATCACCGCTGCGGAAGAGATTCTGAAAGAACTGTCTTGCGCGGTTGTCATGCTCACCGCTTATTCTCAGGCCGAACTTGTGGAGCGGGCCAGTGATGCGGGTGCGATGGCGTACGTGGTGAAGCCATTTGGTCCGGCTGATCTGATCCCGGCCGTGGAGATCGCCCTTTCTCGGCACTCCCAGATTGAATCCCTTGAGGACGAAATTGCGGACCTGGCGGAGCGCCTGGAGACCCGCAAACGGGTTGACAGGGCAAAAGGATTACTCATGGAGAAGATGGAAATGAGTGAGCCGGAAGCATTCCGCTGGATTCAGAAGACATCGATGGATCGGAGACTCTCAATGCGTGAGGTCGCCGACGCGGTCATCGACCAGGTGCTGGAGAGCTAAGACAAACTTCCAAAGGCTCTGGGCGGTTGCGACTCCGGTCGCAACCGTCATTCTGTCTCTGCGGAGTCATCTATCCCGGTGGTCGCCTGGTTCGCGTCGTTGAGAATGACAGTGCAAAACCCGGGACCAGCCGCGGGCACGACGTCTGCGCTGAGTGTGCCGCCGGATGTTTCTGTGACCACCTGGTTTAGCATGCCCCGATGGATCTCACAGACCAGCATTGAGTTCTTGCCGGAGTCGGGGTCGAGAAGTGGGCACTGGTGCAGCTCGATAGTGTCGGACCGCCCACTGCCGGTCGCTTGAAAGCCAAGGCGCGACAGGAAGATCCGCATCTTAGCTAGGTGAATCGGCAGGTCGGCAACGGCGGACGACTTATCGAAGCCGCTGTGGTCGGGGACATCCTGCTCTTCTAGGATTCGCTCGCCCCACCTGGCGCCGAGTTCCAGGGCGGCAGCCTCCGGATCAGGCGAAGAATCGGCGAGCTGTTGAGATAGGGCTCCCATGAGGCTGGAGAAGCCCTCCATAACGGCTTGCGCGTCTGCAGAAGCGCGCGCTTCGTACAGCCAAGAGGGTCTACCCCTCTTTTCCGTTTCCTCAGCCTGCCTGCCGACCAGCCCCTGATCCAAGAGGGTGTTCAGAACACCCCGGATCGTGTTCCCGTGGAGCTGCAGCTCTTCACAAAGGTCGTCGACGCGCAACGGCCGGGGCGACTGAGCCAAAGTATGCAAGACTTGTTGTTGGGTAGCGGTTAACCCTGTCACTGCGGCTATGGTCCGCGAAATCGAGCGCGGCTGAGTTGCCATTTTTCAAACCTGCCTGCACACACTAAGTGCGGTCGCTGACCCTCTGTCCGTACTCTACTGTACGGGTACGTGTCTTTTCGCGCACCTGAGCTTGCGTCTGGGGGACGGGTTCCCATCCTCTGAGGACGTTCGGGTGACCCACAGCGGTAGCCCGTGAACGGTAAACGGTGTAGGGACGCACCGGGTAGATCACAGGCGGCGCCACGGCGTGTACCAGCCTGGTGAACGGCAAGATTGCGAAAAGCAGGAGTCCCGCCACCACGTGCAGCTTGAACACGGTTGGGACATCTACCATCAGTTGTGCATCCGGTCGGAAGTAGAAGATCGACCGGAACCACGGACTGATCGTTTCCCGGTAATCGTATCCGCCTGGCTTACCGAAGATCTGCGTCATTGCGGTCGCCAGCGCCCCAAGGAAAATCGGGATGGCCAAAAGCACGTACATCACAATGTCATTACGGGAAGTTGCCAACCGCACCGACTTGTATTTGAAACGGCGAACCAGAAGTCCGACCAGCCCGACTATTGTAATTACGCCAGCAAAGGAGCCCAGGCTCACAGCGACCAGGTGGTAGGCGTGTTCACTGATTCCCAGGGCAGAGGTCCAACTTGCCGGGATTACCAGTCCGCCGAAATGCCCCAGCACCACCAAAAGAATTCCGAAGTGGAACAGGGGAGAGCTCACGCGCAGCCAGGTGCGTTCATAAAGTTCGGAGGATCTGCTGGTCCAACCGAACTTGTCTGTGCGCCAACGCCAGACTAAACCGATGATTAGCGCGGCCAGAGCGATGTAAGGGAATATGATCCACAGAAAGACATTCAGTGCACTCATTATTGGCTCCTCCTGGGCCAGGGGGTTTGGTGGACGCCGACCATTTCGCTCGGTGGTCCTTGCGTGACTAGCCGTTGAAAGCGTTCGTGCGTTTCTTCATCGACTTCTGGGAGCGTGCGTGCCAGAGCATCCAGCAGGTTCTTGTACGGTGACTCTGCCTGGTGAAGCGCTGATCGCATGACCTCTATCCCTTCACGGTGTGAGGCAAGCAGTTCCCACACAAGCGGATCCCCACTTGCGGCGGAGAGCTCAAGGATCACTGGCAAATAGTCGTCTAGTTCGTCCCTTTGTAACTCGTAGCCAATGGCATTGAGAAACTGCCGGAAGCCGAGGATCGCGCTGCCTCTCAACCGAGTGTCTCCCGTCACGTAGTAGCTGAGGTAGAGTGCACACTTGCGCTGCTGGTCGAAGATGTCAACGTAGTGGGACCGCACTTCACGTTCTCCGGAATCCTGCGCCCACTTCACGAACTCGTCCAAGTCCGCGGCTATGGGTGCCGGCAGAGTCTGTCCGATTTCCTCAGCCGATTTCAGCAGTTCGGAGAAATTATCTCCGGGATAGTCAAGCAGAGCAGCCGGAACGCATTGGGCCTCGCAGGTCCGTCTCTTTGTCACTGAACAGGCACGTCCTCAACTGCCCATCAGCTGTCAGTCGCAGGCGGTCACAGTCGCCGCAAAAGGGCTTGGTCACCGAGGCAATAACACCTATGCTCTGGGGGCCACCATCCACGTACCATCGTTGAGCTGGTGCGCTGCCCCGGCCCGGAACTTCAGTCAGCTCGTACCGGGTGGAGAGTTCAGCCAGTATTTCTTCTTGAGTGATAATGGTGGACCCGTCCCAAGGACTGTCGCCTAGGGGCATCTGCTCAATGAAACGGAGCTGAAGTCCGCGGGAGATAGCGAAATGCGCTAGGTCCAGGACCTCATCGTTGTTTACTCCGGGTATCAGCAGCGTATTGAGCTTAATTGGCGCTAGTCCGGCTTCCCTGGCGGCTTCGATCCCTTGCAACACCTGGGGCAACTGGTCACGAAGCGTTAGTGCCTTAAACCTGTCACGTTGAAGCGTGTCGAGAGAGATGTTTACGCGTGAAAGGCCGGCATCTTTCAGAGCGTCCGCATACTTGGGAAGCAGAACTGCGTTGGTCGTCAGAGAGATATCTAGGTCATCTGAAGACGCCTCCAGGGCTCTCAACTCCCGGACAATGTCAGGCACGTCTGAGCGAATCAAAGGCTCCCCGCCGGTAATCCGAAATTCCGTGAAGCCCGCCGAGTGTGCGATGGAGGCGATTCGCACGATCTCGTCAATACTCAGTAGCTCTTGTTTTCCGAGCCACGGGAGACCGGAGGCAGGCATGCAGTACGTGCAGCGAAGCTGGCACTTGTCAATTACTGAAAGGCGCATGGACCGGTGCACACGCCCAAACTGGTCTACTAATCGCCTGGGCGTCGCGTCTTTGGATGCGCTGGGGGTGTGGGCGGCAGCTACGGCAAGTTCGACCATTGGCTACTCCCGTCCTCCAGTATCTGCTGTTTCCAAATGGGGGCTGTCGCCTTGATTCGCTCAACGAGCGCCGGCACCAAGTCAAGACCGGGCTGGCGGTGAGCCGTGGAGACGATCACGAGCAGCGCCGGATCTCCAACATCTACTCGTCCTATTCGGTGGATCACCAGCACCCTAGCGGCTCCGCCGTCAAGGCTCTCGCTCAGCACGTCTTTTGCAAGCGTCGCCACTTCTTTTCGTAGCACGTTCGCCGCATCAGGGTGAGCGCTATATTCGATCCCCACAACCTTTTGCCCAACCACTTGCGGATCGTGATCGCGCACTTTACCCAGGAAGATTGAGGAAGCACCGTGCTGCGGGTTGGCGCCCCAGCTCAAGAGCTCCATGAGGTTTATCGGCTGCGAACTCAGGTCTACTTGCAGCTCGATTTCCAAAGGTTCAGTGTGCAACGTAAGCTCCCTCGGAACTTGTATCCCGATCAAGTTGTTCGAAAATGTGCGACAACAGCGGAGTCAAACACTGAAGGGTCGTTGTTGCTGCATTGGGACTGCCAGCAAGAGTCACGATCAGCGATCGCGGAGCGGATTCGGATAGCCCAGCCTCAGCTCGTGACAGCGCTGCGTACGGTGTTTGCTCCAGCGAAGCTTGGAACAGCATTTGGGTCAGACCTGGCAGCGGAATCGCTATGAGCGGCGAGACCGCGTCGGCGGTGACGTCCTGCGGCGCGATACCCGTGCCCCCGGCAATGAGGACAATTCTCGCACCACTCTCAAGCGCCTCGGCCGCAGCCTGGTGGATACGGGAAACCTGATCGGGCACTACGTCGACTGACGGCACTTGGATTCCAGCTTCAGCCAAACCAGCTTGTAGTAGTGGGCCGGACTTATCTTCTTCAAGTCCCCTTGAGCACCGATCGGAGACGATTATGACTTTTCCAGCTGGAGCGCTCACCAACGGTCCTCCTCATCCTCCAAAGTTATTTTACACAATAACACTGTGCACAAATGGCCCTGTTCTGAGCAGGTGCGGGACGGAAGCGGGCGCTAGAGGGGATCAATTACATGGTTCGTTACTAGAGCGACCGCAATTAGGCGGCCTTCTATGTCCGTGACTTTAACCTCGTGCACCGTTGTCGTGCGGCCTAGGTGCTGAGCATTTGCTGTCGCCGTCACCACGCCCGCAAGGACTGGTCGAAGATGCGTCACCGATATTGAGCCGCCGACCGCGATTTTTCCTTGGATGCGAGCGTGCTCCCCAGCGGATCGTGACGCAGCCTCTTCGCAAAGTGCCGCGGTGGCACCCCCGTGCAAGACGCCGGCCGGCTGAACATTTCCCTCGACGGGCATTGCAAGCACGGCGTGTTCGGCGCTCAGGGTGACAACATCAAACTCGAGCTTTTCGCCAAGAGTGGTTGCCGCCGGAGCAGCGCTAGGCGTAGCTGGCATCATGCATCTATGGTTGCATATGTGACTAATAAATTGCTGGTAGTTGACGGACACTCAATGGCATACCGGGCCTTCTTCGCTTTGCCGGTGGAGAACTTCACGACCAAAGGCGGTCAGGCTACAAACGCCATTTACGGATTTACCTCGATGCTCGTACGGCTACTCGACACGGAGAAGCCCAGCCACATCGCTGTTGCGTTTGACCTGCCAGAGGGTTCCTTCCGTGAACGGCAGTACGCAGATTACAAAGCGGGCCGCGCGGCCACACCCGAAGAATTCAAAGGGCAAGTGGCTGTGATCAAAGAACTGCTTCAGCGAATGGGCATCCCCATCCTGACCAAAGATGATTACGAGGCCGACGACATCCTCGCCACCCTCACGCGGCAGGCCACAGAAGCGGGCATGCCCGTGCTAATCGCTTCCGGGGACCGTGATACGTTCCAGCTTGTGAACGACCAGGTGACTGTTATTTATCCCGGCCGTTCAGCCTCGGACCTTAAATATATGACCCCCCAAGCCATTGAGGAACGTTATGGGGTCAGCCCTCAGCAGTATGCGGAAGTGGCTGCTCTTGTTGGCGAGACTGCTGACAATCTGCCTGGCGTGCCCGGGGTCGGTGAGAAGACAGCGGCGCAGTGGCTGTTGAAGTTCGATGGCTTGGCTAACCTTTTAGAACGGGCCGACGAAATCGGCGGCAAGCGCGGTGAGGCACTGCGGGAGCACTTGGACCAGGTGCGCGTAAACCGGGAACTGAATCGGCTGGTAGACGACCTTTCGCTAGGCGTAGCCGTAGCTGATCTGACTCCCGAACCCGCTGATTTTGCCGGATTGCAGGACCTCTTTGACACCTTGGACTTCACGCGTCTGCGCGACCGGGTGTACAAAGCTTTGCAGGTCGAGCAAACGATCGCGGAGACCAGTGCGGCGGTCGCACCGGAGCCTCTGCCACAGGGCGAAATAACTGTAGTCGCCGCTGAAACGAATATCTCAGGGTGGCTAGAAGGTCATGAGGCTTTCGCCCTTGCCTATGCGGGGGACGGCAGGCCAGCGAACGGGAATCTAACCGGTATAGCATTGTTCTCTGAAGGGGACACCCTGGTGGTTGACCCACTGCAGCTTAGTCCCGATCAGGAGAATGCTCTCTCTGAGTTCTTCGAGTCCTCACCTGACCTGGTTGTCCACGGCGCGAAGGGTGCCAGCCATGCCTTTAGCGCTCAAGGCTGGCAACTTCCAGATTTGGCTTTTGAAACCGAACTCGCCGCATATCTTTGTCGCCCCGATAGACGAACCTACGAGTTGCAGGACGTGGCAAGGGAGTATTTGGGCGAAGAAGTAGCGCCTGCGGACGAAGGTGCACTCTTTTCACTTTCAGAGGTTGGGGACCAGGAAATACCAGCTTGGGCGCAGAACCTGGCGGATCGAGCTGCGCTGACATACCGGTTGCGCGGCCCTTTGCAGGAGACGCTGGAAAGGCAGCAGATGCTACCGCTGCTCCTTGACCTAGAGATTCCCGCACAAAGGGCTCTGGCGCGGATGGAAGACGCGGGGGTGGCGATCGACCTGGAAGTGCTTGACCAACTGGCCAGAGAGCTCGAGGCCGGCTCCGCTGCCGCGCAAGCGGACGCTTTTGCAGCGATCGGGCACGAGGCGAACCTGGGGAGCCCGAAGCAGCTTCAGACGATCCTTTTTGACGAACTAGGCATGCCGAAAACTCGCAAAACCAAAACAGGGTGGACGACGGACGCAGGGGCGCTCACGGATCTTTACGCCAAAACCGGACACCCGTTCTTGGAGGCCCTACTGCGGCACCGAGATTTCACGAAGCTCCTTCAGATGGTTCAGGGGCTCCGTGCCGAAGTGAAACCCGACGGGCGCATCCATACGACGTTCTTGCAGACGGGAACTGCGACCGGTCGCCTGGCCTCTCAAGAGCCAAATTTGCAGAACATCCCAACGCGCAGCGAAACCGGGCGGCGGGTTCGGGAAGCGTTCGTCAACGGTCCAGATTATGAGGACCTCATGTCCGTTGACTACTCGCAGATTGAGATGAGGATTATGGCTCACCTCTCGAAGGACGACGCCCTAATTGAGGCTTTCAATTCGGGAGAAGATCTGCACAAAACTATGGCGGCCATGGTCTTCGGCGTCCCCGTGGAGGAAGTGACGCCGGAGCTCAGGAACAGGATAAAGGCCACCTCGTATGGGCTTGCGTATGGACTCTCCCCATTTGGCTTATCAAAGCAGCTTGGGACAAGCGTCGAAGAAGCTCAGCAACTACATTCAAAATACTTCGAAAGATTCGGTGGGATCGGGCATTACTTGCGCGAGGTCGTTGAGGAAGCCCGCGGCAGCGGTTATACCGAGACAATGTTCGGACGAAGAAGATACTTCCCAGAGATGCATGCGACAAGCCGCCGCGTCCAGGAAATGGCCGAGCGAGCCGCTCTGAACGCACCTATCCAGGGGTCCGCTGCAGACATCATCAAACTCGCGACCAACGATGTTGAGCGCCGCCTTGAAGAGGGAGGCTACAAATCTAGGCTCCTGCTGCAAATCCATGACGAACTGGTTCTTGAGATTGCTCCCGGCGAGCGGGCCGAGGTGGAGAGTTTGGTTAGAGAGGCGATGGCGGATGCCGCCCAAATGTCCGTACCGCTGGAGGTAGCAGTCGGAGTCGGTCATTCGTGGCGCGATGCTGAACACTAGCACTCAAAGCAGCGCTACTCCCGGATATTGTGAGCAAAATGTAACATTCGGCGGCGTTTTGTGCTATCTGCCGCTGGTAAGCTTTTGAGGGTGTCTGGGACGTCTCGTAGTTCAAGCTGTGCGCAGATTGGCAAATGGGCGATCCGGATGCGTGTCCTATCCATCTAGATAATGTCCGTTTCGGAGTTTACAACTACATGACCACCTCTAGCGTCCAGCCAACGGCTGGCACCCCCCAAGTTGCCATCAACGACATTGGTTCTGAGCAGGACCTGCTCAACGCCATTGACGAGACTATTAAGTACTTCAACGATGGTGACATCGTGGAGGGAACCGTTGTCAAAGTCGACCGCGACGAAGTGTTACTCGACATTGGCTACAAGACAGAGGGCGTGATTCTCTCTCGCGAACTGTCAATCAAGCATGACGTCGACCCTGACCAGGTCGTTGCGGTGGGCGACAAAATCGAAGCCCTGGTTCTTCAGAAAGAAGACAAGGAAGGGCGCCTGCTCCTATCCAAGAAACGCGCTCAGTACGAACGCGCTTGGGGAGAGATCGAAAAGATCAAGAACGAAGACGGAGTCGTTTCGGGCACCGTCATCGAAGTCGTTAAGGGCGGCTTGATCCTCGACATCGGGTTGCGCGGTTTCTTGCCCGCATCGCTTGTCGAGATGCGCCGCGTGCGCGAGCTTGGCCCGTACATCGGCCGTGAACTCGATGCGAAGATTATCGAACTGGACAAGAACCGCAATAACGTCGTCTTGTCACGTCGCTCATGGCTGGAACAGACGCAATCTGAGGTTCGCACGAACTTCCTCAATACGTTGCAGAAAGGACAGGTCCGCAAGGGCGTTGTCTCCTCGATCGTCAACTTCGGCGCATTCGTTGATCTGGGCGGCGTCGACGGCCTGGTGCACGTGTCGGAACTTTCCTGGAAGCACATCGATCACCCGTCAGAGGTTGTCGAGGTTGGGCAGCCAGTGGAGGTCGAGGTTCTGGATGTGGACATGGACAGAGAACGCGTGTCCTTGTCACTCAAGGCGACGCAAGAAGATCCGTGGCAGACTTTCGCGCGTATCCACGCGATCGGACAGGTCGTGCCAGGTAAGGTTACGAAACTAGTGCCCTTTGGTGCGTTCGTCCGAGTCGAGGACGGGATCGAAGGCCTGGTTCACATTTCGGAGCTCGCGCAGCGCCACGTCGAAATGCCCGAGCAGGTCGTTAAAGTCGGCGATGACGTCTTTGTGAAGGTCATCGACATCGACCTTGACCGCCGCCGCATCTCATTGTCTCTCAAGCAGGCGAACGAAGGCGTCGATCCGACTTCAGAAGAGTTCGATCCCTCGCTGTACGGCATGGCCGCTGAATACGATGAGAACGGCAACTACAAGTATCCAGAAGGCTTCGATCCTGAGACCCAGGAATGGATGGAAGGATACGAGGCTCAGCGCGAGACTTGGGAAAGCCAGTACGCCGAAGCGCAGGCACGGTGGGAAGCGCACCGTTCGCAGGTGGCTGCTGCGCTCGAAGCTGACGCAGAGGAATCTCCCTCTGAGGCGGCTCCTGCGTCGTACACGTCCGAAGATGCGTCGGAGGGCACGCTTGCATCCGACGAAGCTTTGGCCGCATTGCGTGAGAAGCTCACTTCAAGCAACTAATAACGCGTAAAACCGGTGGGGCACCCAGAAATGGGTGCCCCACTTTTTATGCCCAGATTGCTCGTTTGGCATCAAATTGTTAGCACTGACTGAAAACGGCTCGTTACGTGATCGTTATCTGTGAAACTAGAACGAATGTTCGGGATTTGGTAGAATTGGTTTATGGACGGCATGGGAGAGTTCCACAGCAAAAGTCAGGACCCGGGGTCCGACTCGCTGCGCGAATGGGCGGTGCCGGGTTTGGAATTCGAACCACTTGAAGCGCAGTCCAGTGTGGCAGTTGAACTGGTCCAAGAACTGCAGGAACTCGCCGCGTATGTCGCCGACCGTACTGGCAACCAGGACTTTGCCGAAGTCGATGACCAGTCCCTAGCGCAAGTTATTGCGAACATTGAATACTTGGGAAATGCAGTCTCGCATGCCCAGCTGGTACTGGCGGCAGAAGTCCGCAAGCGCTCGAGCCTTCGCGACCAAGATGAGTCGTTTCTCAAGAGACACGGCTATAGATCTGAGGCCGCTTACCTGCGAGACATCACAAAGACGTCGATGTCAGAGGCTAAATCGCGTCTCCGACTCTCGGAGTCGTTGCACGTGCGCACAACTGGGCTCGGCTTCGAAAGCCCACCTCGATTCGAACATTTGGCGCAGGCAAGCGCCGACGGAGCCGTTGTTCCCCAAGTTGCGGAGATAATAACTAAAACTCTTCTGGCCGGTCGCGAAGCGGACTCCGAATTGCTTGAGTTGGCCGAGAGATGTCTTGTGGAAGCGGCTACTGGCAGGGACTGTGGCAGCGGGAACCCCGTCCCCCCGCGGCTGGATGCTGACGCGGTACGCCAGCTCTGCTCAGGGTGGTCTGAGTTGCTTGATCAAGACGGAAATCCCCCCGCAGAAGAAGGCGCCAGTTCCCGACGAAGCATTTGGATCGGAACCGCGCGGCGCGGGCTGGTGGAAATTCACGGGCATCTGGTCCCCGAAGTTGCAGCGCTATTCGGTCGGACTTTGGATGCAGTAAACAGTTATAGGCAGTCTACGCTTCCCACGCAGGCCGACGCCGATTCGTGTCCTGACATCGTAGAGGCGGACGGTACAGCGTGGATTGATGAGCGCACAAGTAGTCAAAAACGCCATGACGCTTTCGCCGCAATCTTGAATCTCGCCGCCAAGTCTTCGGATATGCCGCAGCTCGGTGGTGCTCCCGTAACTGTTTTGATTCAGGTCTCGGAGGACGAAATTCGTAAACCGTACGGAACGGCCTGGGTTCAGGATGCACACGGTCGGTTCGACCGGATGCCTGCCTCAGGAGCGCGGCACGCCGCATGCGCAGGTGCTTTGCAGCATTTCACAATGACAAAGAACGGCAAGATCAAGGAACTCGGAACTCCGCATCGGATATTCAACGCCAATCAGCGCAGAGTGATTGCAGTCCGTGACGGTGGCTGTGTGATTCCAGGTTGTTCAATCCCTTCCACCTGGTGCGAGATCCACCATTTGCTGCCGCACTCCGAGGGCGGCCCCACCCATGTTGAAAACGGGGTGATGCTTTGTTGGTATCACCACCGGAGCCTTGAAGAGACTGGATGGGAATTGCGTGTGAAAGAAGGGCAGGTCCAAACTAGAGCCCCCTCCTGGCATCCGCACCACAACGAATGGCGAACGCACACCCCGTTCCATCGCACGGCGGCTCGGGGTCCGTAGGTCGCAGGGTGCCGCGTGACGTGGCCCCGGCTGCGCCTTACAGTAGGAGAATGACTCTACTGGTGCTGCAAGAACCGTCCCAGGCTGTGGGGCGTGCGCTCAGAATCGCCCTCACTGGTGGTATCGGAGCAGGGAAGTCAACGGTTGCCGCGCGCCTCAGCCAGTTGGGTGCAGTGGTGGTGAGTGCGGACGAGCTCGCGCGCCAAGTGGTTGAACCGGAGACACAGGGTTTTCGACTGCTGGTAGAAGCGTTCGGTGATGAAGTGGTGGGGGAAAGCGGCAGACTGGATCGCGCCAAGCTAGCCCGACTGGTTTTCGCGGACTCAGAGGCGCTCAAAATCCTTGAACGAATCACACATCCGCTAATTGAAGAGGCAAAGGATCGCGAGTTCGCTGCTTTGGTAGAGGGACAGGTCGGCGTCTACGATGTTCCACTATTAGCCGAAACAGGTGCCTCCACCCAACAATATGATGCAGTGATAGTTGTGGAGGCTCCTTTGGATGTTCGTGTTCAGCGGCTAGAGCAACGCGGCCTCAATAAAGAAGACGCTGCCAAACGCATAGCTGTTCAGGCAACGGATGTGCAGCGAAGAGCTCTAGCCAACTTTATCTTGGTGAACGATAGAGGAATTGATGAGCTGCGCGGCTCCACCACTTTGCTCGCGGAGCAGTTTTTAGGCCTAGAGCAAGAAGAAGACTCCGCGGGCAATCGTCACGATAGCCTTGGACGATGAGCACCGATCAGATACTCCGCAGCGAAGAGCACCCATTTCAGGTGGTCTCAGAGTTCACGCCTTCTGGCGACCAGCCAACTGCTATAGCGGAGCTAGTTGAAAGACTGAACAACGGTGAGCAAGACATAGTCCTGCTGGGCGCAACCGGCACCGGTAAGTCGGCCACGACGGCTTGGCTGATCGAACAGCTTCAGCGACCGGCTTTAGTGATGGCTCCGAACAAGACTCTTGCGGCGCAGCTAGCATCCGAGTTCCGCAGTCTGCTACCAAATAACGCAGTTGAGTACTTCGTCTCCTACTACGACTACTACCAACCAGAAGCATACGTCCCCCAGACGGACACGTTCATTGAGAAGGACTCCTCGATCAACGACGAAGTCGAACGGCTCCGGCACTCTGCGACTAATTCTCTGCTGACCCGGCGGGACACAGTGGTTGTCTCTTCTGTGTCCTGCATCTACGGTCTTGGGACTCCGGAAGAGTACGTTGCGAGGATGATGGAGCTCGAAGTCGGCGCCAAGGTGGATCGTGACGAGTTGCTTCGCGCATTCGTGGGTATGCAATACACGCGAAACGACGTTGCGTTCACCCGTGGGACCTTTCGAGTACGTGGGGACACCATTGAGATCATTCCAGTTTACGAAGAACTGGCAATCAGGATAGAGCTGTTCGGTGACGAAATCGATTCGCTAGCTGTCCTGCATCCACTGACGGGTAAGACGATTCGGGAGACATCTCGCGTCCACATATTTCCTGCAACTCACTACGTTGCAGGTGAGGAGCGCATGAAACGCGCCATCGCCTCGATAGAAGAGGAGCTTGAGGACAGGATCAAATGGTTCGAGAAACGCGGGAAACTGCTCGAAGCGCAGAGGCTTCGGATGAGAACCACCTACGATCTCGAGATGATGCGGGAGATGGGGTCATGCGCCGGAATCGAGAACTATTCCCGACACATTGACGGAAGGGCCGAGGGGACACCGCCGCACACACTGCTCGACTTTTTCGCGGACGACTTCGTGTTGATCATCGATGAGTCTCACGTGACGGTTCCCCAGATCGGTGCGATGTACGAGGGCGACATGTCCCGCAAGAGAACTCTTGTTGAACATGGGTTCCGTCTGCCCTCGGCGATGGATAACCGGCCGCTCAAGTGGGAAGAGTTCCTAGAAAGAATAGGGCAGACCGTCTATCTATCAGCAACTCCGGGTCCCTATGAACTAGAAAGGTCCGAAGGAACGGTCGAGCAGATTATTCGGCCCACGGGACTTGTTGACCCGCAGGTTGTTGTGAAGTCAACTGACGGCCAGATCGACGATCTTCTAGAAGAAATCCGCAAACGTGTCGAAAAAGACGAACGTGTTCTAGTGACGACACTTACAAAGAAGATGGCGGAAGAACTGACGGTCTATCTGGCCGAAAGAGGCGTGCGCGTCGAGTACTTGCACTCCGATGTGGACACACTGCGCCGAGTTGAGCTGCTGCGAGAGCTTCGTATGGGGAAGTTTGATGTTCTCGTTGGAATCAACTTGCTGCGTGAGGGCCTGGACTTGCCCGAGGTTTCCTTGGTGTCGATCCTGGATGCGGACAAGGAAGGCTTCTTGCGGTCCACACGCTCCCTCATCCAGACGATCGGACGTGCGGCCAGGAACGTTTCGGGAGAGGTCCACATGTATGCGGACAACATCACTGATTCGATGAGGGCCGCGATTGATGAGACTGAGCGTCGCCGTCAGAAGCAGATTGAGTACAACACGGAGCGGGGTATAGACCCGCAGCCGCTGCGAAAGAAAATTGCTGACGTCACCGACATGCTGGCACGCGAGGACATTGATACTGAGCAACTCCTAGCAGGTGGCTACCGTAAAGGAACAGAGGTCGGGCACACTCCATCGCCGATCGGCGGACTCGGGCGTGAGCAATTGGCGGCCCGCGCTCAAGATGATTTGCGCGGACTCATCGAAGAGCTGTCGACGCAGATGCACGCCGCCGCTGACGATCTCCAGTTTGAAGTGGCGGCTCGACTGCGAGACGAGATATCGGACCTCAAAAAGGAGCTTCGCGGCATGCGGGCAGCGAACTGATGGACTGTCCACAGCCCCGTCCTTGCTTGTCCCAAGCAGCCACGATATCTAGACTGTCCTATCGAGGGGAGTAATCCCGCAAAGCTCGCGTCGTCAACACGGCCGCCAGTTCGCACCGCGACCCAGGCGTCCCGGCGTGAACACCCACCTTTCCAGGGTTGGATGAGACCTCACTTGGTTGGTTGTTTCCAAAACAGATCGGAATCCGGTGGAAGTAAATATTTGGGCTTGGCTAATCCTGGGCGCGATAGTGATAGCACTTATCACTTTTGACATCCTGGGGCATGTGCGCACACCTCACGCACCTACTGTTCGAGAGGCTGCTTGGTGGTCTCTGGGGTACATTCTTTTGGCTGTTGCGTTCGGGGCTTTTACCTGGTGGGAGTTTGGGCCGGTGGTGGCCGGCGAATACTTCGCAGGCTACATCACGGAAAAAGCCCTCTCAGTAGACAACTTGTTCGTCTTTGTGCTGATTATTTCTGCTTTTCGCGTTCCCAGACAATACCAACAAAAAGCCCTCATCTCGGGGATCATAATTGCTCTGGTACTGCGTTTGGTCTTTATCCTGGTGGGCGCAGCCATAATTGAACGCTTTTCAGCTGTTTTCTACCTGTTTGGTGCGTGGCTGATCTGGACAGCCTACACACAGGCACGAGCCGGTATTAGTAGCGAAGCCGAAGAAGAGGAGTACAAGGAGAACCGCTTCACTTCTATGGTTCGTCGGATCTTCCCCGTAACGGACGGTTTTGTTGGGCAGAGGTTCCTGGTTCGCCACGGCGGCAAGACACTGATAACGCCGATGCTGATTTGCGTCGTTGCTTTGGGCGGGGCTGACATCATGTTTGCTTTCGATTCGATACCGGCAATATTCGGTTTGACTCAAGAGCCCTACATCGTATTCGCAGCAAACGCTATGGCACTACTAGGGCTCCGTCAGCTTTACTTTCTAATAGATGGACTGCTGTCGAGGCTCGTGTACCTGCATTACGGCTTGGCACTGATCCTGGGCTTCATCGGGGTGAAGCTCGTTTTGCACGCACTCCACGAGAACAACCTTCCGTTCATCAACGGGGGAGAGGGACTCGCAGTCCCGGACATTGGCATCGCTCCATCATTGATAGTAATCCTGGGCATTATCGTGGTGACGGTGATCGCCTCGCTGGTGCACACCAGGCTGAACGGCGAAGTGGATGGGGACTGAACCACCGCCTCGCATAAGATAGAAAGATGAAAGAACGTCAGAGCGCGCGAAAAGACGCTCAAAGCCGACCGGTGGGAGACCGGGAACCGCAGGGACTTACTAGCGGCGAGGTGGCACAGCGCCACGCAGATGGCCAGAGTAATTTCGTTCCGCGTTCGACGTCCCGACCGGTCACGGAGATCATCCGCGCCAACCTATTCACGCTCTTCAACGCCATCTTGGGTACGGCCGCGATAACGGTGCTATTGCTGGGAGACTGGCGCGACGCCGTTTTTGGCATCGTTTTGGTTTCTAACATCATCATTGGAATGTTCTCGGAGCTGCGCGCCAAGCACATGCTGGACTCGGTGGCGGTCCTCGATTCTCCTTCTTCAAATGTGTGGAGAGACGGGCAGCTGCAAAGTGTTGATACTTCGGATTTGGTTGTCGACGACGTGGTCCTTTTGCGCCTTGGTGACCAGATCCCGGCTGACGGAGAGACGCTGGACGCTCGGGGACTGGAGGTGGACGAATCCATTCTGACGGGAGAGTCGGTACCCGTTAGAAAGAAGCCGGGCGAGCGACTTCTTTCGGGAACAAGTGTCGTGGCCGGCACCGGAAGCATGTTGGTTCAGTTCATCGGCGCGGATGCTTGGGCTCAGAAGATATCGGCCGAAGCGAAGCAGTTTTCGCTTGCGGTGAGTGAGATTCAGCAGTCAATCAACAGGGTCCTCACATGGATAACGATGGTGCTGCCGATCATTATCATCTTGTTGGCTTGGTCCCAGACAAGGGCGGAAGGTGGGGACTGGAGAGTCGCGGTTGTCCTAGCGGTTGCCGGAGTTGTGGGAATGGTTCCGCAAGGGCTGGTGTTACTAACGTCTTTGAACTTTGGAATTGCGGCGGCAAACTTGTCGCGCAGAGGGGTGCTGGTCCAGGAGCTGCCCGCGGTGGAAATCCTGGCACGGGTGAACGAGCTGTGCGTCGACAAGACGGGGACTCTGACCACCGGTGGGATACGCGGTGAAGAGCTGGTTCCCATCGGGAACGAGCAGATAGCAGATTCAACTCGCGCGGCCCTGTCGGCACTCACTTCGGATAGGAGCAATGCTTCAGCGATCGCCGTTCAGGACCTGCTCACTGCAGAAGGACCGGACGAAGCCAAAGGTGCAGACGTACCAGAATCCGCCCTGATTCCCTTCAACTCTCAGCGCAAGTGGTCAGCACTCAACGGACGGGAAGAATCGTGGATATTAGGCGCTCCTGAAATCCTGCTCGAAAAGCAGAATTCTCCCGAAGCTGGAGAGGCCCTGCGTGTCGTTGCTGATGCTTCAAAGAAGGGTAGGCGCACGCTTTGTCTCGCCAAATCGAAGCAGCAAGCTACGGCGGATGAGCCGCTTCCTGAGAACCTTGAACCAGCGTTGATAGTGATATTGGCCGAGGAACTGAGGCCAGATGCAGCCGAGACCCTCGAATACTTCAGGGAACAGAAGGTCCGGGTCCGTGTTATTTCCGGCGACTCCCCGGACACTGTTGGCGCTTTGGCGGATCAGCTTGGCCTTGCGGGTGAATCAGATTTGAAGGTGCTAGACGCACGACAGTTACCTGAAGTCGACTCTCGGGAATTTGATGAGATGGCGGCCGATATCGACGTGTTTGGTCGGGTGACTCCTGAACAAAAGCGCGCGTTGGTGCGAAGCCTGCAACGCCAGGAACGCACGGTAGCGATGACGGGGGACGGCGTGAACGACGCTTTGGCGCTCAAAGAGGCCGACCTCGGCATCTCGATGGGATCGGGAGCTCAAGCGACCAAAGCTGTATCCAGAATGGTCTTAATGGACGACGAATTCTCAGTCCTGCCGGGCGTCGTGGCCGAGGGGCGACGTATTATCGCAAATATGGAGAGAGTCTCCGTGCTCTTCCTATCCAAGACAATGTACGCGATGGTGCTGGCTGTATTCGTGTCGTTGGTTGCTTGGGTCTACCCGTTCCTGCCGCGTCACCTGACATATATTGGAACGTTCACGATCGGCGTCCCCGCATTCTTCTTGGCGCTTGCACCTGCAACCAGACCCTACAGGCCTGGTTTTCTCCGCCGAACTCTGGCGCTGGCAGTACCATCGGGTATCGCACTGGCAGCTGCCGCGCTCATTTCCTACCACCTGATCGGAGAAGACACTATCCCGGGCCAGACAGCCGCAACGCTGACCCTGATAATCGGAGCACTCTGGCTGCTGAGTATTACAGCGCGACCGCTCAACTGGTGGCGTCTCCTATTGCTGAGCCTAATGGCCGCGGGCGCTGTTCTAGGAGTGCTAATCGAGCCGATCCGGACCTTCTTCGCGCTGGAGTGGCCAAACAGTGGGCAGTGGGCAGTGATACTGGTAGTGGGCATAGCCTCCGCTGCAGCCATTGAGCTCATATACAGATACACGAAGCGTTTTAGAAGCGAACGGGAGTAACCATGTCAAAGCTCAAGTTTTATCTGGACGGTCCAAAAGATGCGCCGACACTGGTCCTGGGACATTCCTTAGGGTCCGACAGGCACGTCTGGGACGAGGTTACGAGCAAGCTGTCGGATTCGTGGAAAGTGGTGCGGTGGGAACTGCCTGGGCATGGTGCTTCGGAAATACCACTTGGCCCAGCCACTATGGACAATTTGGTGGACGAGCTTCTGTCAGGACTGGACGAACTGGGAATCGAAAAGTTCCACGTAGCGGGAATCTCGCTGGGAGGCATGGTCTCTCTAGCTGTGGCCGAAGCGGTCCCAGAACGAGTGTTATCGCTGGCCATGCTCGACTCTGGACCGTCGCTGCCGCCCGGCGAGCAGTGGCTCGCTAGAGCAGCGCAGGTTCGGGCTGAGGGTATGGAAGCACTTGTCGACGGAACTATGGAGCGCTGGTTTTCCCGCCAGCTCCGGGAGGGCCCACACGCGGCGCGTGTCAACCGAACCCGGGAATCCTTCCTACAGTGCGATCCCGAAGGTTACGCGTACTGCTGCGAAGTGATCGCCGGGACCGACCTAGAGGCCGGGCTGCAAGACGTGGGCATGCCAACTTTGGTCCTGACTGGCAGCGAAGACGTGGGTATGACGCCCCAGCAAGCCGCGGATCTTGCAGCGCAGATACCGGGAGCAGCTGGCGTCTCAGAGGTGATTCCGGGCGCGAAGCACATGACGTGCGTGGAGCATCCCGTCCGTGTTGCGGCGGCATTGCACGAGAACATGTGTGCCGCTATGTAGAAACTGGCCTGCGGGGGTTAGGAGGTCGGGAACGTCTTGTCGAACTCGTCCGCCAGATCGCCGAGCGTGGGGTGCCACTCACGCACGCGCAGTGAATGGATCAACCCGTTGGTGACGAACGGGTCGTCGTTCAGAAGCTCAGCGGCTTGCTGCGCGGTGCCCGCCCGTAGAATCAGCATCGCTCCATCGAAGACAGCATCGCGGAGGAAGCCGGAGGCGACAAGGTTCCCTTTGCTTTGCAGTGAGCGCAAGTATTCTCGATGCGCAGGGCGGAAATCGCTGACCAGGTTCGACAGGTCCTCATCGTAACGGTACTCAACCACGTAGAGAGTCATGCTGACATCCTAAACCCCGGGGCGGCAAAGGTCACCCGAATCCGCGGTCAGGATGAGGGATCATCTGAACAGTCATGCCAAGGGCGTAATAGAACAGACGTGCTATTTACGCGTCGTCGATTAGACTAGGCCCGTGAGTACTGAACTGATTATCCGTGGGGCGCGCCAGCACAATCTGAAGAACGTCGACCTGGAACTTCCTCGTGAACAGCTGATCGTGTTCACCGGGCTGTCAGGTTCAGGTAAGTCGTCCTTGGCGTTTGACACGATTTTCGCTGAAGGACAGCGGCGCTACGTCGAGTCGTTGTCTTCGTACGCCCGCCAGTTCTTAGGTCGCATGGATAAGCCGGACGTTGACTTCATTGAAGGTCTTTCCCCTGCGGTGTCGATTGATCAGAAGTCAACTTCAAGGAACCCCAGGTCCACCGTTGGGACGGTTACGGAGATTTACGACTACTTGCGTTTGCTGTACGCGCGTGCGGGGACTTCGTATTGTCCGGTCTGTGGAGAGTTAATCACGGCGCAGACGCCGCAGCAGATCGTTGACCAGATCCTTCAGTGGCCCGAAGGCACCCGTTTCCAGGTTCTGGCACCGGTGGTCCGGGGGCGAAAAGGAGAGTATTCGGACCTTTTCGAGGAGCTGCTCGCCAAAGGCTACTCAAGAGTAGTTGTAGATGGAGAGCAGCACCGACTGGACAATCCTCCCGTCTTGGAGAAGAAGCTTAAACACAACATAGACGTCGTTGTCGACAGACTTGTCATTCGGGACGGGTTGAAGGGTCGCCTGGCCGATTCAGTGGAGAGCTCCCTGGAGCTAGCTGACGGACTGGTTGTGACGGACCTGGTGGATCTTGATGCTACTGACCCGCAGAAGTATCGGCGTTTCTCAGAGAAGCGCGCTTGCCCCAACGACCACCAGCTGGGGCTAGAAGAGATTGAACCCCGCACCTTTTCATTCAACGCGCCCTACGGGGCGTGCACGGAATGCGCGGGTTTGGGCGTTCGCACGGAGGTGGACCCAGATCTGTTGGTTCCAGACGAAGAACTTTCCCTTGCAGAGGGGGCAATAGCGGTCTGGGGACCCAATCAGCGCTACCACCAGCAAGTTCTTGTTTCGCTAGCGGAGCAGTTGGACTTTGATGTGGATGCGCCTTGGCGGAGCCTTCCAGAACAGGTGAGGCAATCGATAATCCACGGTAAAGACTTCCAAGTTCACGTTAAATATAAGAACAGGTGGGGACGCCAGCGCGCATACACCACGGGTTTTGAAGGCGCAGCCAACTACGTCGCACGGAAAATAGAGGAGACTGATTCTGACTATGTGCGCGACAAACTTGACGGCTACATGCGCGACGTTCCATGTCCGAAGTGCCACGGCGCTCGGCTACGGCCAGAAGTTCTCGCTGTTAAAGTGGGCGGCATCAGCATCGCTGAACTCACGAGCCTCTCTATCGAAGAGGCCCTTCAATTCCTTTCCGAATTGGAGCTTCATGGACGTGAACGGCAGATAGCAAAACCGATTTTGGCGGAGATTCTTGCGCGCCTCGAATTCTTAGTTAATGTGGGCCTCACATACCTAACGCTAGCTCGGTCCGCGGGCTCGCTTTCCGGTGGGGAAGCGCAGCGCATCCGCCTAGCAACGCAGATCGGGTCGGGACTGGTCGGCGTTCTCTACGTGCTGGATGAACCTTCGATTGGTCTTCATCAGCGTGATAACAGACGCCTGATCAACACTCTTGAGCGTCTGAGGGACCTGGGCAACACGCTAATTGTGGTGGAGCACGACGAAGAGACGATGGAATCAGCGGACTGGATCGTCGATATTGGGCCAGGGGCTGGCGAACGAGGCGGCGATATAGTTTATTCGGGTCCGGTCAGGGGGATTCTGGCTGAGCAGCGTTCGCTTACGGGACAGTACCTGTCAGGTGCAAAAAGCATAGCCCTGCCCGCTGAGCGCAGACCGGTTGACCCCGACAGAGTTCTCACTGTTCGCGGAGCCAGGGAAAACAATCTTCAGGATGTGGACGTCACGATCCCACTGGGAATGCTTGTAGCTGTTACGGGTGTTTCTGGCTCCGGAAAATCGACTCTCATTAATCAGATTCTTTACAGGTCGCTTGCAAACCGACTCAACCGGGCAAGGCTCGTTCCCGGTCGGCACCGGTCCATTCAGGGCCTGGAACACCTGGACAAGATCGTCCACGTTGACCAGTCGCCAATCGGACGGACTCCAAGGTCCAACCCAGCCACTTACACAGGGGTTTGGGACCATATTCGCAAGCTGTTTTCGGAAACGAACGAGGCGAAAGTGCGGGGATACGGGCCGGGTAGATTCTCTTTCAACGTCAAAGGGGGCCGATGCGAGGCTTGCAAGGGCGACGGAACAATCAAGATTGAGATGAACTTCCTGCCCGACGTGTATGTGCCTTGTGAGGTGTGCAGGGGAGCCAGGTACAACCGGGAGACTCTTGAGATTCTTTACCGGGGGCAAAGCGTGGCCGACCTTTTGGACATGCCGATAGCACAAGCAGCAGACTTCTTCGCCGCCATACCCCGCATAGCTCGGCACCTTAATACTCTGGTCGAAGTGGGACTTGGATATGTCCGGTTGGGTCAATCAGCAACGACGCTGTCGGGGGGCGAAGCGCAGCGGGTGAAGTTGGCTTCCGAACTTCAGCGTCGGTCAAATGGTCGAAGCATTTACGTCCTAGACGAGCCGACCACCGGTCTGCACTCCGAAGATATCCGGAAGCTGCTGCTGGTCTTGCAGAGCCTAGTGGATAAGGGGAACACGGTTGTCGTTATTGAACACAATCTTGATGTGATCAAGAGCGCCGACTGGTTGATCGACATGGGGCCGGAAGGCGGCTCCGGTGGCGGCCAGATTATTGCTGAAGGTACCCCGGAAGATGTTGCTCAAACAAAGGGTTCCTGGACCGGCGGCTACCTTGCAGATCTTCTCCTCAAGGAAGAAAGATCCGCGTCTTAGCTAATCGAGGTGGCGGGTGGCTCTACCGTGCCACCCGTGCCAGCTAGTTCCTCAGGCGTCATATCGTAAAGAGCTTCAATGTCCTCAGCAAAGTCTTTCAGTACGCGGTGCCGCTTCAGTTTCAGCGATGGAGTAAGGTAGCCGTTCTCCACTGTGAAATCAGCGTTAAGAATGCGGAACCTGCGGATAGACTCGGCTCGCGAAACATTCTGATTGGCTCTAGCGATCGCCCTGGAAATGGATTCTCTTACTTCAAGCGTGCTCGAGGCAACGTGCGGTTCAACCACTGGAAGTCCTCGGTTTCGCAGCCAAGGACGCAGCATTTCGGGGTCTAGTGTTACGAGGGCACCAATATAGGGCTGCCCATCGCCGACAACGATGACTTGGCCAATGAGGGGATGCGACAGCAGCGATTGTTCCAGGACTTCCGGCGACACGTTCTTTCCCCCCGCTGTCACTAGGAGTTCTTTCTTCCGTCCCGTGATGCTGAGGCGCCCTTCAGCGTCGATCTCAGCTAAATCCCCCGTGTGGAACCAGCCGTCCTTGAACGCTTCCTCAGTAGCTTTGCGCAGATTGTGATATCCGGGGCTCACCGATATTCCGCGGAGCAGAAGCTCGTTATCGTCAGCAAGCTTCATTTCGTTGCCCGGCCAAAGATAACCCACGGAATGCGGGGGATTGTCTCCGGGTAGCTCGACGGTTATCGGGCCGGTCGTCTCTGACAGTCCGTATCCCTGTAACAGGGTGATGCCCAGCCCGCGGAAGAAGTGAGCTAGATCTACAGACAGAGGCGCGCCTCCGCAGATCACGATGTCCAGGCGGGGCCCAAGGAGCTTCTTGATCTTGCCAAGGACCAGCGTGTTAGCGGTCCGGTGGGCGACACGCAATCCGAATTCTGGCCCTGAAGAGGTGAGCGTCGCGTCGTCAACATCGGCCGCTCTCTGCCGTTTCTTGACGACTGGGTATGCGGTTGCTTCTGAAACTTTTCGTGACTGCAGCGCTGACCAAGAGAAAACTTTCGACTTAAATCCGCCGCCCGCCTTAGCAGACGCAGAATTGTAGACCTTCTCCAGGACGCGAGGAACCGCAAGAAGGCTCGTTGGTTCGAAATCTGCAATGTCCTGGAGCAGAGTACGTGTGTCCGGGCTAAAACCTACACGCCCCTTCCCGATCAAAACTCCGTGCATCACGAATCGAGCTAGCACGTGAGCCACCGGTAAGAAGAGCAGTACTCGCGCCTTTGGGTCGTCGATAAGGTGAGGGAGGATGACATTTGCTTGCAGTAGAGGTTTCACAAAATTGCCGTGCGTAAGGATGACGCCCTTCGGCAGACCAGTCGTCCCTGACGTGTAGATCAAGGTCGCGACATCCGAAAGAGTAGTCTTTTCTATTCCTTCATCTATGATTTCTTCCGGCACGTTGCCCCCGGCTAGTCGGAGGGTCCGCAGTGCATCGCCGTGCAACGAAAGTATGTGTTTCACTGCTTTGGTCTTCACTGACCTGATCAACTCAGCCTGTTGCCCGGTCTGCGTGATGACGATCGACACTTTGGCGTCCGACAGGATGTGCCTGATCTGAACAGCCGAATCGGACTCGTAAATCGGGACTACAACCGCGCCCAAACTCAAAGCTGCATAATCAAGGAGCCCCCACTCATAACTTGTTGCTGCCAGGATGGCGATGTGGCCACCTCGACGCAAACCGAGGCTGTGCAATCCGCGCGCAACAATCCTAATGGCAGTCGCGAACTCGTGCGCGGGGACCCGGCGCCAGTGCCCAACTCCAACGCGCTGTTCCGCAACAATGTCGTCCGGTCTTTCAGCGGCCCTCGCAAAGATGAGCTTGGGAAGGCTCTGGCTTTCATCCACTTCAACTAGCATCGGGTTTTCCCAGAAGCCCTCTGGATTGTAAAAGACCACTTCCGCCTCAATTCGTCGCCGCGTGCGCGTAGCTGCTTGACCGCGCTCCCACATTCTAGCCCGGTCGCTCACCACGCTCGAAAATAGTGTTTCTGGCGCGGTGAGATCCACCGGGATAGGTATCAACCATGCCGATCGCCTGCATCAGCGCGAACACTGTTACCGGGCCAACGAAGGTGAAGCCGTACGCGCGGAGCTGTTTCGCTAGTGCGACAGATTCGGGAGAACTCTGCACCTCAAGTTCTGCTGCCATAGTCTGGGCCCCCGGCGCGAAAGACCAGACCAGCCCCGCCAGACCCCCGAACTCTCGCAGGTTCACCGTTGCGCGCGCGTTCTTTACGGTTGCGAGGATCTTACGACGGTTCCGAATAATTGCGGCGTCAGACAGGAGCCGTTCGACGTCGCGGTCGTCGAACTTGGCAACGTCATCCGGTTGGAAACTGGCGAAGGCACGTCGAAGTGCTTCCCGTTTCGTCAGCACTGTGCGCCACGATAGCCCGGCTTGGAACGCCTCTAGACTGATGCGCTCAAACAGACCCCGTTCGTCTCTTACGGGCACGCCCCACTCCTCGTCGTAATACTTCTGCAAAATAGGGTCGCTGGAGGCCCAGATCGGCCGCGCCCGGCCATCGGCACCGATTACAAGATCCGCAGCTGCCACGGGCTCCTCGCTTTCCTCGTTTCATCTCTGCGAGGCTACAGTCTCCACTGCCGTCAGATGCTCGCGAGGTGACGGCGTGTGGATAACTGAAGAACTACTAGGCTGTGTAAATGGCTTCCACTTCGTCCGAATAGTCCTCTAGCACCTGGTTTCTGCGCAGTTTCAGCGAAGGCGTGAGATACCCGTTCTCGACAGTGAAATCGGCGTTCAGTATTCGGAACTTCCGGATAGATTCGGCGCGGGAAACCTTGCTGTTTGCCCGGTCGATTGCCTTCTGGAGCGAAGCGAGCACCTCTGGCATCTCCATTGCGACAACGGGGTCCACCACCGGTAGTCCCTTGTTTCGCAGCCAGACAGGAAGCATTTCGGGGTCCAGAGTGATAAGCGCTCCAATGAATGGGCGCTGGTCGCCAACGACAATGACCTGTCCAATAAGGGGGTGCGTCATTAGGCCCTCTTCGAGTACTTCCGGTGACACGTTCTTTCCGCCAGCGGTGACAAGCAGCCCTTTCTTTCGGCCGGTGATTCTCAGTTGTCCGGTCTCGTCGACACTTCCCAGGTCTCCCGTACAGAACCATCCATCACGTTGTGAGTCGGCCGTTTCCTCCGGTAAGTTGTGGTATCCGCGAAAGAGCGCGTTGCCTCGTAAAAGGATTTCTCCGTCCTCATCGGAAATTTTTGCTTCGTTGCCAGGTAGCAAGTACCCGACACCTCCGGGAGGATTCGCTCCAGGCACCTGCACCGCGATCGGTCCAGTGGACTCAGATAGGCCGTAACCCTGTAGCAGTGTGATGCCGAGACCTCGATAAAAGTGGGCGAGTTCCGGTGCTAGAGGGGCGCCGCCTGAAACGATGAACTCCAAGTCCTGACCCAGAACTGCGCGAATCTTCTTGAGCACCAATGCATCGGCGATGCTGGAACGCAGCTTCTGTGCTGCTCCGGGACCGGATTCTTTGTCCATCGCGGCCGACAGGCGCTTGGCCTGCTTAGCGGACCAGCTGAAGATTTTGGCTTTGCCTCCGCCACCGGCTTTCCCCTGGGCAGTTGCATAGACCTTCTCCAGCACGCGCGGAACCGCTAGCAAGGCCGTCGGCTTGAAAGCCGCGATATCGCTGATCAGGTTCTTGGTGTCGGGGGAGAAAGCAATTCTTCCTGGGCTGACCGCCAGCGTGTGCATCACAAACCGTGCCAAGACGTGGGCGAGGGGCAGGAACAGCAGAACTCGCGTCTGTGGATTGTCAGCGATCTCGGGCAGGACCTGGTGGACAGCATCTGAGGTCGTGACAAAGTTCCGGTGTGTCAGCTCTACGCCCTTGGGGATCCCCGTTGTACCAGAGGTATAGATTATGGTGGCAAGGTCATCGGCGCGAATTTCTCGAGTCCGATCAATCGCAGCAATCGGTGCTACATGTCGAGATGCCGCAGAGATGCGGCGCAGTGCTCCGCGGTCAATGGAATCCACCAGCACGACCCGATCCGTCTTTACCGATTCAACCAGTTCTGCCTGTTGCGAGGTAGCGGTGAAAACACGCCGGACATCCGCGTCTCTTAGGATGTGTCGGATCTGAGCCGCCGAGTCAGATTCGTAAATCGGCACCGTAACACCACCGACGGTCATTATGGCCAGATCAAGGAGCATCCACTCGTAGGAGTTTGCAGCTAGAATTGCGACGTTCTCTCGCGGTTCAACTCCAAGTCCGATCAGTCCGCACGCTATCCGTTCGACGTCCGCTAGAAGTTCTTCAATAGTCACTTCTTGCCAACCACCGAAAGCGGTTCTCTTCTCGACTGCGACGCTGTCTGGATAAAGATGAGCACGCTCGGCGTACAACTGCGGGACCGTGAACGCTTCCCTTCCGCCGGAATCTCCGTTCAGATCGGTGGGCAATGAGACCTCGTATGTAGTCATGAGAGCTTCCTTCTTTGCGGCCGCGACGCCGGGATTGCCGGGATAAATCGTTAGGGGTCAGACATCTGAAGCAATCTTACAAAATTTGAAGAAGCTGGGCGACATTGAAGCGTGTGAGAACGGACTAGATACCGTAGTAGAGTTCGAACTCCATCGGATGCGGGTAGACACGCGCCGGCGAAATCTCCCTTGTTTCCTTCAACTCAATCCAGGTATCGATCAGATCTTGAGTGAAGACGTCACCCGCCAACAGGAAATCATGATCCGCCTTTAGTGCTTCGATTGCAGACTCAAGGCTGGAGGGCAGTTTCTCAATGTCCGCGTAATCTTCCGGTGGCAGGTCATAAAGATCTTTATCTATGGGGAGCGGCGGTTCTGTTCGCGCTCGGATTCCGTCTAGGCCCGCCATCAGGCAAGCTGCGAATGCCAGGTAGGGATTAGCTGTCGGGTCCGGCACTCGGTATTCCACTCGTTTTGCGCCAGGCGAGGAACCGGTGACGGGGATTCGGATGCACGCCGAACGATTTCGGGATGAGTAAACAAGGTTGATTGGCGCCTCAAAACCTGGGACAAGTCTTCGATACGAGTTGAGCGAGGGGTTAGTGAACGCGAGCAGGGCAGGGCCGTGTTCCAGGAGGCCCCCAATGAACCAACGTGCGGTATCCGAGAGACCCGCATATCCGTTCGGGTCATAAAAGAGAGGCTGCCCATTTTTCCACAAGGACATGTGAACGTGCATTCCGGAGCCATTGTCACCGAACACAGGCTTAGGCATGAATGTCGCGGACTGCCCCGCCCGGTCCGCTCCATTCTTAACTATGTATTTGAATTTGAGGAGATCATCGCCAGCCTGCGTGAGCGTGGAGAATCGGTAATTGATTTCCTGTTGCCCCGCCGCTCCACCTTCGTGGTGAGCGCGTTCCACTTGTAAGCCGCTGGCCTGCAGCAAACCGCTGATCATGCTGCGTAGGTCTGTGTAGCGGTCCGCTGGCGATACGGGGAAGTAGCCGCCTTTGAAGGCGAGGTGGTGGCCCAGATTCCGACCGCCGTTTTCTAATACGTCCCTGCGCGAGTTCCAGGGTGCCGAGTCGGCGTCAAGCCTATAGAAGGTCTCTTGGGGAGAGGTCTGAAAGCTGACCGAACTGAAAACGTGAAATTCTGCTTCTGCTCCCACAAAACAGGAGTCGGCCGCTCCGGTGCTGATCAGATAGGATTCGGCTTTCTTCGCTACCTGACGTGGGTCACGCGAGAATGGCTGCTGCGTCAGGGGATCAACGATAGAGAACACCATGTTCAAGGTCTTGTCAGTCCGGAACGGATCCTCATACGCTGACGAGAAATCGGGAAGCAGTAACATGTCCGATTCATGGATGCGAGTAAATCCCACAATAGATGAGCCATCAAACAGGAACCCGCTGGTCAGTTCCTTTTCGTCTAAGTCGCGGACGGGTATCGTGAAGTGCTGCTGGACTCCTAGCAGGTCGCAGAAACGAACATCCAAGTAGAGAATGTCCTTTTCCAGCATGTATTGGATGGCGGAGCTCGCACTGTCAAACATTTCGGTTCCCGGTTCTCTCTAGCATGGATTGCTCGCGTTTAAGCGACCAGAGCCAGAGTAGGGCAGTGCCGAAAGTGTTACTCGTGTGAATCCAAATAATGATCGATTCTCCAACGGCTGACAGAAGAAGAATCGACGAGGTGATGGGACCTCGTACAATGTACTGAGGGAGGAACGAGTGACAGAAGAACAGTTGTCCAACGACAAGCTTGCCTGGCGCCCGCCAACCTCCGAGATTCCCACTCGTCCCGGCGTTTACCGTTTTCGGGATGCGGAAGGCCGCGTCATCTACGTCGGCAAAGCGAAGAACCTGCGTGCCCGCATTGTCAACTACTTCCAGGATCCAAAATCCCTACACGCGCGCACTGCGCAAATGGTCTCTCAGGCGCGATCTGTGCAGTGGACAATTGTTGGCTCGGAAATCGAGGCTTTGACGCTGGAATTTCAGTGGATCAACGAGTTAGATCCGCGTTACAACGTCATGTTCAAAGACGACAAGTCTTACCCCTATCTGTCCGTGTCTATGGCTGAGAAATACCCAAGGGTCGCTATTTCAAGGGACGCCCGAAAACCGGGAACCCGTTATTTTGGTCCCTACACGCACGTCTGGGCGATTCGGGAGACCATCGACAATCTTCTCTCGACATTCCCGGTTCGGACCTGCTCACCGGGCGTGCTTCGAAGAGCCCAGGCGCAGGGACGTCCGTGCTTGCTCGGATACATAGACAGATGCTCCGCACCATGTGTCGGTCGGATCTCGGAAGAAGACCACCGCAGGTTGGCAGAGGACCTTTGCGAGTTCATGGAAGGCAAGACTGCCCCTTTCGAGCGTGAACTCCAGGAAAAAATGCGCTTGGCGGCTTCTCAGCAGGATTATGAACTCGCGGCCCGAAGACGAGACCAACTGAAAGCACTGGAAAAGGTCCAGGAACGGAACACGATCGTACTTCCGACCGATACGGATGCCGACATATATTCCCTGACCGGAGACGAACTCGACGTTGCGGTCCATGTTTTCTACGTAAGAGGCGGTCGCGTTCGCGGAACTAGAGGATGGGTGATAGAGCGAGTCGACGAGCGTTCCGAGGCGGAACTGATGCGCGACCTGCTTGAACAGACGTATTTGGAACGTATGGGTCCCCAGCCTCGGAACACGCGGAAACGCTCACCGGTTTCAGTAGACGACGTGGCACACACTCCCTTGGAGGCCATACCTAGGTCGATTCTTGTCTCTCACGTTCCAGCTGATCGCCAATTCTTGCAGGAATGGTTAGGCAGTTTACGAGGTGCGCGAGTGGAAATCCGCGAGCCCAAGCGGGGTCAGAAGGCGGAGCTGCTGGGAACGGTCACCGACAATGCCCGACACGCGCTGCAGGTGTACAAGACGCGACGGGCAGGTGACCTCACTCAGCGGGCCATTGCCCTAGAAGAGCTCCAGACTGCACTTGGACTCCAAGCCGCTCCACTACGCATCGAATGTTTTGATGTTTCGCACACCGGCGGCACGAACAGGGTCGCCTCCATGGTCGTGTTTGAAGACGGCACTCCACGTAAAGACGCTTACCGAACGTACTCGATTCGGGGCGGAGCGGAAGGGGAGAAAGCAGATGACACCGCAGCTATGCGCGAGGTGCTGGAAAGGCGGTTCCGCAGGGGACTGATGTTGAGCAGCGAGGAAGAAGAAGAGTTGCTCGCGTCGGGCGCCGTAGAAGCTGAGGCGCAAAAGCCGCGTCGGTTTGCTTACACTCCCGATCTACTTGTCGTTGACGGCGGCCCACTCCAAGTAAGCGCAGCACAGGAAGCTCTACGGGGCTCAGGCGTCGATGTGCCGATCATTGGGTTGGCAAAGAGATTGGAAGAGGTCTGGGTGCCCGGTGAGCCGTTCCCCGTCATACTGCCCCGAAGCTCCGCCGGGCTTTACCTATTGCAGCACCTTCGCGATGAGTCGCACCGATTTGCCATAAAGAAGCACCGTGCCAAGCGTTCCAGAGCCCAGACGCGGTCCGCGCTGGACGAGATTCCCGGTCTTGGCCCGGCCAGGCAACGAGCGCTACTCAGACATTTCGGGTCTTTGAAACAAATTCGTAAGGCTGCTCCGGGCGATCTTGCTGAGGTGCCCGGAATTGGGGGAGTGCTGGCCGAGCAGATTTGGCAGGCTTTGCATTCTGCCGACGCTGCTGAAGGACAAGACGCGGCTTCGAGTGGCAAGCTAGCACTATGACTGCGAAGAATCCCGAAGAGCCAAATCCCTTAACCGTTCCGCAGGGGATTCCGTCGTTGGAGAGCGCTTTCACCGGCCCTGAGAGTCTTCCTAAAGCGCCCAACGGCGGAGCGAACAACGAGATCTTGATCATCACTGGGCGCTCAGGTGCGGGTAGAACCCACGCTGCAAACGCACTCGAAGACCTGGACTGGTATGTCGTTGACAACATTCCTCCGGCGTTGCTTACTCACTTGGCGGGCATGATGACACCCGCCGGTGAAGGTGTGCATCGCCTGGCCGCCGTGGTCGACGTGAGGGGGCGGGAGTTCTTCGCAGCCCTTGAAAAGGCGTTGGATGAGCTCCGTGCCAGCGGATATCCGTATCGAATCGTGTTCTTGGACGCGGATGATCGAGAACTGGTGCGGCGCTATGAGGCCAACAGGCGTCCCCATCCGTTGCAGGGGGAAGGGACGATACTCGATGGGTTGAACGCTGAACAGAAGCTTTTGCAGCCACTACGCGACAGAGCGGACGAGTTGATAGACACGACACACCTCTCCGTGCACGACTTGTCGCGGCATATGCGAGATGTCGTTTCGGGTGACGAAGTGCGGCCCGTGCAGATCACCCTTCAGTCTTTCGGGTTCAAACACGGGATTCCCCTAGACGCCGACTTCGTTGCTGACATGCGGTTCGTTGCGAACCCCTACTGGGTGGCCGAACTACGTAAACTGACGGGACGGGATCCAGCGGTTTCCGAGTATGTACTGAGCCAGCCAGGTGTTAAAGAGTTTGGCGACACGTACGCCGACCTGGTGGAACAGACACTTGACGGTTACCAGCGAGAACTAAAGCCCTATGTCACAGTAGCTATAGGGTGCACGGGCGGGCGCCACCGCTCCGTTGCTATGACCGAGTACATGGCGTCGCGGCTGCGTGAAAAAGGCTACACGGTGCAGGTGGCTCACAGAGACGTTGGACGGCTATGATCCGGGAGCACGGTCCAAACGGTAAGGAAAAGGGATGCCGCTACTAGACAGGCAAGGGTTCCCCCTTCGAGGAGAAAGCGGCCAGAGGGTCGTCGCATTTGGCGGGGGCCACGGTCTTTCGGCAACCCTCAAGGCTCTTCGTCACCTCACGCATCAGCTCACCGCTGTTGTCACAGTGGGCGATGACGGCGGCTCCTCGGGCAGACTTCGAGAAGAACTGGACATCCTTCCACCCGGGGATCTGCGGATGGCTCTTGCCAGTCTTTGTCACGAGTCCGAGTGGGGCCTGACGTGGCGGGATCTGATGCAGCACCGTTTTGAGACCGATGGAGACCTTGACGGGCATGCTCTGGGAAACCTGCTGATCACCGGGCTCTGGCAAATGTTCGACGACCCCGTGGAGGGACTCGACTGGGTCGGTCGACTGCTCCAAGCGCACGGTCGAGTCCTTCCCATGAGCCTCACGCCGCTTCAAATAGAGGCGACGATAGAGACGGACGGACAGACGCGTGTGATCAGAGGGCAGACCGAGGTGGCGACCGCCGGTCAGCCGATTCGTGAAGTGCGTTTGACGCCAAGCGACCCGCCCGTGCCAGCTGAGGTATTAGAAACGATTCGCGAAGCTGAATGGGTGGTGCTCGGTCCTGGGTCCTGGTACACGTCTGTATTGCCCCACCTGCTGGTCCCAGAACTCCATCAGGCCTTGGTGACAACCGAGGCTCACAGGGCCCTCATCATGAACCTTGCGCGCCAAGAGGGAGAGACAGAAGCACTCACAACCGCCGACCATGTGAGGGCCCTGCACTCCGCGGCCCCGGATTTCAAACTGGATGTGGTCATTGCTGATCCGACGGCGGTTGACGATGTCGATGACCTGGTGGAAGCGGCAGAGCGCGTTGGGGCCAGATTACTGCTGCGTCAGGTACGGATTGGTTCGGGAGATCCCGTTCACGATCCGTTGCGTCTGGCTGCCGCGCTACGGGATGCCTTCGAAGGATTCCTGGGTGAAGTAGGCAAGTCAGAGAGTTGGCTGGCGTAGGTTGGGAAGGACACAGAGTTGAGTCGCACAGACAGAGGCGCATCCCTTTCTCTCACGGGAGACATGAAAGACGAGCTGGTGCGTATCCGCATTGAGCAGCCAAGCCATATCGCAGCTGAAGCAGCTGCAATGCTGCGCTTTGCCGGCGGGCTACACCTGGTTGGCGGCCGCATTCTTGTAGAGGCAGAAGTTGATTCGTTGCTGATCGCCCACCGCCTGCGTGCCTACCTACAGCTGCTTTACGGCTCAGAATCCTCTATCGTCGTCGTGAGCGGCGGCGCCCTGCGCCGGGGGAAACGCTATGTACTTCGCGTGGTCAAGGACGCAGACGAATTGGCTCGGCAAACTGGACTTATAGACAACCGGGGAAGACCGGTTAGGGGACTGCCGCCACAGATCGTGGGTTCGGGCGTTGAAGAGGGACTCGCTGCGTGGCGGGGCGCCTTCCTTGCCAGGGGATCTTTGCTAGAGCCGGGACGATCCGCTTCTTTGGAGATAACGTCTCCTGGACCCGAAGCAGCGCTTGCTCTGGTCGGGTGTGCGCGCCGGGTAGGAGTTGGATCGAAAGCCAGGCAGGTGCGCGGTGCGGACAGAGTGATCATTCGGGAATCAGATGCTATCGGCAGCATGATTTCCCAGCTTGGGGCAGCGAAGACGTTTGAACTCTGGCAGAGCAGGCGCGAAAAAAGAGAGGCGCGCGGGTCGGCCAACCGCTTGGCGAACTTCGATGATGCGAATCTGCGGCGCTCCGCGAGAGCCGCTGTGGCAGCAAGCGCCAGGGTGGAACGGGCATTTGAGATTCTGGGAGAGGACATCCCGGAGCATCTGCTCCAGGCCGGGAACTTGCGTATTTCGAACAAGCAGGCCTCTCTTGAAGAATTGGGGCAGCTTGTCGATCCGCCACTTACCAAGGACGCCATTGCGGGAAGGATCCGCAGATTGCTTGCCATGGCGGATAAGAGCGCGGCAGAAAGAGGCCTTCCTTCCACCGAGTCGGCGCTCACTCTGGAGATGCTTGACCAGGAGTAGGACTTACTGGCCGGGCAGTGCCTTTTCCTAGGTGATGCAGCTCTCTTAGGCCGGTTTTGGAGCCCGCTCAGCACTGCACAGCGGCCCTAAAAGGGTGTAAATTAGGACATGCATGTAAAGCACTTTGTGCAAGCCGGGCGCCAAGCGCCAAGGTACCGAGCAAAGTTCAATAAGACTGTGCCCGCGGGGCACGCCAGGAGGACATAGTGACCATCCGTGTAGGAATTAACGGCTTTGGCCGGATTGGCCGCAACTATCTGCGGGCCATCATTGAGCAGGGCGCCGATATTGAGGTAGTTGCGATCAACGACCTTACGGACTCGAAGACGCTGGCTCACCTACTGAAGTACGACTCGATCGCCGGCCGCCTTGATGCTGACGTCAGCTACGAAGATGATGGGATCATCGTCGACGGTAACAAGATTGTTGCGTATGCGGAACGCGACCCAAGCGTAATTCCTTGGGGTGAGTTGGGCGTCGACATCGTGATTGAGTCCACCGGATTCTTCACCGATGCAAATGCTGCCAAGGCTCACCTAGAAGGCGGTGCAAAGAAAGTCATCATTTCCGCACCTGCGAAGAACGAAGATGCGACCTTCGTGGTCGGCGTGAACCTGCAGGACTATGACCCGGAGACGGACAACATCATCTCCAACGCGTCATGCACCACGAACTGCCTGGCACCGATGGCAAAGGTCCTGGACGAGAAGTTTGGCATCGAACGCGGTCTGATGACCACCATTCACGCATACACCGGTGACCAGCGTCTGCTCGACGCGCCGCACTCTGATCTGCGCCGTGCCCGCGCAGCTGCTCTCAACATCGTTCCGACATCCACCGGCGCTGCTAAGGCAGTTTCGCTGGTTCTGCCGCAGCTCAAAGGTAAACTGGATGGTTACGCTCTGCGCGTCCCGGTTCCCACCGGATCCGTTACTGACCTTTCGTTTGTGGCGGCAAAGGAAGTTAGTGTTGAGGCCGTGAACGCCGCGATGAAGGAGGCCGCTGACGGTGAACTGAAGGGGATCCTTGAGTACACCGACGCTCCCATTGTCTCCACCGATATCGTTGGTGACCCCGCCTCGTCGATCTTCGATTCTCTGCTCACCAAGGTGATCGGAAATGAAGTGAAGGTCGTCTCCTGGTACGACAACGAGTGGGGCTACTCCAACCGCCTGGTTGACTTGACCGTCTATGTCGGCGACCGCCTCTAGACGACACAGTTTCGAATGAAAGTACGCCTGTGCACGCTAAACGGTGCGCAGGCGTTCTTTCTGCCAGGCAACTAGCACCGCTGGGTGGACCTGGCCATTACAAGGGAGGTTTAATGCTGAAAACTATCGACTCTCTGGGGGACCTGAAGGGGAAGCAGGTTCTGGTTCGCTCAGATTTCAATGTCCCGCTTAAAGACGGCGAAATTACAGATGACGGGCGCATCCGGGCCGCGCTGCCAACGTTGCGCCGTCTACTGGAAGGGGGCGCGTCCGTCGTTGTCATGGCCCACCTTGGCCGTCCTGGTGGCAAAGTAGATCCTGACTATTCGTTGGCTCCAGTGGCCGCGCGTCTTTCGGAGCTGCTCGGAGCCCCGGTGGAGCTAGCTGATGATGTGACCGGACCGTCAGCGATCGCGCTTGCCGAAGCGTTGGAGCCTGGACAGGTTCTCTTGCTAGAAAATGTGCGCTACGACGCGCGCGAGACTTCGAAGGACGACGCCCAGCGCGCTGAGCTTGCTAGGGAATACGCGGACTTGGCTGACCTATACGTGTCGGATGGCTTTGGAGTTGTGCACCGTAAGCAGGCTTCGGTGTATGACATTGCGCAAATCCTGCCCTCTGCTGCCGGCGAACTGGTCTTCAAAGAGATCGATTCTCTTTCGAAAGTGACGAAGGACCCGGCCAGGCCGTATGTGGTTGTGCTCGGTGGGTCTAAGGTGTCGGATAAGCTCGGGGTCATTTCCAATCTGCTTGATGAAGCAGACGCGCTGCTAATCGGCGGCGGGATGGCTTTCACGTTCCTAGCGGCAGAGGGCTACGGAGTTGGGAAGTCACTGCTTGAAGCTGATCAGCTCGACACCGTGAAAGGTTACCTCGCAAAGGCTAAGGAACTTGGCGTCGATATTGTGCTCCCGGTAGATGTGGTGGTCGCTCCTGAATTTGCTGCGGATGCGACATCCACTGTGGTAGCAGCTGACCGCATCCCTTCTGACGAGATGGGCTTGGATATCGGACCGAAAACGCAGGAACTGTTCGCAAAGTACATCTTGGACGCCAAGACCGTCGCCTGGAATGGGCCGATGGGCGTGTTCGAGTTCGAGGCGTTCGCAGATGGTACAAGAGCCGTCGCCGAAGCTATGGAACAAGGGGATGCGTTCAGCGTTGTTGGCGGGGGAGATTCGGCCGCCGCGGTAAGACTTCTCGGTTTCGACGAAGAAAAATTCTCACACATTTCAACTGGCGGTGGGGCTTCACTTGAGCTCCTTGAAGGCAAGACCCTTCCCGGCATCGCGGTTCTGGAGGACTGAAGACATGACACGCAAACCACTAATGGCCGGCAACTGGAAGATGAACTTGGACCATCTTGAAGCGGTCCAGCTCATCAATCAGCTCGGAATGGCCCTGGAGGACCGACACTTCGACTATTCAACCGAGGTTGTCGTCATTCCTCCATTTACCGATATTCGCTCCGTCCAGACAACGATCGACGGAGACCGCTTGAAGATCGAGTACGGGGCGCAAGACGTGGCCGTCTACGAATCGGGCGCGTACACCGGTGAGGTCTCGGCACTGATGCTGAAGAAGCTCGGATGCAAATACGTCTTGACGGGTCACTCCGAACGCCGGGAATACCACAACGAAAGCGACGAGTTGGTTGGCCGCAAAGCCCAAGCTGTGGTGGCTCAGGGCATGACCCCCATCATCTGCTGCGGCGAAGTCCTTGAGATCCGCAAGGAAGGCAAGCATGTCGACCACGTGGTTTCTCAGCTGCGGGGCGCACTTGCTGGTTTCACAGGCGACCAGGTTGCTGACTTGGTTATCGCTTACGAACCGGTCTGGGCAATTGGCACCGGGGAAGTCGCAACGCCTGCCGATGCAGAGGAAGTCTGCAAGGCAATTCGCGAACTGATCGCAGATCTCTACGATCAGGACGTAGCCGACAAGATTCGCATCCTTTACGGAGGGTCCGTCAACTCCGGCAACGTCAAGGAGCTTATGGCTCAGCCAAATATTGATGGAGGATTGGTCGGCGGCGCTTCGCTGAAGGCGGAAGAATTCGCAAAGATTGCGGACTACCAGAACCTTTAGTCGCTAGGGATCCGGCTCGCAGGCACGCCAGGGGCGGTTGACTGTGAGCCGGATTATGCGGGCCAGTTTCGCAAATGTTAGGGCTGCGCGTTAGAGTAGCTGAAGGAAAACGCCAAGCGTTACTGGTTTCAGCGTGCGCGGGGCCTTCACCGGAACAAGAATTAGGTGGATTGTTGTGACAGCTGTGCGAATTGTGCTCGTGGTCCTGATAATTATCACGGGGCTGCTTTTGATCGGCGCTGTGCTCATGCATAAGGGCAAGGGCGGGGGACTGTCCGACATGTTCGGCGGCGGCATCAGTAGCACAGCTGGATCGTCCGGTGTTGCGGAGAAGAACCTAAATAGGATCACTATTGGGTTGCTGTCGATCTGGTCTGTCTCTATCGTCGCCTACGGAGTTCTAATCCGCTTCTGGTCATAGTTTCTCATTCTTTTCGACGGGCCTCGCTCTTGAGCGGGGCCCGTCCACTTTTTAGCGCGAAAGCAAGTGCCGGGCACCAATCGGATGCCCGGCACTGTGCTAGATGAGTTACGCGAGCACCTCACGCGCTGCCTCGACGACAGCATCCGATGTGATCCCGTACATCTCGAACAACTCGTTGGCTGAGCCAACCGAGCCGAAGGTTTCGATGGAAACGCTCTTGCCCGAGTCACCCACGTAAGGGGCCCACGGCATTGCCAGTCCGGCCTCCACTGAGACGCGTGCCTTCACATCGGAAGGCAGCACTGACTCGCGGTAGTCCCTGTCCTGCTTGTCGAACCATTCCATGCACGGCATCGAAACTACGCGGGCCTGTACGCCATCTGCTGCAAGTTCTTCCCGGGCTGCCAGGGCGAGCTGAAGCTCAGAGCCTGAAGCCAGCAGAATGATGTCTGGCTTACCGTCTGTATCGGCCAGAATGTACCCGCCCCGACTGACGCCCTCGGCGGATGCAAGATCGGTGCCTTCACCGCGCGCGGGGTTGGGTAGGGCCTGCCTTGTAAGGATGAGACCCGCCGGGCCGTCATCTTCCAGGATCGCCTTCCAAGCGACAGCGGTTTCTGCCGCGTCGCCGGGCCGTACTATCGCCAGGTTCGGGATAGCACGGTAAGCAGCCAGGTGCTCCACCGGCTGGTGCGTGGGACCGTCTTCGCCAACGCCAACCGAGTCGTGCGTCCATACGTAGATGACGGGCAGGTTCATGAAGGCAGACAAACGGACTGCCCCGCGCATATAGTCTGCAAACACGAAGAAGGTCGCTCCGTAGACCCGGGTGAGCCTGTCCACGGCGATGCCATTCATAATGCCCGCCATTGCGTGTTCACGCACCCCGAAGTGCAGATTTCTGCCGAACACATTTCCCGTATAGGTCTTTGATGAGCGGTGTGCGGGGAAGAAGGAATCGAAACCGGTCAGGTAAGTGTTGTTGGAACCCGCGAGGTCGGCAGAGCCTCCCCACAGTTCGGGTAGCACGTCCGCAATTGAGTTGAGGACCTTGCCGGAAGCAGCGCGAGTAGCGATCGCTTCTCCAGCGGGGAAATCAGGAAGGGAACTCTCCCAGCCTTCCGGCAGCTTGCCGGAGCGGATCCGATTGAACAGCGCCTTTTCTTCCGGATTCTCTTCTGCCCATTTTGCGAAGGCTCTGTCCCACTTGTCCTGCGCTTCTTTCGCGCGTTGCAGCGCATTATCACGTGCGTAGGCGACGATATCCTCGTCAATATCGAACATCTTCTCCGGGTCGAGTCCAAGCGCCTCTTTAAGGCCTGCCAGAGCTTCTGAACCGAGCTTTGCCCCGTGAATTGCACCGGTGTTCATCATCTTCGGTGTGGGTGCGCCGATGATGGTGCGTAGCGCGATTAGGGACGGGCGACCAGTCTCCTGTTCAGCGGCCACGAGAGCGGCGTTTAGTGCTTCAACGTCGTCAACGTAGTGACCCTCTTCGTTTACCCAAGACACGGTTTGCGTGTGCCACCCGTATGCTTCATAGCGCGCAACAGGGTCCTCCGTGTATGCAATGGAGGTGTCATCCTCAATGGAAATGTGGTTGTCATCGTAGATGACTATCAGGTTTCCGAGCTCTTGCGTGCCCGCCAACGAGCTCGCTTCAGACGAGATCCCTTCTTGCAGGCAACCATCGCCAGCAATCACATAGACGCGGTGGTCAAAAGGAGACTCACCCAGCGGTGTTTCCTTATCGAAGATGCCGTGCTCACGTCTGGATGCCATTGCCATGCCGACCGCGGCTGCAATCCCAGTGCCGAGCGGGCCGGTCGTTACCTCGACGCCGTCGGTGTGGCCGTACTCCGGGTGACCAGGAGTTCTGGAACCTTTGGTGCGGAATTGCTTCAGATCATCCAGCTCTAGACCGGCGCCGGCCATGTACAGCTGTATGTACTGGAGTAGTGACGCATGGCCGGCAGAAAGGACGAACCGGTCACGGCCAATCCAATTTGGGTCACGCGGATCAAAGCGCATATGACGCTGATAAAGCAGGTACGCCGCCGCAGCCAAGGAAATCGGCGTTCCCGGGTGGCCTGAACCCGCCTTTTCGACAGCGTCCGCTGCTAGAACCTTAGAAATGACTACTGCTTTATCGTCCCGCTCGTCCCACTGTAGGGCCATCGAGAATCCTCCATCGGCTTTCGTTCTTGAGATCTACGGGTCTATCCTACCGCCCCGCTCTTAGGACCATGTAAAGTTCACAATTGGGAAGACGACCAAACGGCGGGCATAGCGACCAAGCCCGGGGACTCGGAGCAGCCAAGTGGACCAGCTTCAAGAACACATTGAATGGTTCTTGGACGACCTGCGCGTCGTGCGAGGCCGCGCGCAGAACACGATCAACAACTATGGTCGCGACCTGCGGCAATACGCTGCATTCCTGCGGGAGCGCGGCACGTCGTCCTCGGCACAGATCGAGTCAAAAGACGTGGATAATTATCTGCTCTACCTGGGAACGGGTGACCAGGAGAGGCGGCCGTTATCCGCCTCGTCGATATCTCGCCACCTTTCTGCAATACGTTCGTTCCATGGCTGGCTAGTGACGGAAGGCCTAGTGCTGACAAACGCGGCCTCTACCATTCGGGCACCGAAGCAGCCGCAGGAATTACCCCACACGCTTACTGTCAACCAGATTCAGCGGTTACTAGAAGCAGCCGGGAGCGGCGAACCTGTTCAAGCGCTACGCGATGTCGCATTCTTGGAAATTCTCTACGGAACCGGCGCGAGGGTTTCCGAGGCGACGGGCCTGACGCTCGACGACTTCGATCTGCAAATTGATCTCCCCATCGTGCGGCTGATCGGAAAAGGCAACAAGGAACGTATAGTGCCGGTTGGCTCATACGCTGTTTCAGCTGTGGAGGCATACCTTTCTCGGTCTCGCCCGGTCCTGGCCTCACGCGGGAAAGGTAGCGCCTTTCTCTTCCTGAATCTCAGAGGCTCGCCACTTTCCAGACAGTCGGCTTGGGAAATATTGCAGCGTGCTTCTGACGCAAGCGGACTTGAGCAACAGGTTTCCCCCCACACTCTTCGCCACTCATTTGCAACGCATCTGCTGGAAGGCGGAGCTTCGGTGCGTGAAGTCCAGGAACTGCTTGGTCACGCCAGTGTCGCAACGACACAGCTATACACTCACTTGACCGCTCAGAGGCTCCAAGAAATGTACATGGAGAGTCACCCGCGCGCCCGGTGATACCGCGAAATACTAAGGCGATGAACTACAGTAGTGGTGTGGATGAAGACCTGCAACCAACCCTGGTGACCCTGGAAGAGGATGACCGATTTCCCTTGCCCGAAGCTCTTGCTGCTCACGGGCCAGCTCGAATTATCGCCATGTGTAATCAAAAGGGTGGCGTGGGAAAAACAACTACGGCCATCAACTTGGGAGCTGCACTCGCTCTTTACGGGCGGCGTGTGCTAATTGTCGACTTTGATCCGCAGGGCGCTGCCTCGGTCGGCCTTGGCATCAATGCTCTCGAGTTGGACACTACCGTCTACACCCTTCTCACGAATCCCCGTGCGAGTATCGAAGAAGCCATTCAGCGCACGCGTGTGCCGAATTTGGACGTGCTGCCGGCCAACATTGACCTCTCTGCTGCGGAAGTGCAATTGGTGAATGAGGTGGCACGCGAATCGGCGCTGGCTCGCATCCTCCGTCCGGTGCTAGACGATTATGATGCTGTAATCATTGATTGCCAGCCTTCCCTTGGTCTGCTCACAGTGAATGCCCTGACTGCGGCACACGGCGTTATAGTGCCCGTCGAAACGGAGTTCTTCGCTCTTCGTGGAGTCGCTTTGCTGGTTGAAACCATTGAGACCGTGCGAGACAGGATAAACCCGCGCCTGCGGATTGACGGGATTGTCCCCACAATGGTCGACACCAGGACGTTGCATTCTCGAGAAGTGCTGGAACGGCTCGAAGAAACGTTTGGCGACTTAGTCTACGACACACGGATTAACCGCACCGTGAAGTTTCCCGACGCATCGGTCGCTACCGAGCCGATCACGAGTCACGCACCTAACCATCCGGGCGCGACGGCATACAAGAGGCTTGCCAGGGAGGTAATTTCCCGTGGTGAGGCCCCCTGATCTCACCGGTGGCCCAGAGCTGGATGTTTTTGAAGTAGAACTGGACGTATTCCAGGGGCCGTTCGACCTGCTACTGCAGCTAATTGCCAGGCGTCAGCTTGACATCACCGAGGTTTCATTGGCGCAAGTGACAGATGAGTTCATCCAACACATGCGCCGGGTACCAGACTTGTCCTCCACAACCGAGTTCTTGGTGGTAGCAGCGACACTGTTGGAAATGAAGGCGGCTGGACTGCTACCTCAGGAGCAGAGGGAAGCGGCGGTAGACGAAGACCTTTCTGCTCGGGACCTACTGTTTTCACGTTTGCTGCAGTACCGCGCCTTCAGGGGGGCCGCCGAGATTATTGAGCGACGGCTAGTGGCTGAAGAGGGCGCCATCCCGCGGCGGGTAGCGCTGGAACCGCATTTTGCCCAGCTTCTGCCAGAACTTGTCTGGCAGACGAGTGCGCAAGAACTTGCGCGGCTAGCAACGATCGCCTTGGCGGAGAAGCCGCGACCCGATCAAGCGCCGCACGTAAACCGCCCGTCTGCATCCATGGAAGATGAACTGGTAATTGTCGAAGCTCAGCTCAAAGCAAGCGGCGCGCAGAGCTTCAGCGACCTGATTAAGGATGCCGCAAACGTGTCCGTGGTCGTGGCACGATTTCTGGCCGTGCTGGAATTGTTCCGCCGTGGCTTGATCAGCTTTCATCAACCGGAGGAGCTAGGAACATTGCACGTTGATTGGTTGCCCGGCAAAACGAGAAGAGATAACTGATGAACCCAGACAGCCTCAGCGCACTTGAAGCCGTGCTGATGGTGGTAGATGACCCGGTTCCAACCGCCGAACTGGCTGAAGCCATCGGAATGTCTGAACAGGAAACAGCTGCCGCACTGAGATCACTTCAGGACGAATATTCCGGAGAAACGGGTCAAAGAAGGCGGGGCTTCGAACTCCGAAACGTTGCTGGCGGTTGGCGAATCTACTCGCACCCCCGCTGGGCTACAGTCGTCGGCCGGTTCATAATTGGCAGTGAATCTTCCCAGCTCAGCCAAGCCGCACTTGAGACATTAGCGATCGTGGCCTACCGGCAACCTGTCAGTCGCCTGCAAGTTGCACGTGTGCGAGGCGTGAACGTGGACTCCGTAATGCGAAAGCTTCAAGCCAGAGGGCTCATAGAAGAGCAAGGGACCAGCCCGACCGGAGCGTACCTGTACGGTACGACGCAATATTTCCTGGAACGTATGGGATTTGAGACACTTGACCAGTTGGAGCCTCTAGCGCCATTCCTGCCTGACGTGGCAGAGATCGAGACGCTGACCATCGAGATGGAGGAACAAGGATGAAGAACGACCCGCACCAAAGCGACGGTGTCCGCCTACAGAAGGTGCTGTCCCAGGCGGGGATCACAAGCCGCCGCGGCGCTGAGGAGCTAATCCTGCAAGGCCGCGTGAGTGTCGACGGTCAACCCGTTCGAAAGTTGGGAACCAGGGTTGATCCTACGTCCCAAGTGATCCATGTCGATGGCGAGCGCGTACTCACAGATCCTGCCAAACACATCGTTCTTGCGCTCAATAAGCCAGAGGGCATGGTATCGACCATGAGCGATCCCGAGGGACGCCCGTGCTTGGCCGATGTTCTCGCTGATTACCCGGAGCGTCTTTACCATGTGGGGCGTCTCGATATAGACACGTCGGGTCTTCTCTTGTTGACTAACGACGGAGAGCTTGCGAACAGGCTCACCCATCCGTCTTACGAGGTGGAAAAAACATACGTCGCTCGCATCCACGGAGATGTTAAGCCCGGGGTGCGAAAGAGGCTTCTGCGCGGAATCGAACTAGAAGACGGGCCAGTCAAAGTCGACAGTTTCAAGATCATGGAGTCGTACGGGGACATCACAACGGTTGAAATAACGGTTCACGAGGGCAGGAACAGGCTGGTACGCCGACTCATGGAAGAAGTCGGTCACCCCGTGCGAGAGTTGGTGCGCACACAGTTCGGTCCGATCCGACTGGAGCGTTTACGTCCAGGTAACATCCGCCGGGTGAAAGGCGATGACCTGGTGGCCCTGTACACCGCTGTGGAACTATGAGCCGCACATTATCGACGAACGGTCCGGTGCTCGTGTGGGGCACGGGCCTAATCGGCACGTCCATTGCATTGGCTCTAAAGGCCGACGGGATAGAAGTGTACTTGCGCGACATTTCGCCAACTTCCTTGTCACTGGCTGTCGATATGGGTGCCGGAATACCCATAGCAGACGTGGCGTTGGCGCAGCCGTCACTGGTCGTGGTTGCCGCGCCAGCAGACGTCGCCGCGGAATGCGTGGTGGAAGCTCTGAAGGAGTATCCGCAAGCGATTGTCACGGACGTTGCTTCAGTGAAGAGCGCAGTCGAGGCCGGGGTTGAGCAATCCGGTGCCACATCGGACCTGCCACGATATGTCGGATCGCATCCCATGGCAGGTCGGTCGCGTTCTGGCGCGAGCTACGCGGTAGCAGATCTCTTCTACGGCCAGCCCTGGGTGATTGTCCCCACGAGGTTTTCAGATCCGGCGGCTGTCCTAGCGGTACGCCACCTGGCCGTCGACCTAGGGGCAATCCCGGTAGAGATGGGGCCAGCGGACCACGACGAGGCTGTCGCGTACGTTTCGCACGTTCCACAGCTCGTTTCGTCTTTGCTTGCCGGTCGGTTGTTGGAAGCCACCGGAACCGCTCTGGAACTGGCGGGGCAGGGACTGCGCGATACGACAAGGATCGCAGCTTCAGATCCCCGACTCTGGACCGCAATTGTCGCAGGAAACGCAGAGCCAATTGCGCGGATCTTGGACGATTTTGGAGACGATCTGTCCGTCTTGGTCGAGCGTCTGCGCCGATACAGTGAAGGCCACCCCGGTGCCGTTGGAATCATTAGCGAGGTCATCACGGCAGGTAACCGTGGCCGGTCGCGCATCCCCGGTAAACACGGGGGAGCGCAGCGCCGCTGGGCGGAGCTAGAGGTTTTGGTTCCCGACCAGCCGGGAGAGCTAGGGCGCCTGTTCACCGAAGTTGGAGCCGCTGGCATCAATATTGAGGACTTGGCACTGGAACACGCTGCCGGAAGACGGTTCGGCATAGCGACACTCATGGTGGACCCTGCTGACCAGCTGACTGCCGTGGACGAGTTGGAAAACAGGGGATGGCGAGTCATCAACGGGGGAGTTTCGTAGTGAGTGGAGTTCTTATAGCCATCGACGGTCCTTCCGGGTCCGGTAAATCCACGGTCGCGAAGCTCGTAGCACGGCAGCTTGGCGTCGGATACCTTGACACGGGGGCGATGTATCGCGCGCTCACCTGGCTGGCTCTAGCACAGGGTCAGGACTTGCAGGATGAGCAAGGAGTCCGAAGGCTTGCTGACCGGCTGGCGCTAACCATGCCCGTGTCTGACGGCACGCAGAGAGTCCTGGTCGGTGATACGGACATCACGCAGCAAATCAGGGAATCACGAATATCTGAGAACGTTGCGTTGGTTGCTCGCAACCTGCACGTGCGGGCCTGGATGGCGGAGGAACAACGTAGGCAAATGTTGGCGGCGCGGGAGGCGGGGACCGGCATGGTTGCTGAAGGACGGGACATCACGACAGTGGTCTGTCCAGAGGCAGACGTTCGCGTTCTCCTCCTCGCAGATGAAGAGGCGAGGCTGCGTCGCCGTGCCCTCGAATTACACGGAGACGTTACCGAAGACTCACTCGCGGCCACTCGCGTCCAAATCGTTGATCGCGACAGGTCCGATGCCACAGTGTCTGAGTTCTTCACTCCGGCGGAAGGCGTAACTCTAATCGATTCTTCCGACCTCAGTATCGGCGACGTCGTGGAGAGGGTCTTGGCGCTGGTTCCTGATCGGCGGCCCGCCTAGTATCCAGCCCCGCGTTTTGCCGTTTACGCGATCGCGCGGTAGAGTTTTACCCGTTGCTCAAAGCAACAGTTCGGGACGTGGCGCAGCTTGGTAGCGCACTTGACTGGGGGTCAAGGGGTCGCAGGTTCAAATCCTGTCGTCCCGACTTATAACATGGGCTGACCTGCATGTATGCAGGAATCGGCATTTGATTTTTCAACAGAATGTCCAAACTGGGCCTAAACTAGTGTCCAAACCCGAACGTCTAGGTCCCGAAAAACTCCAAAATCCACGCGACAGCCAGGGGTTCAAATGCCCCACAAAACAGGTCATGTGGAACGGTCACGGATACGCCTCAGTCAGAGAACGTTCTGAAGGTTCGAGGCCCCGTGCGCAATGGTTGGGGTCAGCATGACCCGGCTAGATTCCCCGAGCTTTTGGCATTAGAGAGGTTACGGCGCTACCTGTCCGTTTACCCGCCCACGGTGACCCGTATGGTCAAGGCTGGAATGCCTCGGGTACGACAAGCTGTTGCGCTCCCGCCGAGCCATCTCAATGGGAGCACAACAGTCGACCAACTTGTCTGCCAGTCTGCTCCTATCCTTTTCCGAGGATGGATCCAAGAACCCCGCCTAACCCGCCGCCCTTACCGAGTAAAGAGCCAAGGTCGACGCCACCCTTTTGGGCAGCGCCGCCGCCAAGGAGTGAACCCAACAGGTCGCCGACTCCTCCTGAGGAAGTTTGCGGCGTGGACTGCGGCTTCCCTGCTCACGCAAGACCCTTGACTTCGGGGGCGGACAAGATCCTTGAATCAGGGAAGCACCTCGACAAGCCG
>CAYFRL010000015.1:0-4318 GCA_964345595.1 uncultured Actinomyces sp.
GCGGAGTTGACCTCAGGCTCAATACCGCGGTGAAGGAAGTGACGGAAAACAGCGTAATCCTTGAAGGTGCTGATGGCCCCGTGGAGCTTCCAGCCGACCTGGTTGTTTGGGCATCGGGCGTCACCCTCCGCGACGGAGTCAAAGAATGGGGCCTTCCTTTGATTAGAGGTAGCCGAATGATTAGAGGTAGCCGAATCGAGGTAGACGACAGACTCCGGGTCGTCGGAAAACAGCGTATTTTTGCCGTCGGCGACGCGGCTGTTAACCCCGAGGCACCTCTTCCACAGTTGGCTCAGCCAGCGGTGCAAGGCGGCGCCTACGTTGCAAAGCAGATTAGAGCGAAATTGAACGGAGGCGAGCAGCCGCCGTTTAAGTACCGCGATAAGGGAACGATGGCGACCATCGGCAGAGCATCTGCAATTGCTCAGATCAGCCATCTGCCGAACCTGACAGGCTTACCTGCTTGGCTAATTTGGGTGGGCGTCCACAACGCGGAACTTCTTGGCAATAGGAACCGCACGGCCACCATGGTCAATTTGGCCCAGAAGTATTTAGGTTGGAAGGCGCACAACCTCATCGTCGGCGAACTAAAGTAAGCCCAGACCAGTTCCCTCGTCGAAAGCTGACAGCGGCTTACACAATGTTTCGACGGGCGGCCCAGCTTGCCAGTTCGTGCCGGTTCGAGAACTGGAGTTTCCGCAGTACTGCGGACACGTGCGTCTCAATTGTTTTAACAGAGAGATAGAGTTCAGCGGCGACCTCTTTGTACGTGTATCCGCGAGCGATCAGGCGCATCACCTCCTGCTCTCTGGCGGTGAGCAGATCCAGCTCGTCGTCCCTGTCCGCTGCCTTCTCAGTTCCGAAAGCATCCAGGACGAACCCTGCCAATCGGGGACTGAACGCGGCATCGCCCCCCGCGACCTGGCGAATGGCATCGGCCAGTTCGGGTGTGGAAACCGATTTGGTTATGTATCCACGTGCCCCTGCGCGAATTACGTTGACGACGTCGGCCGGGGAATCTGAAACCGACAGAGCCAAGAATCGCGTTCCTTGAAGTCCGGAGCAAGCGCTAGCGACTTCTGGGCCGCCTCCGCCATTTCCGCCGGGTAAGTGAACGTCCAACAGGACCACATCAGGACGGTATTCCATGCAACTGGCGATTGCCGCCTCTACGTCTGCTGCCTCCCCCACAACTTCTAGGTCAGGAACGGAATCCAATGCCGCTCGGACGCCCGCCCTGACAAGCGGGTGGTCATCAACCACAAGAATGCTGGTTGTCAACGCGTCTCCTTTCCTTGCCTACTTGGTTCTTTCGTGCGGGACCCATATCGCGATCTCAGTTCCTGCACGCTGGCGGACCTTTACGTTGCCCCCGACTCGTTCCACTCTGCCAACGATCGAATGCCTGTAACCATGGCGATCTTCCGGGATCTGATCTGGATCGAAGCCGTCCCCTGAGTCTTTCACAAATATTTCCAGGCTTTCCGCCCGCACCTCTTGATAGACGCTAATTGGTGCTTTCCCGTGGCGCGCAGCGTTGGTCATTGCTTCCCGAGCGGCGGCCACCGCGGCTAAATCTGCCGGTGACGGGACGCGGTCTCCAACGGTTACCAGCTCTATCTCAACCCCGTAAGCGGTTTCAACTTCTAGTGCCTGACCGCGCACAGCGTCAGCAACTGACTCTTCTGGCTCCGAGCTTCCCGTGTAGAGCCATGCGCGCAATTCGCGTTCTTGGCGTAGAGCCAGAGCACGAACACGGGTGGGACTGTCCGCGCCGGCTCGGATGAGCGTCAGTGTTTGCAGTACGGAATCGTGCAGATGGGCAGCGATATCAGCGCGCTCAGCTTCTCTGGCTTCACGGGTTCGAGCTGCGGTTAACTCGCCAAACGTCTTAACTCCGAGAGGCGCAAGTGCGATTAAGATACCCGCCGTGGCGACCAGGACGATGGTTGCCCAGATACCGATGCTTCCGACCACGCTGTAGGACTGAAAGAGCAATGCTAGTGCCAGAACCGTCAAGGTTGTACCAAGAGCGGTAAATCCGGCTGCAGTCGCCCGACGTGGGCCGAAAAGCCGCGGTGCTTGTGCCCAGACCAGCACAATTCCAGCTGCCAACAGCAGCCACCAAACGAAAGTTGTCCAATTCAGTCCGGTGAGTCCCGGTGCGACCGCCAAAAGGAGAGCTAGTCCCAAAGAACCTAGCCCTATCAGCATTAGCTGCCGGTTGGTATTTGGCAGCTGCAGTTCTGCTGTGGGGAGCGAACCGGCAATTGGCTGCTTGCGGGAGTGGGCTTGGGCTTCGGTTAGTTCAGCGATAGCTGCCGGGGATCCTTCTTCAGGAACGGTCGCCCACAGCCACCCGTAAATCACTGGGCCCGCGGCCAAAAGGGGCGTTGCCGCCACGACTATAGCCCTTGGTATCCACACTGGAATCCCCAGGTGGTAGGCGACCCCTGAGCACACGCCCGCGCCGACCGGTTGTGGTCGCACTTCGCTTCCGCGTTTAGCGCGAAGTAGGGGCGGGCGTGTAGTCATCACGCTCCTATTGTTGCAAAGAGCAGGCTTCTGGCCCACTCCCGGACCCAATCTCAGGGTTCTTTCAGGGACATACCCAATACCGAAAATGAGCTGGTCGGTGGAACATAAGACCATGACCGAAAACAGGCAAGAACCCGGCCGCAGCGAAGAACCGTTCTTCGAGTCGATTCGCCGCTCGGGATGGTTCCGGGCAGAGCCAAGATGGATCGCCGGGGTGTGTTCTGGAATCTCAGTACGAACCGGCTGGGATGTCCGACTTGTGCGGGGGATCGCCATTGTTTTAACTCTTCTGTTCTGGATTCCCATTGCGCTGTACGCGCTCGCCTGGTTCGTGCTACCAAACGGTCCGAACGGTCGGATCGAGGCCCAAGAGCTGTTCGCCGGAAGATTTGACTGGGCTCAGCTTGGAGCTGGCGTGATGCTGCTCATCGGGATCGGGTCTCTACCCGCGACTTTTGTATGGGCGCCGTCTGCTGCGCTTTGGTGGATCCTTGTTATCGGCGGCGCAGTCGCGCTCATCGTTTACTTTTCAACTAGTGGGAGCGGGACCAGTCCAAACGTTCCTGCGGAAAGGGTGCAGCCAATGAGCTCACAACAACCAGGGCCCTACGGCCCGCCAACGCCCCAAGGGCATCAAGGTCCTCGGGGCTCAGCGCACGTACCATCAGGCCAAGCCGGCCAACCCGGGGTCCCTCCCCAATATCAGCCTCCTCCCTATCAGGCCGCGCAATATCCGCCGACCCCAACGTCCAAGTACTACTACCCGAAGCAGCCAGCTGCCGGACCGGTCATAAGCAATGCTGTCGCCTTCAGCGCCCTTGGCGTATTACTGCTCATAGCTGCCGGAGGGATTGTCCTCACGTTCAACAGTTGGGCCGGTGCCAGGGTTGTTCTGGCGACAATTGGGCTAATTGTGGCGCTGACGGGAGCGGTGCTGGCTTGGGCCGCGCTCACCGGCAGACGCGGAGGTTGGTTCCTTGGTTTCTCGATTGCGGGGGCCATCTTGATTTTGCCGGCTACAGCGCTGGGCATGGGGCTAGCGGGGCTAGCGGCAAACATTCCACACCACTCCGATTACGTAGATTATGGGGTTGAAGAGTCGATCGAATCGGAAATACCAGCGGGCGATTACGGATACGATGAAGGCCCAGCGGAAAGTGCGGACATAACAGGCGCTAACGCTTGGGTAGAGTCTCCCACTAGCCAAGTGCGAGCAGCGGAAGCATCGGTGATCTGGGATCTGACAGACGCGCCCTATGGAACGTACGACTATAGCTTGGACGCGTATGGGTCAAAGGTAACCATCTTGCTCAGCAAGGATCGGCTCCCGGAGATAACGGTCTGGGAGCGCGCGGATGGAAGCCTAACGGCAACTGCGCAGGACCGGGCTGTCTCGAGCGCAGACTTGAACAACTGGGTGGAGTCCGAATTCGTGGAGATCCCAACGGGAATCTCTTCCGCACCCTCATTCACTCTTGGCATCACCGCATTGAACTCAGATGTCGAATTCGTCTTTCTTTCCTCCGACCAGCTCGACAGGGTGAGACAGGCGTGGACTCTTGCCGAAGAATCCCCCACGAAGGACTGGATGACCGAAACAAGTCAATCGGGTCCCCAGTCCGGTAACTAGCCAGAAAGCCAAGGAACAATGAACAGCCAGAACACGCGCAAGGACGACCAATTGTCTCCCGAAACTGAAGCGCTCTTCGCGGATATGAGGAGCACCCTCACCGAAGAGACACAGCCGATCGAAATCGAGGAAGAGACCTTGGTCGAGGAA
>CAYFRL010000015.1:4418-41774 GCA_964345595.1 uncultured Actinomyces sp.
GTCGAGGAAGAGACTCAAGCGCCACCGTCGCCAAGCAAAAACGACGTGCCGACCCCTGATCGCCAGTCGTTCTCGAACGACCAGGTTCCGCCTCGGCCTCCCAATCGAAACCCGAGTGCAGCTGAGCGGCTACGGAAAGCCCCAATTAGGGTCGGGCTTCTCGTGTGGTCTTCGATCCTGATCATTGTCGGACTGATCATGACGATTGCAGGCTTGTCGATGGCTGCGAGCATGCAGGCGCTTCTAGTGGGGGCATTCGCTGTCGAGGGATTAGTTTTTCTCAGTCTTGCAGTAACCACTGCAGGTAAGGGGCAGACGCCAGCTGCCGGAACGCAGCCGCGGCCATAGGCATCTTCCCCTTAGCGGTGCGCGCATCTGTTCAACGGGTGCGCGCACCACGTTCATCCTCCCAATGGTTGCCCAGGCGCTAAGCTGAAATAGGGAGGGAAGCATGGAAACGGTGAGAAAACCTGCCGTGGCTGGTCTGTTTTACCCGGCCGTGTCCGCTGAGTTGGCAGCGTCCGTGGATGCCTTTCTTGACGAGGCTCCTGCCAGTCGGCCGTTCACGAGGCTTGTAATTGCCCCCCACGCAGGCCACCGCTATTCGGGAAGATTTGCCGCCCCCGCTTATAAGGCACTGTCCCGAGACACGAAGAAAGTAGTGATCTTGGGGCCAACTCACCGGGTGGGGATAGAGGGTATGGCTTTGGCGGGGGCCCAGTGGCACGAAACGCCACTCGGGAAAATCAAAACCGACACAGAGCTGACCAACATGCTGGAAGAACTGGATGAGGTGATAACCGCACCCCTCGTCCACTCTCAAGAACATTCGATAGAGGTCCACCTGCCCTTCCTCCAGCGGCACCTAGATGACTTCACCGTCGTTCCAGTCGCTGTTGGGGACGCAACCCCTCAGGCGGTGAGCCAGCTGATATCGCGGGTCTGGCAGGACCCCGATGCCGCAATCCTGGTCAGTTCCGACCTGTCTCACTATCTGCATGATTCTGAAGCGCGCATCCAGGATGAGGAAACTCTTCGTCAGATATCTTCCCTGCGGTGGCCCGTTCGCCCGGACCAGGCTTGCGGGGCCAGACCGATCAGTGGTTTGCTGCACTTCGCAGAACAGCGGGGTTTACGAGCAGCGGTGCTGGCTTCGGGGAATTCGTCTGACACGGCTGGAGACCGCAGCCGTGTTGTTGGTTACGCTTCCGTTGCGTACTATGACGACGGCTTGCCCGAGACGCTACTGCAAATCGCGCGCGATGCGATAGGTATCGGCGGACAAGGTGCGACGACAGCCGAGGCGCAGATGACTTCGGGTGCAGCGCTGATGGCGCACGGTGCGTCGTTTGTCACGCTGACGATTGACGGCCAGCTGCGCGGCTGCATAGGAAGTCTGCGACCGATTCGCCCGCTCGGTGAGGACGTAGCATACAACGCAAAAGCAGCGGCCTTTAGAGATCCCCGGTTCCCGCCGCTCACCGTCGGAGAACTGGATTTCTTGGAAATAGGAATTTCCTTGCTGCAGCCGCCGAGGTCGCTTTTCACTGGTCCGGTGCAGGAGGCGGAGGCTATCGCTGCTTTACGACCGTTTGAACACGGAGTTGTTTGGCGGTCACCCGGTCACAGAGCGACTTTCTTGCCGCATGTCTGGGCGGAATTGCCTGAGCCAACGCAGTTTCTCACGCAGCTGAAGAGAAAAGCGGGTGTCCCCGAAGACTATTGGGGTGAGGACGTCGCACTGGAAACCTACACCGTCCAAGAAATAAAGGGGCCGGCCGTCGTGGGGAGGTCCCGTGTCTGAAGGTCACATTGCTAGCTGGTGGCATGAACTGGAAGACGGAAGAGTTCAGTGCGACCTGTGCCCGAGATATTGCAAGCTCCGCGATGGGCAGCGTGGCTTTTGTTTCGTACGTCAAAATGTTGGCGGGGCGCTCTACCTGACCACCTACGGGCGTTCATCGGGGTTCGCGGTGGATCCGGTAGAAAAGAAGCCTCTGAATCACTTCTTACCCGGAAGTTCGGCCCTATCATTTGGTACGGCAGGGTGCAATTTGGGCTGTAAGTTTTGTCAAAACTGGGAGATATCAACGTCGCGGGAGTTTGATCGCCTTGCGACGGAAGCCTCTCCCAGCCAAATCGCGCAGCAGGCTAGAGCCCTTGGTTGCGCCAGCATTGCTTTCACTTATAACGATCCGGTGATCTTCGCTGAGTACTCAATAGACACCGCTAAAGCCTGTCGAGCGTTTGGGATCCGGCCAATTGCAGTGACAGCCGGCTACATAAACCCTGAAGCTAGCGGTGAGTTCTTTGGGCATATGGCCGCAGCCAATGTGGACCTGAAGGGATTCTCGGACAGTTTCTACAGGCAAGTAACAGGGGCGCGTCTCGAGACAGTTCTGGAAACTCTTGTGCAGATCAGCCGAAGCGACTGCTGGCTCGAGATCACGACGCTGCTGATCCCGGGGCTGAACGACTCAGAGGCAGAGCTAGAGTCAATGAGCCGCTGGATTGTCACCAACTTGGGTCCGGACATCCCGCACCATTTCACAGCGTTTCATCCGGCACACCGAATGCAAGACCTGCCAAACACCCCGTTGAAGACGCTTCAGCTGGCGCGCACCATTGCAGTGCAGGGCGGTGAGCGCTACGTATACACAGGAAACACCTTTGATCCGGAATCGCAATCCACTTACTGTCCGGGTTGCCGCGACTTAGTGATATGGCGCGGCCACCATAGTACCGATCCTCTTAACTTGCGCGTGGACGAAAACGGGCAGGGGACCTGCGGAACTTGCGGCTTCAACATTGCTGGTGTGTTTGCTTAGCACGGAGAAAGGCGAGAGTAATCGAATGTCAATCACCCAAGAGCAGTTGACCAGGTTGCGTGGCATCTTAGATGAGAGCCAGCGGATTGTATTCTTCGGAGGCGCTGGGGTCTCCACCGAATCTGGGATCCCCGACTTCAGGTCGGAAGACTCACGCGAGAAAACCATGTCGGCGTTCGGCTTGTATCCTGAAACGATTTTGTCTGCCGACTTCTTTTGGCAAGACCCGCAAACGTTCTACAGGTACGTGGCCGACTTCATCTACCATCCAGAGGCTCGGCCAAACGCGGCTCACAGAGCGCTGGCCGAGTTGGAACAAGAAGGAAAGCTAGAAGCTGTTGTCACCCAGAACATTGACGGGCTGCACCAAAAGGCCGGTAGTACCAAGGTTTGGGAACTTCACGGGACCCTCCAGACATTCACGTGTCAATCGTGTGCATCACAGGCTGACGTAGAAAATGCTCTTGCGGGTGAGGCAGGCCCGAACGGCGTTCCCCTTTGTGAGTGCGGTGGCACCTTTAAGCCCGATGTTGTCCTCTACCAGGAGGCGCTTCCGGAAAATGCTCTAGTTGAAGCGGCTAGTGCGATAGAGCTAGCCGACACCCTAATCGTGGCAGGAACATCGCTCGCGGTTTATCCTGCGGCGGGACTTGTCCCCCTCTTTCATGGCAGAAATTTGGTGGTCATCAATTTGAGTGAAACTCCGGCGGACGCCCGGGCCGATTTGGTTATCCGCGCGCCCGTCGGAGAGGTGCTGCGCGAAGCGATCGCTTAATCGGGATCGATGAGCAAGAACGCGCCCCGTTAGCGGCAATGGTGCCTGCCGTGTCCTTCGCGGAACGGGCGATGCTCACGTCGGCGGTGGCGGCGCCCAACCCCGCGTTCTTCGCCCCGTCTGTATCCTTCGCGCGGACCAAAGGTTTCAATGTCTTCGATGCTTTGCTGAAGGGCTTCGACCCTTTCAGTCAGCTGAAGTATCGCCAGGTGCAGATCAGTGTCTGCCCTCAGTTCGGTTTCTGTATGTGTCGGTTCCACAATATCCTCCATATATGTTGAATTACATGTACTTGTAAGAGTGCAACCAGTCTGAAAGCATGTCAATTGTCATGTAAATTAATCTTATGGAAGAGAACGCTGCGGGGGACGAAACTTGGAACAGTGATGCGGCATCGATCGCGGGGGCATTATCGGCCATCCGCCTAGGCCGTTTTGGCCCGGGCCCTGCGGATCGCTCGCTCACTGATCGACGCCGCCACGGTCACCATCGCAGGGGGCACGATAGCGCCTCTGGCGGTGGGGCACTAGCGCGAATACTCATCGCTTTGATTAGCACTTCGGATCCGCTGGGGGTTGGCGAGTTGGGCCAGCGAATAGGAGTCGACCAGCCAAGGGCCTCACGGCTGGTCACCCAGGGGGTGGAACAGGGACTGCTGCGCAGACAGGTCGACCCTGAAGACGGGAGGCGCCTGCGAGTTGTCCTCACTCAGTTAGGTGAAGAGCAGGCAAAGACGCTGCTGCGGCATCGGACCGAGATGGTTTCGGCAGCGTTGACGGATTTCTCTGCTGAAGAGCGCCAGCAGCTGGCAGAGCTGTTGGGACGGTTAGCGGCCGGCTGGCCCGAAGTTCGGCACCCGCGCCCCTAGCAAGTTTTCCACAGGCGTCTGTACCAGGAGCCGAAGGCGGATATTCTAGGTGCGTATCTAAGGAGTTAACATGCGTTTCATCGCCACCGCGGACTGGCAACTTGGCAAGGCCGCCCATTCATTTGATGATGAAGCGCGCCCACGCTATCAGCAGGCCCGTTTTGATGCTGTCAGAAAGATCGGCCAAGTAGTGCAAGAAAGAGGCGCTGAGTTCGTCGTCGTATGTGGTGATGTTTTTGAGTCGAACCAACTGGATCGAAAGGTCATCTCTAGAACCTTCGAGGCACTTCGGTCAATCGAGGTTCCAGTGGTGTTTCTGCCCGGCAATCACGATCCGCTAGACGCGCTTTCCATCTACACCTCGGATGCGTTCGTCAGCGGCGCCCCTAGGAACGTTCACGTTCTGCGTGACTCGGAGCCCTTCGAAGTGGTCCCTGGGGTGGAGTTGGTCGGAGCCCCTTGGCACACCAAGCACCCGGTAGAGGACCTGGTTGCTCGCGCTTGTTCAACTCTTGGCGAGGTGCCGCCTGGCACCACGCGTGTCCTAGTCGGCCATGGTGGCGTGAGTAGTCTGAGTCCAGACGCCTCGGATCCAGCGGTTATCGATCTAGGGGTATTGCAGCAGGCGGTCGACGACGGCCGTGTTTCTCTAGCGGTACTCGGCGATCATCATTCAACCAAGGAACTAGCGCCGCGCATTTGGTATTCGGGAACGCCTGAGGTAACCGACCGCCGAGAAGAAGACCCAGGAAACGTGCTCTTGATCGAGGTGCAGGCTGGCCAGCCGACAACGTTCGAAAAGGTGCGCACCGGCTCCTGGAACTTCCTGGTACTTCAGAAAAGGCTTCATTCGGCCAGCGATGTCCGCGCGCTTATCGATAGGCTCAACGCGGTCAAGAACAAGGAATGCACGGCGATATGGCTCGCATTGGAAGGCGAGCTTTCTACGGCTGAGCACGCCCTACTGGAAGACGAGTTGGACAAACTGAACGACCTGTTTGCCAAGCTCGATCACTGGGAACGCCGCCGCGACCTCGTCATCATTCCCGATGATGCAGATTTTGCTCATCTCGGCCTGAGCGGATTTGCCCTGGCTGCTCTTGAAGAGTTGATTGAGCAAGCTCATGATCCAGCCAGAGCCGAAGCCGCGAAGGACGCAATGAACTTGCTCTACAGATTTGCGGGAGAAACGAAGTGAGACTGCACCGAATTCGACTGCGAAACTATCGAGGGGTGCAGGATTCCTCCGTCGAATTTGCGGCCGGGCTTACCGTAGTCGAGGGGCCGAACGAGGCGGGAAAGTCTTCTCTTGCGGAGGCCCTGCGTGTCCTTAAGACCAGGAAATCTAGTTCTCGCGCGCGCGACATTCAAGAGCTGCGTCCAGTCGGCAAGGATGTCGGGCCAGAAGTCGAGGCGCTGATTTCGGCTGGTCCATACACGCTGACGTACAGGAAACGTTGGCTGAACAGTCCGCTGACGGAACTTGAGATCTCGGGCGGAACTGTCGAACAGCTTGTGGGGGAAGAGGCGCACGACCGCTTTGAATCCATCCTAAGAGAAACCGTGGACACTGACTTGTTAACCGCGTTGGACGTGCACCAGGGTTCCTCGCTTGATCAAGCGTCGCTGGCCCACATCCCTGCCGTGCAAAGCGTGCTCACGCACACGTCAGGTGAGACAGGTCTGCTGACGGACCATGACGATCTGCTGGACAAACTGGCGGAAGAAAGGGCGCTGTACTTCACCGCTCATGGACGGCCGACCGGCGCGTATGCAAAGGCAATTCGAGAGGCAGAGAACAGCGCGGCAAGCGTCGAGGAGCTTCGCGGAGAGAGTCGGAAGATCGACGAGTTAATCGATTCTCAGATGCGCGCAACGGCCAAATGGGAGGGTCTGAGGAAGAAAATCGAACTGGATCAGGCAGAGTTGGCCGAACTTTCGCAAAGACGCAACGAGATGCAGGAGCTGAGCAAACGCGCAGAAAAGCTTCAGCTCGACGCGGACCAGGCGGCCGCGAGACTCGCGGATGCTGAGCGTGAGATCAAGGAACGCACAGCAGTGGAGAACGAAACGCGTGAACGAGAACGCGCACTGACCAGCGCGCTAGGGGAGTGTGACGCGGCTGACGAGGCGGTGGCCGCGCTGAAAGAGCCCCTTCAACTTGCTGAAGAATCGGTTAAGCGTGCCCGGCTGAGAACTGAGCGGCTCCGGGAAGAGGAAAGGACTGCGAGATCCGACCTAGAACTGCTCCAAGACCAGCGAGAACTCGCTGATCTAAGCAAGCTGAAAGCGCAAGCCGAGATCTTAGAAAAGACAAAAGAAGCATCCACCCTTCTGGAGCGCAGCATTGGAATCGAAGACGCTGATGTGCGGCGCCTTGAACAACTGGACCTGGAGTTACGAGTCGCCAGCCAACTGCGAAAAAGTGGTGCGGCGGCGGTCAGCGTTGTACGGCTGGGGGACCAAGAGGTAGTTCTAGACGGCGATCCAGTCCCCGCTGGCGCTAGCCGCGAAGTTAGTGCCGTTCGGAATGTTCTGGTGGAAGTGCCCGGCATCGCGCAGATAACTGTGGAACCGGGATCTGACTCCCAGGGCTTAGCCGCCAAAGAAGAGGAAGCGAGAACTGAACTCGCAGATGAGTTAGAAAAGCTAAACGTTGCTTCCGTCGACGAAGCTCGCGAGAAACTGCGGACAAAGGAGACAGCCAGGGCTGACACGGATCGGGCCGCTGCGAACTTGCAGCTGATCCTTGGAAACAGAACGCTGCATAGTCTTAACCTGGATCACGCAGAGATTGAAAACCGCCTAGTCGGCCGCGAACTTAGCACCGCGAAAAGCCTTGCTGATGCAAGAGAAGTTGCTCAGGTAGCGGCCGCGTCACTGGCCGAGGCCGAGGAACAGGCGGAGTCCGCTGCCGACAAGTTGTCCTTACTTAGAGATCGGATGGCACAGGCTAACGAACGGTTCATTTTGCTGTCGGAACAAAAGAGAGCGTCTCAAGAAGAGCTGAGACGCATGCAGAAGAAGCTCGAAGAGCTGCGGTCTCACCGTTCCGATAAAGAACTTGAAGAGACCGTGGAGGCGGCTCGGGCAGCATGGGAAAAACGACTAGAAGTAGCCGAAACAGCTCAAAAGCAGGTGGCCAGTCTTGACCCTGACGAACTGGAGCATGAGTATCAAGACGCGCAAGAAATACTTCAGACCACCCAAGAAAGGGCAGAGACTGCCAAGAGTGAGCTCGATAATCTCGGCGGCCAGCTGGATCGGTTCGCTCAGGAGGGCGTATTCGATCGTCTAGAAGAGCAGACGGCAAGAGCGGAAGCAGCTAGCAACGCACTCAGTCACTTGACGCGCAGAGCCCAGGCGATAGAGGTGTTGCACGAAGTCATGCAGCGAAAGAAGTCGGAAGCTCAGCGCGCCTACGTCGAACCTTTCCGGAAGAAGATTGAATCACTAGGCCGTCGCGTCTTTGCAGCGGACTTCTCCGTGGAGATCAGTCCCGAGCTCACGGTGGTCGCACGCACTGTGGCTGGGCAAACGGTGCCGTTCGAGTCTTTGTCGGTCGGCGCCCGAGAACAGATTTCGCTGCTCGGAAGACTCGCCTGTGCGCAACTGGTAAGTGAGGGGGAGGGCGCACCCTTGATCTTGGACGACACACTCGGTTTTGCCGACCCCGATCGGCTACGTGCACTGAACCGCCTGTTGAGTGAGGTCGGAAGAAGCGCTCAAGTCATTGTCTTGACCTGCCAGCCAGACCGATTTGGCAGACTAGCCGGAGCAAGTTTTGCGAGCATGGGACACCAGCCAGCTCTCTGACGCTTAAGCGTTCCTCGGACATTCCTATCCAAATCGTACGTATATATGTACAATTGGGCGGCACAGTGGCATTGCTCACACTGCCTGAGCTGCGGGACACCGGCAATTGGGGAACAGGTGCTGAGCGGCTCTTTACACCGAGGAGGCGGCAATATGACTAGCGACGGAAGCTTCATCGCTTACATGATGGGAATGATTGGCACTTTCCTGGTTTTCGGAATTGGAATGTATCTTGTCTCTAGCTTTTTCATGATGAAGCTGTTCGAGAAAGCTGGGGTCCAGGATCAGTGGCGGGCTTGGGTTCCCGTATACAACACAATGATCCTCTTCAAACTGGGCGACCTGAGCCCTTGGCTTGTCCTTTACGCATTGGCTGGAACGGCTCTACTCAGTTGGATTGGCATCGGTGCGCTGTTCAGCGTGGCGCTGTTCGTGCTGTCAGCCTTCGCGGCTTGGCGCGTCGGGTTGAAATTGGGGAAGGAATCGACATGGGTCATCCTGTACGTTTTTCTCTCCATTGTGTGGCTAGGCATCGTAGCTTTGGACAAAGCGCGTTGGAATCCGGTGGTTCCGCCAGCTCCTTGGACTGGTAACTCGCTCTTGGAAGACAAGACCATTTGGGAGGGTATCCCGGTTCAGCCGCAGCAAGTGTTCGACGAGGCCGATCGGATTCTTGATCCGCGTGAGCCGCGAGAGGACGCATAGTCCCCGTTCTTGCTAGCCTGCCTAGATGGATGAGAACAGCAATAGCGAGAGCGCTCACCTGGGTTCGACGGATCTTTCGACGGATCTGGGGACACTTCCAAAGCGCGCTGACCGTAGTCCTTCAGCCGGTGGCTGGTACAGAAAGTGGTGGGCCTGGCTGCTGATCGCGGGAACCGGAGCCTCGTTTGGCTTCCTCGCTGGAACGCTTGCGACGCCCGGTGAGGCCGAGTCTGCTTCTGAGGGCGCAGCGGATTTTAAGGGCGCAGAGGAGCAGTCCCCCTCCATCGCGACGGAGCCGCAGGTCGAGGCGGCTGACGAATCAGCTCCGCTACTTCCACTTACCGAGGCCGGCTACCCTTCCTTTGAGGCGCAAATGTACACGGGAACGGGATCGGAGACCATCAGCGTTGCCTCCGTGCAGGGCCCTTTGGCGTTGTCTTTTGACTGTCCCGCGTGTTCTGGACCCGTAGCGCTTCTGACGGATATTCCGAGCGATAAGGTGCTGGTTGATGCAGAGGGTCCTTTTGCTGGCACCATTGTAGCGGCCGTCAGGGGAGAACCGCTGCAAGAAATTCAGGTCGAGGCCGATTCGAACTGGACTGTGATGGTCCAGGAACTTGCGTCACTGCCCAAGATTGCCGGGAACATGGACGCGATGGGGGTTAACGCCTTCATTTATACGGGCGAAGCAGAGCAAGCACTCATTACGCATTCTGGAGATGGTCCGTTCTCGGTATCGGTCTACGGGCTTTCGGACCCTACTGTCGTAGATACCCAGGGGGACTTCGAAGGGGAAGTACCGGTGAAACGCGGGGTAATCGCAATACGGACCGAAGGGGTGTGGTCGTTCACGCCGGCAGTGCCGTAAGGCCACAGCATTCGACTACGCTGATGGACATAAACTTACAGACCGAAGGACCGTGAATGCTTCCCTCAACTAATCCGCTTTCTGCACCCTCTGGACTTCCGTATGGACTGCCCGACTACAGTTCGATCACTCTGGAACACCTAGATCAGGCCCTGCGAGAGGGAATGGAACAACAGCGGTTGGAGTGGGAGGCCGTGGCGGCTAATCCTGAGCCAGCAACAGTGGAAAACACACTTGCCGCACTTGATAATTCAGGCGAGCTCCTATCGCGAGCAGCATCCGTGTTTTGGACTCTTGCGTCTTCCATTGGTGGCGCGGACCTAGATGCTCTGCAAGAGGAACTTGCACCCTTATTTGCCGAACACTCGGACGCTTACCAACTGAACCAGCGTCTTTACCAGCGTTTTCTATCTCTACGCGACCTTGATGACCTGGATCCGGAAAGTGCCTGGTCGATAGAGCAGGAGATCAAGGACTTTGAACGGAACGGAGTCTTCCTTGAGGGGCCGGACAAAGACCGGCTCCAAGACCTGAATGTGCAGATCTCTTCCATTGAGACGGCCATCGAACAACGTATCGCAAAGCAGCTGGTCCGCACCGGGCTGGTGGTGGAAAGCGAAGACGACCTGGTCCCACTTGATGAGGACACGGTCGCCGCGTATCGGCGCAGTGGTGATTGGTTCATTCCGTGCAGGAACTTCTCCACCCAGCCGGATCAGGGCATCTTGCGCTCCGCAAAGGTTCGTCGCGCGCTGCTTGAAGTGTCCGTGGGACGCGGCGGAGCCGAAGACGCCGAAACCGACACGCGAGCTCGAATAGTGGAGCTGGTCCATCTGAGGGCTGAAAGGGCAGCCCTGCTTGGCTTTCCGGACCACGCGTCCTTTGTGATGGACGCCGAAACCGTGCCTGGGCCGGAAGCGGCTCGGGAACTCTTGACTGAGGTAGGCACAGCAGCGCGAAAGCGCGTGGCTCAGGACGCTGAAAAACTGGCGGCACTCGCCTCGTCAGACCCTGTAGGCGACGGTTTTGAAGCCGCTGACTGGCCATACTACGAAAACCAGCTGCGGGGCACCGAGCTGGGATTTGACGCCGCCGAACTTCGGCCTTACCTGGAGCTGAACCGAGTTTTAGAGCGCGGCGTGTTTTGGGCTGCGAAGCAACTCTACGGGATTGAGATGGTTGCGCGACCAGACCTTTCAGGGTGGCACGATGACGTGCGGGTCTGGGAAGTAGTGGAGGAAGACGGAACCGTTATTGGTCTGTTCTTAGGGGATTTCTACAAGCGCCCTGGAAAGGCCGGTGGCGCTTGGATGGCCGAAATACAAACGGGAGATCGCAAAGGTCACCTACCAATCATCAGTAATGACGCGAATTTCCAGAAACCGGAAGACGGGCGTCCGCTATTGCTTAGCTGGGACGACGTTGAGACACTGTTTCACGAGTTTGGGCACGCGCTTCACGGCCTGTTTTCCGACACGAAGTACAAAGGAAATGCGGGTACAAACGTGCCCCGCGATTTCGTGGAGCTGCCTTCTCAACTCAATGAGATGTGGGCGTTCCACCCTCGCGTTCTGGCGAACTATGCCGCACACCATGAGACGGGGCAGAGCATTCCCGAAGACATGCTTCAGGCACTTGTCAGCTCGAAAACCTTTGGGCAGGGATTCGCGACCTCGGAATATGTCCAGGCCGCTCTGATTGATCAGGCCTGGCACACAAGGAATGGAACCCAACTGCCGCTGCAGGCTGAGGCGGTCACGTCTTTCGAAGAAACGTCTCTGCGTGAGCTCGACCAGTGGGAAGAGCTGGTGCCGCCCAGGTATCGCAGCGCATATTTCGCGCACACGTTCGCTGGGGGATACGACGCGGGGTACTACGCCTACATGTGGGCGGAGATGCTGGCGGCCGAGGTCGAAGATTGGTTCCGAGGCGACGGCTCTCACGAAGACGACGGCGGCCTGAACAGGCAGGCAGGTGAGAAACTAAGGAAGGAACTCCTTAGCAGAGGCGATTCGCGCCCACCGATGGAATCGTTTTTCGCTGTCACTGGCAGGCAAGCATCGTCGGCCTCGGTTTTGCGCAGGCGCGGGCTCAGCTAGAAGACGCGGGCGGAAATGGCCAAAGACGATGAACGCTTCGCTCCCTGGGCCGACGCCGCTCAGGGTACTCCTTTGAAAGACGCGGCCTGCTGGCTTAGCGGGTTTGGGCGAACCCCTTTAGAATCGGCGTCTCTGTTTCCCGGAAGCCTTGTCAAGGCGACTGAAGGAATAGCTTCATCGGCCCGGCCTGTGAGGGCTAAAGCGCTGCTCGAGGTCATGGAGCGAGACGGTGGCGACACGGTTCGGGTTGATCTGGAAACCGAGGCGGGCACGGTGACCGTCGGATTCTTGCCTGGTGTGCTCGAGGCGCGCTGGGTCCGGTTCCTGAAGTCACTTTCTGCCGCGAAAGTCGCGTGCTGGGCGAACGTTTGGGGGGATCCTGTAAGGGGCTTCCGTGTGGAGCTACTGGTGCCGAGTCCGCCGCAAGTCGTGACTCATCGGGGAGAACTGCCGCAGATTTAGGGTCGCGCGGCAACTTCGGCGAGCACGTCTCGCAGCGCCCGCGGCAGTCGCCAGCCGTCTATTTCCAGGAGATGCTGCAGCTGCCGCACGTTGCGCGGTCCGACTATTGCGCTGGTCACCCCGGGCTCATCACGTGCCCACGCCAGGGCAACCTGGGCTGCCGATCTCTCAAGTCCATCTGCGGCTCGACACGTTGCCTCAACTATGGAACGGGGGGACGGCTCGAAATAACGCGCAAACTCGGCGGCGAATCGCGGTGACGTCGCACGGGCGTCGGGCGGAGTGGAATGTCTGTACTTGCCGGTGAGTACTCCGCCCGCCAGCGGGGACCCGGCGATTATTCCCAGCCCTGACCGCCTAAGGGGGAGAGATTCGTGGCTGAGGAGGCGCGCCTCGAGTATCGACACTGGTTCCGACCACGCCGCGATGCCCCAGTTGCTCAGCTTCGCCGCTGTCACGGCGCTTCCCGCATCCCACCAACTGAGCCCGCCTAGCCCAACGTAGTGGGCTTTCCCCAGCGAAAGTGCCTGCTTCGCCGCGCTGAGCAGTTCCTCTAGTGGCACTTGTCCGCGTGGCCCATGCAGCAACCAGAGATCCACGTGGTCTACTTGCAGCTCCTTTAGCGAATAATCCAGAGAATCGAGAAGCACCCCGCGGCTGGGTAGTTGCGGCATTCCTTCCGCGTTTGGTGAAGCGCCGGATCGAAGCACGATGCGCAGATCTGATGCCTGCACCTGCTGCAAAATGTTACCCACAGTGCGAAGCGGCTCGCGGAACTGAGGATCGTCGACAACCTCTATTGTCGTTCCCCCCACCTCTCGGTATTCTTCGACCATCTCGAAAGCTTCATGCGGATCCGTGTCCAAACCCCAAGTGCGGGTCCCTAGGCCAATGCTGGAGAGCATCAGGCCGTGCTCTCCAAGTAGACGTTGCTCCATGGCTCAAGACTAGCCGCCGCGGCGTGAGAGTTGTCGCAAGCGGAGCCCCGGTGCCAAAGCTACAGAAATGGAGCGGTAGGGTGTAGTGCATGGATTGGCTAGACGCCCTCATTTACGGCCTGGTGCAAGGCCTCACCGAATTCCTTCCCATTTCATCGTCCGCACACTTGCGGTTCGTGGGTGAGCTGATCGGAAGTGGAGATCCTGGTGCCGCGTTCACAGCGATCACCCAAATAGGTACAGAAACGGCTGTGCTGATTTATTTTTGGAAAGACATAGTCCGGATCCTCAGCAGTTGGTGGCGCTCCCTGCCGTTCATCCCGGCTGAACGCAGAGTGTCGGCGTCTGATCCGGATTCCCGGATGGGCTGGATGATAATTGTCGGGTCGATTCCGATCGGCATCCTTGGGTTGCTTCTCGAGGACTGGATAGACACCTCGTTCCGTAATCTGTGGATCACCGTCTTCACTCTGGCCGCCTTTGGCCTGCTCCTTGGATGGGCGGACCGCGTCGGGTCGACCAAGAAGAACCTGACCGACCTCAGTTGGACGGACGCGATCATTTATGGTTTCGCGCAGGCAATGGCGCTTATTCCCGGTGTTTCGCGGTCAGGCGGCACAATAACGGCCGGAAGGCTAATGGGCTACAACCGGGTAGCTGCTGCTCGCTACTCCTTCCTACTCGCCCTACCTGCCGTGTTCATTTCCGGCTTCTACAAGGTTTACAAGGTAGCGACGGGCGGCAACACGGTCTACGTTGGTCCCACCATTGCCGCTACGATCGTTGCTTTCGTTGTGGGGTACCTGGTGATTGTCTGGTTCCTCCAGCTAATCAGCCACGGTTCGTTCCAGCCTTTTGTGATCTACCGGCTGATCTTTGCTGCTGTGATCGCCATTGCACTGCTGACGGGCCTGGTGTCAGCCACCCCAGCCCTGATCGCTTGACCGCGATGCTTCCTGCGGCACTCCTATTCGACCTTGACGGAACACTGGTCGAAACAGAGCATCTCTGGCAGCGGGCTCAGAAGGAGGTTTTTGAATCTCTGGGAGGTACGTGGTCAGCAAAGTTGAATGAGCGGTTGATGGGAGCCGGTCTGCTTTGGGGCGCTGAGCTCATGGCCGACCTGACCGCATCCGAACGGTCCGCAAGCAGTATTGGCGAACAGCTCTTGGACAGGATGGTCCAACTGGTTCAAGATGGCGGTGCTTACCCAAGGCCGGGGGCAGTAGGAGCGCTGCGGCTAGCTGCTCGGCTGCAAATTCCAGTGGCCATCGTGACTTCGTCCTATCGAACCCTGGCGGTGGCCTCCCTAGCCGCACTGGAGCGCAGCAAGTTTGAACTGATCGTGACCGGGGACCAGGTCAAAAAACCGAAACCAGACCCGGAGGCCTATTTGTTGGCTGCTCAGCAGCTAGGCGTACCGATCAGCCGTTCTGTGGCGTTTGAGGACTCACCGGTCGGCATAGAATCAGCCCTGCTTTCTGGGGCCGCGACTGTGGCTGTGCAGAATCACGCTGCCATTGAAGCTCTACCGGGGCTCCTTTACTTGGATTCTCTAGAAGATGTGACCGAGGATTGGCTTCGATCAGTCCTTTGAGGGAACTGGTCCAGCGGCCGGCCCGATGGTCAGCACTCGGTCCAGGTCGTCCTGCTTAGCAGGCTCCACCACGCCGCCATAGAGGGGACAGCCCGACTGGAACGGGCACCAATTGCATAGCGGAGTTCGGCGCGGAGCGAACTCGCCTGAGGCCAAATCCCCGGCAATCCGTTGCCAAAGACCATGCAGGTAGGATTCGAACTCTTCAATGTCTTTCGGCTGGGGATCAAGGGTGAGTACCTGACCGTCCTTTAGGTACAGAAGCTGCAAACGCGTCGGTATTCTCTTCGTCTCGGCCAGCAGCAGGGCGTAGAAACGCATTTGAAAAAGCGCTTCGTCGATGAAACGAGCAGAGGGCGCGCGGCCCGTCTTGTAATCCACTACGCGTAAGCGTCCATCCGGTGCCTGATCGACGCGGTCAATGATTCCGCGCAGCAGTAGCCCAGACTCTAGGCGGGCCTCCACGACAGATTCGCGTGAGGCAGGTCGCACGAACTTGGGTCGCTCCAACATGAAATAGGTGCGGAGCAGCTCCTTTGAGGCCGTCAGAAGTGATTCGAGTGAGCTGACTGACTCTATCGTCTGGGGATAGTCTGGATATTTTTTCGCCAGAGTCTCCCACTCGGGGAGAAGCAACGAGGAAGCCGCTTGCCAGGAACGTTGCTCGGGTTCCAAATCAAACAGGTTCTCCAGTACAGCGTGCACCAGCGTTCCCCGGATCGTTGCCTCGGTCGGTGGCTGCGGTATCCGATCCACGATCGAGTAGCGGAATTTCAGAGGGCATTGCAGGTATTCGCGGCTTGAACTTGCTGATAACGCCGCTGCTCTGTTGCTTCGTTTGGCACTCATTTCGATTCAGTCTACTCGGGCGGTGCCGTGGAACTCACGCGGACGCCCATTTTCGGCGCCTGGCACTAGGGATAGACTTGTTAGCGATGACTTTTGAACGCGATAACCTTGGGCAGGCCCGGCGCCGCGGGCCGCTTCGACCGGGAGACCGGGTGCAGATTACAGACCCAAAAGGGAAAATGCACACGGTGATTCTGGTCAAAGGTGGCCAATTTCAATCAAACCGGGGCATCGTCTCCCATGACCAAGTAATTGGGAAGCCAGATGGTCAAGTGGTGCGCACAGACGAAGGAAAGACCTTCCAAATCATCCGCCCATTGCTCTCTGATTACGTGCTGTCGATGCCCCGCGGAGCAGCGATCATCTATCCGAAAGACGCCGCTCAAATTGTTCAGATGGGCGACATTTTTCCGGGTGCGCGCGTCCTGGAGGCCGGACTTGGATCCGGCGCGCTAGCGATCTCATTGCTTGATGCGATCGGCCCCTCTGGCGAACTTGTCTCGGTTGAGCAAAGAGACGACTTCGCTCAGATAGCCCAGGCAAACGTCGACTTGTGGTTCGGTGGGCGAAGCCCTGCTTGGCGAGTAATAGTGGGTGAATTAGGTTCCGTCTCCGAAGAGTTTTCTGACGGCTATTTTGACCGGATCGTGCTGGATATGCTGGATCCGTGGCAGCACCTGGACGCCGCCCAGCGTCTATTGCAGCCAGGAGGCGTTCTGATCTGTTACATGGCGACGATCACTCAGGTGTCGCGCCTAGCGGACGACTTACGGGTAACCGGTCACTTCACGGAACCTCAGGTATGGGAAAGCGTGATCCGTCCCTGGCACGTCGATGGATTGGCGGTGCGTCCCGATCATCGGATGGTTGCGCACACAGGTTTTCTGCTCACGGCGCGCGCTCTTGGTGACGACACGCCCATCCACGAACTCTCGCGGCGCCCGGCCAAGGCATCGAAAGACAAACCGGGACGGTGGGCGCGTGTCACGCAGTGGGGGATGGAGGACCTGGGCATGCGGCCTCAGAGCCCAAAGAAGACGCGCAGGATCGGCCGTGACCTTGCCGCCCGAGTAAAGCAATGGCTCCCAGCAGATGTCCGGGAAGTGGAAGAGAGGAACACGCGGTAAATATGGCAAACAGTGTTGCTAACGCGGAGACGATAAGTCAATTACGCCTTTCACTTGCTGGCCTTGAAGAAAAGAACCTGCGCCTATCCAAAGCCCTTGTGAACGCGCGCGACCAAATTGGCGGTCTGCAAGACCAGATTGAGCGGATCAATCGCGCTCCGGCCTCCTGGGCGACTTTCGTGGAGGCGGACTGGGCTAACCAGGAAGTGGAAGTATTTCACGGCGGGAGACTGATGAGGGTAACGACCGCCCCGACACTCAACCTTGAAGACCTGAGTCCGGGCCAACTCGTCAGGATCTCCGACCAGATGGTCGCAGTGAAGGCGGGTCCGTTCCCGAGGACAGGCACTCTCGCGTCGGTGCTTGAGGTACTTGGAAACGACAGGGCCTTGGTGGCCATCGACTCTGGGCAGGAACACGTGCTTCGTTTGGCCGGGCCGCTCAGGCACGGTGGGATCAAAGCTGGCGACACGCTGGCGGTCGATGTCCGGGCAGGTTTTGCCTATGAGAGGTTGGTTCGCTCTCACATTGAACAATTGTTCTCGCCAGAGGTCCCTGACGTTTCCTATGCGGATATCGGGGGTCTTGACGCTCAGATCGAAATGGTGCGCGACGCGATCGAATTGCCTTTCAAGTACCCAGAGAAATATAGGGCTTTCGGACTCCGTCCGCCAAGAGGCATACTTCTTTATGGGCCGCCCGGTACCGGGAAGACTCTAATCGCTAAAGCGGTGGCTGCTTCCCTTGCCGGGCCCGACTCCGAAAAGCAGACCTACTTCATTTCTGTTAAAGGGCCGGAACTGCTGAATAAGTATGTTGGAGAGACCGAGAGGCAGATCAGGGCCATTTTTGGGCGAGCCCGGACCCTGGCGAGTCAAGACGTACCCGTCGTTATTTTCTTCGATGAGATCGAGGCCCTCTTCCGTACACGTGGGACCGGCATTTCCTCGGATGTGGAAACCATGATCGTTCCGCAGCTGTTAGCAGAGATGGACGGCGTCGAGCAACTGGACAACGTCGTTGTGATAGGCGCGTCGAATCGGCCAGACATGATCGATCCCGCGGTCTTGCGCCCGGGTCGACTAGACGTACGAGTTCGAATTGAGCGGCCGACTCGAAGGCAAGCCCGCGATATTTTCTCAAAGTACCTCACCGAAGATTTGCCTCTGGATCAAGAGTTGATCGCTCGCACTGGAAGCGCTCAAGCAGCGGTGAAGGCTATGACCGAGGCGGCCCTGGACCGCTTGTACACCGAAGACGATTCGACCTTGCTTTTTGACATGCACTTGGCAAACGGGGCTGTACGCCAGGTTTACTTGGCCGACCTGGTTTCTGGTGCGATGATTGCTGGCACGGTGGAAAGAGCGAAGAAACGGGCCATCAAAGACGGTCTGTCGGGCGGCGTCCAAGGTCTTAACACGAGCCACGTCTTAGCCGGCGTTGAAGAAGAAGTACAAGAATCCTCGGATCTAGCTGCGACGACCAGTCCGGACGAGTGGGCTCGTACCGTCGGTCTGCGAGCAGAAGAAGTAGTGCGGATTGACGCCAAGCGAGAGGTTTAGCGTTGCGCAGAGTAATCGGTACTGAGACTGAATACGGCGTCTACCGCCCAGGGGAGCCCTATGCGAACGCAGTTGAGCTCTCTACTGACGCGGTTCGGGCCTACGCGCCCCGCGCCCGCGGAGCGCTCAGTCACTTGGGAGCTATCGAATGGGACTACAGGGGTGAAGATCCCCTGAACGATATGCGGGGTCGTCGCCTGGATCGCGCTAGCGCAGACCCTTCTTTGCTTACCGACGACCCGTACCACTTAGCGCCGCCAGGGGGATCGGAGGAAATCGCTGCGCCGACCGCAGAGGAAATGCGGCAATACCGACCTACGTCTATGGTTCTTGCAAACGGTGGGCGTCTATACGTAGACCACGCGCACCCTGAGTATTCGGCGCCTGAAGTGGAAGATGCGTTCGACGCTGTCTTGTGGGACAGGGCCGGCGAGGTCATAGCTCAGCGCATCATGGATCGCGTTGAAGCAGACGGCCAGGCCCCAATCGTCCTTGTGAAGAACAACGTCGATGGGAAGGGCGCTACCTACGGCGCTCATGAGAATTACCAAGTCGGCCGCATGGTCGACCTGGATGACCTGATTCGTTTTCTCATCCCATTCCTCGTCACCCGCCCGATCTTTTGTGGTGCGGGAAGGGTTGGCATAGGGCAGAGGTCCGACCGGCCCGGATTCCAAATCTCGCAGCGTGCGGATTATGTTGAGAATGATGTCGGGCTGGAAACCACATTCAATAGACCGATATTCAACACGCGGGATGAGCCGCACGCAGATGCGCACGAGTGGCGCCGTCTCCACGTGATCAATGGAGATGCGAACATGTTCGACGTTTCAATTCTTCTTCGCACAGGCACGACGGCTCTTGTCCTCTGGGCAATTGAACAGGGACCGGACCTTTCCTGGGAGGGTCTTGACCTAGCGGACCCCGTCAGCGCGGTCCAGACCGTCTCTCGGGACATCACCCTCAAACACGCTCTGCCACTGTTGAACGGGAGCTCAGCCACAGCGGTTGAATTGCAGCGCCGGTACCTGGACCTGGTACAGGAAGCTTTTGCCGTCTCAGACACGGAACCATCTTCCCGGCAGCGCGAAGTCTTGAAACGGTGGGAAGACACGTTGGAGGCGTTGGAGACAGCTCCGGAGACACTGGCTGGGCAAGTCGAGTGGATTGGAAAATTCCAACTGCTCAACAGACAAAGAGAACGTATCGGGACCGACTGGGATGATCCTCGGATCGTTGCCATGGACTTGCAGTGGGGAGACCTGCGACCAGGCAAATCGCTGGTGTACGCACTTGCCGCAAGGGGAATGGTTGAGCGTCTATTCAGTCAAGAAGACGTCGAATGGGCTGCCGATCACGCCCCCGCGGGAACAAGGGCGGCCGCCAGAGGCGCGGCTGTCAGCGGCAGGGAGGACCTTCGACAGGCATCTTGGACTTCCCTCGTATTTGCGCAGGACGCGGGTAATCAGTACAGGCGCGTTCCTCTTGCCGACCCGGGCGGAACTAGCAACGAGAGACAAGGAGAACTCAAATGAGCAGCTCGCAAGTATATGGCAGCCCAGGCCCCGAAGACGATGCAGAGGACTCAACTTCAGGTGGGGGCGGCCAGATCCAGACCAGCGCCCTAGATTCTATTTTGGATGAGATTGACACGGTGCTAGAGCAAAATGCCGAGTCCTTCGTGCAAGGGTTCGTGCAAAAAGGTGGTCAGTAGGTGGAACGTAGGCTCTACGGAGTAGAGACGGAGTACGGCATAACATGCGCCTCCACCACGGGCGGACCGAGCCCGATGGATGCAGAGGGCGCAGCCCGTGAGCTGTTTGCCCCGCTGCTTGGCAGGGGACGCTCCACAAACATGTTCTTGAGGAACGGGGGCCGTCTATACCTGGACGTTGGCGCCCACCCCGAGTACGCGACCGCTGAATGCAGTACACTGTGGGACCTGCTTGCCCAGGACAGGGCAGGTCAGAGCATCCTGGCCGCACTGGCAATCGAGGCCAACGCCAGGCTTCAAACGGCCGCTGATCCCGGGCGTCTTCACTTGTTTCGGAACAATTTCGATTCGGAAGGAAACTCGTACGGTTGCCATGAGAATTATCTGCTTCGGCGCCGTCGAGATTTTCGGGAAGTTGCAGACGCGCTGGTTGCGTTCTTTGTGACTCGTCAGGTTTTGACCGGCGCGGGAGACATCAAGACTGCTGATGATGGCAGTGCGAAGTACGTCTTTTCTGCCAGGTCTGACCAAATGTGGGACGCGGTATCGGCAGCGACAACCAGAGCGCGACCCATTATAAATACCCGCGACGAACCGCTTGCTGACGCCACCGAATACAGACGCATGCACGTCATTGTCGGTGACTCGAATATGGCTGAGCCAACCACTGCTCTCAAAGTGGGATCAGCTGAACTTCTCTTGGACGCTGTAGACAGGGGAGTGAACCTGCGGGATCTTGCGCTGGCTGACCCGATTCAAGCAATCAGAGAAATAAACTGGGACCTGACCGGTCAGCGCACTGTGCCGATGGCAGATGGGCGGCAGCTGCGCGCAGTGGATATTCAACAGATCGTTTTCGACCGGGTGATAGGGCTTATCGACATTGATGAGCTGACCGGCTTACAGCGTTACGTCGTGGATCTTTGGCGCCGGGCGATAGAGGCGGTAAGGAGCGGAAACTGGGAGCCGATCGAAACCGAAATTGATTTTGCCGTGAAGAAGCGCCTGTTGGACAGGTACACTGCCCGATCCGGCCTGGACTTAGGGTCGACCGAAGTTGCCCGGTTGATGCTTGGATACCACGACATCACCGAAGGCGGTTTGCAACCTAAGCTTGAAGAGGGGGGCCTGATGCTGCGCCTTACAAGCCCAGAGCAGGTACAGGCGGCAGAGACCATAGCGCCTCAAACCACTCGGGCGGCCTTGCGCGGCAAAGTGATCGCGGCTGCCGAAGATGCACGCCGAGATCTTGGGGTTGACTGGGTTCATCTACGCCTGGAGGATGGACGCCACTCGGTTGCGCTGCAAGATCCCTTTGCTACCCAAAGTGATGCGGTAGAGGAACTATTGCGCGTCATTTCCGATTCCGCCCCGGTTCTGCCCGCGTGATCCGCGGATAACGGACAATGATGAGTGTCACCAGGTCCAGTCGTCACCAGCTTCGCGACCGGAGGCGCGGAAGGATCGTACTGATTGTCGGCCTCTTGACTGTGTTGCTTACCATATTGGCTGTTCGACTCCTGGTGCAGACCGGCGGGTCGCAAAGCGGGGAACAATCTGGGCCCCAATCGGAGCGCCAATCCGGGGCGAGCCTGGCGCAACTGGTAAATGTGTCCGGGAAGCTGGGGGCGCCGCCTGTCGTTACGCTGGAAGCGCCGGTCGATGTGCGCAGTTTGAAGTCGTTGCGATTGATCGAGGGGAGTGGTCGGACGATTACAGCGGAGTCGCCCGTGCTCACACAGGTGTACCGCTTTTCCGCGGAAGATGGGACGCCTCTCGACACTGGTCAATTCATAATCGGGCGCGCAAAACCAGACGAGCTGGGGGAGGAATTCACCAGTCTGGTCATTGGACAAGCCGAAGGTTCAAGACTGCTGGTCATCCGCCCACTACCAGAAGGCAATTCGGAGATTGCGGTGGTGGACGTTCTGTCAACCATCGCCACCGGAGAAGTCGTCCCGGCTGATGAGGGGCCTCTGCAAGTCACAATGACGGAAGAAACCCCGACCATCTCGCACGGCGCGACTCCGCCAGGGAAACTCACCGTCCAAACCTTAATTCGCGGGAAGGGCCCCCAGGTGGAACTTGGGGATGATGTGCTGGCACACTACCTATTGGCCCGTTGGGGGGACGGAGTGCTAGTGACGTCTAGTTGGGCTGATGGGCTTCCGGGCATCAACCGCATAGATGACATGTGGCCAGGGCTGATCGATGCGCTAGTGGATCAGCGGGTTGGTTCTCGCATAGCCGTGACCATTCCTGCCGACCAAGCGAACGGAGAGGATACTATTGTCGCGGTGATCGATGTCCTCGGCACCGTGCACCATTCCACGACGCAACAATCGAGAGAACAAGACGCGAAATGATCCGTGTAATACCTTGCCTGGATGTAAAAGGCGGCCGTGTAGTAAAAGGCGTGAACTTTGAGAACCTGCGAGACGCGGGAGACCCCGTGGAACTTGCTGCGCGGTACAGCCAAGCCGGCGCCGATGAACTCACTTTCTTGGACGTGTCAGCTTCTCTTGAGGATCGGGGAACGATGCGAGAGACCGTCAGGGCAACGGCGGCAGAGGTTTTTGTGCCGCTCACCGTGGGAGGGGGCATTCGCGGCGTTGATGACGTTGAGATTCTTCTTGCAAGCGGCGCGGACAAGGTCTCGGTGAACACAGCAGCTCTCGCGCAGCCAACGCTTATTGACGAGGTGGCGAAGCGTTTCGGTTCGCAAGTACTGGTCCTGTCGGTAGACGCGAGACGGACTACTTCCCCGGATCAGGATTATTCTTTCGAGGTCACCACTCATGGCGGGAAGAGATCCGCCGCGGTAGACGCTTTGGCCTGGGCTAGAGAGGCCCAGGAACGCGGAATCGGCGAGGTGCTGCTGAACTCGATGGACGCGGACGGTGTCCAGACCGGTTTCGATTTGGAGATGCTGACCGCAATGAGGGACGCGATAAGCGTTCCGCTGATTGCGTCCGGCGGGGCAGGTTCCCCGCAACACTTCGTCGAGGCGGCCGAAGTTGGGGCAGACGCAGTACTAGCAGCGTCCGTGTTTCACTTCGGGACCGTTACCATCGGCCAGGTGAAGGATGCGCTGGCAGCAGCGGGCTTCGAAGTGCGTCCGTCGTAGAATGGGTATGCCCACTCGCGATTGCCGCAAAGGTGACTGGTGGTGGGGGGGAAGGCTGACAATGACACACGTTCCGCAAGCTACTGGTGGTGGCCGCAGCTCTGCTGAGGGGCTGCGAAGCCGCCGAGAGCAGGTTGCAAGATTGGTTTTGGCAGCGGGTTCCCTCCCCGTGGAGGAACTTGCCGCGTCAATGGGTGTTTCCACCATGACCATTTACCGCGACGTTGCGGCCTTGGAAGAGCAACGGCTTGTAACCCTGCAGCGCGGGCTGGTTTTTGCACTTGCATCCACGCTCAACGAAGCGAGCGCCGAGTTTCGGATGGGCGAAAACACGGAAGTTAAAGAGAAATTCGCCCTGGCACTGCAAACTCTCATGACGAGTCGGTCCTCAGTGATGCTCGACGACTCGACCAGTGCGATCTATGCCGTCGCAAAAATCGCGGAAACAACCCCGCTCACCGTCATTACGAATTCGCTCCTGGCAGCCCGAGAAGTTGAGGACGCCCAGGAGGTAAACCTGCAGATTATCGGCGGTGAGTATAGGAGGTGGGCACAAGCGTCGGTCGGTTCCGCTGCCCTGCGACAGATTCATGACCTGCGCGCCGACATTTGTGTTGTATCCACGTCAGGCATTTCTTCAACCGCTTGCTTCCACCCCTACCGGGAGGTTGCTGACGTGAAGCGCGCGATGCTTGCCTCTAGCGAGATGCGGGTGCTGCTAGCAGACGGCAGCAAGTTTTCCCGCCGTTCACTGTACAGATTTGCGGACCTGGCCGACTTCGATTACATCTTCACTGATGACACTGCGCCTGAAGACGTTCTTCGGCGTGTACGTGACCTTCCGGGCGAGCTTGTAATCGTCTGATATTTCTCCACTTTTCACCGCCTCTCTTTGGCGCCAGCGCGGTCACGCGCGCCCAAAGTACCTCACTGAATCACATGCTTCCTGCCATTGTTCACGCAAATCATCAAAAACACTGTTGCAACTCACGGATAGTGTGTTAGATTAGCTTTGACCCTGAGGTACATATGTAAGCAAGGAGGCAGGCATGTATCGCATCGTAGTAGCCGCTGACAGCGCGGGATATAACTACAAGGAAGCAATCAAGAAGGACTTTGAAGCCGATCCGCGAGTCTCAGAAGTGATCGACGTCGGCGTAGTAAGCGGTGAAGAAACTGACTACCCTCACGTGGCAGTGAAGGGGGCTCGACTGATCGCTGATGGAGAGGCGGATCGCGGCCTGTTCATTTGCGGCACCGGAATGGGAGTGGCAATTGCTGCAAACAAAGTTCCAGGAGTTCGCGCTTCCGTTGCTCACGATTCTTTTTCTGTGGAAAGACTCGTGCTGTCGAACAATGCCCAGGTTCTTACTTTTGGTCAAAGGGTCATCGGTCTGGAGCTCGCGCGACGCCTAGCAAAAGAGTGGCTGGGGTACGAGTTCGATGAGAGCTCTCCATCAGCGCCGAAGGTAGCGGCACTGAAGAGCTACGACCAGGACTGATACCAGTCCACACTCCACATCAACGACTTAAGTAAAAGGAAAGACATATGCCTGATGCATCTATCGTATTCCTGGGCAACATTGACCTTCTCTGGTTGATTCTTGCCCTAGCAGGGGGCGCTTTTGGCGCAATGATCGGCGCTAATAATGCGTTCGCTTTCACCGGCGTTTCGATTCTGGTCGGACTCGGAATTCTCGCTGGAACCGGCAACGGTATCGTGCTGGATTACGTGGCCTTTGGCCCTGTCTTCGGTCCGCACATTGCGTTTGCGGGCGGTGTTGGGGCAGCGGCCTACGCGGGGTCGCGGGGAATTCTTGCGGGAGGGATGAAGAACGTCAACGATCCGCTCGCGGGACTTGGCAAGCCGGATGTGCTGTTGGTTGGCGCACTCTTTGGTGTTGCCGGCTATGTGGTAGAGCGGTTGGTACAGCTCATCCCATGGTTCGGAAGTAACACGGATACCGTTGCCGTAACCGTCGTGCTGTCGGGCATCGCGGCCCGTCTGATCTTTGGAAAGACTGGCGTGTTTGCCAACCCCGGTCTGCCCCCGGCCGAAGGAAAACGGTGGCTGGAGTGGCAGGAACAGCCCGGCCAGCTGCTCGCCATTTCCGCATTTGCCGGTTTGCTCGCCTCGGGGATTGCTATGATCATTGGCTCGTACATTCTCCCGCTGTCCGTGGCAGATGACACCTGGGCGCGGATGATCGACAACGCTCACGTATTCCCCTTCGCTATCTCGGCTATCACCATCTTCTTCGTCGCGGCAGGCGTGAAGATGCCTGTAACGCACCACATCACAATCACCGCAGCGCTTGCAGCGGTCACTTTCCTGGCGATCAGTGGCTCAGGCCTGGTCGGACTGCTGGCAGGACTGGTGTTCGGTGTGATCGCCGGATTCCTTGGGGAGTTCATGGCGCGACTGATGTACTCAAACGGAGACACGCACATTGATCCTCCGGCTGCGGCCATCTGGGTAATGAACACCCTTATTGCGTTGGTGGCAATGCCATTCGCGTAGGGACAAACGCGATCTAAGAATCGGAAGAACTATCGGTTTGGTGGGGGTTTTGAAAGTGAATATGACAGAAGATGGTGTGCTGACATGGGCCGAAAATCTCTATGAGGCATATGTCTTCGATATGGACGGAACACTCTATCTTGGAGACAAGCTTCTGCCGGGGGCAAAACGACTCTTGGAAGAGCTCCGCCGCCTTGAGCTGCCGGTCCGTTTTCTGTCAAACAACCCAACAAAAAATCCCCACCAGTACCTGGAAAAGCTGGAGGCGCTTGGAATAGCCGCAGACCTTGAGGAGATTGCCTCAACTGTCGTGACCACTGTGCGTTGGCTAAAGCGCAATCACCCGGATGCAACGGTTTTTCCAATCGCTGAGCAGCCCCTTATCGACGCGCTTGATGCGGCGGGAATAAAGGTGAGCGACGACCCAGAAGCTATCGATATCGTCATCGCATCGTACGACCGGACCTTCGATTACCGGAAGCTACAGATTGCTTTTGATGCCATTTGGTTTCACAAGCGCGCGTTTTTGATTGCCACCAACCCGGACAAGTTCTGTCCGTTCCCCGGTGGCAGAGGTGAACCCGATTGCGCTGCCATCGTTGCGGCAATCGAAGCTTGCACTGGAACTGAGTGCAAAGAAATCATCGGTAAACCGAACCCAATCATGCTGAGAGAAGCACTCGGCGACCTGGAAGTCGATTTACGAAACGTTGTTATGGTCGGTGACCGCCTGGGAACTGACATTGAAATGGCCGTCAATGCTGAGATGGCCTCGGCCATGACTCTCACCGGCGAATCTACCTGGGAAGAGGTGCTAGCTCTCCAGCCGGAGCGGCGCCCCACGATGGTTCTTGACCGGGTCGACAAACTAATCCCCAAACCTATCTGGGAAGAAAACGGCTGGACGGAAACCAATTAACTCCAATACGTAGCACACTCGAAGAGGAGCACCACTGATGGTATTGCCAGAATACGAAGGCCCATACCTGCTCGGGATCGATTTCGGAACCGAATCTTGCAGGGCAGCCATTTTTGACCTACACGGTCATCCGATCGGGTTCGCGGCGACGCCTTACCCGACCTATCACCCGCGACCTGGCTGGGCGGAACAAGACCCGGCCGACTGGTACGAGTCGCTGAAAGCCTCGGTACACCGCGTCATGGACGAGACGGGAGTGAGGGCCAAAGACATCGCAGCCATTGGCTACGACGCGACAACCATGACAGTCGTCGCGATGGACAGCCAAGGGAACGCTCTGCGTAACGCCATCATGTGGATGGACGTCCGAGCCACCGAGCAATCAGCCCGGGCCGAAACCATTGAGCACTGGGCACGCGACTACAACGGCAAAGGCACCATGTCTGCGACTGCCGAATGGTACCCGTTCAAGGCCGCTTGGCTGAAAGAAAACGAACCGGAGATTTACGAGGCGACCTATCGCCTCGTCGACGCCCCGGACTGGCTCACGTACAAGTTAACCGGCGAGTGGACGGTCAACATCAACTCTGCTGCGCAAAGGATGTACTACAACCGGGATCGCGGTGGCTGGCCGACAGAGTTCTACGAGCACATCGGGTGCGGCGACGTATTTGAGAAGATTCCGGACAGGATTCTTGATCTTGGCGAGCCTGTGGCGGGGCTTTCCTCGGCGGCCGCTCACGATCTAGGACTTCTCCCCGGCACCCCGGTTGCCCAGGGTTGCGCTGACGCCTGGGCGGGTCAGATCGGGCTTGGCGTTGTGGATCCCGGCAAAATTGCTCTGATCACTGGATCAAGCCACGTGATCACTGGCCAGTCACCGAATGAGGCATACGGGATTGGATTCTTCGGAGGATTCACGGACTCGGTGGTAAAAGGCCAATACACCGTGGAAGGCGGCCTCGTATCATCCGGCTCAGTTTTGAAGTGGTTCCGGGACAACTTTGCTCGAGACATCACCCAAGCTGCGGAGCGCCTCGACATGAACCCATACCGTGTGCTGGACGAACGCGCAGATAAACTGCCGATCGGCTGCAACGGACTGATTATCAACGAGTATTTCCAGGGCAACAGAACGCCCTACACGGATTCAAAGGCGCGTGGCACCATGTTGGGTCTCACGTTGGCCACCACACCTGAACTCATGTACCGCGCGATTGAAGAAGCTGTGTGCTACGGGGTCGCCCACAACTTGAAGGCGTTCGAAGAAGCGGGCTTCAAGCCAACAGAGCTGGTCGCAGCAGGTGGGGCAACAAAGTCTCGGCAATGGATGCAGATGCATGCCGACGTTACAGGGCTTCCAGTGGTGCTGACCGAAGTTGGCGACGCGGTGGTTCTGGGCTCCTGCATGCTGGCCGCAGTCGGAGCGGGACTCTACCCAACGATTCAAGACGCGGCCCGAAACATGGTGCGCGTGAAGGACCGGATTGAGCCGAATATGGAAGCTCATAAGGAATACCAGTTCTACCTGGATCAATATATGAAGCTCTATCCGCAGGTTCAAGAAATCTCCCACGAGATCGTTGATCACCTGAGTTAAGAGTCGGACCAGCGGAAGAAAGAAGGAGATTGGTGTCAACAACACTCATGGCCAGAGCGGTCGCTGCCGCAGATGATACGAAGGAAGTCTTGGTTGGATCGGGGGCGGTGGATGAGACCGGCGCACTTTTTGCGCGGCTCTTTCCAAACCAGCGTGCGATCTTGGTAGCCGACGACAACACGTACGCCGCGGCCGGAGAGCAAGTTGCTGCATCCTTGCGCGAAGCGGGGGTGGAAATTCACAGCGAGTACGTCTTCCCGGGAACGCCGACTCTCTACGCGGGCTACGAGAACGTTGAAAAACTAAGAGAGTACCTGCGGCCAATTGAAGACGCGACTGTCTGCTCAATTGGCGCAGGGACACTCTCTGACATTGCGAAGCTTGCAAGCGGTGAGCTGGGTAGGCCGTACATGAACGTCTGTACCGCGGCTTCGGTGGATGGTTTCGCCTCGTTCGGAGCCTCCATATCTAAGGACGGATTCAAGTCAACCCACGACTGCCCAGCACCAGCGGGTTTGGTTGCCGATCTAGACATAATTGCCGCGGCCCCCAAGCGTCTCACCGCGACTGGTTACGGCGACCTGATAGAGAAGATTCCAGCGGGTGCCGATTGGATACTGGCAGATGAGCTAGGGATTGAGCCGATAGATCAGCAGGCGTGGCAACTGGTTCAGGGCCCGCTTGCCGAGGCCTTGTCTGACCCCGTGAGCGTCGCCGCTGGGGACCCGGAAGCAATCGTCGGTCTGACAGAGGGCAACATCATGTCGGGCCTAGCGATGCAGGCTGTGAAGTCTTCACGGCCCGCATCCGGCGCCGGGCACCAGTTCTCTCACGTGTGGGAGATGGAAGGACACGGAACCGACTGGGACCCGCCGCTATCTCATGGTTTCAAGGTCGGTGTCGGCACTGTTGCCTCGTGCGCTTTGTGGGAGGAGGCTTTGAAACTTGACTTAGCTAACCTTGACGTCGAGTCGATTCTAGAATCCGTCCCGTCCCGTGAAGAGCGGGAGCAGAGTGTGAGGGATCTGCTGGACCCGCGAATAGCCGAAGAGGGCGTCAGACACACCCTGTCGAAGCACCTTGAGGAAGAACAACTGCGCGAACGTCTAGAGAAGATTCGAGAAGTCTGGCCCTCTGTGCGGGAGAGGGCCAGTAAGCAACTGTCTTCGCCAGACGAAATTGCGGAAAAGCTGGCGAAGGTTGGTGCTCCCTACCATCCGGAGATGATCGAAATCGATTTGGATCGGTTCCGGAAGACGCATTTCCAGGCTCAAATGATCAGACCGAGATACACGATTTTGGACCTCTTGGTCGATGTTGGAATGCTTGATGAAGTAGTCGACCGCTTGTTCTCCGCGGACGGTTACTGGGGGAAGCACACGCGTCCATAGTTGATCGCTGGACGTGTTCAAGTCGCGCCGGGACGCCAAATACGGACCGTCCCGGCGCTTCTTGCACTCACTTTCGGATAGCACATTGCCCGTCCAAACCGCCCGGCTGACGACGCGTGACTCGATTCACGCAGACCGGCCGAAAAGTGCCACAATGAAGCAGTGGAATTGGATCCTAAGTTAGTCACCAGACTAAAGCGCGACCGCGATGGCCTGCTTTGTGCGGTCGTGCAGGATCATTTAACCGGGCAGGTTCTAATGGTCGGTTGGATGGATGATGAAGCTCTGGCACGCACTCTCTCGTCAGGCCGGGTAACCTACTGGTCCCGCTCCCGCGCGACGTATTGGCGCAAGGGTGACACGAGTGGGCATAGACAGTACCTGAAGAGTGCAGCTCTAGACTGCGATGGGGACGCTTTACTACTACAGGTTGAGCAGGTGGGCGCCGCATGCCACACCGGCACGTACAGCTGTTTTGAGGCGGGTGGGCCAATCGAATTCCACGCGGTAGAAGTCGAATCGGGAGAGGCTGAAGAGTGAGTGTTCTTGATGAGATTATTGAAGGCGTCCGGGAAGACGTCGCGCTCAGAGAGTCGCGGCTGCCCCTAGAAGCAGTAAAAGAGTCCGCACGAGCAGTCAGTCCCGCCAAGAACGTGATATCTGCGCTTCGCGATGTTCCCGGGGCGGTTTCGATCATTGCCGAGGTGAAGCGGGCCTCGCCCTCAAAAGGCACCCTCAGTGACATTCCTGACCCCGCGCAGCTCGCGCGAGTCTACGAAGAGGGCGGCGCAGCGATGGTATCAGTGCTGACGGAAGAGCGCCGCTTCAAGGGGTCTCTAGCTGACCTTGATGCGGTTAGGGCCGCGGTTGATATACCGATTCTGCGCAAAGACTTCGTTGTGACGCCCTACCAGATTCACGAAGCGCGCGCACACGGCGCTGATGCAGTCCTGCTCATTGTCGCGGCTCTTGACCAGCCCGCGCTGATCTCTCTAATTGAGAGAACCCACTCCCTTGGTATGACGCCCTTGGTTGAGGCGCACTCTCGCCTTGAGGCTCTGCGCGCTCTAGAAGCTGGGGCGGAGCTGATAGGGGTAAACTCACGAAACTTGAAGACCCTGGAAGTGGATCGACAGACGGTCGATGAGGTACTTGATATTATTCCCGCCGGCGTCGTCGCAGTTGCAGAATCGGGTGTTCGAGGCAGCCGGGACGTACTTGACTACGCGCTGGCTGGGGCGGATGCTGTTCTAGTCGGTGAAGCCCTAGTGAAGGCTGGCGACCCACTGGAACAGATTCGTGACATGGTGAGTGCCGGTCAACATCCGGCGCTCCAAACTGACCGCAAACGGCGCATGAGAGAAGCTCGGGAGGACCTTTAGTGGCAGAGGGCGTACCGCAATCAGTTGACCACTACTTTGGACAGTTCGGAGGCAGGTTCGCCGCCGAGCCGCTGATGGCGGCTATAGACGAACTGGACCGAGAGTGGCAAAGGCTCCGCGACGATCAAGGGTTCAGGGCCGAGTTTTCTGAACTTCTCCGTGAATATGCGGGCAGACCGTCTCTGCTAACGGAGGTTCCGCAGTTCGCGGAGGGGACGGGCGCGCGGATCTTTTTGAAGCGAGAGGACCTGAACCACACCGGCTCACACAAGATCAACAATGTTCTGGGCCAGGCTCTGCTGACTAGAGAGATCGGGAAGAAACGCGTCATTGCAGAGACCGGCGCGGGTCAACACGGCGTGGCGACTGCGACTGCGGCCGCTCTTCTTGGACTTGAATGCACCATCTACATGGGCAAGGAAGACACGGAACGTCAAGCGCTCAATGTCGCCAGGATGCAGATGTTGGGTGCGGAAGTGATCGCGGTGACCCAAGGGTCGCAAACTTTGAAGGACGCGATCAACGAGGCGTTTCGTGATTGGGTCACTAACGTAGAGACCACGAATTATGTCTTTGGCACCGCGGCTGGCCCGCACCCTTTCCCTGATATGGTGCGCGACCTGCAGCGAGTCATTGGAGACGAGGCCCGGGTTCAGATCCAGGAGAAAGCGGGGAAACTACCCGACGCGGTCTTCGCCTGTATCGGCGGAGGTTCGAACGCGATCGGTATCTTCACTGCATTCCTTGACGACGAAGTGACCCTGGTCGGTGCAGAGGCCGGCGGAGAGGGTTTGAATAGCGGCCGCACGGCTGCATCCATCAGTGTTGGGGAGACAGGGGTTCTGCACGGGGCGCGCACTTACGTGCTGCAAGAACGTGACGGGCAAACCCGAGCTTCATATTCGATTTCTGCCGGGCTGGATTACCCGGGTGTCGGACCCCAGCACGCTCACCTGGCAGAAACCGGCCGGGTACAGTACGTGCCGATCACTGATGATGAAGCCATGGAGGCCTTCCGGCTGCTGTCTCGAAGAGAGGGCATCATCCCGGCGATCGAATCAGCACACGCCCTTGCCGCCGCGTTGAAGTGGTTGGAATCGCCTGCTGCCCCTGAGGACCCCGTGGTCATAATCAACCTTTCAGGACGCGGCGACAAGGACATGGGCACCGCAGCCAGGTACTTCGGACTGGGCCAAGCAAGCGAAGATGGTGTCGGTCCCGCAGCAAGCGGCACGCAAAATCCCGAGTCCAAGAAGGAGTCGCTCAAATGACAGCTAGTGCACCCGTGATTGCGGCGCAAGTGGCCCGTGGAAACGCAGCGCTAGTTGGATACCTCCCGGTGGGTTTTCCCTCCGTCCAACAATCCGTAGAGGCCGCGCAGGTACTGCTGGACAACGGCGTAGACGTCATTGAACTGGGCTTTCCTTACTCAGATCCCGCGATGGACGGGCCGGTGATACAGCAGGCGACACGGTCGGCTCTTGAAAAAGGTGTTCACTTGGAAGACCTATTCCAGGCAGTGTCGCAGCTGTCCGCGGATGGAGCCCCGATCCTTTCAATGACGTACTGGAATCCAGTCCACTGGTACGGCGTTAGCCGTTTTGCCCGAGATTTTTCCGAAGCGGGGGGAGCCGGTTTGATCACGCCGGACTTGCCACCGGAAGAAGCGCGTGAATGGCGGATGGCCTCGGACGAGTTTGATCTAGAGCGAGTCTACTTGGCGGCGCTTTCCTCAACGGATGAGAGGCTGAAAATAATCTCCCGAGAGAGCAAGGGATGGGTCTACGCCGCCTCCACCATGGGCGTGACCGGCACGCGCAGCTGGATTGATGAACGTTTGGAAGACCTTGTTCAACGGACCCGCGACGCGGGGGCGGCTACCGTCTGCGTCGGCCTGGGAGTTTCAACGGGGGAGCAGGCCCACTCAATTGGCAGGTACGCCGACGGAGTCATTGTCGGGTCGGCGTTCATAAGGCCGTTGCTTGACTTGCATTATGACGATGCGTTGCAGCGTTTGGCAGAACTCGCCCAGGAGTTGCGCGCTGGTGTGGACGGCGCACGAAAGGACATGAACTAGATGATCGCTTCGGTAGTTGCCGAACTGAGTCTGTTGCCGTTTTCGATACCTTCACCGGCACGTGGAGTTTGGTGGCTAGGACCCATCCCGATTCGCGCATATGGGATTTTGATGGTCGCAGCCATGGCCCTTGCTGTGTGGGTGACGTACCGGCGCTACATAGCTCGCGGTGGTATTGGGGACGTGGTTCTAGACGCATCCATGTGGGCTATCCCGTTTGGGATAGTCGGTGGCCGTCTCTATCACGTGATCACCACGCCATACTCCTACTTTGGGGAGGGGCGGGATCCCTGGGCCATTCTGCGCGTCTGGGAAGGCGGCATGGCCATCTGGGGGGCCGTGGGCCTTGGCGCGGTCGGAGCTGTAATTGGTCTGCGGCGCGCTGGCCAACGAGTTGGGCCGTTCGCTGACTCGCTTGCCCCGGGGCTTCTTCTAGCTCAAGTGCTAGGACGCTGGGGAAACTACTTCAACCAAGAGCTTTTTGGTGGTCCAACCGATCTACCCTGGGGACTCGAAATAGACGCGGCGCACCTGCCCCCAGGTTTCGCCGAAGGCACACTCTTTCATCCAACGTTCCTTTACGAGGGGATTTGGAACCTGACCATGGCCGGCTTGCTCTTCTGGTTGGACAGGCGAATTCGATTCAAGTCGGGCCAGGTAATGTCGCTGTACCTGGTCATGTATGGGCTTGGCCGCTTCTGGGTTGAGGCAATCAGGATTGATGAAGCACGCACGTATCTTGGTCTTCGGCTGAACGGATGGACCGCGCTCGGAGCCGTTGTGTTGGGCGTAGTCGTTTACTTCATAGCGGGACGCATTGGTGCGCCAACAAGAATCTTGCCAGCGGAAAACGAAGCCCTGTTGGCTCGTAGAGAAGACGGTCCCCAGTCAGTGCAGGCCGAAGCTGCCGAAGCCGAGGCCCATGCCGAGATCGCTATTGACGAGGACGAATCCCGCCTCGACCGGCCCTAAGTCTCTTTGAGAGGTGTCTAGCACACCAAGGGCTTTTGTGTGTTAAGGGCGGAATACGACCTCGGTCAGCGTAAGATGGACTTTGACTGCCGTGACGAGCAATTGCCGCACGGTCGGGTACAAATTGAGGTGTGTGACGAATGCGCAGAGCCAAGATCGTGTGCACGATTGGTCCGGCAACGGACTCCCCGGAACAGATCCAGGCACTGGTAGACGCCGGCATGGATGTCGCGCGGATTAACCGCAGTCACGGATCGGCTGAGGAACACGAAAGCGTGATTCGGCGGGTGCGTCGGGCTTCGGAAACCTCTGGGAGGCCAATAGCGGTCCTGGTGGACCTGCAGGGCCCGAAGATCCGTTTAGACAAATTCGAAGAAGGCCCGCAGACCTTGGAGATTGGTGACCTCTTCACCATCACCACCAGGGATGTGCCCGGCACTAAAGAGTTGGTCGGGACCACGTTCAAGGGCCTTCCCGGTGACTGTCGTCCGGGAGACCGGCTGCTCATTGACGACGGTAACGTCGCGGTGCGGGTCATTGAGGTAACTGATACCGATGTGGTGACCAAAGTGGAAGTGCCAGGTATCGTCTCAGACAATAAGGGCCTGAACTTGCCGGGAGTCGCTGTGTCGGTTCCCGCACTTTCCGAAAAAGACCGGGAAGACCTGCGATGGGGCCTGCGCGTGGGTGCTGATTTCATCGCATTGTCGTTTGTAAGAAACGCAGCAGACTACGACGATGTGCGAGAGATTATGGAGGATGAGGGAATCATCCGTCCAGTCATAGCCAAGATCGAGAAGCCTCAGGCTGTCGAGGCACTCCCGTCGGTCGTTGAAGCATTCGATGGGATAATGGTGGCCCGCGGCGACCTGGGCGTGGAAATGCCGCTGGAAGCGGTCCCACTGGTACAAAAGCGTGCAATTGAACTGGCACGCAGAGCTTCAAAGCCTGTCATCGTCGCGACGCAGGTGATGGACTCCATGATCCATAATCCGCGCCCCACTCGGGCCGAAGCCTCCGACTGCGCGAATGCGATCCTAGATGGGGCAGACGCTGTGATGCTCTCAGGAGAAACCTCAATCGGAGACTTCCCGATCGAGGCGGTCCGCACAATGGCCTCGATCATTGAGAACACTGAGGAAAACGGCGGTGAGCGGATAGCTCCCCTAGGTGCATTTGCGATCGACCGATCCGGGGTTATTTGCGAGGCGGCCGCCAATATTGCTGAGAGCCTTTTCTCTGTCTATTTGGTGACCTTCACTCAGACTGGTAGCACGGCCAGGCAGATGGCTCGCCTGAGAAGCCCCATTCCGCACTTGGCGTTCACACCCGTGCCGGAGGTACACAACCAGCTCGCCTTGTCATGGGGTGTGCAGCCGATCTTGGTTCCGGAAGCAGAGCATACGGACCAAATGGTGGCGCTGGTCGACGAGGTCGTTCAGGACACGAATATCGCTCAGGTAGGGGACGGTTTGGTTTTGGTGGCGGGAATGCCGCCCGGAGTTCCGGGATCATCAAACCTGGTACGAGTTCACAACGTTGGGGATCCCATGAGCATGTGAACCCTGCGCGGCCGGATACTCTTGCCTTCCCCTGTAGGTCCTGTCATACTTAGGAAGTTGTCTTGAGCACTTGTTAGTGGCTCGGACACAGAGGAAGTTGGCTGGCTAACTGCGCGAACACTGCGCACACCTGCCGACGGGAAGGAAGAGGATGATGAGAAAATTGAATATAAAGCTGGCGGATCACTCGGAAACGGCACTCGTTTCAGTACGAGATCTGGTGAGTGGACGTCAAGCAAACAACCTGCTAGCGCAGGACCTAGGGGCCTCGATTAGGCCTTGGTTCTCAGACTGGACGGAAGCCGGGGATAGCCCGCTCGTGTCCAGAGCACTGAAAGAACTTGATCAGCCGGAGCGAAGAGAACGCGCCGCTGCATTCCTAGGTTTGGAAATCATCGCCGCGTAGCAGCGGCAAACAGAAGGCCCGGATCCGTCCGGGCCTTCTTTCATGAAATGAATTTGAAGTCTGCGCAACCATCCGCGGGCGGGGCCGACCTGGCCACGAGACAGGGCCGACCGGGATGCCCTGAGTCAGCCTGCACAGGTCGGTTTGCTGTGGGGGCGCGGCAGGTCGTGGCCGGGCAAGAGCCCATTGGGAAGCGCTAATACGCGCAAGTCCTCATTTGCAGATGGCTTTCGGAGCTGCGAGTGTCTCTTTGCGCCCATATTCTCCGGTGCATCCCAAGGTCATTGTGCAGCGGGTTCCTTTGGTTGAGGAGGACCAGACCCATAGTCCGCATTCTGGGCGGTGGTCCAAAGAGACCCGTTTGGGTGCCTGCGGATCCCTGAAAGTGGGATGACGTGTTCCAGCAGGAGGTCGACCCGGTCGTTGGAAAGGTTCACGCCTGGGTGGTGTCCTGCTGGGTTTTCTAGCATTCGAAGGATGGAGCATTCCTCGGTGCGGCGCAGCACCGACCCGGCAATGGTTGTCGCCGCTTCGATGGGTGGGACATCTGAGGGTGTCACAAAAGTTTCCATAGCTCCTTTGTGGAGCAAGTGCCCGGTTTGGGTGGCTTGTGCGCCAAAAGGGCCTCCGCCCCACAAGGGGTGGTGAGGGTCTTGGTTTTGTGTGTCAGTTTTGGCGATGCCGCGGTGCGTGGAAAGGGAATGTGGGAACACTGTCAGTGAAAGTGGGGTTGGGCGTTCCCGCCTCAAGGGAAGAGTAAGAAGATGAGTAAGAAAAAGCAGATCTCGATAGCGGCGATAGTTGCAGCTGTGCTACTGGTTGGTGGCAGTGTTGGAGCTTGGGCTTATCAGAGTCACAAGCGGGGTGAGGAGATCGCCCGGTGGGAGACCGCAGCGAGTGACTTGACGTTGGCCACCCTGACTGGCGGGCACGTGGAGCAGTGGGTTACGGGCCAGTTGGACCGCAGTGCTGGGGTTGATTTGGACCCTGATCTGGTAGAGGCCGCCCAGGTGGCCCAGTCTGCTTTGGCTGACAAGGTTGGCGAGGTGGAAGCGGCCTGGGGCGCGGCGTTCACCTTTGAAGACGCCCCCCAGTCAGGCGTTGAGCTCGGTGCCCAGTCGGGTGGGTCTTTGGCTGACGTTGTCGTGTTGGTGGAGGACTCCCCGTTTGAGCGGACGGCTGCTGAGACGG
>CAYFRL010000015.1:41874-44417 GCA_964345595.1 uncultured Actinomyces sp.
TGAGGGCACTTCCGTGTGCCGCGTACGCGAGTTTACTCGGATATGGAGACCGACATATGAGCAGCAAAACTTTTCGAGCGCCCCTAGCAGTGCTGGGTGTGCTCATTCTAATCCTGGGCGCCTTGTTCTCTGCGGGGCTACCAGCCCGAGCCGATGACGGAGGTTCCGGGTCGGTTGGCGGAGGTGATCTACCCGAGGCAGGCGGGCTCGGTATCAGTCAACGCTGGTACGATGATCCGCAGGCCGGTCCCTCCGGAGCAGCGTTCCCACAGGGGACCGGGCAGGCTTCTATCGACTACTTTTTGAACAAGGTTGGTATGCTTTCCGGGTCCGATATGGCCGGGAGGATCACTGCGGCGTGCAATGAGGCTTTGGCTGAAGCCAATAGCCGGGGAACGCCGCCCAGCCGTGTCGTGGGAATCGTGTGGGCCTGGGCGAACAACTCGCCAATTTTGGGCTCGGGAGCAGCGCGCGGAAATCAGCATTTCAGAGCGGCGCTAGACCGCTGGAGGGATGGTGGATACCAGGGCTTTTACGGGCAGGCTCGACAAATGTACGAGTTCGGCGGAGTTAGGCAAACGGCCTATCAGTACTCCTACTCTCTTGGGATGTCTGAGGTAGCAAATGGTAATGGTGAAACAGAAGCTTCGCTCACGGCTGCGGTCTGTGTAGCCCTGAACTCCAACGAGCCGCCCACTCGCGACCCGGCCTATTCGCTCAGTATTGCAACGGAGGCGAAGGGTGACCCGGCTGCGGGCGGTGCGCAGGCCGTTTACGATCAGATTGCTGCTACCCATACTCCCGCGGGGGATGATTGGAATGAGCGCGGCCTAAACGCCACCGTGATTTTGAATTACCGGCCCACTACGACATGTTGGGGGGGACTCGACCAGGTCGAAGTCTAAGACCGCGGTGATCAACAACTACCAGCAGGCCCAGCGCAGTGAGGATTTCACGCCCGCCGATTTGGGGATGGCTCAGTGGGAGCCGGGCCGGTACTGGTTTGATGTGAACGTGCCTAAGCAGCAGAACATGAAGGCCGCCTCGAACAACCCTGGCTCTGGGGTGGCTGCTGAGCGGTGGCAATTAGACCTCCTGGCCCCAACCATTGCAACCACGGCACAAGACACTTTCTCCGTATCGGGCGCTAAAACCCCGGTCCAAGACAAGATCGTGGTTGGCCCAGCCAACCTGCCTTCCGGCAAAGTTGGGGATGCGACTGTTACTTTGCACTGGGACGGGTATCCCAAGTCGGTCTCCCAGGCGAGCGCGTCCAAACAGGTGGAACTTTCCCGTGGGGAGAACCTGTCCCCGAAGTTTGCCCCAACCGATTTTGGTTGGTCACAGTGGGCGCCTGGCCGGTACTGGTTCGATGTGGATTTGAAGCAGGGCACGTTTACCTCCGCGGTGAACACCCCCGACCGGGATACCGGTGAGGTTTGGGAAGCAAAACCTGCGCCCCCAGTCAAAGAACTCCAAATCGGTGGCAAAAAGATTCCAGCCGGTGACGTGGTCGCAGCAGCAATGCTTTTTGACGCGCTGATCTCAGCCCAAGGTGGCGGCTCCGCGAAAAACTCGATGTCGTTCACCGACACAAACCATGACGCGCGAGTGTGGATCGGCAGCGAAACCGCAGATGATGCAGCCAAGATTTACGTGCTGGACCCCGACGCGTGAAAATCCCTGCCGCCCAAACCAAGGCGACCATCACCACCAGCGGCGACAAGAAGATCGCTAAAGTCACAGTGAGTGGCCTGACAAAAGTCGGCACATACACGGCAGTGTTCCCCACCACGCCTTGGCCAACCGCCAGCGACTACACCATTGCGGATGACTCGAACGTGTGCTGGTCTTTCGATGGTGTCACAGGTGAAACCTGCCAGGACGGCAACTCTAAGACTATAGACAAGGAGACCCCTGACCCGGATAAGGTTTGGGTGCTTGACAAGGACGGGGCCCTTGCAACCGGTGACCCGGACTGGGCGAACAACAAGGGTGTGGATAACGCCACCTTCGTCGCAGGTGACGCGGTCTCTGCTGTAGTCAACGGGCGTGTCCAAACTAAAAACCCCTGTGGCATAGCCCCGGTCCCAATCTTGGCTCTGTGGAATCCAATCCGCCAAAGATGAAATTGATCTTTTGTAGAGGAAGAAAAAGGTAGGGTCGGCGCCATTCAAGTCCGTTCCGCCACCGGTTTCGGACACCCTAGAAAAGTGGAGCGGAGGGTGCCGGGTTCGCCTTCAGCACAGAGACGAAGCATGCGGACCGAACGGAGTGGCGTCTTACGCGCGCTCACCTACAGGCCACATGCCCGCTTCGATGTAGACAGCTCGCGAGAAAGCAGGATTGTGCAGACCCCCCGGGTAAGGACATTTGAGACGATCTCTCATAAAGATGTGAAATCCCTTCACCTGTTTGCGCAGGTCGAAGGGAGTGTAAAGTACCCCGAGTGGGATTCGAACCCACTTTCAAAGGTGCTGAATACTTATGCTTCTTGTAGAACAAGCAGGTCACAGGTGGTTACAGCGTCGGATTGCGTCGGG
>CAYFRL010000016.1:0-42438 GCA_964345595.1 uncultured Actinomyces sp.
TGGGCTCTGCCTAGCCTGGCTACAGCAGATCGGCTCGCGCTTACCCCGCCAAGCGCACGGATGGCGGAACGCCTAAGCCCCCGCGCGGGACGCTTAACACTTTTCCTAGTGCTTCTGACGCGAACAACCCCCAACCTGGGAGAGAAACCCCAGGTCAGGGGCTGTTGCTTCGCGTGCGCGAGGGGGGAGTTGAACCCCCACTCCATCACTGGAACACGGACCTGAACCGTGCGCGTCTGCCTATTCCGCCACTCGCGCGTGGTCATCACTATACCGAAAGGAAGTATGGGTTGGTCAAACCATGAGGGGCTGCAGAACAGTTGCCTTCATCACCTGAGGGGCAGGCAGTTTCGCGCTTAGCGTTGGACGACTACCATATAGGAGGGTTATTTGCGTTCCCTGTGCGGTAACCTTGGGCGTAAGTCTACCGGGTGGAGCACACCCTGCCGACAAGTGCCGCCGGGGAGTGGGAACCAGGTAGTCCTAAGGGTGAAGGAGGAAACAGTGAGTTTCTTCGATCGTTTCGAAAACGCTGTTGAAAAGGGAGTGAACAGCGTTTTCTCGCGTGTGTTCCGCTCCGGACTTCAGCCGGTTGACGTCTCTTCCGCTCTCCAGAGGGCAGCTGATGACGACCTTTTAGATGTCGCAGAGGGTCAAGGCGTCACCGCTAACGAGTACCGCGTGAAAATCTCCCGCAGCGATTATGCGGCGCTGGAACAAGAGGGACTCGGTGCACTTTCTGCCGAGTTAGCAGAGGGCTTAACCGGGTACATCTCGAAGCAGGGTTATGCGCTGTTAGGACCCGTTTCTGTTGAGTTTGAAGGCAGCGACGATGAGTTCACCGGTAACGTGGAGGTTGAAGCGAAACGCCGCCGCGGCGCGGTCGCTCCCGCTGCGGGCTCGGTTGCATCACCTGACCATCCGATCATCGATGTGGATGGGGAGAAATGGCTCCTAACAGAGAACGTAACGGTTGTGGGGCGCGGTTCGGACGCGGACATTCAAGTGGACGACTCGGGGGTGTCGCGCAAACACGTTGAGTTCCGCATCACCGACTCGGGAGTGATCCTCACTGATCTTGGCTCTACAAACGGAACATACGTGGAAGGACACAGGGTAGACGCGGCGACTCTTGTCGACGGAAATCAGATAGTCATCGGGCGCACGCCGATCATGTTTTGGACGCATCCGGGGGATGAGGTCACCGCATGAATTCGGACTTGGCCTTCACGGTTTTCCGAATTGGCTTCCTGGTTCTTCTGTGGCTGTTGGTCCTGAGCACGGTCGCCGTACTGCGGAAAGACATTTTCGGAACGGTGGTTATTCCCCGGGGCGTCGGCCGTGGTTCCGCAAGGAAAAAGCAGGGCCGCACGCCTCGTGCAGAGAGAGCAGCGGGGCTGAGCGAACCGAAGAATCTATTGATCACGGGAGGCACTCTTACGGGCACGACGCTGCCACTTGGTACAGCAACCATCAGCATTGGCCGTTCCCCCTCATCCACCCTGGTGTTAGACGATCCGTACACGTCCAGTCGGCATGCGACGATCGAAGAGGTGAGCGGAGATTGGATCATCGCCGACCAGGGTTCAACTAACGGTACGTTTGTGGATGAGGAACGCATCATGGAGCCACGGCGCCTGCAGGTCGGAGAGACCGTGCGGATCGGGCAAACCACGTTCCAGTTGGTGAAGTAGATGGGTGTACAGTTCACTTTCGCGGCCCGTTCCGATGTGGGACTGCTGAGGAGAAACAACCAGGATTCCGGGTATGCGGGGCAGCGGCTGCTAGTTTTGGCAGATGGCATGGGGGGCCCGGCGGGTGGCGACATCGCGTCGTCGGTGGTGGTTGCTGAGTTGGCTCCGCTTGACGAGGACGCAATCCCCGTTGAGCAAATGATGAGCAGCTTGCGTGACGCGCTGCAGCGCGCCCACAACGAGCTGATTGAGCGATCAGAAATTGATCCTAACCTGCGGGGTTTGGGTACCACCTGCATTGCGCTGCTCCGCTCCGGTAACAAGCTGGCCATGGTTCACATTGGTGACTCGCGCGCATATTTGCTGCGAGACGGGCAACTCACCCAGGTGACTACCGATCACAGCTTTGTGCAGTACCTGATCGATTCGGGTCAAATAAGTGAGGCGGAGGCGGAAAACCATCCGAAACGCAGCGTGATCTTGCGCGTGCTGGGTGACACGCCGGGGCCGGTCGATGCGGATGAGACCATGCGCCAGGCCGTCCTTGGTGATCGCTGGCTTCTTTGCTCTGACGGGCTCTCCGGTGTCGTGTCGCAAGAGACGATTGAGGAGGTCCTCAGGTCGACCTCCGATCTGGATGAGTGCGCTGATCAGCTGATAGAGCTCGCCCTTATCGGTGGGGCGCCGGACAACGTGACCTGTGTGCTTGCAGACGTTGTTCCGCTCACTGAGGACGTTCCGACGATCCCGCAGGTGGTGGGGGCCGCAGCTGCTGAGCGGCAGGCCCCGTCCCGCCCAATACCCGGGGCGGCCGGACGCGCCGCAGCGCTGATGAGTGGTTATCCGACGGATAATAAAGGGGAGATGGGGGACGAGGCGAGGCGGCCTCGTCGAAAAAGGTGGCTCTGGTCGTTGGTGAGCCTGATTCTGCTAGCTGTTCTTGGCGCGGGCAGCTGGCTCGGCTGGCAGTGGTCGCAAAGCCAGTACTTCGTCTTGGCTGAAGGAGAACGCGTCGTCGTCTATCAGGGAATCCCGCAGCGTGTCGGAGTGTTTGAACTGGGCCGACCTGTTGAGGTCACCGATATTTACGTAACTGACTTGCCTGTGATTGACAGGCAGCGGCTGCAAGAGCCAGTGACCCGCTCTAGTCGAGAAGACATTGACACTTATCTGGACGACTTGCGGTCCAGGAAACTGCCTAAGACAAACTCTCAGTCGCAACAAAGGCCCGGCTCAGCCCAGTCTGGGGGCGGTTCCTGATGGCGACCGTCCAAGTCTCGCCAGCAAGACCAAGACGGATCGTGGAAATTCTGCTGATGCTGCTGGCTGTTTCGATCGGCGCGGGCGGGTACATTCTGACGACCCTGAACCGAACCGGTGATTTCCCGCCCAATCTGCCGATGTACTTGGCGATCCTGGTGGCCCTAGCAATTGTGGCTGAGGTAGGGGTTCACCTGCTGGCCCCTTACGCGGACCCGGTCATCTTGCCGGTGGCGACGGCCCTCACCGGCCTTGGGTTGGCCATGATCTACAGGTTGGACCTGTCGTATGAGGCCCTTGGGCAGCCAGTCACCGGCCTGCGACAACTGGTCTTTGCGGGGGCTGCCCTGATTGTGGCGGCACTGATTCTGATTGTGGTGCGCGATCATCGGGCGCTGCGCAGATACACATACACTTTCGGGGTCATCTCAATACTGCTTCTGTTGTCTCCAATGATTCCTGGGCTGGGTGTGGAACACTACGGCGCCCGCATCTGGGTGCGCCTGTTTGGCTTCCAATTCCAGCCCGCTGAGTTCGTGAAGGTCACCCTTGCAATCTTTTTCGCCGGCTACTTGGTGACTAACCGAGAGAAGCTGTCTATGGCCGGCCCAAAGGTTCTCGGATTGCGTCTGCCACGCCTGCGTGATCTGGGTCCGATCCTGATCGTCTGGGCCATCGGTATTGGCATCCTGATTTTCCAACGGGACTTGGGAACCTCTCTGCTGTTCTTCGGACTTTTCGTGGCCATGCTTTACGTGGCAACGGACAGGGTCTCCTGGTTGGTCCTAGGCGCTCTAATGTTCGTGCCGGCAGCTGCCTTCATAGTCAAGTCAATGCAGCACGTGCAAAACAGGTTCATCGTTTGGTTGAACGCGTTCGACCCAGCTGTTTACGACTCGCCAGCCGGTTCCTACCAGGTGGTTCAAGGAATATTTGGCCTGGCGAACGGCGGCTTGCTCGGTACGGGGTGGGGGCGCGGATATCCCCAGCTGGTTCCGTTCGCACAATCGGATTTCATTTTGGCTTCGCTAGGTGAAGAACTTGGCATGGTGGGACTCTTCGCCATTTTGTTGCTGTACCTGATCCTCATCGAGAGGGGGCTGCGTGCGGCGCTTGGAACCCGTGACGGCTTCGGTAAGCTGCTGGCGACGGGGCTCTCATTTTCCTTTGCACTTCAGGTCTTCGTTGTCCTCGGCGGGATCACCAGAGTAATTCCCCTGACTGGCCTGACCGCTCCGTTCTTAGCGCAGGGCGGCTCATCCCTGGTGGCCTCTTGGATGATTGTGGCGCTGCTACTAAGGATCTCTAACGGCGCGCGGCGCCCCGCCCCGACCCCGGCCCCGTGGAAGTACGATTCGATTCCCGCGGCGACAGGAGAACTGCCTATCGTCGCTGGCGGCCCGGACTCTTCTCGGTCAGGGGGAACGCTGTGAACGCGCAGGTTAGGAAGATATTTGCAGTCGTTCTGCTGCTGTTCTTCGCTTTGGGGGCCGCGCTGACCTGGATCCAATTCGTGCAGGCCCCAGAGCTGCGCCAAGATGCCCGCAACTCCAGAACGATTCTTCAAGCGGCCGAACGTGAACGGGGCGCAATAATTGTGGCGGGCACTCCCGTTGCCTATTCTGAGCGGCTTGATGATGGTACAGAACGGTTTCAACGCGTCTACCCGGAGGGCGACCTGTACGCTCCCGTGACGGGCTTCTTTTCATCCGTAAACCTGTTTGCTACGGGCATGGAAGCGGCGGCGAACGATATTTTGGAAGGCGACACCTCATCCCTTTTGATCCAGCGGATCAGAAACCTTATCGCTGGGCGTCCACGCCAGGGCGGTGGCGTTGAACTCACCCTGGACCCTTCCCTCCAGCAGGCCGCGCAGGACGCTTTGGCCGGTCGCAAAGGCGCTGTGGTTGTGGAAGAAGCGAAGACGGGCGCCATTTTGGCCCTGTACTCTTCTCCCAGTTTCGACCCAAATCCGCTGGCCTCGTTGGACACCTCGGTCGCTCTACAAGCCAACCAGGCGTTGCTCGAAGACCCAGACCGGCCGCTGAATAACCGGGCCATCGCCTCGGACAGATACGCTCCCGGATCCGTGTTCAAGATCGTGACGGCCACGGCGATGCTCGAATCGGGAATGTCGGTGGACACGGAGCTGGACTCCCCGGTTACGATGACGCTTCCGGGCACGGACACACAACTTTCGAACATCGACATGTCCGAATGCGGGACGGGTCGGGTAACGCTGCGCGAGGCGTTCGCCAGATCCTGCAACACGACGTTCGCGTTAGGGGTTCAAGATTTGCCAGAGGGGCGGCTTGAAAGTGTGGCCCGCGACTACGGGTTTGGCGCGGACCTCACAATTCCGCTGCCCGTTTCCGCGTCCCACTTCCCCACTGATTTGACAGCGGCGCAGCTCTCCACAAGTGCCATCGGACAGTTCGAGGTCGCCGTCACCCCCCTTCAAATGGCCATGGTGGCCCAAGCAGTGGCTAACGGGGGCAACATGATGCAGCCGTACCTGGTCAGCCGGGTCCTGGATGCCGATAACGACGAACGCTCCGTGACCAAACCGGAAGTGCTGGCAAAGCCGATCAGTGCCTCCGTTGCAAGGGAGCTGACCGACATGATGCAGGCCGTCGTCGATGAGCCGTACGGCACAGGGCAGACGATGCGCCTCTCTTACGCGGATGTTGCGGCGAAAACGGGCACGGCAGAGGTGGGGGACGGGTCTCGCACAAACGCGTGGGCGGTGGCTTTCGCACCGGTTGACGATCCGCAGATAGTCGTTTCCGTCATCGTTGAAGGCGACGACAACTACCCGTTGCCGCACGGCGGGGACGTGGCGGGTCCGCTTGCCCGTGATCTGTTGGAGGTCGGTCTCAATGAGTAGCTCCGAAATCCGGACGGGCAGAAAGCTTGGCGACCGGTACACTCTTCTCACCTTGATCGCACGCGGCGGCATGGGTGAAGTTTGGAAGGCACGCGATTCCATCACGGGAACCCTGGTTGCCGCTAAAGTGCTTCGCCCAGAACTAACCGGCGAAGAAGTCTCGCTTTCCCGGCTCCGTTTGGAGGCGACGAATGCGATGCGGGCGAAACATCCGAATATCGCAGCGGTGCTGGACTCCGGTGAGTCAAATTCGCAGGGCTGGCTGATTATGGAGATGGTGGAGGGTGAACCCCTTTCCGAATATATCGGAGATGGGCTAACACTCACGCCTGCCCAGCTCATCCCGCTGCTGATCCAAACCGCTTACGCTTTGGATGCCGCCGCCCGCGCGGACGTTGTTCACCGCGATATAAAGCCAGCGAACATAATCGTGAAAAGTGACGGGCGCGTCAAACTGACGGACTTTGGTGTTTCGCTAGCTGAGGGGCAGGCGAACCTCACCGCTGCCGGAATGGTGATGGGGACCGCGCAATACCTATCGCCCGAACAGGCGATGGGGAAAGTGGCCACACCCCTTGGGGACCTGTACGCCCTGGGCGTCATCGCCTTTGAAGCGCTCACCGGCAACCGTCCTTTCACTGGGGCGTCCCAGGTGGACATTGCCTTTGCTCACGTGAACGAGGCGATCCCGCCTCTTCCCGAAACCGTTCCGGAGCCTTTGGCAGCTCTCGTCACGTCGCTCTTGGCCAAAGATCCCGCCGGGCGGCCGCCCACAGGTGCGGCCCTTGCGCGTGAGCTGACAAACGTGGCGGATGCCCTGGAGATCAGCACGGCGCCTTGGCCGCTCACAAACAAGAAAACAGAGTCGGCGAAGCGCGCGACGCCGCGGGCTGGGCAAGCCGCCCAGCCAAGAAGCCAGCCAAGTAGCCAGCCCAGCGGGTCCGCGGCTGGACTACCGGACGCCAAAGTACCGGCGACACCTACCCAATTTGACCGGGGGCAGTGGCATCCCGTGTCTGGCGATGGAAGGCGAAGCCCCTCTGTAGCGACGCCGTCCCCCTCATCAAAGGCGCCGAGTGGGATCGCTGCGCGGAATCTCAAATTGCCGGAACCCGCAGCTCCAGAACCAAGTTCGAAGTGGGGCCTGTGGGTGATTATTGGGCTAACTGTCCTCACGATAGTTCTGATCATTTTCGCAATGCTTAGGAATCACGGCATCGTTGCCGCAGACCCGCTAACACTTGTACTAGAGTTCCAGCAGACTCAGGAGGTTCAACCGTGGCTAATTCCACAGCACGTCGCCTAGGTGGCCGTTATGAAGTGCGTTCCCTAATCGGACGCGGTGGCATGGCCCAGGTGCACCTGGGGTTCGACACGCGTCTCTCACGCGTTGTGGCCATCAAGATGCTTCGGATAGACCTGGCGCGCGACACCATCTTTCAGACCCGGTTCAGGCGGGAAGCGCAGGCGGCTGCCTCTTTGAACCACCCGAATATCGTTGCTGTGTACGACACGGGCGAGGAAGACGTGGTCGGAGCTGACGGTAAGCCCGTTTCAGTTCCCTACATCGTGATGGAGTACGTAGAGGGCCACACTGTCAAAGAGCTTCTGAGTGACGGCACGCCAGTGCCGATCAACGAGGCCGTTGAGATCACCACCGGAGTGCTGGCCGGTCTGGAATACTCACACGCCTCAGGACTTGTCCACCGCGACATTAAGCCTGGCAACGTCATGCTGACCAACGACGGATCAGTGAAAGTCATGGACTTTGGGATCGCGCGGGCAATGACCGACTCCCAGGCGACCATGACCCAGACGAACGCTGTGGTCGGGACGGCCCAGTACCTTTCCCCTGAGCAGGCGCGCGGGGAAAAAGTCGATGAGCGTTCCGATATTTATTCCGCGGGTTGCGTTCTGTTCGAGCTTCTCACCGGCCGCCCCCCTTTCACGGGTGATTCGGCCGTCTCGGTTGCGTACCAGCATGTGTCCGAGGTGCCCCCGATCCCCTCCTCGCTCGCGGGAGACGTCCCGGAGAGCCTGGATCGGGTCGTTATGAAGGCGATGGCCAAGTCGCCAGATGATCGGTATACGACCGCCGCGCTGATGCGTGTTGACCTTGAGCGGGCCGGGCAAGGCCTTTCCGTGTCCGCCCCGGAGACATCCTCCTGGACGGCCGTGACCACGCCGATGAGCGCTGCGGCAGCTACCTCGACCGCCATCTACCAGGGGCCCAGCAGGCTCGATTCGGGGACTCCGGCGAACGGAAACGACGAACTGTCACAAACAACAACGAACGGTCAGGCGGTCCAGCAGAAACCGAAACGTGGACGCAACGCGCTGATTCCAGTGCTGGTGGTTCTAGCGCTCGCATTAGTGGGCGGTGTGCTCTACATGCTGCTTTCCCCCAGCGGTGAAAAAGAAGTGGAGCAGGTGGAAGTTCCCGCACTTGCAGGAATGACGGCGTTGCAGGCTCAGGCAGAGCTGGAAGCAGTGCAGTTGGAAATGGAAGTCGGTGACCCCGTCGTTGACGCGGAGATTGAAAAGGATTTGGTTGTGAGCTCTGACCCGCCTGAGGGTGAACTCGCACCCGTCGGATCGGTCGTCACCGTCCACCTGTCCAGTGGCCCTGGTTCTCACGAAATCCCCGACATGAAGGGTTGGACGCAATCCCAGGTACGGGCAGAACTCGGACGCCTTGGCTTCAAAGTCGGCGACGTCCAAGAAAAGGACGCCCCCGGCGTCACGGCAGGCGGACTGGTCAGCACCAACCCGCCAATGGGAAGCACGCAACCGGTTGGCACCACGATCGACCTGGTCTTCGCCAGCGGCCACGTCGAGGTCCCGTCCGGGCTGGAAGGCGCACCCGAACAAGAAGTTCTGAATCAGCTCACTGCCTTGGGGTTGAATACCAAGGTCGAAACGGAACACTCTGACACGGTTCCCGAAGGATCAGTTATCAGACTGGACCCGACCGGCCTGGTAAAGACCGGGGCCAGAATAACGGTGACCGTGTCGCTTGGCCCGGTGCCCGGAGTCCAGGTCCCCTCGGGACTCGAAGGGCGCTCGGAACAAGAGGTGGTGAACCAGTTGACTGAGCTTGGTCTCACTGTCTCCAGGCAGACGGAGAACTCTGACACTTATCCGGTCGGCACCGTGATTCGGGTTTCCCCAACGGGGACCGTTGACCCGGGCGAAAGAATCACTGTGACTGTATCGCTTGGGCCGGTGGCCACACCGTCCCCACAGCCCACTGATCCGCCCGCGGAAGGAAACGAAGAAGGCTAGGCGGGCCGCCTACCCGCCTGACGTGGCGCCGCTTTCGCTCACCGTCATGTCCCCATCGAACGTTTCGTGGACCCACGGGTAGAAGTTCTCAAACAAGAAGTAGAACACAGCGGCAGTGATGGCCATCAAGATGAGTGCCTTCAGCCACCAAGGCCCCGGAGCCTTGCGAAGTATGTAGCTGATCATGCGGACCTCATTTCTGCGTTCACTTTCCAAACGTTCTTAGCGGGTATTCGGTCGACCTTTGCGGTCATCTGGCCAGAGCTTCTGGTATTCCGTCCGATTTCTCTGTCCAATACTTGAGCTCCGAATACACGATGAAGCGCTCAGAGTTTCCGAACTCGGGGTGACAGGTCGTCATGGTCATGAGCCGCTGAGTTGGCACAGCGCCCGGCTCGTTCGGAACGGGGAAAACAACCTGATAGCGGTTGGGCGGCACAATTTCGTTACCGATCTGTTGGTAAACCAGGAAGGCGTCCTTTGTTTCAACCACAAGGTCGTCGCCTGGCTGCAGTATGTCCACACGGCGGAAATTGTTCCCATATGTGCGCCTATGGCCTGCTAAAGCGAAGTTGCCTACCTCGCCGGGCAGTTGGGTTTCCACGTAGTGCCCAGCATTTCCAAGATCCAAGATCTCTTGCCCAGTCCCCTCCGTGACCGGTATTTCCATCCAATTCCACTTGGGCACGTGCAAAACCGCGAACGTCTCGCCGTACGCAGGCTGGGGGATGATGGGAGGAGGGTCGGTTCTGGGCGTCCCAATCTTTTGGGCCGGTGCGGTTGTCGGATTTGCGTCCTGAAACTCAGCGATACGTGCGTTAACGTCCCCGGCTACCGTCACGGAGGTCCACCAAAGCTGCCAAACAACGTATCCACCGATCACCATCCCAGCGATGATCAATAGTTCGCCAATGCTTGTTAGTAGCAGCTGCCCGAACGAGATTCCGCGCTTCTTTTTGCAAGCGGCACGTTGCGGGTAAGACGAAGGCGCTAACGTTGCGGTCACTTCCACCCCTATTCGATTGCGTGAGCGTGCTTGAAGGATAAGCCTTCTGACAGCGGAGGCAAAATCAGTTCCGTGCGCGCTTCCATGCGCCATCCTATCCCGAAGGTGCGGACGTACTGCTGGTAGATCTCCACCTGCGGGTCAGTTTTAACGGATTCTTGCAGGGCCCCCGGATCGCCGATCGCTTCAATTCGGTAAGGCGGAGAGAAAACAGAGCTTCCCACAAGGATCACGTTGCCAATACAGCGAACCGGCGTGTTCGGGGTAACGCGGAGTCCTTGGACAGCCATCGCCTCTGCGCCCCCGCGCCAAAGAGCGTTCATCACAGCGTTCACGTCTTCTTGGTGAACTACTAGATCGTTCGGATTGGCTTCGACAATGAGATCGGCGGGAGCGTCCGTGAGCTCCACAATGACGCCCGGCCCCACCACATATTGTGCCGCAAAATATTGTGCCGCAAACGGCAGGTCGCCGCTGTCTCCCGGTAACTCTTCCACGTCGCCAGCAAGGAACTCGACTTCCGCTTTCAGTTCGGAGTTCACTTGCTCAGCGGCTGCAACTGCTTCCTGTTTATCAGCAACAAGCATTGGCAGGTCTAGACCTAGGACAGACTCTTGGTGAGAGGCCGAACTTGCAGAGATTCCGAACAGCACGCCAGCAACGACGCTAACCCCTAAGACGCCGACGGTTGAAAGGGTGCGACCAGTGAGCGTTCTACTCATCTGTCCCCCTTCCAAAATCACATCACTTATACGTAAAACCTACCGGTGAGTAGAGAAGAGACCAACCCTTCCTTAAGAATGTGGTTACCTGATCATCGCATCTCTGTATATGACTTTGGGAGTTGGGGCGGTGGTGCGGCTAAGATGGTCGCTGAAACGGTGTGCGTTACCCCTTTCCTTTTACGTTGTACCAAAGGGGTAAAGCGGCCAAGCGGAGAGACACAGGTCCCTTGGACCAAGATGCGTGAGGAAGTCCCCGAATGGAAGAGAAGCGGAAACAGTCCGGTGGTAAGTCGCGGCGTAAGCACGATGCGCAGGTTCGGCGGCAAGACGCTGACGTGGATGCCAGGTGGACGGACGGGATCCCACTGAGTCCCAGCTGGTGGGCACCAACGTTTGTGGCGATCTTGATTGTCGGCTTGGTGTACCTGGTGGTGTTCTACCTGTCGAGCGGTCGCCTGCCGATTCCCGGGATTGGAAACTGGAACATCCTGGTCGGCGTGGGAATCATGATGGTCGGGTTCTTCATGACGCTTCGCTGGCGGTAAGAAGAAGGCCCAAAAAGCCTCCTGTCTATCCACAGGCCCATCCACAACTGAGGATAACTACGCCCGTGTAATTTGGGACGGGTTGGGATCGTGGAGGCCACGGTATTGCCGCTGGCAACTAGTTTTCACCGTCAATAAAGGGAAAGCACCAGCCTGCCTGTCCAGAAAACGCTGATCAGATTTCGGCGTGCAACGACTTGGCCTGAAATAGTTGTACACGGGCTCGTCCACAGCTGGGGAGAACTACATGGGTGTAACTTCGCGCAATAGCCTTCGTCAGGCCAAAATCACCTGATACAGGCCGATCGTGGTTGCCACCAGCAGTGCGGTAACAGCGGCGGCGCCGCCGAATTCCCACAGGTTCTGTTTCCGCTGCGTGACGCCTGGGCGGGGAGTGGAAAGGACGGAGTACATCCACGTCACCAAGGAACCAACTATTAGACCCCCCAAGTGGCCCTGCCAGGAGACCCCGCCCGCGGTAAAGCTGTAAACCAGGTTTATTCCCAGCAAAACCAGGATGGAAGTTGGGTTCATCTTGTTCCGCAGGTGTTGTACCAGCACAGCGCCGAACAGGCCGTAGATGGCGCCAGAGGCACCAACGGTCCATGTGGTCAGGCTGCCTGGCTCAACGGCAGCCCACGCAAGGACCGTAACGGAACCGCCAAATGTTGACAAAAGATAAAGGCTGAGGAACCTCCAGTGTCCCAGAAGCCTCTCCCCGCCCTGACCCAGTAGGTAAAGCATCATCATGTTGAACAAAATGTGGAAGAAACCGCCGTGCACCAGGGACACCGTCAGGAAGCGCCACGGTTGCACGTATGCAAGCACGGGGTTGAAAGCCAAGAATTGGTCAATGACTGGCCATACCATGCCCACCAGGTAGACAGCGATCGTCACGGCGAGCAGCGAGTAGGTGACTATCGGAGTCCCCGACAGTCGCCTACTTAAAGGGATTCCGCGTGAGGAACCCTTGGCACAGTCAACGCAGATCGACCCGACCTCTGTCGGGATCGTGCAGTCGGAGCAAGTCGGCCGGTTGCACCGTTTGCAGTAATCGACTGCTTGACGACCCGGGTGCCGTGGGCAGACATCCTGGCGCGGCACCGCAGCGTACTGACCAAATCTTGGCAGGTCGGTCATTATTCGACGATGTCGACTGAAGAGATCACGACGTCCTGGTCGGGGCGGTCCTGCCGATTCGTTGAAACGGCTGAGATGGCATCCACGACCGCTTTCGATTCGTCGTCGCTCACTTCACCAAAAATCGTGTGCTTGCCGTTCAGCCACGGTGTTTGATCTGTGGTGATGAAGAACTGAGAACCGTTTGTCCCTTTGCCGCCGCGCAGCCCCGCGTTCGCCATGGCCAACAAGTACGGCTTATTGAACTGCAGTGAGGGGGCGATTTCGTCGTCGAACGCGTATCCGGGTCCGCCGGTGCCGGTGCCCAGTGGATCTCCGCCTTGAATCATGAATCCGGGGATCACGCGGTGGAAGATCACGTCCTGGTAAAGGGGTTTCGAGGTCTTCTGACCTGTCGTGGGATCAACCCATTCGCGTTCGCCTGTTGCCAGGCCGGCAAAGTTTGCGACGGTGTTTGGGGCTTCGTCGGGGAAGAGGTCTACTTTGATGTCACCTTTATTGGTGTGAATAACAGCTTTCATGCTCACCATCTTGGCACTATTACCCCTGGCTTGTCGCCTTCGTCCCCGGCGCTTCGTCCTTGGCTTAAGGGCGGCTCTTCGGCGGGCATGTTTGCGAAAGAAGGTGCGTTTTGCGCGTGGTCAAGGCACAATGGAAGCACTGGAAGTTAGCTGTCACACATCTTGAGCGGCGGCCGGGGTACCACAGCGGACCCTAATCTTGGGAATTAAAAGGAGCGTCATGACCAGTCACATTGACCAAGAAGAACTGATGAAGAAGGCTAGCGAGATCAAGGAAGCCGTTCGCGAAGGTGCGGAGAAGGCCTTTGAAAAGGCGTCCGAGGCCACCATGAGCGGCGTGAAGACCGCCAAGCCACACGTTATGCAGGCGGTAGACACGACTGTGAAGACGGCGACCCCCTACGTGGACACCGCAGCGGAGAAGGCAGCGAAGCTCACGGCGAAGGCCGGAGAGGCACTGGACCATTTCCACGATGAGATGATGAAGGACTACCTGCCGCGGTTGGCTACCGCCGTTGAAGAGGCAGCCGAAAAAGCAAAGGCGGAGGCGCAGAAAGCGACCGAAGAGGCAGCCGAAAAGGTCGTCGATTCCGCTCCGATGGCAGCAGTCGAAGAAGTTGCGACTCGGAAACGCCGCGGCAAGACGAAGAAGATTCTTGGCTGCACACTCATTGCCGGGGCAGCTGCCGGGGCCGGTTACCTGGTTTGGCGCCGCTCTCAGCCAATTGAAGACCCATGGGCCGAGGAGTACTGGGCGGATCTTGAGGCCGACGTGCCGGTGGAAGAGGTGACGCCCGAAGAGGTGGTGGCGGAAGCCGAAGAGGTCGGCGTGGTTGCCGAGGCGGAAGAGATCACCGAAGAAGCAGCTGGGGACGACAAAGAGGACAGCTGACACTCACTCTCTGAGCGCCCGGCCGGCAGGCCGGATCAAACCCCTGATCCCGAGTTTTCTCGGGTCAGGGGTTTTTGCTGCGAAGGCGTGCAGCTCGGGCCATGAAACGCGGTCTGTTCGGACCGTCCCTTTTGGGCCGCGACCCCCGATTAGCTGTGGCGGATCAGTGCCAGAAGTGGCGCACACCCGTGAAGTAGAGCGTGATGCCGGCTGCCTGGGCCGCCTCCACGACCTCGGCATCACGTTTGGACCCGCCGGGCGCAACGACTGCTTTTATTCCCGCGTCGATCAGAATTTGTAGGCCGTCAGCGAAGGGGAAGAAGGCGTCAGAGGAGGCGACGGCCCCGCGGGTCCGATCTTTCCCCTCGTCTAACGTGTTCGCGCGTTCCACGGCGAGTCGCGCCGAATCCACCCGGTTTACCTGACCCATGCCGATACCGACGCTGCCCCCATCTTTCGCGATTAGAATCGCATTCGACTTCACGGAGCGAACCGCGCGCCACGCAAACTCCAGGTCTGCCAAGGTCTGCGCGTCGGCGGCGGCTCCGGAAACCAGCTGCCAAAGTGAGGTCGAGTCCCCAGCCGTCGGAGCGCTGGGGTCCCCCACGGCCGCGTCCAAAAGGTCGGGGCTCTGGACCAGGAGTCCGCCGCTCACCGCGGTGAACTCTGTGTCGCCCAGTCCTGCCGATGAAACTTCCAAGATCCGCAGGTTCTTCTTCTTCCGGAGCAGCTCAACGGCCTCTTCTGTGTAAGACGGTGCCGCAACGACCTCTGTGAACACTTCAGAGATACGCTGTGCCGTCGGTAGGTCAACCTCTCGGTTTACCGCAACCACCGAACCGAACGCTGAGACTGGGTCGCAAGCAAACGCTTTGCTGTAGGCGTCTGAGATGGATTCGGCAGTCGCAATCCCGCACGGGTTCGCGTGCTTCACGATCGCAACGGCAGGTTCCACTTGATCAAAAGCGGCTCGCAGCGCCGCGCTGGTGTCCTGATAGTTGTTGTACGACATTTCCTTCCCGCCCAACTGCGGGGCGTTCGCCAAGGAGTCCGCGGCGGCCCGTGGAGAAATCTGCTGATAAAGGGCCGCCCGCTGATGCGGATTCTCCCCGTAGCGCAAGGGACGCTGCAGCTCGAAGACACGCCCCCACCAGTTCGGTAGCTCTCCGGAACTGAGCTGTTCGCCAAGCCAAGTGGCAACAGCAACGTCGTATGCGGCGGTGTGCCGGAAAGCGTCCAACGCCCAGAGAGTCCTTTGCGGCCGGGTCGTGCCGCCCGCCAAAATTGATTCAGTGAGCGCCGGATATTGCTTCGGGTCCGTAATCACTGCGACGCTGCCATAGTTCTTTGCGGCAGCCCGAATCATCGCCGGTCCCCCAATGTCGATCATTTCCACGCAGGACTCAAATGGCGCGCCAGACGCCACGGTCTCAGCGAACGGGTAAAGGTTCACCACCACCAAGTCAAAAGGTTCGTACCCGAGTTCCTTCAACTGATCTCGGTGATCCTCTAGCTCCAGGTTTGCCAATATCCCAGCATGTACGGCGGGGTGCAGCGTCTTCACGCGCCCATCCAGGCACTCGGGAAAACCGGTCAGCTCAGAAACGTCATGAACGGGAACGCCAGCTTCCCGTAGTTGCTGCGCCGTTGACCCGGTGGAGTAAATCTCTGTTTCTGAGGCGGCGAGAGCCCGGCCAAGTTCAGTCAGATCGGTTTTGTCAGAGACGGAGATCAGTGCCCGCCGAACCTGGCGGCGCTCAGTAGAAGATGTGGGGGAAGAGTCTTGCATGGCAGGTTCCTTTGCGCATTATCGTTTGGAACCTGGCACCCAGGCGGGCGGTGACAAGCATCTGGTGATCCGGAGCGCTTCCCGGTGGTGCTCCACCTGCGCCAGTCGCGCTCCGAACCCAGTCTAGCGCCAAGCCGTGTGAGAGCGAATGTATTCCATCACGGCCTCACAGCTGAGCCGCGCCGCCGTTTCCACCTCAACATGGAACTCTTGGCCGGCCAGTGGGCCGCACAGGTCCGACACTGCGCGTAGGGAGAGCCACGGGATTCCCCGGATGTGGCAGACCTGACCGACAGCGGCTGTCTCCATGTCGACAGCCAAGGCACCGGGAAAACGGGTGCGTGCGTCCCCCACGTTCTCGGCGGTAATGAAGGAGTTCCCTGAAATCACCTCGCCCACATGATCCGCCATGGTCGGAACGGTCGGCGCTTCTGATTCGTATAGGGCGGGCATCTGCGGAATCTGGCCGGGCTGGTAGCCGAATGCGGTGGCGTCGGCATCAAAATAGCGGGTCGAAGTGCCGGCTACGACGTCCCTGACGTTCACACTTGCGGGCAGGCCGCCCGTGGTCCCGGCGATTAGGAACAGGGGTGTGGAGTAGTTTTCCAGGGCGCGTGTGGCGGCCGAGGCGGCGTTCGTAAGTCCGATTCCCGATCTGACCAGCAGGACTCGGCTGCCCGCCAGCGTGGCTAAGTAGAACCTTTGCGGGTCGGCGGCGCTGCACGGCTGAAGAGCCTCTTCCACCTGGGATGCGGCGGCGAGAAAAGGGGCTAGCTCTTCTTCCATCGCGCAGGCGATCACCGCGTCAACTTGGGCGCGGGCCTTGCCGGTCACCTCAGTCTTCGTCCTGGTAGACGTGCGCCCACTTGTCCCTGGCACTCAGGAAGGTTTGGGCGGCGTCTTTGGCTCCCTGCAGCGTGTGGTTTGCTCCCCAGCCGCACTGGATCTCGTTTGCCGCGGGTACCTGGTCGGCATCCAGGATGTCCTGGAAGGTCTGCTCCAATAGGTCCAGGAACTCGTCGTAAGGGATTCCCAGCGTGAGGGCGTAGAACCCTGTCTGGCAGCCCATCGGCGAAAAGTCGATCAGACGGTCTGTGTGGTTGCGCATGAGCTCGGCTGTGAGGTGCTCCAAGGAGTGGATCACATCCATCTCCAGGTGCTCCGTGTTTGGTTGGGTGAACCGAACGTCGTACTTGATCAGCACGTCTTTGCCTGGAAGTTCCTTGCGGTCGGCCACGCGAACGTAGGGGGCAGCAACGACCCGGTGGTCCAGATTGAAGGACTCCACATTCATGTGGGGGGTTTCTTTGTCAGTCATGGTCCCATCCTAGGCGAAGCGCGACACGCCCAAGCGGACACATTCGAGACTTAAGTTTCAGGGTTTCTATCCACAGCTTTTGGAACCTGTGGACGGGTCTTCCCACAGGGAAGAATCTGCCCCGTACGGGGAGAGCGGCCAGGCCGCAAAGCCGGGTACTTGTCGGAGCCACGCGGATACTGAGGGGAGTGGGAACCGGGGTGGCCGGGCCATGAGTGAGAGGAGTTTTTTTGGGTCGTCAACACCGCGCACACAGCTTGGTCGAAGTTATCCACAGCTGACCCGACATGAAAGGTGACCACAACCTGTAGGGGTAGGTGCATGATGACAACACAAGGTGTAGTGTTGCTTGTGTGCCCAGAGCCATGCGCTTCGCAAATGACATGGTTGTGATTACAAGAATGTGACTAATCGGTGCGGCTATGCCAATCCACCGGACTTCACGAAGAGAGGACTCTCAGATGAGCATCATTGTTTACTCAAAACCGCGGTGTGTGCAGTGTGATGCGACCTACCGTGCGCTCAACAAACTGGGTGTCGACTACTCGATTGTGGACGTCACGCAGGATCAGGAGTCCCTGGAGTTGATCCTCTCCCTGGGCTACCAGCAGGCACCCGTTGTCATGGCGGGGGACGTTCACTGGAGTGGATACAGGCCCGACCAAATCAAAGCGGTCGCTGAGCAGCTGGTGGGAGCTTCCCTCTAGGTAACAGTTTGGGGGATTCTCATTGCAGCCGGTAATAGTCTATTTTTCTTCCGCCACGGAGAACACGAAGCGTTTCGTAGATAAGTTAGATCTGGACTCGCGGCGCATTCCCCTGAGAAGAAGCGACGAACCTCTTCTAATGGAAGACGATTACGTGCTGATCGTACCGACCTACGGCGGGGGAAACCTGAAAGGGGCGGTCCCGAAGCAGGTCATCAAGTTCCTGAACAACGCACAAAACCGCGACCACTGCAAGGGCGTGATCTCAGGTGGGAACACAAACTTTGGAGAGGCTTACTGTCTCGCGGGCGACATAGTTGCGCAGAAGGTGGGCGTCCCCCACCTGTACCGTTTCGAACTATTGGGCACGCCGACAGACGTGCAACGAGTGCAAGAAGGACTGAGGAAGTTTTGGCGGACAATTTGACTGACACGGGGCTGGAGACGGCTCTTTCCCCTGACGCGGACTACCACGCGCTGAACGCACAACTGAACCTGTACGGGGCGGATGGCAAAATCCAGTTTGAAGCAGACCGGAAAGCGGCCAGGCAGTATTTCCTGCAACACGTCAATCAGAACACCGTTTTTTTCCACAACCTCAAAGAGAAACTGGACTACCTGGTTGAGAACGGCTACTACGAGCAGGAAGTGCTGGACCAGTACACCTTCCAGCAGGTGAAGGACCTGTTCAAACGGGCGTACGCTTTCAAGTTCCGTTTCCCGACTTTCCTGGGCGCGTTCAAGTACTACACGTCGTACACGTTGAAAACGTTTGACGGGAAGCGTTACTTGGAACGGTTTGAGGACCGCGTGGTCATGGTCGCGCTCTACCTGGCCCGCGGCGACTACCAGTTGGCAGAAAAACTGGTTGATGAGATGATGTCGGGCCGCTACCAGCCAGCCACGCCCACATTCTTGAACGCTGGCAAGCAGGCCCGCGGCGAACTCATTTCCTGTTTCCTGCTGCGCGTTGAAGACAACATGGAATCAATTGCGCGCGGCATCAACTCCTCCCTGCAACTCTCAAAGCGCGGCGGCGGGGTCGCACTTTCCCTGACGAACCTGCGGGAAGCGGGCGCTCCCATCAAGCGGATAGAGAACCAGTCTTCCGGCGTGATCCCCGTGATGAAGCTCCTTGAAGATTCCTTCTCATACGCCAACCAGCTGGGAGCGCGTCAGGGCGCTGGCGCGGTCTATTTGAATGCCCACCACCCTGACATCATGTCTTTCCTGGACACGAAACGTGAGAACGCGGACGAGAAGATCCGCATAAAGACCCTGTCTCTTGGCGTCGTGGTGCCGGACATTACTTTCGAGCTGGCCAGGAACAAAGAAGACATGTACCTGTTCAGTCCCTACGACGTTGAGCGCCACTACGGGAAGCCGTTCTCTGAAATATCAGTGACCGAACACTACCGCGAGATGGTGGACAACCCGAAGATCAAGAAGAAGAAGATTGATGCGCGCAGGTTCTTCCAGACGCTAGCAGAAATCCAGTTTGAGTCCGGCTACCCGTATATCGTTTACGAAGACACGGTGAACAAGGCGAACCCGATCGAGGGCCGGGTAACCATGTCGAACCTCTGCTCAGAGATCCTGCAGGTGTCCGAAGCCTCCGAGTACAACACGGACCTCTCTTACTCCCATGTCGGGCGGGACATTTCGTGCAACCTCGGTTCGCTCAACATCGCTAAAGCGATGGACTCCGAAGACTTCTCCAGCACGGTTGAGACTGCGATTCGGGCGCTCACCGCCGTGTCGGACCTCTCCAACATCGAGTCCGTCCCTTCAATTGCTAACGGAAACCGGAAGAGCCACGCGATTGGCTTGGGTCAGATGAACCTGCACGGTTATCTTGCCCGGGAGCGGATCCATTACGGGTCAGAAGAAGGAATCGACTTCACCAACATTTACTTCATGACGGTCGCGTACGAGGCGATTAAGGCGTCCATGAAGATCGCGCGTGAACGGGGGGAGACTTTCGCGAACTTTGAGAACTCAAAGTACGCTACTGGAGAATACTTCGAGAAGTACATCAACCAGGATTGGGTGCCCCAAACCCAGAAAGTTCAAGAACTGTTTGACGCTTCCAGTGTTCACTTGCCAACCAGGGAAGACTGGGCGCAACTTGCCGCTGACGTGGCGAAGTACGGCATGTACAACCAGAACCTACAGGCCGTGCCGCCAACGGGGTCTATCAGTTACATCAACAACTCGACTTCTTCGATCCACCCGATCACCTCGAAAATTGAGATTCGGAAAGAGGGGAAGCTGGGCCGGGTCTACTACCCAGCTCCGTACCTGACGAACGACAACCTCGAATACTTCGAGGACGCGTACGCGATCGGCCCCGAAAAGATCATCGACACATACGCCGCGGCAACGCAGCATGTGGACCAGGGCCTTTCTCTGACTCTGTTCTACCCCGACACGGTGACGACTCGCGAGTTGAACAGGTCGTACATTTACGCTTGGCGGAAGGGCATCAAGACCCTCTACTACGTGCGGATTCGGCAGATGGCCCTTGAGGGCACTGAGGTGGATAACTGCGTCTCTTGCATGCTGTGAGTTCGTAGATTCACGGTCGGCCCAGTTGTGTGGAGCTACCCACCGACTGGGCCGCCGCTTGTCCGGCGCGGCTTACCAGCCACTCCAGGGGGCCGCGCTTACCGGTCCAGCTCAGGAATGCGCCCAGCAAGACAATGATGGTCAGCTGTATCCCAAATGCTTGGTCGATAAGCGGGTTCCCCCTAGAGAAGTAGGCTTCAATGCCGCCTGCCGCTGAAAGAGAGTACGCAGTCATCACAAGATGCAGTGTGTAGCTGGTAAGAGGAGCCTGGCCCGCGCCAACGAAGGGTCTCAGGGGTAGCGGCGCACGCAGCCACGGCACAGCGATCAGTAGGCAAAGGCCTATCAGTGCGACGCTCAGCCCGCCCGTGCGCAGAATGTCGACAACGGTGCCTGAGTGCGGGCTGACCTGAAAAATTGCTGTCCAGCCGGGCGCTGCCGGTGATCCGAACCAAGACTCGTTGAAGTAGGCGACTACCACTGCGGAGTCGCGCCCATCTGCTAGCGGCGGGGCCCACTCTGGCACGATCACCCGGTGCAGGTACCAGTTTCCAGCGGCCCACGCGCTTGCCCCAGTCGCGATCCCGCCAAGAAGCATCTTGCCCGCCGCCTCAGCGGTCTTGCCCTGCTGCGCCATTTGCAGCAACCAGCGGCAGAGCACTATCCCTGCAATCATGTACACGACCCAGGTGATCACCGGGTAAGTCCCACCTATGAACACGCTGCGCAGCAATCCGAAGGGACCCGAGTAGTCCAAAGCGCCTGGGTGCTCTGTTGCTGCGATCAGAAACGGCCCGACAAAGGCTAAAGCAATGGCCAGTAGCACCAGGATGCGCGAAGAAACGTAGATAGCTGGGGCAAGTACCAAAAGGGCCGCCCCGTAGTAGACCAGTATCACCGCGATCGGGTGCGGTGGAAGAAGCTCCAGCAATAAGCCCAAGAACAAGATCAGTGCACCGCGCGTTATCCCAGCGGCCAGCGCCGCCTTTCGGTTGCCCATCTCAACGTAGCGCCGCGCAGCAAAGACAAGGCCGAACCCGCCAATCACAGCAAAAAGGGTTGAGGGGAAACCAGCGGTGACAACGGGCAGCCAAGATGAACTGGAACGTAGCACCAGCAAATGCGCTGCCATCATTCCGACTATCGCCAAGAAGCGGGCTAGATCAATGCCCCAGAATCGTATCTGTGCAGAGCTGTGCACCTGAGGACCTCCGATACTGGGCAACGAACAGCTAAACCAACGGTAGTCCCTTGCCGCGCGTCCACCAACCCGCTCCCGGGGGCCTGTGGATAGGAAGCAGCTAGTCCTTGCGGGGCGCAGCGTGCGCTGCTGCGTCGTCCCTTGCCTGCAGCATCTGTAGCGGGTCCACTTCCAGTAAAGAGCAGTAGTACTCGATGCTTTGCAGTGTCAGGTTCTTCTCTCCGCGCTCAATGCTTCCAACATAGGTTCTGTGCAGGTCTATTTCCGCGGCGAAACGTTCTTGACTCATGCCCAAACCCAGCCGGTAGGCGCGCAGGTTGCGCCCGAAAGTCTTTTGAAGATGGCCGGTGGACATATCCCCATGTTTGGAGATCGCTATCTATGAGTCTACAGACTGATAAGTAGCAGGTGGGTGGGTTGCTTCGCATTGGCGCAGTAAGACTGGCCGGGTAGCAGGTGCTAGGAGTGTCAGCGGATCCGCAGAGTGCGGAGCCTGTTTACGCCGGCGATAATGTCGATGCGCCGGGGCATAACCAGCGAAGAAGGGTAGCGCCGTGCCCCAAAACGGCTCAGTGCGTCCAGGCCGCCGGAACGCAACTCGGCCTCAACAACGTCAGCGAGCTCTTCAATGGACATTTCGGAATCAGCTAGTTTTGTGGTGATGCCGCGCACCGCGTACGCGATAGCCTCGGTTTGGCCGGGGTCCACGATCTGCTCGACGTCCCGCACATCGATTCCTTGCCGGTCGATTTCGATCCGGTCAACACCCGCAGCTTTTGTTTTTGGCCGGTCCGTTGACGGCGCGGTGGGAAGGACGATTCGCTCTCGCAGAGCAGGAAAACCGGGCAGACTGTCGGTTCTCACCGGCATCTTTCGGACCAGGTCACGGGCTTTGTCCGTCACGTCCACGCAGTGGTAAGACTCCATTTGTAGGACCAGGTCCGCAACGTTCAAGTAGGCAGACGACCCGCCCATCACCATCACGACGGAGGTGCCCGTCTGCTGTCGCATCCCCTCGATTCTGTCGATGAGGGGCGTGATTGGTTCTTGCTTCGCTACCACCAGTTCACGCATTCGCGCGTCCCGGATCAACAGGTTCGTGGCCGAGGTGTCTTCGTCCAGCAGCAGCGCCTTACTTCCCGCCTGGAGAGCTTCAATAATGGAGGCGGCTTGCGACGTCGATCCTGAGGCGTTCTGCGTGGAGAACTCTTTCGTGTCAGCCCCGGTTGGCAGATGGTTGATAAACGGAGAGACATCCACTTTGGTGACAGGTCTGCCATCTGCGGCCCGCACCTTCATGGTTGCGCTAAGAGCGGCAACCCTTTCTCTTCCGTCTCCCGGCACGTGCGGGTAAACGCTGCGCTCAATTGCTGAAAGCACGGTGGATTTGCCGTGATATCCGCCGCCAACCAAGAGGGTTATCCCCGCGGGGATGCCCATACCGGTCACCGCGCCCCGGTGGGGTAGTTCCACCTCAATTTGCAGACTCTCAGGGGATGAGAACGGGACCCCATCAAGCATCGGTTTTTCTGAAATGCCCGATTCGCGCGCAAGAAGTGCTCCGTCCGCTATGAACGCCACCAACCCGCGGCTCTCCACAGCTTCGGTGAGAGCGCGGTGGTCTTCCAGCGTGTGCAAATGCTGGAGCCAGCTGCCGTAATAGTCCGGGTCATCAAACGCAAAGAGTTCGCGAAGAGCTTTGGGTAATTCGTCAGCAAAGATCTGTTTAGCTTGCCTGCCAAGAATTGTTCGCCCACGCGCTGGCATGCGCACAGAGATGCGTAGCTCGAAGTAGTCCCCGTGGACTGACGCATAGGATCTCTCCAGGATTTCTTGGCCGCACCGGGCAATAGACACGGATCCGCCCCGAACCAGGCCGTGGAAAGTTCTCGCCAGGAAGTCCGCTGTGGCCAGTTTCTGATCTGACGTTCGCAGCAGGTCCGCGGGCAGAGCGACCCGGTCTCGTCTGTATTGGACCCGCACCGCTGAGGGCGGGGCGTAGGGGTCCGATTGCAGGCGGTCAAAGATGACCTTATAGTCCCCAAAATCCCAGGTACCAAGAGCGCGCTTGTAGGCACCGTACGAGGCACCATCGATCCTGTTCATCAGAGCCAGGAGTTCTTCACCGGAGCCAAAAGTCGGTTTATCTTCGAATCTTGGTTTCCTGGACTGGTTGTGTCTGGAGTTGCCACGCGCACGATCATTGGTCATTGTGCCAGGTTAGGGGATTTTCACCGGTCGCGCCTGATGAAAGCGGCACCGGGCAACGCTATGATTCCAAGGTGACTATTACAGCAGCGGTGGACGGCTCGGCCCTTGGGAATCCTGGACCGGCGGGTTGGTCCTGGGTGATTAGTGAAGATGTTTGGGACTCCGGTGGCTGGCCCACTGCCACCAACAATGTTGGCGAACTGACAGCGGTCCTTGAGCTGCTGCGTGCCACGCGGCAGGCCGGTCTGGCCAACGAGCCCCTGGTCATCCTTGCTGACTCGCAGTACGCCATCAACTGCATTACCAAGTGGATGCCCGGGTGGAAACGGCGAGGTTGGAAAAAGGCGGACGGAAAGCCCGTCGCGAACCGGGAGATTCTGGAAGCGATCGATCGAGAGATCGTGGGGCGCAACTTTAAGTTCGAGTGGATCAAGGGGCACGCCGGCCACGCGCTGAACGAGTTGGCTGATGAGCGCGCCCGGGCAGCGGCAACCGCCTATCAGAAGCGGCTGGCACCGCCCGGTGGGCCGGGACTGAATGCAGTGGTCACCAGTGCCGGGATGGCCAGCGCCGGGGTCGCCAGTGAAGACGCACCAGACTCACCCGTAGCCGCATTCGCTGCCTCTGACCCGGCGGTCATCACTGACGCGGACGCTAGGAGTAATTGGCTGGAGACCCTGGACCGGGCGTACACCGAACCCATCACCATCGTTGCGGGCGATGGCAGGGAGTTCCTGCTCTGCAACGCGGCTCATGGGAAAGGGATGCTTGCTTCTAGAGACGAAGCGCCCCCTACACTTTTCTAGGGTGCCGGGCCTAGGGCTACTACTCGGCTAGGGCCTGGTCTACCACGACCTTCGCGGCTTGCTGAACCTCAGCCAAGTGTTCTTCACTGATAAAGGACTCGGCGTAGATCTTGTAAACGTCCTCAGTTCCTGATGGGCGAGCCGCAAACCACGCGTTTTCCGTTGTCACCTTCAGACCGCCGATGGGCGCGTCGTCTCCCGGGGCGCGAACTAGTTTCGCGGTGATTGGTTCGCCTGCAAGTTCGCTGGCGGTAACATCGGCAGGCGACAGGTGAGCTAATTTCGCTTTCTCTTCTTTGGTGGCGACTTGGTCGATCCGCGCGTACCAAGATTTGCCGAAGTTTTCTACCTGTTCACGGTGGAGCTGCGAAGGTGTCTTTCCTGTGACCGCGGTGATTTCAGCGGCAAGTAGCGATAGCAGGATGCCGTCCTTGTCGGTCGTCCAAACAGTGCCGTCCTTCCTGAGGAAAGAGGCCCCCGCGGATTCTTCACCGCCAAAGCCGATGGAGGCGTCAAGAAGTCCGTCGACGAAGTATTTGAAGCCGACCGGCACCTCGTACACTTCCCGCTCAATGACTTTCGCTACCCGGTCGATCAGGGAAGAAGAGACCAGTGTCTTGCCGACCTTAGCGTTTGCTGGCCAGTTGGGCCGGTTCTCGAAAAGGTACTCGATAGCTACGGCCAGGAAGTGGTTCGGGTTCATCAGCCCATCCGGCGTGACAATCCCGTGCCTGTCAGCGTCCGCGTCGTTACCGGTGGCAACATCGAACGGGTAAATGCCCGCGGAGTCCGGAACCATCCGCTCAAGCAGGGACGCCATGGCGTGTGGCGATGAGCAGTCCATGCGTATCTTGCCGTCCCAGTCAAGAGTCATGAACGACCACTGCGGATCAACGCGCTGATTGATGACCGTCAGGTCCAGGCCGTACCTTTCGCCGATCGCGCCCCAGTAGTCAACGGCGGCTCCCCCAAGAGGGTCCGCCCCGATCCGCACGCCCGCCTCCCGGATCGCGTCAACGTTTATGACGGTGTCCAGCTGTCCAACGTACTCACCTAGGAAGTCGTAGAAATGCACGTTGGGTGTTTGTGACACCTCGCCCACATCAGCTTGAGGTATGGAACGCCAGTCACCGGCCATTAGTTCGTTCGCCCTAGAGGCGATCCAACCGGTTGCGTCTGAATCGGCGGGGCCACCCGTTGGCGGATTGTATTTGAAACCTCCGTCAGAGGGGGGATTGTGCGAGGGGGTGATGACTATCCCGTCAGCCAGGCCAGGCCCGGTCTGACGCAGCTCGTTTGGCGCGCCGTTCGCACGGAGAATCGCAAGCGACACGGCAGGAGTTGGGGTCCAAGATCGGCGCGAGTCAACGTACGTTTGTACGCCAGCGGCACTGAGCACCCCCAGGGCACTGCGCCACGCCGGCTCAGAAAGTGCGTGCGGGTCAGCGCCCATAAACAGGGGGCCGTCCGTTCCCTGAAGTGCGCGGTATTCAACGATGGCTGCGGTTGTGGCAACAATGTGGGCTTCGTTGAATGTTCCGTTAGTCGAAGTGCCCCGGTGGCCGGAAGTGCCGAAAACGATTCTTTGGTTCGGGTCGGACAGGTCGGGCTCTATTTCGTAGTAGGCGGTGAGCAGAGCATCTACTTCAATTAGGTCTTCCTTGGCGGCTACTTGGCCGGCTCTTTCGTGCATTACTGTTCCCCTTGGACGGCGTCGTTGCTTTATGGTTTGAGTCTAACCGGAACGTGCCTGCCGATCGGCTGCGTCCAACTGGCGGGGACAGCCGCGTCGAGTGCGCGGTTGGCTGGGTAGCGGCTAACCTAGTACCTATGGGAAAAGCTAGCCGCCGTAAGAAAGTCCACCCCGCTAAGCGCAAGACGGTGCGCCCAGCAATACCGTTCGTGGCCAGGCCGTTTGAAGGTCTTGAGCGTGAACGTGAGCTGGTTGCTATGCGGGAAATTATTCCGTGCGCAATCATGACCGCTAAGACGGCCGCAGACTTCGGCGGTGAAGAGTTCGATTTTGTAACTTTGCTACCAGATGGTGCAGGTGCGATGGTGCGGGGAGACGGGAGAATCCTGGTCGGACTGCAAACCCGTTTCCACACGGGCGACCTGTCTCACGACCTTGGTGCGGCCTTGAAAGCGGCCTTGGATCTCAAGGAAAAGGGTGAGGAAGGGATCGCGCAGTTCGATGTTCGGGACCCGGCCCCCCGGCTGCAGGAAATGCTGGACGACCAGGCAACGGGGGAGATCAGTGTCCTAGAGGATTTCTCCTACTGGTTCGACCCCAATGAGGAACTCGACGAAGACATGCGTGAGGCGCTGGTCCAAAACCGCGAAGACATGGTGCCAACCGAAGAGATACCTGGCGCAGAAGGCATGTACTGGTGCGAAATGAACAACAACTTCGTCCGCTACGTGGTGGCTGAGGATGAGGACGCGCTCTACACGGCACTTGCCCGGCTCCAAGCGGCCGGGCAAGCTCAGATGGGTGAGGGGTCGCAGTTCGTTGGTGCTTTTCGCGCTTGCGGGATAGGGATCCCGGTGTTTCAGGTAGACGATTCTGTTCCAGCCGCAGACTTTGCTGATGCGGCTGCGGACCTTCAACGGAATCTGACGGCGGCACTTGCAGAAGACTCGCCGCTCACGGACGAAGAGCGACGCGCCCGCGCCGGTATGGTTTCTAGACAAGTGACCATCCGCTGATCCGCGCCGCAAGGTAGAGTCAAAGGGCATCATTGGCGGGTTCGGACGAAGGAGCAGCAGTGAACCCGGAAGCGAGCACACTCACCGGCCCCCAAAGGGTGGCTGTCATAATCCCCTGCCAGGACGCACGCAAATACATCGCTTCCACCGTCCGCACGTGCCGAGCGATACCAACTGTCGACCTGATCGTCGTGGTGGATGACGGCTCCTCAGACGACACCTCGCAGGTGGCGCGCTCTGCCGGCGCTGTCGCGGTGCGTCACTCCGTTACCCGGGGCCGTGCATCGGCTCTGGAGACCGGAGTGAAGGTTGTTGCGATGAGGGACCGGGCTGACTGGCCAGCGCGAAACCTGCTTTTCCTTTCCGCCGATCTGGGGGACTCAGCTGTGGAGGCGAACGCTCTGGTACAGGCGGTCAACGAAAAGGTCGCTGACTGCGCGATTGGGATACCGCCGGAAGAGGCAACCCCTGAGCGGGGAGCAACCTTCGCGGTTGCGTGGAAGGGGATCCGCCATGGCACCGGGTGGGACTCTCACGATCCGCTGTCTCTTCACAGGTGTCTGACACGGGAAGCCGTCAACGCGATAATGCCGTTTTCCAGCGGCTGGGGCGTGGACGTTGGAATGACCATGGACCTGCTGAATCAGGGATTCTCAGTTGTGGAGATACCGTGTCATTTCCAGCATCGGGAAGAAAAACGGGCTGAGTCCGGCAGTTTCCGCCGGGCCCGGTACGGGGACATCTGGATCGCGGTGAATCTGCGCAGGCTCAGGCGCCCGCGCGTGAAACTCTCACAGAGATTTGCTTCAGGGGAGCAGCAGGTTGGGAGCCCTTACCGGCTTCGTGAGCGTTCCGAAAGCTAACCTGCTCTGCGCAGCCTGAGCGAGTTAAGCACAACAAACACGGATGAAAACGCCATCGCGGCCGCGGCCAACATGGGGTTAAGCAGTCCCATCACCGCCAAGGGAATCATTAGCACGTTGTAGAAGAACGCCCAAAACAGGTTGCCCTTAATGGTTGACAGGGTTTGCCTTGAGATCCTGATTGCCCGAGGCGCCGTCCGCAGGTCAGAAGAGACCAACGTGATGTCCGCTGCGGCTATCGCCGCGTCCGTGCCCGACCCCATTGCTATGCCAACTCCCTGGTTCGACGCCTGCGCAAGGGCTGCTGAATCATTGACTCCATCGCCGATCATGGCGACGACGCGGCCCTCACTTTGAAGTCGCTTGATTTCAGCCTGCTTCTGTTCGGGAAGGACCTCAGCAAGAACCTCCGTTATGCCGACCTGGGCCGCTACATGCTCCGCGGCGCGTTGGTTGTCCCCGCTCAAAAGGACGGGTTCAATTCCAAGGGCTCGGAGCTCATCAATTGCCGATTTGGAAGTCGGCTTCACCGTATCGCGCAGCGTGATTATTCCCAGGACTTCCGCGCCGACGAACTGTTCCGGGAGCACCCGCTGCTCAGCGGCGGCAGCGGCACCGACCGGACCATCCGAGAATGCTTCTCTGCCTGTCACCTGTGCTTCGTAGCCCGCGGCCTCTATGGTGCGGGCCAGTTCCTCGTCGGTGTGGTCGGCGCGGAGCGTTATCGAAGCGGTTTCCGTTGCAAGGTTCACTTGCGCGTCCACGCCCGGTAGCTTCTTGAGTTTGCGTTCCACGCGGCCCACACAGGAAGCACACGTCATGCCTCCAACCTTCACGTTTACCCGAACCAGCGGCTGCCCGGTCGCGTCCACGCCTGCCACCGAAACCAGCTCCGGGGCGGGGACTTTGGATACGCTCTCTTGCCAGGCGGGTACCCGCACGGCCGCGACGACAGTGGCGCCAGAGGCCTCACCCTGGTCGTGCTCAGCTTGCATGGAAGCGGGAATGGTCACCCCGTGGCGGCTAAGCCAACGCGCGCCCCCCACCAAAATCAGATCACCGGATACCGTGGCGGACACTCCGCCACCAGCGTGGTTGGTGAAGCCGTCCACGGCCGGCAGTTCCAAGCCTTCTTGTTGGGCGCGCTGCGCGATCGCCTTCGCTAGGGGGTGTTCCGAGTGGGATTCAACGGCCGCGGCAAGAGCCAATACTGAAGAATCACTTGGTGAGAAGCTCTCCACCGTTAGATCCCCCGTGGTGATAGTGCCGGTCTTGTCGATTGCGGCGGTGTTGATTGTCCTGGTCTGTTCCAGGATCTCAGCGTTGCGGATGATGATACCCAGCTGGGATGCCCGACCAGACCCGACAAGAAGTGCGGTGGGGGTGGCAAGCCCCAGGGCGCACGGGCACGCAACCACAAGGACCGCAACAGCGGCCGTGAAGGCAGCTTGGGTTGACCCGCCCAGCAGCAGCCACACTATGAGGGTAAGCACGGAGATGGTGATGACAATCGGAACGAAGATTGCGCTCACCCGGTCCGCCAGTCGTTGCACGGGCGCCTTGCTGGCCTGCGCTTCGGTCACCAGCTTTCCGATCTGGGCCAGGGTGGTTTCGCTTCCAACCCGGGTCGCCTCCACCACCAAAGAACCCCACGTGTTCAAAGTGGCCCCCGTGACCTCGTCCCCCGGCGCGACATCAACCGGGACGCTTTCCCCGGTGAGCAGGGACGTGTCGAGCGCTGACGTCCCCTGAACAATCACTCCGTCGGTCGCGATCTTCTCGCCCGGGCGCGCCAGGAACCGGTCACCGACCTTCAAATCCGCCGCAGCGATGGTCCGTTCACCGCCGGAAGGGTCAATCACCGTCGCCTGCTTCGCGCCCAAAGTGAGGAGAGAACGCAGCGCGTCACCAGCGCGGTAACGAGTGCTTGCCTCTGCCCAGCGGCCACCCAACAGGAAGATGACGATCATGGTCGCGCCCTCGAAATACAGTTCCGGGTGGGACCCGTGGGCTGCTCGAGGAATCAGCGACATTGACATTTTCATGCCGATCACGCCCGCGCCGCCGAAGAACAGCGCCCAATACGACCAGAGGGACGAGGCGATCACGCCCAAACTGACCAGGGTGTCCATCGTCGTCGAGCCGTGCCGTGCCGCCCTGAAAGCTGCCACGTGGAACGGCCACGCCCCCCACGTGACCACGGGGAGCGTCAGCGCGCCGACTACCCACTGCCAGCCCGGGAACTGAAGAGCGGGAACCATTGAAAGCACCATGACAATCACGCCAAGTGGCAGCGTCACCAAGAACCGCGTGCGCAAACTTTGTGCACGGCGGTGAACGTCCGACCCGACTTCTCCGTCAGCGCCAGCGCGCGGCGTCGAATCGTAGTCGTCCGCAGTGTACTTGGAAGTATTGTCTGTGCTACTCATTTATCCTTCTTGTGGTTTCGAAGTGAGTGTTCTGACTCGGTTGCCCGGCCGTTTCGGAGGAGATCAGCGAAGCCCTCTAGCTAGGCTGCGCGTACGATGCGCGTGAGTTCGTATCCGGCCTCAACGATGGCCTCACGGATCGCCTCATCATCGACGGGACCCGTCGCAGTAATGACGGCTTTACTTTCCCCGTCTTTCACCAAAGACACATCGACCGCTTGGACGGTGCCAATTTCCTCAAGTTCCTCAGTGACACTGGCAACGCAGTGTCCGCAAGTAAGTCCTGTCACGTAGACCTCTATGGTCTTGTCGAAATCTTCCACGGGGTTCTCCTTCACTACTGTTTACTGTTGTTCAATTTGTTGGCTGAGCCGTTGGCTGAGCCGTTGGCTGAGTCGTTGGCTGAGTCGTTGGCTGATCTGGGATCGTTGGAACTGTCGGCCTCTGGGCTACGACTTCAAAAGCCGAGCAACCGCCTGCGTCGCTTCACGCATCTTCTCCCGCTGCGCCGTTTCACCCTGCTTCACGGCCGCCACGACACAGTGATTCAGGTGGTCCTCCAAAAGCCCAAGCGCCACCGCGTTCAAGGCGCTTTCCACAGCGGAGATTTGGGTCAGAATGTCTATGCAGTACTGCTCTTCCGAGACCATTCTTTGAATGCCTCTGACCTGGCCTTCTATACGTCGTAAGCGGGCCAAATAGCGGTCGGTGTCCTGAGAGTAACCGGGCATCCAGGGTCCTCCTCTTATTCCTTGAACACTTAAGAACCATACCCCTAGGGGGTATGACGAGCAAGGCCCGGTTCAGCCGATTTTTCTCCAGGCGGAGCAGGTGTATGCGGCTTTGGAGTGCCCGGACCAGCGTCCGTTTCCGGGCGATCCGCTGAGAGAATACGCTCCAAACCACGCGCGGATGCGAGGCTGACTAGCATGGGAATCAATACATGGTTGAGCTGACTCGGTGAAGGAGGGGCGCGTGGAATACTATCCGCTGCGGCGCTTACCGCAGACAGCGGGCGCCTTTTACCTGCGCCGCCGCGTGCTTCCCGTCCTTCCCGCCTTCGCGATGTCATATGCGATTTCGCTGGCGGCCAGGATGGTGCCCGCCTGGTCCCCCTGGAAAAAGGCGCTTGAAGAAACGTCAGAGACTAGGGCAGACAGAGCCTTAGACCGCATGCAGGATGTGTTTTTCAAAGAGCCCGGGCTTGATGTGCTCCTGGTGCGTGAACTGACCAGGGCCGGTTGGGTCTTGGCGCGCACCGCCAGGCTGCGGCTGTGGCTCCACGCCGCGCTGGGTTTGGACAAAGAAGGTGTGGCAACCAGGAATTTGAAGCGGATACCCAGGTTGGCGTACGACACGGTGATGCTCACCGGGCTGGCCGTTGGGAAATCGTTGGGGTACTTCCGTGGCGGGCAGGTTCACTCGGTGCTCTGGTGGGACAGCGACGGACCTGTTGAGCCACTGCCGGACGGGCACCCGCAGCCGCAGGTCCGCCGTTTTGAACCGCCAAGGACACTGGGGGACCTGTCCGCAGACATCGACGACCTCTATTGGGCATCCGCCTACGGGCAGGGAATCAAGATCACCTCTGTCGGTGAGGGGCCAAACCTGCGTTGGCTGGTTTCAATTCCCGGTACCGATCACTCGGAGCCTGAATCTCAAGCGAACACGGCCGACGTCGAATCCAACATGCGTGAAGAGGTCAACATTCCATCCTCCATGCGCGCCGGCGTTTTGCATGCGATCCATCAGGCCATGGAAAGACGCGGAGTTAGCGCTGAGGACCGACTCAACCAACGCGTGCTTCTAGCGGGACACTCTCAGGGTGGAATCATAGCGGCGGCCCTGGCTTCAGAAGACCCAGCGGACATTGGTTTCAGAGTGACCGGGGTGCTCAGCATGGGCAGCCCGTCGCGTCGCCATAAGATCCGCCCGGATGTGCAAATGCTTGCCCTGGAACACCTGCAAGACGTTGTGCCCGCGATGGACGGAACCCCCAGAATGATTGCTGACCAGCGCGTTGTCGTGCAGCGTTCTTTGACGAAGCCGCGCATCGGTTCCCTGTACTACGCCCATTCATCATCCACCTACACCGATACTTTGCGGCAGGTGGAGCGGCGTGCCCAGGTGACGCGCTGGGGCAGGCAAAGTCAGGTGGTTGCAGCCCTTCGAGAGTATTTGCCGGGCGAGGGGGAACCCACTCGGGTGACGCATCATTACGTTTGGCAAGACATCGTTGATTCCCACGCTTCAACAGCCTGGAGTGAGTTCCTAGAACTAAACCGGCGTGAGTGGCAGCCAGTGACCTATGGGGACGAGCTTGCCATCAGCGCCGAGATCGTTCCGACTCCTCAAGAACTTCTGGCCGGCGTGACCGAGGCGATCGCGAGTGCCAAACGAGGCGGCGGGTCGTCGGGGACCGGTGAGCCGCCGGTGACTGGTGAGCCGCTGGTGACCGATGGTCCGCCGGACGACGCTGGAGTGGGAGCAACGGATGAATAGCGATGAGTCCGGGCGTCCACCAGCGGGCAAGCAAAGAGGCGTTGAACTTCGCGCGGCGGAGCGGTTGAAGGCAGTTCGCAAAGCGGCTCAAACGCCTTGGGTTCCCCGGATGAAATCGCCGGTAACCCTCTGGGCTGGAAGCAAAGTTGACCAGGTAGTTCGCGAGTTCATCACTCACGTTAGGCCCCGCCCTAATCCTCAGCGGCCAGAGCGTTTTGCTCAGCTGATTCACAAGTCGATCCAGACATCCATTCTGATAGTAGAAACGCAGAAAGTTGGTGGGGAAACGATTGAGGTAGAGGTACTGCGAGCATTCGGGAAGCCTCTTATTGTCAGCTACGACATTCAGGTGACCGCCGAGCAGCGAGATGCGGTGGAGCGCAGACTTATGGGAGATGGGCAAGACCCGAAACAGCGCGACGCCTACGAACTGTTCTTAGTGGACCTTCTGGACCGGTCGGCCCGGGCAGTGTGGGACAACCCTGAGATCGCTCCGGTCGGGTTGCGCGGCCGTATCGCAGTGAAAGACGAGGTGACAGGGGCCGTCACGGTAATGCGTGATCTGCGAGACGCCGGGTTCCAAGATGAGATCGCCAGGCCTCAGGACTCATTCGAACGATATGGGGCGCCGGCCTCGGATCCGAATTGGAGGCCTTGACGGGCCCGCCTTACGGCAGTAAGTCGGGCAGCTGCGCTGCCAACCCCAGGTAAGTTTCTGGACGCAGCGCCAAAAGCTCGTCACGCACATCGGGGCGCACGGGAAGATTCTCAATGAACCCGCGCAAAGATGACTCCGTTATTCCCTGTCCGCGTGTGAGTGCTTTCAGCTGCTCATACGGGGAGTCAACCTGAGCGCCCCCTGTGGCGTCTTCAACTCGAAGAACCTGCTGGACAGCTTCGGACAGCACTTCCCAGCGCGCGGCCAGATCCTCGGCAATCACCGCTTCATCAGGGGCGACACCTGCCAGGCCCCGCAAGATATTGTCCAAAGCGAGCAGTGAATACCCCAGGGCCGACCCGATGTTTCGCTGTGTGGTTGAGTCGGTCAGGTCTCTTTGCAGCCGCGTCGTGACCAGCGTTTCGGACAGCACTTCTAACAGCGCGTTTGACAGCTCCAGGTTCGCCTCTCCGTTCTCGAAACGGATCGGGTTGATCTTGTGCGGCATGGTTGATGAGCCGGTCGATCCTTGCGCCGCCAGATCCTGACGGAAATAGCCAAGCGAAATGTACGTCCACGCGTCCGTCGCCAAGTTATGCACGATCCGGTTGAAGTGGGCGACGGCATCGAATATCTCCGCCTGCCAATCGTGGGACTCAATCTGTGTGGTGAGCGGGTTCCAGGTGAGGCCCAAGTGTTCAACGAACCCGCGAGATACGGCCAGCCAGTCAGCATTTGGCAAAGTGGCAACGTGGGCTCCGTACGTGCCGGTAGCGCCGTTGAACTTACCTAGGTATTCGCAGCGGTCCAGTCTTTGCAGCTGCCTGTGAAGGCGGTACGCGAAGACAGCTAATTCCTTCCCCAGCGTCGTCGGTGTTGCAGTCTGTCCGTGCGTTCGGGACAGCATCGGAATGGAGGCGTATTCGTGGGCCAAGCCGGTAAGTTCCTGTTGCAACTTCGCGGCGGCGGGGCTCCAAACCTCTCTGATCGCGCCCTTCACGCACAGCGCGTAAGAAAGGTTGTTGATGTCCTCCGAAGTACAAAACACGTGGACCAGTTCCAGCAAACCAGGCAATGCAGAACCGGCGGGGGCCTGTTCCAGATGTTCCCTAACCAGGTACTCCACGGCCTTTACGTCGTGGCGCGTCTCAGCCTCAAACTCAGCCAGCCTTTCCCGCGCGGACTGGTCAAACGCGGCGGGCAGTGTCCGCAGGTACTCAATGTCCGCCTGGGAAAGAGGCTCCAGGCCCGGGTAGATCCCAGCCGAAACCGAATAAATGAGCCATTCGACCTCGACGTGAATGCGGGCCAGGTTGAGTGCCGCCTCGGACAAGAACCGGGTAAGGGGAGCGGTTTGCGATCGGTATCTGCCGTCCAATGGTGAGAGCGGTTCGTCGGCCAAGTCCGGAAATGTGAGGGCTGGTGCAGTGAGATCCATAGGTCCGATTATCCCGCCATTTGCAGGTAACGATGGGCCACATCCACGCTTTGGCGGATGTACCCACCACCGAACAGATCGGCATGTACGACCAGCAGGTGCATCTGGTGCAGCCGGACTCGGTCTTCCCAGCCGTCCGCCAGCGCCGACCTTTCCTCATACCCGGAAATGATTTCGCCCAAATGGGGTGCGCCAAACAAACCCAGGTTCGCCAGATCGGTCTCCGCGTGTCCGCCACTTGCCGCGGGATCGATCAGGACCGCGCCAGTCGCCGTCCACATGACGTTGCCGCCCCAAAGATCACCGTGCGTGCGGGCTGCCGGGGCGCTCACCGAGGCTGGCTGCGGGTGGTCCCACGTTCCCCGCTCGAGTTCCGCGCAAAAGCTTTCCAGCACTTCCAGGTCCGCTGCGCGAAAAGGGGACAGGTAGGGGCGAATCCGGTACTCGGAGAAGAACGCGCCCCAGGTTTGCCAGGCGGGTTTGTCTGAAACGAGTGGCAGTGGAGCGGAACCGATCCAGCCTTCTTCCGCAAAACCGGCGGGTGGTTGACCGAACCAGTCTGCTCCCGCCGCGTGAGTCTGGGCTAACGCGCGGCCAAACTCTCTAGCCTGCTGTTTCGATGGCGAAACTTGGTAAAGACGCGGCTCATCGATCCACGCCGGGCCCTGGTCCAAGACGGGGACAACCTGGGCTCCTTCCGCAGCGGCCAGCCAGCGCAGGCCAGCTAGTTCGAACGAGATCTGAGCTTGGCTGGATGTCTTCCTGAATGTGCTGGGCGTGGTTTCCCTCATGCAGCCAACCATATAGCTTGCTGTCCCCCGCAGGTGGGATAGTACTTCTCCACAGGCGGGACAGTGTGCGAGTGACGCCGCCGACCGCGATTCCTAGTGTGGTCACATGTTGAAGATCGACCTTTGGAAAGTGCTGGGGGCCGTGTGGGCGGCGGAAGAAGACTGGCATTTGGTGAGTTTGGGTTTAGCAGCCGGTTCGGTGCCAAGTTGGAAGGGAGCGTCAGCTAACACTGCCGCGCTGCATCTGGAAGGGCTCAACTACAAGAGTTCCCTGATGCAGTCGGATTTCAAGCAGATTGAGGCGCTGGTCCAGCAGGTAATCACAGAAGCAGCCGCCGTGGACGCGGCGAACGGGACGTGAGGACATGTACTGGGTTGTTGACTCTTCCACCACGGCGGACACGGATCAGATATTGCAGGCAAGCCAGGCGCTGCGGCTAACAACCGACTCGGTTGACGCTGTCAGCGTGCATCTGCTGCGGGCAGCCAGCTATTTCGAAACGGCATTGGCCGAACTGCCGCAAACCTCTGCCGCGGCGGCCACGCACTACGCTTTGGCGCGGATAAATATTCGCCTGTGGCGTTTCATGGAGGCGCTCACCCAGCACATTGTTTGGCAGGAAAGAGCCGCGATCTTGTTAGCAGAGGCTGAGGGGAACGTGGCCGGTCTCTTCGCCGCTTGCACGGTCGCGGAGTTTGGGTGTGAACAGCGGTGGGGGCTGCTGGCGGATTCCCGCTTCCCGGTGCCAGGTTTCGCTCAAGCAGCGCAGTTGGGCGCCCTAGGGGACGCAGCGCTGCGCAGTTTCCCTCTGCTCAGTTCCGAGAACTCTGGGCAAGGAGCAGAAGGAATCTTCCTGCAACGACAACTGAATCGCTTCACCAGTGTTCCCGCGTTCAGCCTCACAAACCCGTGGCAGATATTCGCTGGCCAGGAAAGGTCGCTGGTAAAGCAGATGGCCCGTGCGGGCGGCACTCTGCTGTCCCTACCACAGAGGTTGTTTGGGTGGAAAGACAAGCTGCTTGTTGCAACTGCTCCCGCAGGGGGCGGCCTGGTCGGCGGGGCAGGGCACGCTGGGCAATACGTTGTGGTTGGGCGGGGCGGGTCCAGTGACCTGCAGCCCCTGTCTATACCGCAACAGGCGGGTGGAGTATCGGGCGGAAAAGTGGGACAGGGGGACTATGGGCGCAGCCCCATTGAAGTGGCTGCCCCGGTTGAGATAGGCGGCGTGTTGGAACTGATGGAGGAACCGGCCCCCGGCGCAATGGTAGAAATTCTTCGGCACAGCGATGGCGGCGGGGGCGGTCCGCACAGATCCTGGTCTGTTCTGATTCGGGGAACCCAGGAATGGCTGCCGGGCAACAACCCGCAGGACATGTTGTCAAACCTGCAAGAGATCGGCGGAGCGGCCTCAGACCAAAGGCGGGCTGTCATTGGAGCCATGGAGTTGGCAGGTATCCGGCCCGGAGAACCGGTGGAGTTGGTGGGTCACTCACAAGGCGGGATTGTCGCTGCGAACTTGGCGGCCGACCCGGAGTTTGTGAGCCGGTTCGGTGTGGTCTCGGTGCTTACGGCCGGTTCACCCGTGGCGTTGGCCGCTCCCGCGAAGCCCCAAGTGCAGTCGTTGCACCTAGAAAACACAAGCGACCCCGTGCCAGCTCTGGATGGTGAGCCGAACCCTGCGCACGCGGGGAGGCTGACCGTCCACTTTTCGCCGGACCATGCGCCCAGTGGCAGCTCAGCCCACGGTTTAGCGACCTACCGTGAGGCCGCAAATGGCCTGGAAAAAGGGAAAGCGGAAAGCGCCGAAGTCGCTAGCTGGTTGGAAGAACGCAGACAAGCACTCGGTTTGGGTGCAGACACAAACACGATTTCCATCCAGTATTGGACGAAACGGATCAGTTAGAGTTCCGCCCTGCAACCGGACCAAGAACAGCTACTATCAGGGCAGAGATCACCGCCGTGATGGTGCCGCCAGCCAAAGCACCACCGAACGATTCGACGCTGAGTGGCAGGTTGAATGCACCAGAGAGCCAACCCGTCAAAGAAAAGATGATCGCGTTTGTCACCAGAGCAAACAGGCCAAACGTGATCACGTACAGCGGGAAGCCGACAACCCGGATCACGGGGCGGATCAGGCTGTTCACGAAAGTGAGGATCAGGGCGACCAGCGCAAGAGCCAGCAAGTTCGCGCCCAAGCTGTCCTTTTCAGCGAAGTGGACGGTGCTCACCCACTGCGTGGCCAGCCAAATACCCGCCATGTTGCCTAAGAGCCGCAGAAATAGTTGCATGTGCCCATTATGTCACGGGCCCCTGAAGCTCAGCTTAAGGCCACCGATGTCAGCACCAACGCGCTGTAGCCGAACTCCGTCAAACCGATGAATAATGGGGAAAGCGGACGGCCGCGGCGCCCCGAAATCACTGGGTAGAGCCAAGCACGCGCCAGCAGAATCAGTCCCACTAGCGGGACAAGCCAGGAAACCAACCCCGTCGCTGCGCCCGCGATGAAGAGGGCGACCAGCGCCAAGTGATAAATGATGGAGGCCCGCATCCACGCCGGGTTTCCGCGTTCCCGGATCAGGGTCTTCACGTAGGGTACCGTGCCAGAAAAGTAGAGCGCCACGACAACGGTCGCCGTCCACACGTGCTTCCAGTCGGCCGGGTGAGAACCAAGGGAAGAGGCAATTGGGGTCATTAGGGCAGAGGCAAGAATGGCGGAAATTCGCGCGGCTACTGATCGTTCATTCCGTCGAAGTATCTCCACAATCGCCCACGAGAAGAAGACCGCTAGCGGCGGTGCCCAAACAAGAAGCTGCGGGTGGAATGCCACCAGGATCGCTGCGCCGATACCGGCCAGGACCCCATAGGTGATCGCAGCGGCCCGATAGCGGTCCTTCCGTCGCGCCTTTATCAGTAGCCCAAACACGTTGAAGAACAAGAAAGCTGCGGTCCAACTGAACGTGAGGAGCAACTGCCACCAGGATGGGCCGCCAAGGATTATTCCAAGTAGCAGCGGCAGGAAGGTCATGGACCAGGCCCCGTGTTGCAGGGGAAGCCATCCGTGCTTGACCAAGAGGCGCTTGTTCACGGAACCATCCTAGCCGAGAGCGCCAGGAGTGCTGTCGCCCGTGGCAGGGCCCCGACGCCTCAGAGTGCGACCAAACCGGACCAGAGTCCGGATCGCTAGCACGTTTCGTAAGTAGACTGGGACAGGTGGCGGGCCGCCCTTGCCGACAAGGGATTAGTGAGCCTGCCAAGTGAAGGAGACAGCATGCCCCGCGTACATATCGCAGCCGACCACGCAGGATTTGAACTTCGGGAAGCTCTGATTGAGCACCTGGCAAAGAAAGATTACGACATAGTCGATCATGGCGCCTACGAATACGACGCCTTGGATGCGTACCCGCCCATGTGCATTGCGTGTGGTGAGGCCGTCGTAGCAGACGGTGGTGAGTCGCTGGGCATCGTCATTGGCGGTTCCGGGAACGGCGAGCAGATGGCGGCCAATCTGGTGAAAGGTGTTCGCGCCGCTCTCATTTGGAACGAGGCGACAGCGAAGCTTTCCCGCGAACACAACGCCGCCAACGTCGCGGCCATTGGCGCGCGCCAGCACACGGTGGAAGAAGCCATTGCGCTGGCGGACGCGTTCCTAGAGACCCCGTTCTCGAACGATGCCCGCCATGTGGAGCGGATCGAGATGATGGCTGAATACGAGGCCGACCGCTAGTTGCGGGCCGCTATTTGCCGGCCGCTATTTGCCGACCGTCTCAGTTCCTAGCGTTCGATGGGCAGATCAATAGCGGCGTCGATTTTGGCTAGCTCCTCTTCAGTTAGTTCAGGGGAGTTAAGTGCGGCCAGGTTCGCCTCAAGCTGTTTCACGCTGGAAGCTCCAATGATCGCGGTTGTGATCCGGTGGTCCCGCATCGCCCAGGCAAGCGCCAGCTGAGCTAAGCTTTGCCCGCGCGCCTGGGCAATGTCGGCCAGCCGCTGCGCTGATGCCAAATATTCTTCTGTGATCCGGGAGCTTTGCAGGTAGTGGTTCACTGCTGCGCGTGAACCGGAGGGTACCCCGCGCAGATACCGGTCCGTAAGCAGCCCTTGTTCTAGCGGTGAGAACAGAGCTATTCCTGAACCGAGCCCGGCCAGTGTATCGACCACCCCATTCTCTATCCGCCGGTCCAACATCGAGTAGCGCAGCTGGTTGATGGTGAGGGGAATGTTCCAGGCTTTCAGCGCGGCCGCTACGTCTTCCACTTCGCCCGGCGTGTAGTAGTTGGAAATTCCGACATAGAGAGCTTTCCCCTGGTGATACGCGGTTGCCAGAGCCCCAACCGTTTCTTCGATGGGGATCCGCGAATCTGGCCTGTGTGCATAGAAAATGTCCACGTAGTCCAGGCCCATGCGTTTCAGGCTCTGATCCAGTGAGGCCAGCATGTTCTTTCGTGAGGGGAACTCGCCGTAGGGTCCCGGCCACATGTCGAAGCCAGCTTTCGAGGCAATGATCATCTCGTCCCGGTAGGGCCGAAGATCCTTTGCGAACAGGTTTCCAAAGTTCTCTTCAGCGCTTCCGTAGGGCGGCCCGTAGTTGTTCGCCAGGTCAAAGTAGGTGACCCCCAGGTCAAAGGCACGCAGAACGATGTCCCTTTGGCGTGACAGCGTTGTCGTGTCGCCAAAGTTGTGCCAAAACCCAAGGGAGATGCGGGGCAGAAGCAGGCCGCTACGTCCCGCAGCGCGCGTATTCAACGTCTTCGTACCGGCCAGGGGCCGCTTTGTAGATCTCATGCATCGCTTGAACTCTTTTCACTGGTGGTTTCTGTTTGGTTGGGTGTGTCCGCAAGGTCTGAAGCAGGTAACTTCTTTGATTCGCTGGGCCGCTTCTTCTTCCGTTTCTTAGCGCCACGGGTTTCCATGTCGGCTAGCTTCAATTCGCGATGATGGACGTTGATCGTGAAGGAGAAGAGGACGACCAGGATCACGACAACCCAGGTGATCCAAAAGTAGAGGTGCTGATCCACGAAGGTGTTCCAACCGTGCTTATCGAAAGAGGCGACCAGAGCAGCCCATCCCTCTGACGTGCCCAGATCCGCGCTGGAAGCTGTTGCCAGCGGGTCTGATATGGTTCCCCCGCCGTGAAGGATATCGGCCTTGTACTGCCGCGAAAGGTAAGTGGAGATCGCGCCGGGACGAAGCCCCGCCAGGCCCAGGACAGTTGCCGTTATTCCAAATAGTAGAGGCGGGGCCACGGTCTGGGTCAGCAGATTCTTCTCTCCAGCTGCAAATGTCGTGACAGACACGGCTTCCCCAAGCAGGAATCCGATGACCGCCCCTGCCGCAGAGATGTTGAGCAGCAGGTCGGGTGAGATTGTGTCCACCAAGGTCACGTCTAAGGACTGAAATGGGCCTTTGGGAATCAGTATCACCACGACCGGGATAAGCGCGCCGACAAATACACCACCCGCTGCCCCAAGACCGGCCCACGTACCAACACTGATTGCCACGTTCGAAGGGCTCAGATCATGGCCCTGATCTACCAACACCTGCTGGATAGCGACCAGCGCGAGTGTCGTCAGGTAGACAACGGTCCAGCAAGTCGCAACCAACAACGTGTAGTAACCCATTGTGTGCGAAGCAAAGTCCGAGGTGACCGAGCCGCGCACATTCATCAAGATCGAGGCGGCCAGTAGCAGCAGAATCGCCGGAAACACGATCAGCGTCGCACCGACTCCTATAATCCGGGTTGCGCTGGATGCGTCCTGACGATCCTCGGAGTTGTACTTGGTAGAGTCCAACTTTTCCCATCCGGGCTGGGCCAGTAGGAACATGAACTTGAAACGCTGGCTCAAGGGCATGTGGTGGTGGGCGCGCCCTTCTCCCCGCACAGCCACATGTCGGCGCACCAGGAAGTAAACCCACGCGCCAGCCCCGATGATGCAAAAAATGATCGCGAACGTCATTAGGATCGTCCCGGCCCGCGCTAGTAGCGGAACTGAGGAGTCGGCCTCGTAAAAGTAGAAGAAGCTGGCCAGCGCCGCCGAACCCAAAGTGAAGGATCCTGCCGCCCACACGAACGAATGGAGGCGCCGTCCCTGCCGCGGGTCACGCAGCCCAAGCAGCATCGCCTGCAAACTGACCCCGAAGAAGATCAGCAGCCCGAATACGCTTAGGAACACCACGTTTTCTATTATGTCATCGCGGAATGTCAGAACCTCGAAGTTTATTCTGGGGTGCAACACTAACTGGTCTGTTCTGAATGTTAGGTATTCCTCGTAGACGCGTGCAGGGGTGTGCTAGCCAAGGTATGGAGTGTCCTGCCTGAAGCGGTCCGGGTTTGGTTCCGTCCTTTTTGAGAGGATGGGCTTATGCCTAAGAAGTATCCACAGTCGTTCCAGGATCGTGCGGTTCGTATGGTGTTGGACAGGCTTGAAGAAGATAAATCCTTGGCTCCGTTCACGGTGATCAGGGAGACTGCTCCTCGTTTGGGGGTTGCGGTGGAAA
>CAYFRL010000017.1:0-41504 GCA_964345595.1 uncultured Actinomyces sp.
AGTTCCGCGTGTTCCCCCTGTTCCGCGAAATCGAGGTGTTAGGGCAGAAATCGGACACCAGGCTTGAGCGCGGTTTCCACCCTTTCTCAGCAAGGGACGTTGCCGCGTGCGCTTTCAAGAGTGAAGCCGGGCTGGTTAAGTTCAAGCCGATCCCGACGATCACTACTTGAGAGGTTGCGGTCTTCCCCGCGTGTTCGGAGAGCACCCCGGCGACCTTTTGCCCATCAATCAGCACGTCGTTTGGCCACTTCAAATCGCAGAGTGCCCCGGGCAAAACTTCAAGGATCAAGTTCCGAACGGCGATTGCTCCGGCAAGAGAAGCTAAAGCCGGGTTCTGATCGTCTGTGGGAAGATGAGCAAGAACCGACATCAGAAGCGCTGTTCCAGCAGGCGCGTCCCAGCGCCGTCCCAGGCGGCCTCGACCGGCACTTTGTTGACGGGCGGCCACCCATGAAAAAGGTGGGGCGCTGTCCCAAAGTTCGAGGAGTACTTGATTCGTTGAGGGGACGGCATCGAGGATTTGTCCCGGGAGATCAGCGTCGACCGAGAGCTGGTTGCTCAGCGTAGCTGAGGAACTCACTGGCCCTATCCGCATACTTGCCTGGCCCTCAGCTTTCCTAAGTAGTTCATCTTTTGTAATAAGTCTTTCAAGTTCTGAAGTATAGTTGGCTGCGCGCCGATGTCTAGCGATTTCCGAAATACGGCGAGTCCGAGGCTTGTGAGAACAACAACAGCGCGCCTAGAACGGCGGTTTGGCGCCCAATCCCACAGCGAAAATGTTTGACCTGGTTCTGCGCCCTCGCGACAATGGAAGAGACATCGCCCACGCGCTCTGTGGGCCAGGTGAAACGGAGAAAAGTGGCTGAATACATTTACTCGATGGTGAAGGCGCGTAAAGCTCACGGCGATAAGGTGATCCTTGACGACGTGACCATGGCGTTTCTTCCCGGCGCAAAGATCGGCATGGTAGGTCCGAATGGGGCCGGTAAGTCCTCGATCCTGCGCATCATGGCCGGATTGGATGAACCATCCAACGGTGAAGCCAGGCTCACCCCCGGGTACTCAGTTGGGATCTTGGAGCAAGAACCAAAACTAGATGAGGACAAGACGGTTCTGGAAAATGTCCAGCAGGGCGTGGCGGGTATCCTTTCAAAGCTGAACAGGTTCAACGAGATCTCCGAGGAGATGGCGAACCCAGATGCCGACTTCGATGCGCTCATGGAAGAGATGGGCAGCCTGCAGATGGAGATCGATGCGGCAAACGCCTGGGACATCGACTCTCAGTTGGAGCAAGCGATGGACGCCTTGCGCTGCCCGCCCCCTGAGACTCCGGTAAACGTACTGTCCGGTGGAGAGCGCCGCCGCGTTGCGCTTTGCAAGCTGCTGCTGGAAGCGCCTGACTTGCTGCTGTTAGATGAGCCGACAAACCATTTGGATGCGGAATCAGTTCTTTGGCTGGAACACCACCTCAATTCCTACCCGGGCGCCATTATTGCGATCACGCACGACCGGTATTTTCTGGACCACGTTGCCGAATGGATTGCGGAGGTGGACCGCGGACGCCTCTACCCGTATGAGGGGAACTACACAACCTATCTGGAAGAAAAGCAGAAGCGGCTGCAGGTCCAAGGGAAGAAGGACCAAAAACTCGCCAAGCGACTAAAGGACGAGTTGGAGTGGGTTCGCACGAACCCGAAGGGCCGACAGGCTAAGTCAAAGGCGCGCCTGGAGCGGTATGAAGAGATGGCCGCCGAAGCCGAACGTACCCGGAAGTTGGACTTTGAGGACATTCAAATTCCTCCTGGGCCCCGGCTCGGCAACGTGGTTCTGGAAGCGAAGGGGCTAGAGAAAGGCTTTGGGGAGCGTTCCCTAATTGACGGTCTGAGCTTCTCGCTGCCACCGAACGGAATCGTGGGCGTGATAGGTCCGAACGGCGTTGGCAAGACCACGCTGTTCAAGACCATTGTGGGGCTGGAGCCGCTTGATGGCGGAGAGCTGAACATCGGTGAGACTGTAAAGATTTCTTACGTCGACCAGAACCGCGCCGGTATCGACCCGGACAAATCACTGTGGGAAGTGGTTTCAGACGGGCTCGACTATATTCAGGTCGGCCAGGTTGAGGTCCCGTCAAGGGCCTATGTGAGCGCCTTCGGGTTCAAGGGAGCTGACCAACAGAAGCCCGCCGGAGTTTTGTCAGGCGGTGAGAGGAATCGTTTGAACCTGGCTCTCACTTTGAAGCAGGGCGGCAACCTGCTTCTGCTTGACGAACCCACCAACGACTTGGATGTAGAGACCCTCGGATCGCTGGAAAAAGCACTTGAGCAGTTTCCCGGTTGCGCCGTTGTCGTTACTCACGATCGGTGGTTCTTGGACCGCGTGGCGACCCACATCCTTGCTTGGGAGGGCACGGAAGAAGAGCCCGACAAGTGGTACTGGTTTGAAGGCAACTTTGATGCGTACGAAGCCAATAAGGTTGACCGGCTGGGAGAAGATGCCGCGCGTCCCCACCGAGTCACGCACAGGAAGCTAACCAGAAGCTAAGAGAGGTGCGGGGCGCGGCAGCAGGCGCTGTCGCGCCTTTCTCTCGCCTTTTCAGGTGTGCACTACAGTTTGTCGGGGCGGCTTCTTGTCCACTGCTGCCAACATCTCGGGCTAGATAAGGGCCTCGGCAGAACTTTCAAATCCCCACCTGCCCGACCCCTGCGCGACTCCCGTGGGAATCCTAATCATTCCTTCTTGCGAGGCCGAGGCGACCAAGACCCCGCTCTTGCTGAACACGTCAACGTCGGTCTTCGCGCGCCCGCCCCCGACCGAGACAACTCGTCCGGAGAACAGCAGCCATTCGTTGATATCAACATCTTTGTGGAACCACATTGCGTGATCCAACGAAGCCAGCGACATGCCTTCAGTTAGCCAGCTGAGTCCGGTGGCACGCAGTGCCGGTTCCAGCATGACCTGATCGACCACGTATGCAAGCAGCGTGCGGTGGAGCAGCTGAGACATACTGCGCGGTAGTGGATTACGGGGTTTCATCCACAGTTGTTGGACGCTGGCCTTTGAAGGATCAGCTCCCGTATAGAGAGAAGACTGCACGTGCCTAACATCGAAGGCAGCGGTTTTCCCAAGAAATTTTGCCACAGGGTGACTCATGGAGCGAAAAATCTCCAGCGCTGAAGTCAGCTGATCCGGCCCGGGCACGATGGGCGCGACTCCGGAAAACTCTAAACCTTCTTCGAATGCCTGGAACGAGGCATTCAACGACAGGATCTCTTCGCCGTCTTGCTTAGCTGAGACCTGGCGGCTAGAAAACGATCTGCCGTCTCGCAGCCGATCAACCTCCAGGGTCAGGTACCGGTCCGGATCACCACCGCGCAAAAAATAGGCGTGCAGTGAGTGGGGCAGGCGCTCACTTACGGGTAGTGTAGCTGCGGCCGCAAGCAAAGCCTGGGCGACTACCTGACCGCCGTATACGCGCCTCACCTGGGGAAGTGACTCAGCATAGAAGACGTCATTTCCCGACTCAGTCAACTGCAGGGTTCGAAGAACGGAGGCTACCGGTTCGGCGTCAATTACGGGGACAGTTACAGGGTCGGTCATAGACCCCATTGTGCGCCGTTTCGGCGGCCGCTCGCGTATTTGACCCGGTGCTGGACGAGGCGTAACGAATTGTCGAAGAAAACCAATTGCCAGCAATGCATTATCCTGGAGGCAGATAGGAAGTGTCCGGTGAAATGACGCCCGGAGAGCCTCGGGGCGGTTACAGATTGGTGAACTTTGATGACGCAAACCGTTCTCAGTGCCGAGGACATGGACCGCCTGCGCCACTTGGCCGACATCAACGGCGTGTCGACCGGATTTTGGGACTGGCGCGGCGACTATCAACTGACGCCGCCTGAGACTCTATTCCGAGTGCTTGAGTCCCTGGGCGTCCCTGTAGATGTTAATTCATCAGGGGCCGACATAGAAGCGGCGGTCGTTTGGACTGAGCAGCAACCCTGGAAACTGCCCCTTCCAGAATGTACGGTCGTTCGGAGTGGCAAAGACGCGGAAGTGTTTGTTCACTTGCCGCACGGAAGCGGAGTTCGGGCGTGGGTGCAACTGGAAAGCGGAACAACCGGGGAGCTTCGGCAGCTCGACTGGTACTTTGACCCGCGGGAGATCGACGGGGAGCTAATCGGTCGAGCCACCTTCTTGATTAGCGCCGGCTTACCCCTTGGATATCACACCATATTCGCTGAGATTGACTGTCCGGGGCAGACCCCTCAGATTCACCAGAAGCCGCTCTACATTGTTCCGGACAGGCTGGAACCGCAGGTTCTGTCCCGCAGTGACGCGCGATTTTGGGGAGTTAACGTGCAGGCGTACTCCATCCGCTCCAAGCAGTCGTGGGGCGTGGGGGACGCTGTCGATCTGGCGGACTTCACCGCCATTGGCGCTCAGCAGGGCGCCGACTTCATCCTGATTAACCCTTTGCACGCTGCAGAAAACGTCCTACCTGTGGAGGACTCACCATACCTGCCGGTCTCCCGCCGGTGGCTCAACCTCATGTACATACGGCCGGAGATCGTACCTGAATATGCGCAGCTGGGGATGCGGCAGAAGAAGCGGATTGAAGAACTGCGTGAACAGGCTGCTTCCGCTCCGGCAGAGCGCGGCGGCGGGCTGAACCGGGATGCTGTCTGGCAGGGGAAGAAGCAGGCGTTAGAGGCCATTTATGCGCAGCCACGAAGTCTTTATCGCGAAGCCCTCTACCGAGAGTTTACGGCCGTGGGCGGCTCGAGTTTGCATGACTATGCGCTTTGGTGCGCGCTGGCTGAACACCTGGGGACGACCCACTTGGAGGGGGAGTACGGAAGCCCCGTGAACCCCGCTGTTGTCGAGCTGGAAGAAGAGCTTGCACCCAGAATCGACTTCTACTCGTGGTGCCAGTGGGTGGCGAGTGAACAGTGCCAGTTACCAAATCGGGTTGGCACCGACCTGGGCATGGATATTGGGATCATGGCTGACCTTGCCGTCGGAGTGCACAGATTCGGTTCGGACTACTGGTCAAATCCAGGATGCTTTGCCAGCGACATGACTGTGGGTGCACCGCCGGACATGTACTCTCAGCAGGGTCAGGACTGGTCGCAACCGCCCTGGAACCCCCGCGCTTTAGAACGCGCTGGCTATGAACCATTGAAGGACATTCTTTCAGCGACCATGAAGCTATCGGGAGCCTTACGGATAGACCACATTCTGGGTCTATTCAGGCTCTGGTGGATTCCGGAAGGAGAGGGCGCCGATAAGGGCGCGTATGTCTACTTCAACCACGAGGCGATGGTCGGAGTGCTGCTCTTGGAAGCGCACCGGCATTCCTCACTTGTGATTGGTGAAGACCTTGGCACCGTGGAACCTTGGGTGCGTCAGTACTTGAATGAGAGAGGTATCTTGGGTACCTCCGTGCTTTGGTTCGAAAAGGATGAAAGTGGCTGGCCCCTAAATGCCGACCAGTACCGTAGAGATGTACTAGCAACCGTGAACACGCATGATCTTCCGCCCACAGCGGGATATGTGGAGGGAATCCACACGAAGTTGCGGGACAAAATTGGCATCTTGGTCGATCCAGTAGAGGCGGTAGTTTCGGCCGACCAAGAGGAACAAGACCGTATGCGTTCCCGGTTGGTGGAATGGGGACTTCTTGAAAGTGATGGTTCTACAGCGGAGATGATCGAGGCGATGCACCGGTACATCTGTCGGACGCCTTCGCGAATGGTCGCCGCATCACTCGTCGATGCGGTCGGTGAGAAACAGCCGCAGAATCTGCCTGGCACGCATAACGAGTATCCGAATTGGCGAATTCCGCTTTCGGATTCCGAAGGCCAACCGGTTTTGCTAGAGGATCTGGACTCTCGCGAAGATGTTCAAAGGTTCTTTGAAGTGATGAGAGATGAGTTTGGACGCTGAGCGGGATTTATTCCGAGTCGATATTGAGCTCGAGTAGCTCTTGGCCCGGGGACACTACCGTTCCGTCCCCTGCCAATTCTTTCAGCCGCATAGTCCGCTGATCAAAACCCAGGATCGTGACGACGACCCACGGGGCGAAGTCCGCTGCGACTGTTCTTGAAATGTCCCAGTCGATGATCGGGTCTAGCCGGCTGACGTACCGCCCCTGCTCCGAGAGCATTGAGAATTGGTCTCGGTCGGCCCGGTAGGTGTCAATGCCAAGGTGCACCAGGGCAGCTAATTTTGGGCAGATCTGCAAGACAAAAGCGTGCGGATGGATTGTGCGGATGAGTCCGGCGGCCGGCGCCGAGACCGTTATTCGAGAACTCGCGTCGGGGTAGATCGCTATCCCGGGTCCGAGCATGCCGTCTGCAAATGCCTGGTCAGGCACAGTCGATATGGGGTAAACCTGACCGCCTACGGGGGCGTCGAGTCGGAACTCTGGTGACAAGAGAACCTCCGTGGCCTTGCCTATAGAAGCGCGTTGGCGTCACGCGCCAGGTCGTCGGCTTCCGGCCCAACCACTACTTGAACAGTGTGTTCCACCTGCACAACTCCGTAGGCGCCGGCACTTTTCAGCTTGGCTTCGTCTACCAAAGAGGGGTCTCTAACTTCCACGCGCAGCCTGGTGATGCAAGGCTCCAGAATGTCTATGTTTTCAGGACCGCCCAGTCCTTCAACGATAATTTGCGGCTTGTTCACGCCAGTTCCTCCACTCCGGTCGGGGAAACGCCTCCCTTAAAAAGTAGCACGGCTGGAACTCTCTTCTACCGAGAGACCGGACACACGTGGACCGGCAGGCCACGCATAGTGGCCTGCCGGGAGCCTTTTGGGAAGGTGGGAGGATCTGTCAGCCGAGTTCGTCACACTCCTGTGCGGTGAGCATTCGTTCGGCATCGGCGCGCCCTTCGAGGATGAGTCTGCGAAGGGAAGCCGGGAAGTCCTCATGGTCTTCCAGCCAGCGAGTGGCTCGGTCGACCACGCTTACGTTAGGTAGGTAGCCGCTCAATCCGCTTGGGAAAGTGGTTTCTATGAGCCTGGAACCGATATGGAATGTGTGGCCTTCCCACATTCGCACGACGGAGTCGAAGTACTTTTCCACATAGCTTTCATACATGAGCGGTTCCGTCGATGCGTGTGCCCAGAACCCTTCCAGCATCGCCCAAAGAGTGTCATTTGGTATGTCTTGGTCGGTGATCGCTTTCTGCCAGACGGATTCCCTCACTTCGGCAGAGTTGACGCATGCGCGTGCTCTTTGTGCATTTTGCTGTCCGGTGAGGGTCGGGTCCTTCTCCAGCTGAGCGGCAATCTGGTCGTCCCCTGCTTTTCCGCCTCTAACTAAAGCTGTTAGCAGAGCCCACTGCATGTCGACGTCCACGTTCAACCCAAAGAGCGGCTCCGTCTCGTTGTAGAGCCCCTCGATTGCTGAGAACTGTTCGGGCGTGACCGCCATTTGGGCCAGAGCTTTCACCAAGAGCCGCTGCTGATCACTCTCAGATGTGGCCGTGCGTGCAAGCAAGAGTAACCGATTTCCGGTGGTAACCATTCTCTCGGATCGGTTCACGGGCGCGGTGTAACGGGTGACCGCATAGCCGGTGCGCTGCAGGATCGACGTGAGAGTCGCAATGCTGGTCTCGGTGTTGGCGGCTTTAAGTGCCAGCGCTATGTACTCGGTCGCGGGAAGTTCCCCGTCTCGAACCATGTCCCAGGCTGCGGACAAGATGGTTCTGCGTGTTACGGGATCCTCCATCCGGTCGATGTGCTCGATCGCGAAGGCCAGGGAATCAGCGTCCAAGCGGATTTTCGCGTAGGCCAGGTCGCCGTCGTTTACCAGGAGCAAAGCCGGGCGCGGCTTCCCAGCCAGCTCATCCACGACGGTTTTGTCGCCGTCAACGTCCAGTTCCACGCGGAAGGATTGCTGGACACTGTCCTCGACCAGATCGTATCCGGCGACGGCCAGTCTGTGTGGGCGCAGACTGGCACCCGGGGAAAACGCTTCCTGGCAAATGGAGACCTCTGTGAATGAGCCGGAGTCATCAATTGAGAACTCGGGACGCAAGGTTGTAACGCCCGCTTCTTCCAACCAGACTTTGGACCAGGATCTAAGGTCGCGTCCTGACGTCTCCTCCAGTTCAGACAGCAGGTCTTCTAGCGTCGCGTTTCCCCAGGCGTGCTTTGTCAAATACTGGTGCAATCCTGCAAAGAAGTTCTCTTTGCCAACATACGTGACAAGTTGACGCAGCACCGACGCGCCCTTCGCATAGGTGATCCCGTCAAAATTGACCTCAACGGCTTGAAGATCAGGCATGTCGGCTTTGATCGGATGCGTTGATGGGAGTTGGTCCTGATTGAGTCCCCATTCCTTTCGAGACATGAAGCCGATCCACGCGTCAGTCCATTCCGTACCTTCTGCAAGAGCCAAGTGGGACATGTATTCAGCGAACGATTCGTTCAGCCAAAGATCATTCCACCACTTCATTGTGACCAGGTCGCCGAACCACATGTGTGCCAGTTCATGCAGGATCGTGTTGGCCCTGGACTCTAGCTCCCACGCTGTTGGGCGGGACCTGAAGACATACTGGTCACGGTAGGTGACGCACCCGGCATTTTCCATGGCACCCGCATTGTATTCGGGAACAAAAATCTGGTCGTACTTTTCAAATGGGTACGGGATTCCGTATGCGTCTTCGAAGAATTTGAACCCCTTTCGCGTTGTATCCATAATCGCCTCGGAATCCAAGAAAGGCTTCAGCGACTGGCGGCAGTAGACGCCAAGAGGGATCTCGCGGCCGTCGACTGAGGTGAGCGTCCCCGTGTCGCCAACATAAGGACCGGCGATAATCGCGGTGATGTAGGTGGAGATCACGGGTGTCGGCGCGAAATCGAAACGAAGGCCGCCGTCCACTTCCTCCGCACTTGGGGTCGGGGAGTTTGATAGCACGGTCCACCCCTTTGGGGTGATTACCGAGAATTGAAAAGAGGCCTTCAGATCCGGCTGCTCGAACGTTGCGAATACGCGGCGAGCGTCCGGTACTTCAAACTGGGAATAGCAGTACCGTTCACCGTCCGCAGGATCAACGAATGAGTGCAGGCCTTCGCCAGTGTGCATGTAGTTGCAGTCGGCGATAACTTCAAGGACGTTGTTTTCCTGTAACCCGCGCAGCAGTATCCGATTGTCGACGTAGTTCTCTTCGGACACGGGATTCCCATTGAGTGTGATCCGGTGGATCGCCGCCGCCACAAGGTCAACGAATGTGTCCGCGCCACCTACTGCATCAAACCGGATCGTGGTAGTCGATTTGAAGGTTGGGCCGTCTGCGGTGAGATCAAGTAGGACTTGGTAGTCCTTCGGGTCGACATTTAGGGAGCGCTCTGAAGCTTCCAGTTGCGTCAGGTTCAACCCAGGCATTTTGTACCTCGTTCTTCTCTCCGAAACGCGCCCTTGTCAGCGCGGTCCCCAGGATTGCTTATTAGCGAGGTGTCCGACCGGGATCGGCCGGGCACCTCGCAATTCTACAGGATCAGCGCTTGTCAGCCGTTTACCAGATGGTCACCCGTTCTTCTGCCGGGATCCAAAGCCCGTCACCTTGCTGCAGTTCGTAGTGGTCGGCGAACACGTCAAAGTTGGCTAGCACGCCATTGCAGCGGAACTCGGAAGGGGAGTGGGGGTCGATTGCTAACAACTGGATGGCGTATTCGCTTCGCGTTTTACCCCGCCAGATTCTCGCCCAAGACGCAAAGAAGCGGTCGATCGCAGAAACACCATCTATTTCGGGAGCCGTGGCTGGAGTGAGTCCCTGTTCCTCTAGTGCTTCAACCCACGCTTTCCATGCGATCGTGAGGCCGCCCAGGTCTCCAATGTTCTCTCCAATGGTGAACGCGCCGTTCACTTTGTGTTCTTCTCCCAGTTCCGCGGGCGAGTAACGGGAGTACTGATCTATGAGAGCTTCTGTTCGTTTGGTGAACTCCTCACGATCGCCCTCTGTCCACCAGTCTTCCATTTCGCCAGTAGGACCAAAGCGGCTGCCTTGGTCGTCAAAGCCGTGCCCGATTTCATGTCCGATGACGGCCCCGATTGCCGCGTAGTTCACGGCATCGTCCGCCTCCGGATTGAAAAATGGCGGCTGCAAAATCGCGGCTGGGAATACGATCTCATTCATCAGTGGACTGTAGTAGGCGTTCACTGTCTGTGGGGTCATGTACCACTCTTCGCGGTCAACCTGTGTTCCCAGCTTGCTCAGCTCCCAAGCAGTCTCGAACGCGGTGGCTGCAGCAATGTTCTCAAGGAGAGTGTTCGCTTCGTCGATCTTCAGCCCCGAGTAGTCCCGCCACTTGCTTGGATAGCCGATCTTCGGGTAGAAAGCCTCTAGCTTTTCAAGTGCGCGGGCTTTCGTCTCCTCTGTCATCCACGGAAGCTGGGAGATGGAACTGTTGTAAGCGCTGATCAGGTGCGCAACGAGCTCATCCATGCGCGCCTTATACTCCGACGGAAAGTGCTTCTCCACGTACAGTCTGCCAAGGGATTCGCCTACTAGGCCTTCGACCAGGCCGACAGCGCGTTTCCACCGGGGGCGCATCTCTTCGATTCCCGCCAGAGCCTTGGAATAGAAGTTGAAATGTTCTAGGACAAACATGTCGGACAAATAGGGTGCGGCGAAACCGATTAGTTTCCGAGTGAGCCACAGTTTCAGTACCGGAAGCTCGGTGGTCGCCCAGATTTCACTTGACGCGTGCATGTAGTCCGGCTGGTTCACGTTGAACACTGGAATTTGATCCAGTGGGAGCTCGGCTGCCGCTGCCCAAATGGTCCAAGGGAAGCCAGGGTTTTCTTCAATGACCTGCTCAAATGTGCGGGGGTTGTTCTGCTGGTCGACCTCTCGGCTTCGCACAATGTTCCAGTGCTTCTTTGCCAGCCCTGCTTCAAAGTCGAACACTTGCTCAGCCGCATCCTGTTCCTCTCCGGCGGGAACCACCCCGGCAAGGGCGAAGACGGCAGCTATGTAGTCCCTGTATTGGGCCCGAATCTGCTCGTGCTGAGGGTCGCGATAGTAGGCCTCGTCTGGGAGTCCAAGTCCGGCCTGCTCTAGATAGAGGATGTAACGAGTGGAATCGTTCAGGTCAGGGCTCACGCCGTCAGCAAACGTGCCGGTGATGCCTAGATTAGCTAGTCGGCCCACAACTTCAGCGAGTTCGTCGTGTGAAGCGGCCGCAAAAATTGGCGAAAGAAATGGTAGCAACGGTTCCGCGCCCAGCTGGTTCGCGCGCTCCTCATCCATGAATTGGGAATAAATGACTGCGATCTTCTGAGCGTCCTGGTCTTCAATCTGTTCAGCGACGGCATCTTTGATGATGGCGTGACAGTTCTCTTCACTCGCGTCACGCAGAGCGTGGAAGGCCCCGTCCGAAGCGCGGTCAGCCGGTATCTGGTGAGTGTCGATCCATTTGCCATTGATGTACCTGTAGAAATCGTCTTGTGGACGCACGCTCAGGTCCATCGCTTCGACGTCTAGAACTTCCGCTTTGAGTTTTTTCGTCATGACGCCATAGTAAGCAGCCGGAGAAAGTCCAGCCAACGGATGCGCATCTTGGGACGCGATCTGCTCTGGGGAAGCTCACTTGCCTGATCGCTGTGGCATCCCAGCAACCGAGTGCACCGATTCCCAGTGAACTCTCAGGTTCGCCTAAGGCTATCTCAACCTTTCGTGTTTATGCTCATAAGCGAGATCGAAAGAGGGCATTGCGCCTGGCCCATTTCGACTCACACTGTGTTGATGGGATGGGCGGGCCCGCGAGAGCGGGCCCGTTTCCCTTTTAATCCAGCTGCCGCGCACCCTCAGAACGGAGCTTGGCTGTCAGAAACGATTGGACCGTCGGCGTCCGCCTGTCGATCCTGCGCGCTTCGGCGGGAGGGGATGACTCCAAGGAACCTGGGCGAACGGAGGCTATGCGCCACTCCGGAAGTGCCGTCCCTTCGCTGAAAACCTTCCAGGACTAGAGTTCCCTCAACCGTCACCCGGTCCCCTTGGCTCAACGTGTCTGCCAGCGTCTGTGCTTCCTGGTCCCAAAAACTGGCGCTGATCCACAGGGGGTCACCAACATCTTGCCATTGACCAGAATCCCGGTCCCTCGCGGAAGCGGTCGCGTGGATGCGCAATTCCAGCACCGCGCGCTGCTGACCTGTCCAGCGCAGCACGGGGTTTGCGATTGCGCCGGTCACGTGTCCCCGAAAACTCATTTTTCTCCTCCACTCTCGTGGCCCCGCTTCGTTGCGGTAGCTTCTCTTCAGTCTAGGTGTCGAAAGTGACTGACACCACTGGCTGTCCCGGTCTGTGTATAGCTCTTAGTCGAGCTAACCTCACAGCGAACGCGCTGTCCGGCCGTTCAACTTTTCGGCTAACATGAGTCAAGCGAAGAACCGGCCGCAGGTGAGAGTAACTGCGGGTATCACCGGGGAGCTTCCGGAAGAACGGACCGGCAGGGCTGGTCTCACTAGACCCGGACGGGTAGGCCCGAAACAGCTGTCTCAAGTGAACTGGGAGACCGGTTAACCGAGGTGGTACCGCGGTGGTCGCTGACCGTCGTCCTCGACAGATGTAATCGATCGAGAAGAAGGACCCGCCCGATGTCTGACCAGCACATCCCTCGGCACCGCGCCAGCGAAGAAGTAAGCGCCAAACCGGATCTTCCACGCCTGGAAGAAGAGATTTTGGAGTACTGGGCGGATAACCAAGTCTTTGAAGAGTCCGTGGATCAGCGTCCAGCGGGCGATAAAGGTGCCAACGAGTTTGTTTTCTACGACGGGCCGCCGTTCGCGAACGGCCTACCCCACTATGGGCATTTGCTCACCGGTTATGTAAAAGACGTTGTTGGGCGATACCAGACGATGCTTGGCCACCGTGTCGAGCGCCGTTTCGGCTGGGACACGCACGGCCTCCCCGCCGAATTAGAGGCGGAACGCGAACTTGGTATTGTCGACAAGACCGAGATCGAGGGCGAATGCGGGATGGGGATCGAAGCCTTCAACGCCGCGTGTCGTCGCTCCGTGCTGAAGTACACGGGTGAGTGGGAAAACTACGTCAATAGGCAGGCGCGCTGGGTCGATTTCGACGACGACTATAAGACGCTTGACCCCGACTACATGGAGTCGGTGTTGTGGGCGTTCAAAACTCTGTACGACAAAGGCCTGGTCTATGAAGGCTACAAAGTATTGCCGTACTGCTGGAACGATGAGACGCCGCTGTCGAACCACGAACTTCGTATGGATGAGGACGTCTACCGGGAACGCACCGACCAGACGGTGACAGTCGCCGTGGCGCTGCTGGATGAAGAGGGCGAGCCCACGGGGGAGTGGACGCTACTGTGGACAACCACCCCGTGGACGCTTCCGTCGAACCTGGCCGTCGCCGTCGGTCCTGATATCGACTATGTCGAAGTGGTCCCAGACTCGGGTGAGCTAGCGGGCAAGACGATCATTCTGGCGCAGGCGCGGCTTGCGGAGTACGCGGCAGAACTGGGAGCAGAGACCGAGCAGGACCTGCAAATCGCCCGGCGCTTGAAGGGGAGCGACCTGGTTGGCCGCCGTTACGCGCCTATCTTCCCCTACTTTGAGGGAGAGGACCCGAACGCCTTCCAGATACTGGGCGGCGACTTCGTCACTACGGAAGATGGATCGGGCCTGGTGCACCTGGCTCCCGCCTTTGGTGAGGACGACATGGCAGTCTGCCTGTCGGCCGGTATCAAAACGCGCGTTCCCGTCGACGAGGGAGGTAAGTTCACCTCGGAAATCCCCGAGTATGCGGGGACCCAGGTGTTCGATTCCAACCGGCTGATCATCGCGGACCTTAGAGAAGGGACCGGGGCGCTTCAGGAAGTCCCTGAAAGTCGACGCGCGCGACTGGTGAAGCAAGCTTCCTACGCGCACAGCTACCCTCACTGCTGGCGATGCCGCGAACCCCTGATCTATAAGGCAGTCGGCTCCTGGTTCGTTGAGGTAACTAAGATCAGAGACCGGATGGTGGAACTGAACCAGCAAATAAACTGGGTGCCCTCGCATATTAAGGACGGCCAGTTTGGAATGTGGCTGGCTGGAGCCCGGGACTGGTCGATATCGAGGAATCGGTTCTGGGGAGCTCCGATCCCGGTGTGGAAATCGGACAATCCGGACTACCCTCGCGTCGACGTGTACGGGTCGTTTGAGCAAATCCGAGAAGACTTTGGCGTTGACGAGGTGAACTTGCATCGTCCGTTCGTCGACGACCTCGTCCGCCCAAACCCAGACGATCCGACAGGGCGATCGATGATGCGCCGGGTGCCAGAGGTGCTTGACTGCTGGTTCGAGTCAGGGGCTATGCCCTTCGCACAGGTCCACTATCCATTCGAGAATCGCACGTGGTTCGAGGATCACTACCCGGGCGACTTCATAGTGGAATACATCGGACAGACGCGCGGGTGGTTCTACACTTTGCATGTGCTGGCAACCGCGCTGTTCGATCGACCTGCTTTCCGAAACGCGGTATCGCACGGGATCGTACTCGGTGATGATGGCCGGAAGATGAGCAAATCCCTGCGCAACTACCCGGACGTGAACGGCGTATTCGACACGTACGGGTCGGATGCGATGCGTTGGTTCCTGATGAGCTCACCGGTTGTTCGCGGCGGGAACCTCATCGTCAACGAAGAAGGCGTTCGTGATGCGGTACGGCAAGTGCTGCTGCCGCTTTGGAACACCTATTACTTCTTGGCCCTTTACGCGAACGTCTGCAATGGCGGTGAAGGGATAGAGCTGAACCGGCTTGATCAAGCATCCGAAGAAAGGATCGCTGCTCTTCCGGAGATGGAAAGGTACCTGCTAGCCCGCACCGGCGAGGTGGCGACGGCAATGCGTGCAGCGATGGACGATTACGATATCCCTGGCGCGGCCGCTCTTTTCCGCGATCACTTGGATGTCGTTACAAATTGGTACGTGCGGACGCAGCGGCAGCGGTTCTGGGATGAGGAACAGGACTCCTTCGATGCGCTCTATACAGCCCTACTGGTCATGAGCGAGGCCGCGGCCCCCTTGCTGCCGCTGATGACCGAGGAGATTTGGCGCGGGTTAACCGGGGGAGCTTCGGTTCATCTGGTTGACTATCCGAACATACCTGCGTCTTGGGAAGACCCGGACCTGGTGATGGCAATGGACTCGGTAAGGGAAGTAGTGTCGGCTGCGCATTCGCTTCGGAAGACGAATCGTCTGCGGGTTAGGCAGCCCCTCGCGTCCATGTCGGTTGTTGCGGAGAACGCTAAGCATCTGGAACGTTTCGCGCCGCTAATCGCCGGGGAGGTGAACGTGAAAGAGGTGAAGCTCGCCGAGCCGGGCAGTTCCGGGTTCAGCGTGCGTGAAGAACTCGGCCTCAATCCGCGCGCCTTTTCCCCCGAATGGCGTCCTCTCACCTCGAAGCTCTTTGCAGCTCAAAAGCAGGGCCGCTGGGAAGTTTTAGCCGACGGCTCGGTCTTGTTCCCAGATGTGACTTTTGCGGGTGAGCCTTTGAAGTTATCGGGTGACCAAATCACGCTGAGCGCGCGGGTGGACGCTGGCGGGGACGAGGTCGCGGCCGTGCTTGAATCTGGCACCTTCGTTGTCTTGGACGCGGCGATTACTCCGGAGCTAGAGGCTGAGGGTTACGCCCGGGACGTTATCCGCTCCGTGCAGGACGCGCGGAAGAATGCCGGATTACACATCTCCGATCGTATCCGGTTGCGCTTGGGCGTTCCCAAGCAACGGATCGAGGCGGCGCGTGCCCACGAGAAACTGATCGGTGCCGAAACACTCGCCACGGAGATCCTGGTGGAACCGGCGGCGGATGACGAACTGACCATCGAAGTCGAGAAGCTTTAACTGGAAGGTCCAATGATGAACAGAGAAGGCGACCAGTTCCCCGGGATTGACCCTGAGCTTATTCCGTATCTTATTGCCGCGAATGAGCCCGAAGAGGATGAGGACACGGAAGCTGTCGAAGAGGAACCTCAGCGGCTCCAAGCGCTGCGTCAGCTGGTGGAAACCTCGCTGCTTGCCGGCCCCGACCCGGACCTGGTCGCCGAACTTCTGGGCGAGGTGAGCAGTCAAGATCCGGCAGAGTGGGAGGACCCGGACGGCTACCTCACAGAGCAGGACCAGCAGGTGGACGAATTAGAGCGGCGAGAGGCGGTGCGCGCGCTGAGCGTCGAACTGTTCGGAAGAGCCCCCGAGCACGATTTCGCTCCAAGTTTGGACCGGATTCGGGCTTTGATGGACATGCTGGGCGACCCCCAAAACGCTTACCCGAGCGTTCACGTGGCCGGCACCAACGGGAAAACGTCGACTTCTCGAATGGTGGATGCGCTGCTCGGAGCGTTCGACCTGCGCGTCGGCCGTTTCACGTCTCCCCACCTTCGGGATGTGCGCGAACGGATCACGGTTGAAGGCGAGCCACTGTCACACGCTCAATTCCTGGACGCCTGGCACGACATTGAGCCCTACGTGGCAATGGTGGACGAATCGTCGAGCCGTAGCGGCGGCCCAGCGTTGTCCTTCTTTGAAGTCCTCACCGCGATGGCCTTTGCTGCCTGGGCGGACTATCCGGTCGATGCCGCCGTTGTTGAATGCGGCATGGGCGGTGCGTGGGACGCGACCAATGTGATTGATTCAGGGGTCGGAGTCATCACGACTATTGCGATCGACCACCAACAGTGGCTTGGCGGGACACTAGAGGAGATCGCAGCCGAAAAGGCCGGCATCATCAAAGACAAGATGGTGATCGTTGCGCAGAAACAGCAGCCTGCGTCCCTAGACATCCTTGAGAGCCGTTGTCGAGAAACGGATTCCATCTTGCGTCTGGAAGGTCGCGATTGGGAAGTCTTGGAGCGCCAAATAGAAGCGGGCGGTCAGGTTCTTTCCATCAGGACTCCAGCGGGTGTGTACACGGATCTGTACCTGCCCCTGCATGGGGAGCATCAAGCTCGGAACGCTGCTGCAGCACTCGTGGCGGTTGAGGCACTGCTTGGCGGTGAACCGGTGCGCTCTGACATGGTGGATATGGGTTTCCAGTCGGTTAGGTCCCCCGGTCGACTTGAAGTTCTGCGCACCTCTCCAACTGTGATCGTTGATTCCGCGCACAATCCTGCGGGCAGCGCGGCGATGCGAGGAGCCGTGGAAGAGGTGTTCAATTTCGATTTCGTCGTCGGAGTCTATTCTGCGATGGCTGATAAAGAAGTTGAGTCAGTGCTTTCAGAGGTGGAACCGCTGTTTGACGAAATCGTCGTGACGGAGATGTCGGGCGCTCGTGCGATGCCGATTGAAGAACTAACCGCAATCGCGGTTGACGTGTTCGGTGAGGAACGAGTCCACGAACGTGAGGACCTGGCTGAAGCGATAGACCGAGCGGCTGAACTAGTGGATTCCACGCTGAATCCACACGACGCGAAAGGCATTGTGGTGTTTGGCTCCGTTGTTCTGGCAGGTGATGCGACAGCGCTGCTAGCCCCCGACAAGAAGATAGGGTGACCCGCAGTTTTTCGCCAAGTTCCCAGGGGGGTCGCTTCGTGGGCCGCTGACAGTGGACCTTAATAGTGGCAGTATTGATGTTGTACGAAGCCGTACCACAAAACCATACTCAGAGGTCTAAATGAAAAAGCTCATCAACGATCCGCAGCAGGTAGTGAAGGAAACGCTAGAGGGTTTCCAGGCGGCATTCCCAGGGCTGGTGAAAGTTCACTACGATCCCGACTGGGTGGAACGTGCGGTCCCTAAGGAGGAAGGGAAGGTAGGACTTCTTTCCGGCGGCGGTTCCGGCCATGAGCCCCTCCACGCTGGCTATGTTGGTTCTGGGATGCTGGACGCGGCCGTGCCCGGGGCAGTGTTCACCTCCCCCACACCGGACCCAATTGTTGAAGCAACGAAAGCCGCCGACCGCGGTGCGGGCGTTGTCCACATTGTGAAGAACTACACGGGAGATGTGCTCAACTTTGAGACAGCAGCTGAGCTGGCTCAGATGGACGACATTGAGGTTGAGACGGTCCTAGTTGACGACGACTGCGCCGTAGAAGATTCTTTGTACACGGCGGGGAGGCGTGGAGTGGCTGGCACGGTCTTGGTGGAAAAGATTGCTGGCGCTGCAGCCGAGCGCGGGGATGACCTACAAACGGTTGCTGAAATCGGACGGCGTGTGAATGCAAACATGCGTTCTATGGGACTAGCCTTGGGAGCCTGCACAGTTCCCCACGCAGGCAAACCGTCCTTCGATCTTGCCGAAGACGAGATCGAGCTGGGTATCGGAATCCACGGAGAGCCCGGTTATCGCAGAGGCAAGATGGAACCGGCAGACGACTTGGCTGAAGAGCTTTACGTAAAAGTTCGCGACGACCTTGGACTCCAGACGAATGATAAGGTCATCGCCCTGGTGAACGGGATGGGTGGAACACCCGAATCTGAACTGTTCATTGTCTTCCGTAAAGTGGCGGAGCTGCTGAATCGTGACGGAATCACACTGACCCGGTCAATGGTCGGCGACTACGTGACCAGCTTGGAAATGCCGGGATGCTCTCTTACACTCTTACGCTTGGACGATGAGATGCAAGACCTGTTCGATGCTCCTGCCAACACGCCCGCATGGGTGGTTGCGTAACGGATAACCGCAGGATCAGCCAGAAGTACTGAGCAAGATACAAGAGAGGGAACGCCGTGACGAAAAGCGTTGAGTGGTCTAAGGACTGGGTCCGCCGTACCGCCCAAGCAGTATCAGAGAATCGCGAATATCTGATCGACCTAGACCGACAGATCGGGGATGGGGACCACGGAGAAAACTTGGATCGTGGATTCTCAGCTGTAATGCGCGGTGCTGGTTTAGATGAGGCGGAGAGCGGCAGTGACGTTATGAAATACGTCGCGAAGACACTTATGTCCACCGTGGGCGGCGCTGCTGGCCCACTTTATGGCACGGCGTTCCTCCGCGCGGCACAAAAGTTTCCCGACCAGGAACTCACTGCAATGAGCATCGCGGATCTGTTAGCCGCGGCCCTTGGAGGGGTACAAGCTCGGGGCAAGGCAGTCGCTGGCGAGAAAACGATGGTCGACGTGCTGATTCCCGCGTCCGAAGAGGCCGCCGCCAGCGCGGAAGCGGGAGACAGCGTGGTGGCGGCATGGAAGAAGATCGCCGAACGAGCGCAGCAAGCCGCAGAAGACACCATCCCGATGAAGGCCACGAAGGGGCGCGCATCCTACCTGGGAGAGCGCTCAATCGGCCACAAGGATCCCGGCGCAACTTCGACAGCTCTGGTTCTGCTTGCGGCAGCTGAGGCGGCGCAGGCCGTATACGGGGAACCCGATGAGTGACCCGCGCGTCTCACTAGTCGTGGTTTCTCACAGCGAGAAGCTTGCTGAAGGCCTGCGCGACCTCGCCCAGCAAATGGCGCCCTCAGTGCGCATAGAACCGGCTGGCGGCCGCGATGACGGCGGCATTGGCACCTCATTCGATAAGGTGAGTAAGGCGTGTGAGCTAGCGCTTGAAGCTTCAGGAGGCAGGGGAGCCGTGATCTTGACCGATCTGGGCTCTGCGCGCATGGTCGCGGAATCAGTCATTGAATTTGCTGATGATCCTGATCTGTTGCTTCTAGCTGACGGTCCGCTTGTTGAAGGGGCCGTCGTGGCAGCTGTGGCGGCGGAGCAAAGAGAATCGCTAGCCGACGTGGCAGCAGCGGCCGCGGAAGCGGGGCAAACGGGTGGTTCCTTGGCTGTGGAGGCGGAGGACCAATGGTCCGAAGGAGAAGAAGTCGCAAAAGATGCTGTAATTGCGGATCCGACGGGACTCCACGCTCGGCCCGCCGCTGAACTGGTGAAGATGGCCAACGTTTTTGACGCTGACATTCGCGTGGACGGCGCTGACGCCAAATCACTTATGGAGGTCATGGCTCTTGGCCGTAAGCAGGGTGAAACGCTTAGGGTTAGTGCCAGGGGTCCGCAAGCAGTCGAAGCGGTAGAGAATCTAGTGGCTGCGATCAATGCCGGATTCGATAAATAAGTAATGAGCCCGAGGGCACTGCACTGGCCTGAGGGAATGAAAGGAATGAAGCGCTACCATGCCAACACCAGATTTGCTGGATCCAGAAAAGGAACACACTCTAGTTCTAATCAAGCCTGACGGGTTCCGCCGGGGTCTCACAGGAGAGGTCCTGCGGCGCATTGAGGCAAAGGGGTATGTCCTGAAGGGCCTGAAAATAAAGAGAGCTGATCCGGCGCTGCTGGAAGAGCACTATTTTGAACACCTTGAGAGGCCTTTCTACGCGGATCTGGTCGATTACATGTCTTCTGGCCCTGTGGTGGCCGTGGTGGCCGAAGGTGATCGCGTAATTGAAGGTTTGCGGAATATGATGGGGGCGACCAACCCGACGTTGGCGGCGCCCGGGACGATCCGCGGCGACCTAGCACGCGATTGGGGAACAGGGAACATTGAGAACATCGTGCACGGATCAGACTCTCCAACATCCGCGGAGCGCGAAATAGCACTGTGGTTCCCTGAGCTTCAGTATCACGACGAAGCCTGAGACTTTCCGTAGAGGGCGCAAAGGAAGGGGGCCGACTCAGAGTAGTCGGCCCCCTTCCGCGAGCTTGACGCTATCGGGTGGAAAGACATTTACAATGGGCAGAGCCGGCCGCAATCGGAAAGCAAGAATTACCGGAGCCACTGAATGCATCTGAAGACCCTCACCATCCGCGGGTTTAAGTCGTTCGCGTCACCCACCACTTTGCGATTTGAGCCCGGAATCACCTGCATCGTCGGGCCGAACGGCTCCGGGAAATCCAACATAGTTGACGCACTCACGTGGGTGATGGGTGAACAGGGTGCGAAAAGTCTACGTGGATCAGCTATGGCTGATGTTATCTTCGCCGGTACCAGCGGCAAGGCCGCTCTGGGCCGTGCGCGCGTTGAACTCACGATAGACAATAGCGACGGAAGGCTGCCAATTGAGTATGCCGAGGTGACCATCGCTCGCACACTCTTTCGCGGGGGAGGCTCAGAGTACACAATTAACGGGGCCGCGGTTCGGTTGCTTGATGTGCAGGAACTCCTTTCCGACACGGGTATGGGCAAGCAGATGCATGTCATCGTCGGCCAAGGCCAACTGGATGCGGTGCTGCGGGCCAGTCCGCAGGAAAGACGCGAGTTCATCGATGAGGCCGCTGGAGTGCTCAAGCACCGTCGGCGCAAAGAAAGGACCCTGAGAAAGCTTGCGGCCATGGACGCCGACCTGCTGCGGGTGGTTGACCTCAATGAAGAGATACGCAGGCAACTGCGCCCACTCGCTAGGCAAGCTAAAGCGGCGCGCGCCGCGGAAGGGATCTATGAAAGAGTCCGTGCCGCGCAGCTGCGTCTCCACGTTGACGACTTGCTGTTGGCCCGCGCCCAAGTCGAGAGGGACGAGCGGCAGGTCAGTCAACTGCGAGAATCTTTTACAGAGAGTGAAGAACACGTCCGAGAGCTGGAAAAGGCACTCCATGAATTGGAGGCAGTGGCTTCTTTGTATTCGGGGCGACTGGCTGAAGTCACCGAGATGCACCATCAGTTCGATTCTCTGCAGGAACGGCTGCACTCTTCGGTTGTGCTTGCCAGAGAAAGAATTTCGCAAGAAGAGGGAGCCCTTCCGGGCGTCAGCGAAGCGGCTGTAGAACTGGCGGCCGAAAAGTACGCAGACGTACAGACGGCTTCGCAGGCGGCAGAACTAGAGCTTGAAGGGGCTAAAACGCGAGCGAATCGTGCCGAAGATGAAAGGCGGCACGCCGAAGCCGTTGCACGAGATCTGCAGCAGCAGATCCAGGCTGCGCAAACTGCTGCGGAACAGCACCGAACCAAAGTGGCGCGAGCTGCTGAGAGCGAAGTTCGTGCCCAAGCACTTCTAAGCTCCCTGGAGCAGTCGCTGGAGGACGTGCGGCATAGACTAGAAGAAAGCAAGAACGCCCACCTTGAGATTGATCTGGCAGATCCGGCGGATGCGCTGAGAGCGGTCGAACAACAGGCAATGAAACTAAAGAATGCCTATCAGGACGCTGATGAAGATGCGGACAGGTGCCGTGAGCAGCTTGAACAATCCCAAACCCGGGTACATGAACTGAAAGCGGAATTCGCGCGCTGGCGGGCAAGAGCGGACGCCTTAGCGCAGGCCCTGCAGGAAACCGGCAAAACGGCCACGAAAGTTGCGGGCGCAATGTCGACCTTCGACAGGCACCTGCGCACAGTCAAAGGTCTTGAGCTGCCAATCGCAGCACTGCTGGATGATTTCGAAGACGCCCCGGTGGTTGAACTCTCTACGGGGGAGTCGGCAGAAGGCCGCGATACCTCGACGTGGCCGGCTACAATCCTGGCGGCCCCGGGCGACGAAGGGGTTCAGGCAGCTCCGCACCCGCCAGATATTCCGTGTGCGGCTCTTGATTGTGTCGTCACTTCGGGGATTGTCAGCGCAGCGGCTGAAGAACTCCTCGGTGATGCCTGGCTAGCTGCAGACGCTAACCAAGCAGCAGAGATTCTCTCTGCAAAAAAGTGGGTTCGCAGGGTCGCAACGATAGATGGGACCGTCTTTTCCAGGCACACGATTCGCGGCAGGAGCTCGGAAGCTCCCTCCCCCTTGCTTCTCCGCTCTCAACAGGAAGCGGCTGACAGCAGAGCTCGAGAGGCCGAGAGGTCGGTGCGTGATGCCGAGCAGATCGCATCGGCCAGGAAAGCGGAGTTAGCAGAACGCAGCGAGCATGCGGCACAAACGCTTCGAGAGCTTCGGGCGACGGAGCAGGAACTGGCCCGCAAAGGAGAGCAACGCAACGAGCAGGTGAAACGATTGGAGGCCGCAAGGGTCGCCGTGGAACGCGCGCGAAGCGATCAGGCAGACCTGGAGGAACGGATTCGACAAGCCACAGAAGAAGTCGAGCGCGCAGGAGCCGCCTCTGCTGCATTGAAAAGCAGTGATGAGCGCGATGCGGGAGAGCAGCGAGATGCACTCCGCCGCGTCGAACAGTCACTGTTGCGGCTTCGGCAAGAAGAGATGCAGGCTAAGCTCGCGCAATCTGCGGCACAAGAACGATTGAGGGGTGCGGATCGGCAGACGGAAGCGTTTCGAGCGCGCTTTGAGCAGATGCGCGTGGAGCGCGCCGAAGGGTTGAAAAGAGACAAGGCTCGAGAACGCCGCCTCGCAGAACTTAGAGAAATCATCCGCAGAGCCGAACTCGCTAGAGAAAAGGCACTCGAACACGCGAAGGTCACCGGGGAAGAGAAAGACCGAGTTTCCTCACTGAATTCGCAGGTACTCCAAGACCGGGCGCGCATCTCAGAGCAGCTGGAAAAGCAGCGCTGGGAGCAAGTCGCGTTAACAGAGCAGCGACAGCAGGCAGAGGTCGCGATCGCGGGAACTCGCCTTCGCTGGGAGCGAGCCGAAGAAGAGTTAGACGCACTCATTCGCAATGACCGCGGCGAAGATGAGCTTGATGAGGCGGAGTTTCACCGGCTGCGGGAAGAGACGATCGAAAAATACCATCCCAACCAGCCGCTTTTCAATGAGGACGGAGAACCGGAACCATATGTGCGCGAAGTGGCCAGAAAACGCTTAGTCGAAGCCGAGCGGGAACTTCAAAGGCTTGGCGTAGTTAACCCACTTGCCGTTGTTGAGTACGAGGCGTTACAGTCCCGTCACCAGTTCCTTTTGGACCAAGTGAGCGATCTGCGGAAATCAAAAAGAGATCTGCTAGAAATTATTGTTGAGGTCGATGAAAGAATTCAAACAGCATTTGAAGATGCCTTTGCTGAAACTCAAAGGCAATTTGCCGAGGTTTTTTCATCCCTATTTCCTGGCGGCACGGGCAAGCTGAGTCTCACCGACCCCGACAACCCCTTAGAGACTGGAGTTGAGATTTATGCGCGCCCCGCCGGGAAGCGAGTGACTCGACTTTCGCTTCTGAGTGGCGGCGAACGTTCGCTTGCAGCGCTTGCGTACCTGGTGGCGATCTTTAGGGCAAGACCTTCGCCTTTTTACGTGATGGATGAGGTAGAGGCAGCTTTGGATGACATCAATCTTTCGAGAGTGCTGCAGGTGATGGAAGAGCTCAGGTCCGATAGTCAGCTCATCATGGTCACTCACCAGAAGCGAACTATGGAGGTGGCCGACGCCCTGTACGGGGTGAGCATGCGGCAGGGGACGAGCCGCGTTGTCTCACACAAGATGTGACCAGTCGTATATTCGAATTGTTTGGTTTTGTTTCATCCCTCACATCAAAGGTTACAATTTGGATAACCGCGTGTGTGCAGTTGGCAATCCAATGATCCTGTAGCAATATCTAGAGTATGAACGCGGTATTTGGAATAGGTTTAGGCACAGCTGTCACCGTCTTGTTAGCGGTGGGCATCATTGTCTATATTGCGCTGAACCGCTACTCGAAGGAACAGTGGCGGCGCCGGATTCGAAGTGCGTCACAAGAAGTGTGGAACGGCAGTGGTCAATCTTCCCCCGCTGCCCCGCAGCCGCGGAACACATCGTTCGGTGAAATTTGGGAGGACAAATCGAGGACTGGTTCCGCCTACTTTTCGATGCAGCCTACAATGGCGGGCCACCTGGGAAGCGACCGACCTTCCAAACTTCCGGCACCACAAGGGCGGGGTGACCAGATCGAGAGCGCACCTGCTCTGCAGCACCACCCATTTGTCGAACCGGGGACAAGCAATGTCTCGCAGCGGCGAGCGGCCGAAAGCAGGCTGCCAGCACTCACTCCGGTAGAGGGCAGCCTGGCCACTGTTTCGAGTGAGGACGCAGAGAGATTTTCTTTCCCACAAGATGGTCGGTCAATCGCCTAGACCGGTAACCGCCCCTTTGTCTCACCCTGTTAGTTGGAACTGGGACAAAGATAGGTGATGATTAAGCAATGACGTCTACACCTGATATCTCGACCATTTTGCTGACTGTCGCGGCAATCCTGGCAGCGCTCTTCGTGATTTGGCTGATCGTGAGAATCATCAAGTCCCGCCATGAAGAGAAACCTCCGGCCGAAATGCCGGTAGCGGAGCAAATGCAGCCGCCTCCATCTGCGCCGACCATCGACGAAACCGTGGTTGAAGAACGCGGCCCGCCTCTAGCAGTTGAGCTGGCGGAATCCGTTCTGGGTCCGGATCTGCTTGACCGGCCAGAACCGGCTGCGACACGGATGGAGCGGCTACGCTCGCGTCTGGCACGCAGCGGTTCTATTGGTAAGGCCCTGCTCTCGGTGCTGTCCCGCGCGGATCTGACTGAAGCAGATTGGGAAGAGATCGAAGACACTCTGCTTTTGGCTGACGTAGGCTTGCCCGCCGCCGAAAAGATCATGAGCGAACTGCGAAGCCAGGTGAAGGTCGCGGGAACTTCCGACCCCGCCCGAACCAGGCAGATTCTGCGTGATGAACTATTGAAACTCACCGGTCCTGATATGGATCGCAGTCTCGCCATTGACGTGGCGGATAGCGAACCAGCCGCGATCCTCGTTGTGGGGGTCAACGGAACCGGAAAGACGACTACCGTGGGCAAGCTAGGCAGACTACTCACCGCCGAAGATAAGACGGTGCTGATGGGAGCGGCCGACACGTTCAGAGCAGCCGCAGCTGAACAGCTGACGACGTGGGGCGGCCGAGTGGGAGTCGAAGTGGTCAAGTCGGATCGTGAAGGATCGGACCCGGCTGCCGTGGCCTTTGAGACGGTGGCAAGGGCGAAAGAAGACGGCATTGATGTCGTAATCGTAGATACGGCAGGCAGGTTGCAAACCAAGACAGCTTTGATGGATGAACTCGGGAAAGTAAAGCGAGTAATGGAGAAGCAGGCGCCGGTTTCGGAGGTGCTCTTGGTCCTTGACGCAACCACCGGACAAAATGGCATGCGGCAAGCCGAAGTTTTCGCTGAAGCAGTCGGAGTGACCGGCATTGTCCTCACGAAGCTAGACGGCTCAGCAAAAGGCGGCATAGTTATCTCTGTTCAGCAAGAATTGGGCGTCCCCGTCAAATTCGTTGGCCTTGGCGAAGGTCCTGACGACCTGGCCCCGTTTGATCCGGAAGCATTCGTTGACGCGATTATTGGAGACCAGTAGCACTAGGCGCTAGGTTATCGGCGTGCGTTACCCTATAGGTGACTTTGAGTGTTGGGACCGAATGGCTCGCACGCCCGCCACACAACATTAAGGATTCACGTGTTTAACAACCTTTCTGATCGTCTGAGCGCTTCATTCAAGAAGTTGCGCGGCAAGGGGGTCCTCTCCGAGGCCGATGTTGACCAAACCGTAGCGGAGATTCGCCGGGCCCTACTGGATGCCGACGTTGCTTTGCCGGTAGTGCGGGACTTCGCTGCCAAAGTGCGTGAGCAAGCCTACGGTGCTGCGCGGTCGGAAGCACTGAACCCCGGGCAACAAGTTGTGCGGATCGTGAATGATCAGCTAGTAGAGATGCTTGGCGGTGAAACGCGAGAACTGCACTTTGCTCAGAGAGGTCCGACGGTATTCATGCTGGCGGGTCTACAGGGAGCTGGCAAGACGACGCTTGCAGGAAAGCTGGGGAAATGGCTGCGGGAGAGTGGCAAGTCTGTTCTTTTGGTAGCAGCCGACTTGCAGCGACCTAACGCCGTTACGCAGCTAGAAATTGTTGGAGAACGCGCCGGCGTGCAAGTATGGGCACCGGAGCCGGGTAACGGTGTGGGGGACCCGGTTCAGGTATCTAGGTCCGGTCTCAACTATGCCATTGAGAACGGTGTGGACGTAGTCATTGTTGACACCGCGGGCCGCCTGGGTGTCGACGAAGAGATGATGCAGCAGGCCAGGGACATTCGGGCTGCCATTGATCCCCACGAAGTCATGTTTGTGCTGGACGCAATGGTCGGCCAAGACGCGGTGCAAACATCAACGGCTTTCCAAAGCGGCGTTGGCTTCACCGGGGTCGTGATTTCCAAGCTTGATGGCGATGCCCGTGGCGGCGCAGCGCTGTCCGTGCGCGGCGTTACTGGTGCGCCCATCCTCTTTGCTTCCACCGGTGAAGGTTTGGACGATTTTGAGCGGTTCCACGCCGACAGAATGGCTAGCCGCATCCTCGACATGGGTGACATTCTCAGTCTGATTGAAGAAGCTGAACGAAAATTCGATCAGGCTGAGACAGAAAAGATGGCTGAAAAAGCCATGTCCGGCGAACTGACGCTAGATGACTTCCTGACTCAGCTGCAGCAAATGCGGAAGCTGGGCTCCATGAAGAAGATCTTGGGGATGCTGCCAGGAATTGCCCAGATGCGCGACCAGCTAGAGAACTTTGACGAAAGCGAAGTCTCCCGCGTTGAAGCCATCGTCCGCTCCATGACACCTGCCGAACGCGATAACGTGAAACTCCTGAACGGGTCGCGTAGGCAGCGTATAGCCCGCGGTTCGGGCACCACTGTCACGGAAGTGAACCAGTTGGTGAAGCGCTTTGAAGCTGCCAAGCAAATGATGAAGCAAATGGGCACAGGTGGCGCACCCGGCATACCGAATTTCCAGGGAATGCCGGGCGCTGCGGGTCCTAGTAGGAAAGCGGCCGGGCGCCAGCAAGCACAGCAGGCGGCTGCCCGAAAGAAGAAAATTGCCAGGAAAGCCCGCTCTGGTAACCCGGCAAAGCGGCGCCAGCAGGAACTTGAGGCAATGCTTCCGAAAGATCAAAGGCCCGGAGAATCTAAGACATTCAAGCAAGGATCTGCCTTTGGTGTCAGCGAAGAACCGCCCGCATCCCGGCCCACCATGGAGGACTTGCCAGAAGATATCTTGAGGCTCATGGGTGGCCGATGAACCCTCTTTTAGGTTGGGTGTACTGGCGAGACGCTTCCGGGCAAGCTCCGGCGTGGCGGTTTGGAACCATTACGGCGCGAGGTGGTGGGCCGCTGCAATTCGAACCGAAACAGCGGACGGATAGCATCCGTGATTCTTGGATCGTCCCAGGGCTGGTTGACGTTCATAATCACCTCAGCATCGGAGCTCACGGCCCAGAAGAAGACCTCGCCGCATCCGCGAACGCTCTCACGGAGCTTCAAAGCGGTGTCCTTGCTCTAAGGGAAATGGGTAGCCCCGTCCCGGCACGCGACCTGGAGTCCCAGGGGAATCCGCTCCCGAAGATGGTCGGTGCGGGTAGACATATTGCCAGGCGAAAGCGCTACTTGCCCGGTCTTGCCATTGAGTTGGACGAGCCCGGGCAGCTCCCTGAGGTGGTTGCTGAGCAGGCGAGGACAGGATCGGGTTGGGTGAAGCTGGTCGGGGATTGGATCGATCGGTCAGGCGGTGCCGATTCTGATTTGCAGCCGCTCTGGGATTTATCCGTCCTGCGGGACGCAGTTTCAGCAGCGCACGAAAACGGTGCCAGGGTGGCCGTACACACCTTTGGGTCAAAGGCCATTGAGGACATGCTCGAGGCAAACGTGGACTCTATAGAACACGGTTCGGGCATGAGCAAGGACGAGTGTCTGGAGGCGGCGCGCCGTGGTATTCCGGTGACGCCAACACTTGGTCAACTGGAGCTATTTCCGGAGTTTGCGGCCGCGGCCCACCGCTACCCGGTGTACGCAAAGACCATGGACGATCTTTATGCGAACCGCCACGAGTGGTGGCAGAACCTGGTTGATTCGGGCGTGCAGCTACTTCCGGGGACAGATGCGGGCGGATACCAACCTCACGGGCAGCTGGCCAAGGAGCTGTACCGCTGGCGCGAGTATGGGCTTGATGAATCCGCTATTTTAGACTTCGCAACATGGCGCGCTAGGGATTTTCTGGGTTTCTCCGCTCTGGAGCCGGGCGCACCGGCGGACCTGGTCGTCTACGATGAGAACCCCGCCAGCGACCTCTCTACGCTTCAACGCCCGGTGCGCGTAGTGCTGGACGGCAACGAGCTGTAGCCACCATCTGCTAAACCAGCTTCGACCTCGAACCGGTTCTTGGCCGGAGCGCGCCCAGCGGCCCAGTACATCACCGGGAAAAACAGGCCGTGCTTGCGCCACTGCTCGACGTGGACCAGCTCGTGACGCAGCAGACTCCGCGTTGGCGGCCCCGAAGTCAGGAAACAGCTCCCGACGCAGGTGCCGCCGCGCCCATACGACCACGAGGGCATTCCCGTGTGCACCCACATTTTTTGATGTCGCTTTACGCGTCCCCGGCCAAGAGCCCAGCCCCACAGAAAAGAAAGAGCGGTGGCCACTTTGAAGCCGCGTCTGCGGTTAGCAAAGGGGTGATGTGACATGAATCCAGATTAGCCGCCCGGGCAGCTCGTCGGCACCGGAGCGCCTGGGAAGCTTTGGCCGATGAGCGCTTGTGGCCGACAGGTAGGCAGCTGTCAGTTGGCCGGATCAACCCGGCTATAATCTGGGGAGCTTACAGTTCTCGTGCCAGCCAGGTGCGAAATGCGGATATAGGAGTGAATGTGGCTAACAGTTCTCGCTTAGATGCGGTCATCAACCTTGCCAAGCGAAGGGGATTCGTTTTCCCTTGCGGTGAAATTTACGGCGGGACCCGCTCTGCTTGGGATTATGGCCCCCTTGGGGTGGAGTTGAAGGAGAACATCAAACGCCAATGGTGGGCGCGGATGGTTCGCGAACGCGACGACGTGGTCGGCCTGGATTCCTCAATTATCCTTCCACGAGCCGTGTGGGAAGCCTCCGGACATGTGCAGGCTTTCACCGATCCGCTAATCGAATGCCAGAACTGTCATCACCGGTTCCGCCAAGACCAGCTGGTGGAAGAGTTCGCCGAAAAGAATCAAGTGGACGAATCAACCGTAGAGATGACGCAGATTGCGTGCCCCGATTGTGGTGTGCGCGGAAACTGGACAGAACCCAAAGCGTTTTCCGGGTTGCTGAAAACGTTCCTTGGGCCGGTAGATGACGAGACCGGTATGCATTATCTCCGTCCGGAAACCGCACAGGGCATTTTCGTGAACTTCGCAAACGTTATGACGGCGGCCAGGAAGAAACCTCCATTCGGAATTGCGCAGATAGGGAAGGCGTTCCGCAATGAGATCACCCCTGGAAACTTCATCTTCCGCACTCGCGAATTTGAACAAATGGAACTTGAGTTCTTCGTGGAGCCCGGCACCGATGAAGAGTGGCACCAGTATTGGATTGATGAACGCCTAGATTGGTACGTGGACCTGGGAATCAACCGGGATCATCTTCGTCTCTACGAGCACCCGAAAGAGAAGCTGTCCCACTACTCCAAGCGCACAGTGGATATCGAGTACACGTTTGGTTTCCAAGGCTCACTTTGGGGAGAGCTGGAAGGTATTGCTAACCGGACGGGCTACGACCTAGGTGTGCATTCGGACGTTTCGGGCGCAAAATTGGACTACTTCGACCAGCAAAAGAACGAGCGTTGGACGCCGTGGGTGGTGGAACCCTCCGCGGGTCTTACCCGTTCCCTCATGGCGTTCTTGGTGGAAGCGTACGAAGAAGATGAGGCGCCCAACACGAAAGGTGGCGTCGATAAGCGGGTCGTGCTTCGCCTCGACCCACGTCTGGCCCCGGTGAAGGCCGCGGTCCTACCCCTGTCTAGGAAAGAGGAGCTGACCGGGCCCGCGAAGGAACTCGCCGCTTCCCTTCGGCGCATCTGGAACGTCGAATATGATGACGCTGGGGCTGTTGGTAGGCGGTACAGACGGCAAGATGAAATTGGCACGCCATACTGCATCACATACGACTTTGATTCCGTTGAAGACAACTCGGTTACGATACGCGATCGGGACACCATGGAGCAGGTAAGGATCCCAATTCCGGAGGTACGCGATTGGCTGCTGGACCGACTGGACGTACTGCGGTAGTTCCCGCTGCCCTGGAGCTGGGCCCAATCAGCGTTTGGACCCCCGTGATCCTGGCACCGATGGCCGGCGTAACGGACTTACCGTTTCGTAGGTTGGCCCGCGAATTCGCGGAGCGTCCTTTTTCTGCTGCGGAGCTCAGCCGAGCTGAGACCGGTTCGGACGCACCCGCCGGACTGTACGTGATGGAAATGGTGACTGCTCGCGCGCTCGTGGAAGGAAACAAGCAGACCCTGCGCATGCTTGAGCCCGACCCGAAAGAGCGCGTTCGATCTGTTCAGCTCTACGGAACAAACCCAGACACGATGGGGCGAGCAGCGAAAATACTTGCCGAACGGGAGTTGGCCGACCACATCGATATGAACTTCGGCTGCCCGGTGCCGAAAGTGACGCGCAAAGGCGGGGGAGCCGCCCTGCCGTGGAAAAAAGACGTCTACCGGGACATTCTCACCTCGGTTTTGCGGGCGACGGACGAGGCCGCTAAGGGTGGCCCGGGTTCGATCCCCATTACCGTGAAAATGCGTATCGGTATTGATGAGGACCACCAAACAGTGTTCGATGCCGCTGATGTTGCGCAGCGAACCGGTGTTGCCGCTGTGGGCCTTCACGCGCGTACACAGGAGCAGTACTATTCAGGCGCTGCCAGGTGGGAGTGGATTTCTAGGCTCAAAGAGCGGCTGCAGATCCCGGTGCTTGGGAACGGCGATATTTTCACAGGAGCCGATGCCCGTCTCATGATGGAAGAGACGGGGTGCGACGCCGTTGTGGTCGGGCGCGGCTGCCAGGGCCGACCTTGGCTGTTCGAGGAAATTGTGGCTGACCTTTGGAGCAGGCCAGCTCCGGCAGCGCCAAAGCTGGGGGACGTGCGCTCAATCATTCTTCGACACGCTCAACTGATGGTGGAAAGTGCTGGTGATGAGCAGCGTGCAATGCGGGAGATGCGCAAGCACATCGGCTGGTATCTGCGCGGGTTCTCGGTCGGTGGTGCGGCCCGCCACTCTCTATCATTGGTCTCCTCCATTGCTGAGTTGGAGAATCGACTAAGCGAGCTGGACGGGGAGCAACCTTTCCCTGAAGCGGCCGCTGGGCCCCGCGGCAGGGCGGGCAGCGCGAAACGGCCCCATCTGCCAGATGGATGGTTGGATTCACAAACTCTGTCGGACTCTGAACGTTCGCTGCTGAATATGGCAGAAGAAGATGGAGGATCAGGTGGCTAGGGTCGCTGTGGGGCGAGGCGGGGTCCGCAGGGTCAGACTTGGACCCGGCAGACTGGTCGTGTGTGTCCCGGTGGTGGCGACGGACCGCCAGGAGCTCCGCGCGCAGTGGAAGGATGCGGCTTACGCTGGGGCGGATCTGATTGAGTGGCGTGTGGATGCCCAATTTGACGGCAAAGACGATGAGGAGTTCACCGCGCGTGCGTTAGAAGAAGGCCGTGCCCTTCATGAAGAGTTCCAGATTCCGTTGCTACTGACCGTTCGGACCGTTCCTGAAGGTGGGGCATATGTCGCGGTCGGTAAGGGCTATGGCGAGCTCGTCCGGACGGGCGCGGAATTCGCTGATTTGATAGACATCGAATGGGCAAATGCTTCGCGCCGAGCCCTGGTAGATGATGCGCACCGGGCCGGAGCCGCGGTCGTGGGGTCGGCGCATTTCTTTGATCGCTCGCTGGATAGCGATTATCTGCGTGAACTCCTTACCGACATGGAGGCATTTGGAGCGGACGTTGCCAAAGTGGCCTGGTCGGTGCGGTCGGACGGGGAGCTCCAGGAACTCCTCCGCTGCCAGGAATGGGCCGAACACGAGCTGAGTGTCCCTGCCGTCGTTATCGGCATGGGACAGATCGGCTCACCCAGCCGGGTTGGCAGCGCTGCTCGGCGTAACGCTTTCACGTTTGCAAGTGTTGGTAAAACCAGCGCGCCTGGGCAGCTCAGCTTGGAACAGGTGAGAGCAGCCGACAGGTAACGCCAAAGATCGCTTGAAGGAGCCGTCTAGTTCTCCCCGTTGGCCCACCGGTTCGGGCCGGCAGGGTCGTGGGTGCAGGGCGGAGCAGGATCGAACCAAGCGCACGTGTCGGGTTCCAAAATGGTGGCATCACCGTCACTGAACACGAACCCGTCAGAGTACAGAAGCGGGATGTTCTCACTGGGGACTGCGACAGGATCGTCCGAAGCGTTCAGCACCACCAGGGTGTGACCCGTGAGGTGCACGGCAACGTCGGGACCGGCCCAGGCAATGCCTTCGACTGTGGCCAATGTTGAGCTGGCCATCTTCTTTTGATTGCGAAGCCGCAGCATCCTGGTGGTCAGGTCGTGCTGGAATCGACCCTGGGACTGCCCCGAAAAAGACAGCCGGATTGAAGAGGCACCGTCTTCTTCGACTCGCACCTGTCCGCCAACAGCTGCGAACGGAAGATAAAGGGCACCCGGAAGGGATCCAACGTACACGGCGAAGGCGTTTAAGCGCTGGGAGCTAGCTCCGTCTGCCCAAGAGCCCGGGCCACTCGTCCTTGGAGAGGTGGCGCCCTGAAGTGTCGGCCCAAGGGCGGGCCTCCATGCCACGGCCTGACCCAGGGGCTCACGAGCCAGGTAGGTGTTTGCTACACGCTTTTGTATCTCCCGAGCATTCCAGGGAGCCTGGATGAGGGAATCATCGCGCAAGTGGTGAAACCAGTCCTCTTGCAAGTGATGGTTGAATAGCTGCGGGTTCCCAGTAGACGCTTCGGCTGTGAGGATTATGGTGGTGTCGGCTGCTGCCAACTCAGCTTGCTGTTGGCTAACCGTGGCAGAGAACCGGTCGGCCAGCTCATCCAGGTTGGCCACTGCGGGCGTGTCATCAATCATTCCCAGGTCAACGCCGTCGATCCCGGCGTCCATAAGAATCTCGGTGCGGTCGCGCAGAACCTGAGGGTCGGCGTCCAGCTCGGCCAATGGCGGCGACTCGTAGGGAGCCACTGTGACCTGATCTGGGCTGACTCGAACCAGAATCTTCATGTCGGCCGCGTGGACGGCCTTCACCAAGCTGGCGATGTACTGGCGCTGCGGGGCCACATCTTGAATGGCTAGCCTGAGTAGCAGCGCATCGAAGCCCATCCGCCTTATAGCCGGTACGACCCCGATCAGTGCCAATAGGTCTTCCGGCCCATACGATCCGGGCAAGTCGCACACCGCCGTGGTGTCCCACCAAGACCCCGCGACGCGTTGCCCTCGATGAATCTGCCGGGTAATGGTGTCGTTCCCAGCTGGCCTCAGTGCGGAATCGGTCACGTTGTGGTCTTTCATCCGTCAAGATGCTTGCGAGTGGCTCGCTTTTACCTTCACCATACTAACCTAGAAGCGTGACAAGTGAACTTGAGAACATCATTCTCCCTGTCTACGGAGATTTTGATGCCCAGCGGTATGTTATGGAACCGCCAAAGGCCGCCTCGCGCACACCCTTTGAAAGAGATCGCGCCCGAATACTTCATTCGTCGGGACTGCGCCGCCTAGGTACAAAAACGCAAGTATTGGGGGCCGGCACCGACGACTTCGTTCGTACTCGGTTGACACATTCTCTTGAAGTGTCTCAAGTGGGTCGCGGGATCGGAGCTGAACTTGGCTGTGACCCAGACATTGTGGATGCAGCTTGCTTGGCACACGACCTGGGCCACCCACCTTTTGGTCACAACGGTGAACGGGCTTTGAATGAGGCCGCAGCGGACATTGGTGGTTTCGAAGGAAACGCGCAGACTTTCCGTCTGGTTGCGAGACTGGAGCCAAAAGTAATGGCCGGTGAAAAGCCGGGCGGACTGAACCTGACGCGGGCCACATTGGATGCGCTCACCAAATATCCGTGGCAGCGGGGACAGGGCCCGGACCCTCAGAAATCCGAGATCAAATTCGGCGTTTATGCCGATGACGCACCGGTGTTCGATTGGATGCGCCAAGAAGCTCCGGTGGGGCGCCGTTGCCTCGAAGCGCAGATCATGGACTATTCGGACGATATCGCGTACTCGGTCCACGACCTTGAGGATGCCGTAGTGACCAGAAGAGCTTCGCTGACAGCAATGTCGGATCCCGGGCGGCAGTCAGCGATCATTGACGAAACTGTTCAGTGGTACGGAAACGCGTTCTCGAAGGAAGAGCTTCAAGACGCTGCCGCTCGGCTCACTAATCTAGATTACTGGCCACAGAACTACACCAGTTCCTACCGCGGAAACTCGGCGATGAAGGATTTGACCAGCCAACTAATTGGCAGGTTTTGCGCGGCGGCCACAGCGAGCACGCGCGAAGAGTACGGTGTTGGCCCACTTGGGCGCTACCGAGCGAACCTCATTGTCCCACGAAGCATCTTGGCAGAGATTCAGTTTCTGAAGGGTGTGGCCGTCAGTTTTGTGATGAGCCCCAGAGAGAACGATCCCCTCTACTATCAGCAGCGGACGCTCATCTTGGATTTGGTGGACGCTCTCTACGCCGCGGGACCGGCGGAATTGGACGGCCCATTTGCCGAGGAATGGGAACATGCCCAGACCGATGCTGCCAGGTATAGGGCTGTAATTGACCAGGTCGCGTCTCTTACCGATCAGTCGGCATCCGCTTGGCACGCCCGCCTCAGAGGAATGCTTTCGACACTGCTATAACGGTCGGCCTGTGGATAGAATTTTGCTGCCCCAAATCCGCGTACAATGCAAGACATGGCCGGACTGATCAGACGCGAAGATATTGAAGAGGTCCGAAGCCGCACTCGCATCGAGGACGTCATTGGTCAGCACGTGACGCTGCGCAACGCCGGGGCCGGTTCGATGAAAGGGCTATGTCCTTTCCACGAGGAGCGCACGCCTTCCTTCCACGTACGGCCCGCCCTTGGATTCTGGCACTGTTTCGGCTGTGGCGAAGGCGGCGACGTCATTTCCTTTGTGCAGCGGATCGACCATTTGGATTTTGCCGAGGCGGTTGAACAACTTGCCGATCGGGCGGGCGTCACTTTGAACTATGAGGCCGGAGGGGCAAGGCGCCGCCCCGAAGAGCCGGGCAAACGTCAGCGCCTATTAGAAGCACACCGGGTCGCTGAGGACTTCTACCGTTCGCAGTTGCAAACTCCCGCGGCACAGGCAGCTAGAGGCTTTCTGAAAGATCGAGATTTTGACGAGGCGGCTGCGGAACACTTCTCTGTCGGGTACTCGCCGGCCGGTTGGGACAATCTAACGCGCCATCTTCGCGGGCGCGGCTTCACTGACCAAGAGTTAACGACGGCAGGACTTGCAGTGCAGGGCAACCGCGGACTGTACGACCGCTTCCGTGACAGGTTGATGTGGCCGATACGCGATCTGACGGGAGCGGTGATTGGGTTCGGAGCACGAAAACTGGATCAGGACCCAAACTCGCCAAAGTACCTCAATACGCCCGAGACACCGATCTACCGAAAGTCGCAGGTCCTTTACGGGATCGACCTGGCAAAAAAAGACATTGTTCGCGCCCGAAAGATCGTGATTGTTGAGGGTTACACGGATGTCATGGCAGCCCACTTGGCGGGAGAGTCGACGGCGGTAGCAACGTGTGGGACGGCTTTTGGGTCCGACCATGTTCAACTGGTGCGGCGGCTTCTTGGCGACGGAGCAGACCCCGCGGCCGGAGTGATGCTGAGCGACGGCCGTGCACACGGCGGCGAAATCATCTTTACTTTCGACGGGGACGAGGCGGGTAAGGCGGCCGCCAGGAAGGTTTACGTAGAAGACCAAAAGTTCGCCGCACAAACATTTGTTGCCATTGAGCCACACGGCTGGGATCCTTGCGATTTGCGTCAAAAGAGGGGTGACGAGGCCGTCCGGCAACTGATTGCCGCTAAACAGCCGCTCTTCGAGTTTGTTCTCCGTTCAGTGCTCACTCAAGTGGACTTGAAGACCGCTGAAGGCAGAGTCGCGGCGGTGCGTGCCGCCTCACCTATTCTGGCTGGGATCAAAGACATTGCCTTGCGGCAGGAATACATTCGCCAGTTCGCCGGCTGGGTGGGTGTTGATGTGAGCCGAGTTTCAGGTGCAGTGAGAAACGTGGGCCGTTCACGCTCGACCACAGGCCTCGCCGACCCCGGGCTGCCCACGAACGACCCGGTCGTACGGATGGAAAGGCAGGCGCTGGAAGCTCTCTTGCAGCGCCCTCTTGACGTCGTTGGTTCCGGTTTCGAGCTGCTCGATACGGAAAGCTACTCCGTCCCGACCCACCGCGCCATACATTCCGCAGTGGTTGCCGCAGGTGGTTTGGATAGCTACCTGGATTTTCTGGGCAAAGCAGAGAGTGAGATAGGAGTTGGTGAGCAGTCCGTTAGCCTGGCTACCAGGCGGTGGATCGAAGAAATTACCCTTGGCGTTGCGCCACAGATTGGAGAGGCCGTCCGCCAGCTCACCGTCGCCCCTCTAGCCCAAGACGAATCGGATGGTCTCCGCGACTTCGCGGTGGGCTCCATGCGGGCGCTAGTAAGGACCGAGCTGACTCGACAAACCGCGGAACTCAGGATTCAGCTCCAACGACTCGATCCGGAAGATGCAGAATACACCGCCTTGTTTTCAAGAATGATGGAACTCGACGCGCGACGGCGAGACTTTGCTGACCTGGGCTGATGCAGCCCTGGATGACGTGCGTGGAAGAACGGGCCTAAGTAGGCTAGTGGTAAGCCAAAACGGAAGAGGAGACCCATGGCGGATAAGCAGATTCCGAACATCAAACTGAATAACGGCGTTGAAATCCCGCAGCTGGGATTCGGTGTTTTTCAAGTACCGGACGACCAGACCACAGAGGTTGTTCTAGAAGCTCTAAAAGCGGGGTACAGAAGCATCGACACAGCGGCTGTCTACGGAAACGAATCCGGTGTCGGGAAAGCTATCGCGGCGTCTGGTATTCCACGCGAAGAACTATTCGTAACGTCGAAGGTTTGGAACGCGGACCAGGGCTATGATGCCACGATGAAAGCGTTTGAGACGACCATGGAGAAGCTGGACCTGGACTATCTGGACATGTATCTGATCCACTGGCCCACGCCCGAAAAGCAGCTCTACGTCGAGACCTGGAAGGCGCTGGAAGATCTTTACAAGCAAAAGAAGATCCGGGCAATTGGGGTCTCAAACTTCCAGCCCAACCACCTGGTGGATCTGATCAACCAAAGCGAAGTCACTCCAGCAGTGAACCAGGTGGAGGTTCACCCGGCAATGCAAAACCGGGATGTGATTGCGGCCGATAAGGAATATGGGGTTGCAACGGAAGCGTGGAGTCCCCTGGCAAAGGGCGAGGTGTTGGGTGAAAAACCGATCCTGGATATCGCCCAGAAATATGACAAGACGCCCGCCCAGGTGGTGATCCGCTGGCATCTTCAAGAGGGCCGTATTGTGATCCCGAAGTCAGTGACACCATCTCGAATAGCTGAGAACATTGATGTGTTCGACTTTGAACTGACAGACGAAGACATTAAGGCAATCAACGGTTTGGAGCGCGGCTACCGGACCGGACCGCATCCAGACCAATTCAACTAGAGCTTCGCGCTAAGTGCCGTTTCGTCGACATCGGCGGAGCGGCACTTACTGCGATGTCGCCCGCCGGGCTACCAACGCTCGGACAATGGCCTGGCCGCGAGAACTCAGTTGCCTAAGAGAGGACCTGCCATGACAGACCAACTGCCCGCCCCCGAAGCCCCCTCGGACGCAGCTGACCTGGCCGCACAGGCCCGATCAGACCTCGACTGGTTCAGAGACGCTGTTTTCTACCAGGTCGTTTTGCCCTCGTTCTCAGATGGGAATAGGGACGGGATCGGCGACTTCGTCGGACTTACCGACAAGCTGAGCTACTTGAGTTGGCTTGGAGTAGACGCGGTCTGGGTGCCCCCGTTTTACCCGTCGCCGCTGGGGGACGGCGGCTACGACGTGTCCGACTACCGTGACGTGGCGCCGCAATACGGGACACTTGGCGATTTCGACAGATTCGTCGAAGAGGCGCACCGGCAGGGAATAAAGGTGACGATCGACCTGGTAATGAACCACACCTCGTCCGCTCACCCCTGGTTCGAAGCCTCGCGGACAGACCCGAGCGGCCCATACGGCGATTACTACGTTTGGAGTGACACGGATGACGCCTACCCAGGCGTGCGCATCATTTTTATTGACACGGAAGACTCCAATTGGGCTTGGGATGATGTCCGCGGGCAGTACTACTGGCACCGATTCTTCTCCCACCAACCAGACTTGAATTTTGAGAACCCAGCCGTTCGAGAAGAGATGCTGGAAATCGTCCGGTTCTGGTGTGACCGCGGAATCGACGGGCTCCGCCTGGACGCCATCCCGTATCTGTACGAGGCCGAAGGGACAAACGGCGAGAACCTGCCCGCCACGCACGCATTTATCGCCGAGGTTCGGGCTCTGCTTGACCGCGAATATCCCGGTGTCGCACTGATTGCCGAGGCGAATCAGCCGCCGAACCAGGTCGTGGAGTATTTCGGCAGTGATAATGCGCCCGAATGCCACATGTGCTTCCACTTCCCGCTGATGCCACAGATCTTCAAGGCGCTGAAAACAGGCGAAACCAGCGGGTTGCACACGGTCTGGGAACGCACTCCTGTTCCGCCAGCAGGGGGGATCTGGGGATTGTTCCTGCGTAACCATGACGAGCTAACTCTGGAGATGGTGACGGATGAGGAACGCTGGCAGATGTACCAGTGGTACGCGCCAGAGCCGCGCATGCGCGCGAACGTCGGCATCCGGAGGCGGCTCTCTCCATTGCTTGATGCGAATAGACCCACACTTGAACTGGTTTACGCCCTCTTGTTGTCGTTACCTGGGGCGCCGTTCCTGTACTACGGGGATGAGATCGGCATGGGTGACACCATTGAACTCTACGATCGCGATGGCGTTCGCACTCCAATGCAATGGGATGGTGGGGCCACTGCGGGATTCTCCGAGGTGGATCCCGAGAGGTTTCACCTGCCACTAGTCTCGCGTGAAGGATACACGCCCGCAGAGATCAACGTTGCAGCGCAAGAAAGCCAACCCGATTCTTGGCTGAACTGGGTACGGGGTCTTCTGGCGGCGCGCAAATCTGCGCTGGCACTTCAAGACGGCTTCTTTGAACTGATCGAGACCGACACCCCGGCGGTGTTTGCATTCTGGCGGCACGGCACCTGGCGGGCGTTGGGGGACAATGCCCCCATCATCTGCCTGTTCAACTTCTCCGACGAGCCGCAGGAAGCAGTCTTAGAGCTGGGAGATTTGGATACAGAGAAGGGCATTCGGTGGATTTCTGGCACCGCTAGCCTTGAGTCCGCGCGCGGTCGGTGGGAGGCGACACTACCTGGACATAGCTTCGCGTGGCTAGAGGTTGACTGACTCGAAGCGCTGTTTGATCACTGGTTGAGCCGACCAATCTGCCAAACGATCGCGCCGCCACTTGTAAATGTGCAATTGGTGTCAGACGCTTGATTCTCTGCCCGAGATCGCCGCAAGTGAGGGGTCTGAGACGGACCGCTGGCGAGTCCTGAGACGCGTCGCCTTATCGCTTTGATATCTGATGAAGTGATTTGGCGATTGCGCGCTGGTTGCAGGCAGAACGTCCACTAGACCGTCGATTGAATGTTTTCGTTGCAACGACGTCAATGTCAAGAGCTCCCGCGGTTGGATTCGAACCAACAACCGTTCGATTAACAGTCGAATGCTCTGCCGTTGAGCTACGCGGGAAAGCGTACGTAGAAGATACTAGCCGTTCCAATCTGACCTGAGCAAATTACTTCGTGTGACGCTTACCTCTGCTGAAGCCCTATGGAAAAGCATGTGAAGGATTCAGTGCTTGTTGTCCAGTCCCACTTCCTCCCGTACTCGCGACTCGAGCGCCGCCGCGAGTTCTTCCTCTTCAGGTGGCAAGTAGCCGTGGGCCATGACGGTGGAGAACAGTTCACCATCGACCCGGCGCCTCACGCTCGCTGTTAGAACGGCCCCAGAAGGCGTGCGCTCCTGAAGGGTCGCTACCAAAGCGCGATCAACTCTGCTGGTGAGCACCCGCATGAATTTCTCAGGATTGTCCTGCTCGGTTGTCATGTGCACCGATTCTCTATCCGGCGCCGTCCACACGACCGTGAGTTGTCGGGTCTTGGCGTTCCAAGATCCGTACTGGATCTCGTACCACATGCCCGCCTGCTCGATACCTTTTTCGGTCAAGAAGTAAAGGGCATGCTGACCGGCGATAGCGAAAAGCCCATCCGAGTCGGTGACGAAGGGAGCTCGAGCATCTGAGTCGGGCAAAAACGCCGCTATCTTCGGCGGAAGCAAAGATTTGTTGTTCATTCCTTCAGTCTACTGGCCATGTAATTACCACCACAGCCCCCGGCTGGTGACCGGTTGGCGGTCTGCGTATCCATCCGGATAGAATGGGCCAGCTGCCCCCGTAGCTCAGTCGGTTAGAGCAGAGGACTCATAATCCTTTGGTCCTGGGTTCGAGTCCCAGCGGGGGCACCAAGTTAAGGCGCGGGACGTGTAGCCATTAGCCTGTCGAGTAACCAATGCCGAAGATTGTGCCGATTCCAGAAGGTCAGCGGAAAGCCTGAGCGGCAGCATGTCCCAGAAGACGCCCCCGAACTCGACTGGGAAAGGGTGGGAAAGGGCCGCCGCGGAAGTCCAATCTTTGAGATGGCTGGCGGGATCATGCCTCGCTCGCCGGAGCCTTCCAGGCCAAACCGGTCCATAATGGACCAATGGGAATAGTT
>CAYFRL010000018.1:0-27892 GCA_964345595.1 uncultured Actinomyces sp.
TGTGGCGGCCAATGCCCGCCCGCGCGCCGACACCAACCAGCAAGAATCCTGCTTGTACATCTCTCATACAGTACAACGCTCCTTGCGTTTCGCTGTCCCTCAGTTCGCCAACTTGCCCTGCCTACACTAAGCAGGCAAACCTTAGCCGTAACTCCACCAATTTCCGCCGGCGCTCAATTCAGCTTGGATGCGCCCCGGACATGTAATCTCGCAAAACGACCGCTTGGTTGTCTTGCTGATCCTTAGCCGAGTAAACCAGCGTCACAACGGGATGCTCTTCCATGATCTGGCGCAGGTGAGAAACGGCGGGGCCGTTCGCATCGAGTTCCGCCCGGTACCTGCGCGTAAACTCGGACATCTTCTCCGGGTCGTGGCCGAACCACTTTCGCAGTTCGGTCGACGGCGCGATGTCTTTCAACCATTCATCCAGTTGGGCTCTCTCTTTTGATTCTCCCCTGGGCCAGATGCGATCCACCAGCACCCGGTAGCCGTCGTCCTTTGTCGCGGGCTCGTAGACTCTCTTGATTTTCAGTTCGCTCATTTCGGCCTCCCGGTTCAATTATCCACCCGTGGCAATGTCCGCCCGCCGCGGTGGCACCGGTGAAAAATCGTGCCAAACTGGAGCCGTACATAAACTGATTCTTGGGGGTCAGATGCGCGCGCTGCGAAAACTTGTGGAGGGCCCAGGGCTGGACTTGGTCGACATTCCAGAGCCGGAGCCCGGCTGGGGCGAAGTGAAGATCCGCGTTGAAAGAACTGGTCTATGCGGCACTGATCTGCACCTGTACAGATGGGATGGTGGGGCGCCTGGCTCTTTGAAGCCGCCGCAGACACTGGGGCACGAGTTCTCGGGATTGATCGTTGGACTTGGTGAGGGCCTGGTAGACCAGGACGGTCCCGATTCTCTTCGAGTGGGGCAAAGAGTCAGCGTGGAGGGGCACGTGGTCTGTGGCCGCTGCCGGAACTGCCGGGCGGGGCGGGGCCACATGTGCGTGCGCTCTGTGGGGATCGGTGTGAACCGGGACGGCGCCTTCGCTGACTACGTTGTTGTACCTGCGGACAACGTCTGGGTACAGCCAGACACAATTGACGCGGAGCTTGGCGCGCTTTTTGACCCGTTCGGGAACGCGGTTCACACCTGTCAGCAAGTCGAACTGACCGGTCAGGACGTGCTTATCACCGGCGCGGGTCCGATTGGGATCATGTGCGTTGCCTTGGCAAAGCATGCGGGGGCCCGACACGTCGTTGTGACGGACCTGAACCAGGAACGTCTGGAACTGGCCCGGACAGTCGGTGCAGATAAGGCACTTGTTCCGACCGAGGCCGGATTGATCGAGGCGATGCGTGAGCTGCGCATTAGAGAGGGCTTTGACGTCGGCCTAGAGATGTCCGGCGCCCCCGCGGCTTTGCAGACTCTCGTGGATTACTGCAATCACGGCGCCACACTGGCGCTGCTTGGCCTTCCTGCCGAACCGTTCCCCATCGACTGGGGGAAAGTGATTACCAGGATGCTCACCATCAAGGGAGTGTACGGCCGAGAAATGTATGACACGTGGTATTTGGCGACCTTTCTTACTGAGACCGCGCCCGCGCTGCGCGAAGCCCTTCGTTCCGTCATCACGCACCGGTTCAGGCCTGAACAATGGGAAGAGGCGTTCGCGGCGGCCGGGTCCGGCCACGCTGGCAAAATCATCATCGATTGGGAGAACTAGATGTACACGAATAAGGAGCAGCTGACCCGCACCCTGGAAGAGATCCGCACCGCGGGGCTCTACAAGGAGGAACGACCACTTCTTGGGCCGCAGGGCGCCCAGGTGGAAACGGTCGGCGGGCCGTCACTCAACTTTTGTGCCAACAACTACCTTGGCCTGGCGGACGATCCGCGGATTGTCGAGGCGTCTCGAAACGCCCTTGATCAGTGGGGTTATGGGCTTTCGTCCGTCAGGTTCATCTGCGGCACGCAGGAGCAGCACGTCGCCCTGGAACGCGAACTTGCCGACTATTTGCGCCGCGATGACGCGATCTTGTTTAGTTCCTGCTACGACGCCAACGGCGGGATTTTTTCCGTCCTGTTTGGGTCAGACGACGCGATCATTTCGGATGAACTGAACCACGCCTCGCTAATTGACGGGATCCGCCTGTCCAAGGCGAAACGTTTCCGCTATCGGAATCGGGACATGGAAGACCTTCGCGAGCAGCTAATGAGCGCGCGCGAAGCAGGTGCCAAGAACATTGTCATAGTGACCGACGGCGTTTTCTCTATGGATGGTTACTACGCGCCTTTACCCGAAATCTGCGACTTGGCGGAAGAGTACGGCGCACTCGTGATGGTCGATGATTCGCACGCGACCGGTTTTGTCGGCCCGGAAGGCAGGGGCACAGCCGCCATGTACGGCGTGGAAGACCGCGTCGACATTCTCACGGGCACGCTCGGTAAGGCTCTTGGCGGCGCGTCGGGCGGATATGTGGCCTCCCATCAGGAAATTGTTGACTTGCTTCGCCAGCGCGCCCGGCCGTATCTGTTCTCGAATGCACTGGCGCCATCGATAGTGGCGGGGGCCAGGGAGGCGACCCGCCTGGCGCGCGCCGCAGACGCGTCCAGGGAACACTTGCAGGACATGGCTAACTTGTTCCGCGAACTGATGGACGAGGCGGGTTTCGAGCTCCTGCCGGGGAGCCATCCCATCATCGCGGTCATGTTTCCGGGCGACGATGGCGCTCACAAAGCTGCCGCCACGGCCTCGAAAATGCTCGATTTGGGCGTTTACGTGACCGCATTCAGTTTCCCGGTGGTGCCGCGGGGCGAGGCGCGCATACGCGTGCAAATCTCTGCCGCTCACACCGAAGATGACGTTCGGGCCGCCGTTGCTGCTTTCAAGGAGGCGGCTCAAAACTAGGAATCTGGACGAGCGTCTACCCGTCGACGCGAACACGATAGTTTGGTCACATGCGGGTAATAGACATTCTTGATGCTAAGGGCAGGGAAGTGGTCGCGCTGCTGCCTGGCGCAAGCATTTTGGAAGCAGCGCGGGTCTTGGCTGAACGGCACATCGGAGCGCTGGTGATCATGGATGGGGCCGAGATCGTCGGCATCATTTCTGAGCGGGACATAGTCCGCTTCGTCAAAGATGGCGGCGACCTGGAATCCCCTATCTCCACGATCATGTCCACCGACGTCATGATTTGCGTCCCCGAAGACGAGTTGCGCGCAATCGCAGAGGTGATGACGCGCCAACGGATCCGGCACCTGCCCGTTGTTGAAGATCGAAAAGTCATGGGCATAGTGTCGATCGGTGACGTCGTGAAGGCACGTCTGGAAGATCTGGAACACGAACGGGACCACCTGGTCAGCTACGTCCACGGCACCCGTCCGCGGCCCTGACCAGAGATCGCCGCGTCGCCACTCTGCACGCCAAGCGCCGCTCCGCCATGAGAGAGCATTTCACCACCGAGCTGGCCACCGCGCGCCCTGGATTCTGCAGCCGAAAAGAACCGCGTTCCGCATTGGTCTGACGTACATCCGCGCGATAGTCGCGTGCACAGACTCCCACTCAGACCGCCGCTAGTCGAAGTAACCCAACTGCAAATAGGTCAGCTTGTCACATGACAAATGCAAACTAAGCTGTTCGCCGCTCACCGCTTGGACGGCGTGTTAACACTGATCTAGACGTTTTGGTCACCGGTCGCAGGTGGTAGCGTGAGCGGACATGACCGGGCCATGTCCGTCCGGCCTTGCTCGGAGAAAACGGTGAACTCCTGGCAGAGTCCCCCGCCGTGCCAACAGCGGCTCACAATCCAGCGTTTTCCTTGCTGCTGCAACGAAAAGTCCAGACACCGAACAGGCGGCAGCGGTGTTTGCGCTCTGCTGAAGGGCGTCCCTGTGGCTAGGGGCGCGCTCCGGCCCCTAGAGAGATCGGTCTAAGGTCCCCATATAATGACCAAGTACATTCCGACTGCGCCGCCAAAAAAGATCGGCTCAGTCATAGGGACCGCGACAGTAATTTCAAATCACCGAGGGTTAGTCGGAGAGATAGTGATTGAGAGCGGACTGAAGAGACTTTAAGGGGGACTGATGTCAGTTTTGCTCGTCGCCCTTGGCGTAATCTTTATCTTTCTCAATGGCCGCAATGACGGTGGCCCCCTGGTGTCTCTGCCTCTTCAGACGGTACGGAACCGCTGGTGGGTCCCGCTGCTATCTTTGTGGGTCGCGATGCCGCTGGTGCCGTTCTTTGGGTTTGATCGGGTCGCCCGATCCCTGCAGGACATGATGGGATTCTCACCCGAACGCCAAGGTGAAGCCGTGGTGGTCATCGCGGCTGTTCTTGTTACCCTGCTCATGTCTCAACTCGCTGGTATTCCAACCTCTATCACCCTTGCTTTGGTGGGTTCACTGACGGGAGCGACCCTGTTCCTGGGGGCTGCGGTGGACAAGCCTCTGTTGCTTCGGGTTGTGCTGCTGGGCATGCTAGCCCCGCTTGTGGCGGCCGGCGCCGGATACCTGCTGATGTTCGTTCCTTTGCGGGCTCCGAAGAATGTTACTCCTCACCAGATGCTGCGCATTTACCGCGCCATTACCTATCCCGCCCTGGTTATTGCCTACGCGGTGAACGACGGACAAAAGGTTCTCTTCGCTCTTGCCCTGATCTTGCACAGTAGTGTCGAGCAGTCGGCGCATCAGTTTGGTTTCCTGCTCGCTGCTTCAACTGTTTTCATGGTCGGAGTGTTCTCGGGGCTTCGCAGCGCGGGACGCTTCATTCGTCACGGCATCACCGCTGTTTCCCCGGTTGGGCTGGTTTGGACGGAGACCTGCACGGCGCTCACGGTGATCGGAGGTGCATCTGTCGGGGTCCCGCTGTCAATGACTCAGTCTCTGACAGGAGCGCTGCTTGGCGTCGGTTTAGCCCGGTCACGCAAGGCGGTCTATTGGAAGGGTATGCGTCGCGTGGGAATCGCGTGGCTGTGGACCCTTCCTTTCGCAGGACTGGCAGCGTACGGGGGGATGGCAGTTCTATCGATGGCGGGGTGGGCCTAGTGTCACGAGATCGCCTGCTCCGGCCATTCTTCAATTCCAGAAAGGAGGAATACACGTGAGCGCAAACAAAAGCAATCCGGGCGTCTTCCGTTTGCTGCGTCCGCTGAGAGGGGGACGAGGCGAAGGCGGGAACATCAAAGACATCCTCGTCCAACAAATAGAGGTCGCGTACGAGGCAACAGAACTTGCAAATATGGTGTGCTCTCGCGAAGCAGACGCGCAGAGATCGCGCCGCCCGATGCGAAGTATCGAGCACGAGGGCGACGACGCGCGCGCGAACCTGGTGGAGCGAATCGACACCGCGGTCACCGTCCCGCTGGAACGCGAAGACCTGTTCAGGGCGTCCCGTTACATTGATGACGTGACGGACAACCTGCGTGACATGGTCAGAGAAATGGCCAAATGGGACGTCCCCACGGGGCTTTGGTCGCGCGACGCTCTGGCTCCCGCTGAGATCGCGTTGAGAGAGCTGAAAGCCGCGGTCATCTCCCGCGACAACACCAGATCCAGAGAACACTGCATCTCAGCGCGCTACCAGGCGCGGCAATTGAGGCGAAGGTACCAGGATGGGCTGGAACGCGTCTTTGCCGAAGAACTCACCATGGACACCCTCAAGAAACGGGAAATATTGCGCAGGATCGACTCGATCGGGTCGCGCCTGGCTGAGGCCGCAGATGCATTGCTTGACGGAATGATCAAGAGGTTCCTTTGATATCGGAAGTCCTATCCAGGCGCGAGCGCCGGCCCACCCACGAGCACCGATTCAGGGCAGTCGGGAGCAAGTCACACAATGGAGAAAACATATGAAAACAGCGAGTACTGAGTCGCAAAGCGAGGTGCGCGAGCCTCGCGAAAGCACAGACCTGGACGATGATGCCAGGCAAACAGCGCGGATGCAGTCCACGTCCGAAGGGGCACGTGGGCGCAGAATAAACCGGTCCAGAAACTATTTCTGGTTCGTTATCTTTGCGGGACCGAACATAGCGCTGATCTTGGCGTTCATCTACTACCCGCTCATCATGAACCTCTACTATTCGACGCTTGATTGGAGGGTGGGTTCCACGACTGCCCGATCCGTTGGCATGGCGAACTACAAGGAGTTCTTCACGTCTCCCCAAGGCCTCGAAGTCTGGCGGGTCACCATCATTTTCACCGTAGTAACGGTGCTCGGCTCCATGGTTCTGGGTCTCCTGATGGCACTTGTGCTGAACCAGCGTCTCCCTGGCCGCACGCTGGTCCGAACGGCCCTGTTCTCCCCGTATGTCCTGTCGGGCGTTGGGGTCGGGCTCATTTGGAACTTCATATTCGACCCGCGGCTAGGGATACTGCGCTACGTGTTCGAGTACTTCGGGCAGCGCTCCCCGGAGTGGTTCCTGGATCCCAACATGTCGCTGCTCATGGTCATCCTGGTCTATGTGTGGAAGAACTTGGGCTACGCCGCAGTCATCTTCATCGCTGGGCTGCAGTCCATCCCGCAAGAACTTATCGAGGCATCACAGATCGACGGGGCGGGGCCGGTACGACGGTTCTTCTCAGTCGTGTTCCCGCTGCTCAGCCCCACGGTGTTCTTCCTGCTCATTTCCACAACGCTGAACTCGATGCAGGCCTTCGACATCCTGCGGATTATGACTCCGACTGGAAACGGCACCAACACAATCATTTTTGAAATCTATCTACAGTCGTTCGGCGCGTACCAAAGGGCTGGCTATGCAGCTGCCGTTTCGGTGGTGCTCTTCTTGACACTGTTCCTGATCACCGCAGTGCAACTGCGTTACGTAGAGAGAAAGGTGCACTACGCGTGAGCACAAAATCCAAACTCAAAGCGGCGGAACGGCGCAGTGTTCGAAGAGAAGACTGGTCTAAGGCTTTCTCTAGAGAAAATGTCGTCGCAACACTTTTTGCCGGCTACGTGCCGATGATCATCGCACTCCTGATAATCGCGCTACCCCTACTTTGGATGGTTGTTTCCTCATTCAAACCACCTTCAGAGATTGTCACGGTGACTCCCAGTCTGTTTCCAAACGAGCCGACCCTCAACAACTATGTAGAGGTCGCGGACAGGGTTCCGCTGGCGCGCGTCTTCATGAACTCCGTAATCGTAACGGTTGTGGGTTCGACCATTAAGGTCTTCCTAGCAGTCACCACCGCTTACGCACTGGTGTTCGTAACCATCCCAGGGCGAAACATCATCTTCCTGGGCATACTGGTCGCGCTAATGGTCCCGCCCGAAGCGGCAATGATCCCGAACTACATCACGATAGCTACCCTGGGCGGGCGCAACACACTGTGGGGCATCATTCTGCCAACGCTCGGAACCGCTTTTGGCACCTTCCTGCTGCGCCAACATTACAAAACCTTGCCACTCGAATTGCTTGAGGCCGCCGAACTTGACGGCGCCGGACCCTGGCGCAGGCTGTGGGGAATAGTCGTGCCGGTCAGCATCCCAACGATTGCCACGGTTGCGCTGGTAACGATCGTTTCCGAATGGAACGCGTTCCTATGGCCGCTGGTCATCACGGATACGCCAACCGCGATGACCCTGCCGGTTGGTTTGAACCTGCTGCAGTCCATCGAATCAAAGACGGGTGCCTACGGCGTTCTCATGGCCGGTGCGGTCCTGGTAATCACACCCGTTCTGATCCTGTTCGCGGCGCTACAACGCCACATTGTCTCTGGCCTTACCCAAGGCGCAGTCAAATAAGTACCAACTGAACTCACCACACCGGCTCCGAACGGACCGGAGGAATAACAGAGAAAGGTAAATTATGAGAAGCAGTAAATTCACCCGCCTGGCAGCAGTTGCTGGCGGGGTAACAGCCGCGCTGGCACTTGGTGCCTGCGGCCCGACAGTATCTAACAGTGACGAACCCGCAAGTGACGACAAGGGCGCTGACACAGCGGATTACTCTGATGTGGAACCGGCAGACGAAATTGCGTTCTGGTCGAACCACCCAGGTGGCTCCATCAAGCTAGAGAACGAAATGGCCGCCGATTTCGAAAAGGAAACCGGCATCAAAGTCAACATCGTGACAGCCGGGGCAAGCTACCCGGAGGTAGCTCAGAAATTCCAAACCGCGCAGATCTCCGGAGACATGGGAGACCTGGTAGTTCTGTCCGACGCGACCTGGTTCCAAGCTTTCCTGTCCGACTCCATCGCCCCGGTTGATGAGATCTTCAAATCCGCTGACCTTTCAACCGACGGTTACCATGACGCGCTTTACGAGGACTACCTTTACGAAGGTCAGCACTACGCCGTGCCGTACGCGCGTTCCACGCCAATCTACTTCTTCAACAAGGACCACTACGCGGCAGCCGGTCTGCCGGGCGAAGGTCCGAAGACATGGGAAGAAGCTCGCGAATTCTCAATGAAACTGCACGAGACCGATCCGTCTACCATGGCCTTCGGCTACCCGGCCGAGAACTACTACCCGGCCTGGACCATGTCGAACCTGGTGTGGAGCTACGGCGGCACCTGGTCAGACGGGTGGGACTTCTCAACACTCACCGATGAGAACACGAAAGAGGCTCTGGAATTCGCTCAAGCCTCAGTCAACGACGGGTGGGCCGGCGTCCTCAGTAACGATCCCCCAACCGACTTTGGTGCGGGGGCCGTCAGCCAGATCGTCGGATCAACCGGGACGCTTGGCGGTGTTCTAGAAGCTGCCACGTTTGATGTCGGGGTGGCGTTCCTGCCCACCGGCCCAGCCGACACCGACAAAGTTGTGCCCACGGGCGGAGCTGGAATCGCAATTGCCTCCAAGGCAAGCCCTGAACGCCAAAAGGCAGCGGCAATGTTCGCTGCATACTTGACGAACCCGGAAAACACAGCGCGCTTCTCCGAGTTCACCGGGTACCTACCCGTCCAAAAGGATGCGGACATGACGGCTGTGTACGAGCAGACTCCTTTGCTTGAGGTTGCGGTGGACCAGCTTGAACGTGCCCGCCCACAGGCGTTCGCTCGCGTGTTCCTGCCTGGCGGCGACCTTGCCATTGGAAAGGCGCTGGTCAGCATCCTCACCAACGACGCGGACATTCCAGCGACAATGGAATCCCTCGAAGGTGAACTGCAAGGCCTCTACGATCGCGACTTGAAGTCAGTCCTAGAGTAACTCGGCCAAAGTGGTGGCCCGCGGCGACTTGAAGTCATCAGAGCCGCGGGCCACCACTTCCTTTTCGGAAAGGCAACAACATGACAGTCCTGTCCAATAAGAAGATGGTCATCTCGCACCGGGGCCTCAACCGGCAGGCACCCGAAAACACGATGGCCGCATTCGAACTAGCAGCAGACGCTGGCATCAACTGGTTGGAAACCGACGTCGATATCCTGGGCGACGGAACACCCGTAATCCTCCACGACACGGACCTGGACCGCACAACTAACCGGACCGGCTCGATGTACAACATCGGTGCAGAAGAACTACCCCAAGTGGATGCTGGCTCGTGGTTTTCACCGGCGTTCAGCGAATGCCGACTGCCCACACTGCCCCAGTTGATCGACTTCTGCAACGAACGCCAGATTGATCTAAACCTGGAGATCAAACCGCACCTAGCAGGAGAAAAAGGTGCAAACCAGTTAGTGGAGACGGTAGCCAGGGAACTCGAACGGCTCTCACCTGACCGAAACCTAATCGTTTCCTCATTCTCTCAACTGCAGCTCCGGAAATTCCACGAAATAGCACCCCAGTACGTCACGGCGCCTATATTTAATCGCGGAAACCTGAGCGAAGACTGGTTCACGATTGCCCAGATGTGCGGAGCCAGTTACCTGCATCTGGAAGACATAAGCGTCACCCAGCACGTCGTTGATCTGGCTGCGAAAAGCGGTCTGGGCATCAACGTCTGGACAGTGAACTCGCCAGCCCGAGCGAACCAGCTGTTCAACTGGGGGTGCACGGGTATCTTCACAGACATAGCCGACCAGATACCGGTTCCTGCGTCCTAGACCATGCCACTCCAGACGAACTCGTAACTAATCGAAACCCCGGTCAGCCGCAAGAAAGAGCTGTCCGGGGTTTTTCGGCTGTACCGCCCCGAAGCAAGGGCAAGAAGAAGATTTCTTTCGAGGTCTAGGGGTTGTATCCATCCCGGAAACTGATACGATATTGCCGTAACTAGCTTTCGATCCTGTTTTGATTTCGGTTCAGTTACCTTACGAATTGAAGCAGGGACGTGAGCGACTGCCAATCAATCAGCGCGAGGAAGCGAAGACCGAATGACCGACCACGACTCACTGCCTGAGCCGCAACCCGAGGGCCCTTACTTCTTTGCAGCGGCTGATTTAGGGGCCTCAAGCGGCCGCGTGATCCTTGGCCGACTGGAAAACGGCAAAATGACCCTGGAAGAGACCGCCCGGTTCAAGAACGGACCGGTTGAGCACGATGACGGAATCCACTGGGACTCCAAGCACCTTTTCGACTCAGTGGTTGCTGGCCTGCAGAAGGCGCAAGAGCTTTCCGGCGGGCGACTGGAATCTGTGGGCGTGGACACCTGGGGTGTCGACTATGGACGCTTAGGCAAGGACGATCAGCTTCTTGAAGAGCCGTTCCATTACCGCGATGATCGCACGGCACAAACCATTGAAGAGTTCTTCACGAATATGCCCGCCGAAGAACTATATGGAACCTCTGGCCTGCAAGTGCAACCGTTCAACACTATTTTCCAGTTCGCCGCGGACAAAGACAAAGACGGGTGGGACAAGACGGAGACGATCCTGTTCACCCCCGACCTATTAACGTTTTGGCTTTCTGGTGAGAAGAACGCTGAGGTGACCATCGCCTCGACCTCGGGAATGCTGGACCCGATCGCGCGGCAATGGTCGAAGAAGCTGACGGATCACTTGGAAGAAACATACGGCGTTCCCGCCGCGAAGGTGCTACCACGCCTGGTCGAACCCGGAACGATTGTTGGAGAGACGCTGCCGGGGCTGCTCGAGCAGCCGATTAAAGTCGTCGCGGTACCTTCGCACGACACGGCCAGCGCGGTTGTTTCAGTGCCGGCTCGCAACTCGAACTTCGCCTTCATTTCTTCGGGCACCTGGTCTCTGGTCGGCCTAGAACTTGATAGTCCGGTCCTCACGGCCGATTCTGAGCGGGCGAACTTCACCAATGAACTCGGCGCAGACGGGACCGTCCGCTACTTGCAGAACATCATGGGGCTTTGGGTACACAACGAATGCAGACGGATCTGGGCTGAGCGCGGCCAAGAAATGGACCTGAATGAGCAGTTCCAGCTGGCCGAGAAACTGCCAGCGCTGGGCGTCGTGGTGAACATCAATGATGAGCGCCTGTTCCCGCCCGGGGATATGCCAGCCCGGCTGATTGAAATCGCGTCGGAGACCGGCCAGCATTTGGAGAACAACCCCGTCGCGATCACCCGCTGCATCATGGATTCTCTTGCCCTGGCATACCGAAATGCGATTGACACGGAGCAGCGGCTCGCGGGTCGAAAGGTCGAAGCAGTGCACATTGTTGGCGGCGGTTCGAAGAACGGGCAGCTCTGCCAGCTCACCGCAGAAGCTACGGGACTTCCCGTCATTGCCGGCCCGACCGAAGGCACGGCCCTTGGCAACCTGCTGGTTCAAGCCCGCGCTTGCGGACACATTGACGGCGACCTGAGCGCGCTGCGTGAAGTCTCCCGAAACTCAGTTGACCTGAAAGAATACCGGCCCGGCGTTTACGACATCCCCGCCGAAAAGTGGGACGAAGCGAACCGCCGCGCTTTCCGCAGCGCACCCGACACTAACAGTTAGGAAACCCCGATGGGAACAGCTTCATATCCGGAGAACATTGAAGAGGTGCTAGAGGGCTTCAGCTCCGCCGGGCGCCGCCTAAACGATATCGGCGCGGTGGAAGCCGGTGCCGGGAACATCTCGGCAGCCTTCAACTGGGAGGTAGATCTGCCCAGCTACTTCCCGCACACGCGAGAAATCGAACTCCCCTACCACTCACCAGCGTTGGCCGGATACACGGTATTGGTCACCGGCTCGGGCACCCGGCTTCGGGACCTGGCACATGACCCGGGCAGGAACTTGGGCGCGGTCGTTGTGCACGAAGGCGGCGATACCGCTACCCTGCATTACCGCAAGTCGGGAAACTTTGACGTTCCCACGTCAGAGTTCAACTCTCACCTGGCCGTCCACCAAGACCAGATCGCTGAAAGGAACCTGCCGTTCCACGCGGTGATCCACGCCCAGCCGCCAAAACTAGTGATGCTCTCGCACATCGACAAATACGCCTCGAACGAAGCTTTGAACCGCGCGGTCCTGCGCTGGGAACCAGAAACGATCGTTCAGCTGCGAGAGGGGATCGGCTACCTGCCGTTCATGATCCCCGGCTCGGATGAGCTGATGCGCGCGAACGTGGAGCACCTGCGCAAATACCAGATTGTGATGTGGCAAAAGCATGGCGTCATGGCACGTTCGGACACGTCGCCCCTGCGCGCCTCGGACCGCATCGAGTACGCCGAAACTGGCGCGATGTACGAGTTTATGAACCTGTCGCTCGGCAGCCCCTCCACCGGGCTGAGCGATGAGGAACTCGCCCGCGTCGTCAAAGCCTTCAACGTTGATACCGAACTTTACAAAGAGAACCAGGAATCATGACCAACACACCCGTGGTAAACACACACGTCCATTTCCCCCCGAACTTCTCCGCCTACAAGACGGTGGACGAGGCGATCCAGGCCGGCAAAGATCAGAACGTTGCCGCGATCGGTATTTCAAACTTCTACGATCAAACGGTCTACGAACGCTTCCGAGACGCCGCGTCCGACGCCGGGATCACTCCCCTGTACGGCCTCGAGTTCATCACCTTGATTCCTGAACTGGAAAAGGAAGGCGTCCGGATCAACGACCCGTCAAACCCGGGACGCATGTACCTGTGCGGCAAGGGGATCGCTCCGTTCAAAGCGAAGTCGCCTCGCGCAGAAGAAATTGCCAAGAAGATCCGGGCCGGCAACGATGAGCGGGCCGCAGCGATGGTGAATCAGCTGGCCAATTGGTGCGAGGAAAACGGTTTTGACACCGGTCTCACCCCGGAAACAATCGCTGAAGCGGTAGCCGAAAAAGGTGGGGTCCCGGTCGAATGGGTTTCCCTGCAAGAACGCCACATTGCCGGCGCGTTCCAAGAGGCGGTCAGCGCACTTCCGCGCGAGCAGCAGATCGAAGTCCTCACGAAACTGTACGGCGGCGTGGCCCCGGCAGCCGACCTGGACGATGCGGGCGCGCTGCAAGGTGAAATTCGATCCCGGCTACTAAAGACCGGGACCCCCGGGTTCGCCCCGGAAGTTCCACTTAGCTTCGACGAAGCGTACGAGTACGTCCTGGCAATGGACGGCATACCCGTTTACCCGACTCTTGCAGACGGGACCAGTCCGATCTGCCCGTTCGAGGACCCGGCGCCTGAACTTGCCCAGCGGCTACTTGAGCGCGGCATCCACATGGCCGAGCTCATTCCGATCCGAAACACTGCGGCGTGCGTCGACGAGTACGTTAAGGCGTATTCGGACGCGGGCTTGCTGGTGATTGCCGGCACCGAACACAACACCCCGGAACAGATACCTTTAGATCCAGCCTGTGTGGACGGCCCAATGTCGGACTACGCCCGGAAAGTCTTCTTCGACTCGACTTGCGTAATCGCTGCGCACCAAGCGCTGGTCGCAGAAGGCAAACCAGGCTACGTCGACGCTGAAGGCAACATTGTCGGGGGCGATGCGAAGGCCCGTCAAGAAGAGCTGGCGGCGCTCGGAGCGCAAATCATTGCTGGGCAGGAGGCCTAAACTCGTGGGACAACTACCTGTAGAAGAACTGATCGAGGTAGCTAACCGCTACGGCGCGAACCTGGAATACTCCCGCGCTGGCGGCGGAAACGCGTCGGTGAAAGAGGACGGCGTCCTCTACATAAAGCCTTCTGGCGTGCCTCTAGCAACGCTGCGGGCTGAAGACCTGGTTCCCCTGCGCATTGATGTGCTGCTGGAAGCGCTGCACAGCGAAGAAGAAGTCGAAGGCGATCCGGTCCGCGCCGCGGCCGCTAAGGCCCTGGTGAAAGACACAGGCCGGCGCCCAAGTGTGGAGATTCTTTTCCACGCCCTCTTGCCTGACAAGCTGGTCCTGCATACGCACCCGCTGGTTGCAAATGCCGTCACTTGCAACGAGGACGCGGCGAAACTGACCGAAGAGCTGCTGGGCGACGACGCGGTCCTGGTCCCCTACACGGACCCCGGCGTCCCGCTGGCCCGCCGCGTCTACCAGGTGGTTGAAGACTACCGCCAGCGAACTAGCAAAACACCCGGCATCATCCTGCTAGAAAACCACGGCATCATCATCGCGGGCGAAACGGCAGCGGACATTGACCGGCTAAGTAACCGGCTCGAAGGCGCAATCAAGCAGGCGCTGGACGCCACCGCACTGCCGGAGGTGCCCGCGCCTAACGAGGCGACGCTCCGCCGCGTTCTCACCGAGGTTTCCCCGGCGCTTCGCGCGCTGCTCGGATCAGATGAGGCGCTCGCCGTGGTCACCTCGGACAATTCTGACCTGGTCCGATCCGTGACGGCCTCCCCTGCTGGCGAGGCCCTGGCGACCGGTGGCCCACTGATCCCCGACCAGATTGTCTATGCGGCCTCGTACCCCCTGGTGCTGAACGTTTCGGAAGAAGACGCCGCCGAAGGCGACCTGGTCGCGGTTACCGAAAGCGCCGTCGCCGACTACCGCGAACGGCACGGTCGAGACCCAATCATCGTTGTTGTGCCAGGACTGGTCGCGTTGGGCGCAGGTAAAGACCTCGCGGCAGCAACGATTGCACTCGGTACGTACGTGGATGCTCTGCGGGTCGCCCGCGACGCGAACCGGCTGGGCTCCGTCAAGGTGATGAATGCGGCGGAACGGACCTTCATCGAAAATTGGGAAGCCGAGGCGTACCGGCGGTCCATATCCGCCGGGGAGAACTCGGGCCGACTCGATGGGAAAGTCGTTGTAGTGACGGGCGCCGCGCAAGGATTTGGTCTTGGCATCGCCCAAGAACTAATCACCGAGGGCGCTCAACTAGTGCTAGCCGACATGAACCTGGCGGGCGCGGCTGAGCAGGCGGCTGCGATGAACCTGCTGTTTGGCGCCGACCGTGCAGTCGCGCTGGCGGTGAACGTGTCCGATGACCGCTCCACCAAGGACTTCATGCTTGAGGTGTGCCGTGTCTTTGGCGGTGTAGATCTGTTTATTTCAAACGCCGGGGTGCTGCGCGCCGGGTCAGTAATGGACCAGCCCGTCGAAGAGTTTGACCTGGTCACTGCCGTGAACTACCGCGGGTACTTCCTGTGCGTGCAAGCGGCGGCGCCCATCATGGCCGTACAAAACCGAGTCCGGCCCCAGGCATGGTTCGACATCATAGAGATCAACTCAAAGTCAGGTTTGGAAGGTTCCAAGCGGAACTTTGCCTACGCCGGATCCAAGTTCGGAGGGATAGGTCTGACTCAATCCTTCGCTTTGGAACTAGTTGAAAACGGTATAAAGGTGAACGCGATTTGCCCTGGGAACTATTTGGACGGGCCCCTTTGGATGGACCCGGAACGCGGGCTGTTCGTCCAATACCTGGAAGCAGGCAAAGTCCCTGGCGCGACAACCATCGAGGAAGTCCGTTCTTTCTACGAGGCAAAAGTGCCGATGAACCGCGGCTGTATGCCAGCCGACCTGGCGAAAGCCATCTACTATATCGTCGATCAAGACTACGAAACAGGCCAAGCCGTACCGGTGACCGGCGGCCAAAACATGCTGAACTAGACAAGGACAAGTCATGACAATTCAGATTCCAGAAACCCAGCACGCACTGCAGTTCGTGGGCGTGAAAGAGGCCGTGGTTAACCCAGCAAAGCCCATGTACCAGGTGGGTCCGCGCCAAATCCTGTTGAAAGTTGAAGCCTGCGGCATCTGCTTTTCGGACATCAAACTAATCAACGCCTTTGATTCTCACCCCAGAAAATCGGAGATTGTGGGCGGCCTGACAGCCGAAGAGTTAGCCGAGATTCCCACCTATCAGCCGGGTGACCTACCGGTTGTTCCCGGGCACGAACCGGTCGCCGTTGTCGTGAAAGTCGGCGATGAGGTGAAGGATTTCAAGGTCGGCGAACGCTTCTTGATCCAGGCCGACTACCGGCACCTGCCCACCGCGCGGTCCAACGCTGCTTTTGGATACAACCTGGATGGCGCGCTACAGGAATACACGCTGGTGGATGAGCGGGTAATCATTGACCCCGAAAGCGGTGAGTCGTTCCTGATTCCCGTCACCGATGGTCCTGCGGCTTCGCAGGTCGGCTTGATTGAGCCGTGGGCGACCGTGGAAGCCTCCTACGAATGGACCGAACGCCAAAACCTGCTGGAAGGTGGCCAGCTACTGATCGTAGTGGACGAAGGCCACGAAATTGACGGCGTGGAAGAGCTCGTCTTGGCCTCTGCCCCGGCCGGTATAACCGTGGTAGGCGCTGAATACCCAGGGGCGACCAGAGCGGAACTGGATGAAGTTCAAGACAAGAAGTTCAACGACATCATCTACTTCGGTACCTCCGGCGATACAATCGAGAAGCTGGAAGGAATGCTGCCAGCCAAGGGCATCTTGGACATAGTCCTGGGCGGCGGGTCTGTCGACCGCAAAACCATGATCGACGTTGGCCGCGTTCACTACGACCTTATCCGATACACGGGAACCCGCGGCACTTCCGCTGCCGAAGGATACGCGCGCATCCCCGCCACCCCGGCCCTGCGCCCGGCAGACAAGCAGGCCGTTATTGGCGCAGCCGGCCCGATGGGTCTCATGCACGTCGTTCTGGGGGCAGTGTCCGGAACACCCGACCTCTCAATCGTTGGAATCGACGTAGACGACGCCCGCCTGGCCCGCCTAGAAGAAGTGGCCGCGCCCGTTGCAATCGAGCACGCTGTGCCCCTGAAGATCGTGAACTCAAACTCCGAACCGGTCGGGGAGGATTACAGTTACGTCACCGTAATGGTGCCGGTCCCCGCCCTGGTCAGCCAAGCCGTGGACATGGCGGCGCCCGGTGCCATAGTGAACGCGTTCGCGGGGATCCCCGCGGGCCAAGCTGTCGAATTGGACACGGACAAAATCGTTGGGGACGGCGTCTACCTGTCCGGAACCTCCGGGTCACGCATCTCCGACATGGTGTCCATCAAGAAGAAGCTTGAAGCCGGTCTCATTGACACCAACGTTTCCCTCTGGGCGATCACAGGCCTGGCAGGGGTGCCCGAGGCGCTGCAGATGGTGGAGAACCGCACTTCCGGTGGCAAGATCCTGGTCTACCCGCAGCTGCACGACCTGGGCGTTGTGAAGCTGGATGACATCGCCAAAGTTATGCCCGTCGTAGCATCTGAGATGATTGACGGCACGTGGACGCGGGCAGCCGAAAAAGTGCTGCTGGCTGAAGCGAAATAGTTTCTTTCTAGAAGGCCGCTCCCCGCGTGGGGGGCGGCCTTTTCGTTTCCGGGAGCAGCGACCGGGCGCCAGTCGGGCGTTAGCCGCCAAGGTTAGGGGCTAGCAGCAGAAGCAAGCCTGCCAGAAGCTCGCCAAACGGTAAGGGGGCGCACCGACTGGTCGCAAATTTGCGACCAGTCGGTACCTCTACCCGTCGGAGCGCTAACCCACCCGCCTAGCGGCCTACCGCGCCGCGGGCTGCAACCCTCCAAACAATGACGGAGCCGATCAATCCAATGAACAGAAAACCGGCCGATGTAAGCATCGCCGCCCGAACACCATCAGCGAACCCGGTGGTGAGAGCAGTGACGATTTTTTTGGCGGCTGCCCCGCCGTCGGCTCGCAGGTGCAAAATGTTCGAGCCTGCTGAAGTGCGGGTGACCTGTGTAAGTTGATCCGCCTCTTCCCCGATGGTCCCAATGTCGGCGAGTGCGGACGGAAGCGTCCTTGCGAGAGATACAGCCAAGGCCGTCCCGGCGAACGCGGTCCCCAGCGCGGAACCGACCTGGCGGAACATTGACTGCGTGGCAGAACCCTGGCCCGATAGGTCAACAGGCACATCCCGCAAAACCGTGCCCGTGAGTTGCGCAGATGCTAGACCGAGACCCAAGCCGTAAACGACCAATGGCAAGGTCAGAATCCACCCGGCCGTGTTCGGTCCGACTACGGCGCTCAACGCGAGCACCCCCACCATCTCCAGAAGCAAGCCCAAGATCACGGTTCCTGGCGAACCGAAGCGGGCGGCCAAATGCCTGGCCAGAGCTCCTGAAGAGAAAGCGCCCAAAGCCATCGCGGCCAGGATCACCCCGGCCTCCATCACGCTGTGAGCGAGTACGTTCACCAAATAAAGAGGGAGGACGAATAAGAGAGCGAACTCCCCCACGGCGACCATCGCGGCTGTCAGGTTCCCCCAGGAGAACGTTGCGAGTTTGAACAGCCGCAGGTCAAGAATGGCTGGTCTTCCAGTGCTCACACGTGTGCTTTCCCAGATCAGGAATAGGACCAATCCCAGGGCAGCCAAAGCAAACGCCCACGGTACAGGCGATGTTGACGAACCCACGCCCCATGTGGTTCCAAAAAGGTTCAGGTCTGCCTTTGGGGTCCACCAGCCCAAATGCGGCCCTTCGATGACCGCGAAAACTAATGAGCCGAGCGCAATCGCCGACACCGCTAGACCAATTTAGTCAAATCCGTGTTGAGCTATGCCGCGCGTCTCCGGGACCCATGCCACCGCGGCAGCAACAAGAGCGATACCTACCGGAATGTTCACGAAGAATATCCACCGCCATGAGGCCCACTCAGTAAGTGCGCCACCGGCCAGCGGACCAGTAGCAGCCGCGCCAGAAATCACGGCTCCCCAAATTCCAAAAGCCATGGCCCGATACTTGCCTCGAAACATAGCATTCACCGTCGACAGTGTTGACGGCATGATGGCTGCCGCTCCAATGGCCTGCACCGCGCGGGCTGCCAGCAGAAGCGCCGTCGTGGAAGCCAAGCCCGCAAGCACCGATCCGGCAATGAAGATAATCATCCCCGCCAAGAACAAGTTCTTCCTGCCCAGCTTGTCTGCCAGAGAACCTGTTCCCAATAGCAAGGCACCAACGATGACGGCGTAGAGGCTGTTCACCCATTCCGCGTCGGTGAGACTCATTTCCAGGTCTCGGATGATGTCCGGTAGAGCCACTCCAACAATAGTGCCGTCCAGGACTATCATTCCTAGCCCTGCAGCCAGCACACCTACCACCACTGTCTCTTTGTTGGGGAGCCATCAACCCGGGTGGAATCCATCTTCTTACCCTCGTCCAAAGGTGCTTATTGCTGGCCAGAAGTCAGCAGAGGACGCGCGTTGCCCCGCAGTCGTTTTCCGATCAGGACCATCAGGAGGATTAGCGCCACCGTGAGCAGGATGTGCCCAAGGCCCGCAATGCCGGACAGGGCAGCGCCGAACTTGTGGAACGCCCTTTTCTCGGCGGGTCTATTTCGAATCATCACAATCAGTGCCCAAATCAGGTGAAGTCCCATAAGAGCCAAAGCCGCTGCGCCCGAGACCGCCATTAGCTCGGCAAGAACTGGGTTTCCTTCAAGTCCTGATGGGCCGTCACTGGCCGCAATGACCGACATCAGAACCGTTCCCCTCACGTCTGCTGCGAACCCGAGGGCAAAGGCCCCTACCTGCCACCATTTCAGTTCTCCCTGCAAACGTTCGGCCCAAACCCCGACCGTGTAAAAGACCAGGGCAAGCGTGATGAGTACCGTTGACAGAATGAACATGAGAGCCTCCATAGTCGGGCTTGTGCGCCTATGAGCAGCTGACAGGCTCAGCCGCATGTTAACTCTCGCCGCGATGTAAGCCTCTGCCATCAACTGAAAGGTTGAGGAAGCCGAATCGGCGGCGGTACCTAGAGCCCACAGCACCGACTGGTCGTAAGTTTGCGACCAGTCACCAAACTGCTCTTTTGAATCTCTTGCGATTTCCTATCGATAACGGCTAGAATCGAAAGGAATCGTAAAGGAGTATCGATGGTGAGCGAACGGACGGATCGAGAGCAGTACATCCTCGATCTTTTGGGTAGAGACGGCACTCTATCGGTCACCGCACTCTCCCGCGACCTGGGGGTTTCAGAGGTTACGATTCGCGCGAACCTCAAGACTTTGGAACAGCAGGGCCTTTTGTCCCGCACATGGGGCGGCGCGAAGCCAACCTCCATGCTGAACGTCATTGACCGCGTAAAGGTGAACGAGCAAGAAAAGGAACGCATCGCCCAGACTGCGGCCGCCCAAGTGCGTGATGATGACCGCATCATGATCGAAGCCGGGACCACGACCGCACTGATCGCCAAGTACCTGACTGGCCGCCGCGGAGTGCAGATCGTGACTAACTCGCTGCTGCTGCTCACCTACGCCCGCGCGAACCGTGAACTGGATGTGCTACTCACCGGTGGAGAGTTCTTGCGGGACACAGAATCTTTGGTTGGGCCGACGGCGCTCGACATGGTGCACAAGTTCAACGCGCGGATCGCGTTTGTGGGGACCGACGGGTTCACGGCCGACCGCGGCATCACCACCAGGTACGCGCAGGGCGCAGCCGTCAGCACCGCCATGGCCCGCCAATCCGAAGAGGTCTGGCTGGTTGCCGATTCGTCCAAGTACGGCCGTGCGGGCTTCGTGAACGTTCTGGAGATGAGCGATCTAGCGGGAATCATCACCGATAAGGGACTTACACCCGAATCGAAAGAAGTGCTTGAAGGTACTGCGCTCACCGTGCAGACCGTATAGAGAAAGTGAAATAAAAGGGAACTCTAATGGCAGAAATCGTGGTTATGCCCGCGCTGGGCAACACCGTGGAATCCAGTTTGATCAGTGAGTGGCTAGTTTCGGTTGGCGACACCGTCGATCAGAACTCGCTGATCTGCGCAATCGAAACCGACAAGTCCAGCATGGAGGTTCCCGCGGGAGTTTCCGGTGTGGTGCTAGCACTCCTTGCCGAAGAGGGCGACGATGTGCCCGTCAAGGATCCAATCGCGGTGATTGGCGAGGCGGGTGAAGAAGTCGACCCATCTCTCCTTTCGCCAGCGAAGGACGAGGCGAGCGTCGCCGATCTTGAAGAACCCGCGCCCACACAGGCACCGTCTGCTGTGCCCGCGAAACCCGCAGAAGAGGCCGTTTCGGTGCGGACCACCGATGAAACCGCGCCCGTGTCCCCCCGCGCTCGGAACCTGGCTCACGGCCAGGGCATCGCTGCGGACCGCCTGGAAGGGTCGGGACCGCACGGACGCGTCATCGCGCGGGATGTTGAAGCGGCCGCCGCAGCGGGACCAGGACTTACCAGGGGTGCCCGCGCCTCGGCAGAAGGGTTCGTGCCCGGCCACACCGGCTCGGGAATAGGTGGACGAGTGACCCGCGCTGACCTCGCCGAGATGGCCGCTCAGCCACAGGACGCGGTCCCTGCCCGCGTGGCTGAGACGCCCGGCTTCCCCGGCGCCTACACGGACGTGCCCATGAAGGGCGTTCGAAAGGTGATTGCGCAGCGCATGATGAGCTCGCTGCAAAACTCGGCGCAGCTCACCTTGGACACGACGGCTCCCGCGGATGGCCTGCTGGCAATGCGCGCAAAGCTGAAGAACGCGCCGGAAGAGCTGGGCTTGAACAAGGTGACTATCGGCGACCTAATTGGCTACGCAGTGGTAAAGACCCTGGTCAGATACCCTGCTTTGAACGCGCACCTGAGCGACGGTATGATTCGCGAGTTTGATTCCGTGCACCTGGGAATCGCCGTTGACACGCCACGGGGTCTCATGGTTCCAACGATCAGGTTTGCAGACAACATGACTCTGCGTCAGTTCTCTGACCAGTCAAAACAGGTCGCTTACGGCGCGATCGATGGGGACCTGGACCCCGCGCTCTTGTCCGGCGGCACGTTCACGGTGACGAACCTGGGCGCATTCGGCATTGAGGCGTTCACGCCCGTCCTGAACGAACCGCAGGTCAGCATCTTGGGCGTCGGTGCAATAACTCCCCGGCCAAAGCAGAACGCTGACGGCACCGTTGGGATCGAAAATCGGGTCTGGTTGTCGCTGACGATGGATCACCAAGCGTACGACGGCGCTGATGGCGCGCGGTTCCTGAAAGACCTTTCTGCAGCAATCGCAAACATCGAACTCACGGTTCTGGGCTAGGGAGGAAACGCATGACTGATTACGACGTCATAATCATCGGCGGCGGCCCCGGCGGGTACCTGGCTGCCGAACGCCTGGGACACGCGGGGAAGAAGGTGCTGCTGGCGGAGAAAGAAGCGCTTGGGGGCACGTGCCTCAACGTCGGCTGCATTCCCACCAAATCGCTGCTGAACTCCGCGAAGCTTTACCGCCACGCGCTCGATTCTGAGCCGTACGGCGTGTTCGCCAAGGACGTTTCCTACGACTGGAAGCAAGTTCAGGGCTGGAAAGAAGAAGTCGTAAAGACGCTGGTCGGCGGGGTTGGTCAGGCCGAGAAGCGCGCCGGTGTGGAGGTCGTCAAAGCGCACGCAAACCTGGTGCGGGCCGGCGTTGTGGAAATCAACGGGGAAGAGAAAACCGCGGAGCATGTCATTATCGCGACCGGTTCAGAACCCGTCATGCCACCCATCCCGGGCGCAGCTGACAATCCGACGGTCGTCGATTCTACCGGTCTCCTTGAAGTGGGCGAGGTTCCGAAACGCTTGGCCGTCATCGGCGGCGGGGTCATCGGTGTCGAGTTCGCGTCACTGTTTGCAGCTTTTGGATCGAAGGTCGAAGTAATTGAGATGCTTCCGGAGATTGTCCCTTTCATGGATGACGAGGTAGCTGCCAAGCTGCGTAAGGGAATCCAAGGAGTCGACTTCCATCTGGGTTGCAAAGTCGAACGGATCGACGGTTCAACCGTCGTTTACACCGATCCACAGGGCAAAGAAAAGGCGGCGGAAGCCGATCTCATCCTGATGGCCGTTGGGCGCCGACCTGTGCTGTCCGGTTGGGGCGCCGAGAACGCCGGCCTTGATCTCACTCCGCGCGGGATAAAGGTCGATGAAACGATGCGGACAAACCTGCCGAACGTCTGGGCGGTTGGCGACGTGACAGGACTCAGCCTGTTGGCCCACGCGGCCTACCGGATGGGCGACATCGCGGCCGCGCACATCATCGACCCCGTGAAGGCGACTTTGACCGGCGAGCGGTTCCGACCCAACATGGTTCCTTGGGCCGTCTACTCTATTCCAGAGGCCGCCGGAGTTGGGCGCACCGAAGCTGCAGCAAAGGCAGAAGGTTTCAACGTCATCACAGCAACGGTACCGCTCTTGCTGTCCGGCCGCTTCATTGCCGAAAACGGCGTGAAAGCACCGGGAGCAGTCAAGCTGGTAGCTGATGCGCAGACGCGCATAATCCTGGGCATACACATGATTGGTCCGTACGCTCCTGAAACAATTTGGGGAAGCGCCGCGATTCTGGAAGCAGAGTTCACCGTCGATGACTTGCGTCAAGTCATATTCCCACACCCCACAGTCTCCGAAGGTATCCGCGAAGCCGCTTGGGCGATCCGCGACTAATCGGGAAAGAAATAGGTAAGAGGTAGAGAAGAAGAAATGGCTAAAGCACTAGATATTAATCCCGACCAGGTCCGCAAACCCAGCGAGATCACCATTCCCCCAATTCCTGTGAACGCGTACCAGCCGGATTGGAAGGCTGAGAAAGAGCGTTACGGCAAGGACGGTCTGGTGAACATGCTGCGGGACATGATGGTGATCCGCACGTTTGAGAACATGCTGAACTCCATCAAAACTCAGGGCGGCTGGAACGGCATCGAGTACAACCACTTGGGCCCGGCCCACCTTTCCATGGGTCAAGAAGCCGCCGCCGTTGGTCAGGCCGCCGAGTTGGACGCTGACGATTTCATCTTTGGTTCGCACCGTTCACACGGGGAAATCCTGGCGAAGTCTTACTCCGCGGCACGGAAGCTGGGTACAGAAAAAGTCAACCAGATCATGGAGAGCTTCCTGGGCGGGGAAACCCTGGAATACGCAAAGAAGATCGATTACGACAACGAAGAAGAACTGATCGAAAACTTCATTCTCTTTGGCACCCTGGCGGAGATCTTTGCGAGGAAAGCGGGCTTCAACCGGGGAATGGGCGGCTCCATGCACGCCTTCTTTAGTCCTTTTGGGTCCATGCCGAACAACGCGATTGTGGGCGGCTCTGGCCCGATCGCAACCGGCTCCGCCCTGTACAAGCGGATCAACAAGCAGCCTGGCATTGTCATTGCGAACATCGGTGACGCGTCCATGGGGACGGGACCCGTCTGGGAGTCCATGATGATGGCGGCAATGGATCAGTACCGGAACCTGTGGCCAGAAGAAGACGGCGGCAACCCGCCGATCATGTACAACTTCTTCAACAACTTCTATGGAATGGGCGGCCAAACAGACGGCGAGACAATGGGGTACGGGATGCTGGCACGGGTTGGCGCCGGCGTTAACCCCGAGGCCATGCACGCAGAACGCGTTGACGGCTTCAACCCGCTGGCCGTAGCGGACGCCACTCGCAGGAAAAAGGAAGTTCTACTTTCCGGTAAGGGACCGGTCCTGATGGACACGATCACCTACCGTTTCGCGGGGCACTCCCCCTCCGACGCTTCTTCTTACCGCACGCGCGAAGAGATTGAGGCCTTCCAGAACATCGACCCGCTAAACGCCTACGCAGCGTACCTGATCGAAAACGGCGCTCTTAAGGCCGAAGACGTCCAAAAAATGCAGGACGAGATCGATGCCCGCCTCACCAAGGTTCTGAGGCTGGCAACAAACGACGAAGAATGCCCCCGCGTTGACGCCGAGTACATCGAGTCGGTGATGCTCTCAAACCAGCAGGTAGAGGCCTTTGGTGACGGTGAAAAGCCCGCCCTTCTTGAGCCGGTTGAAGACAACGCGCGCGTGAAAGCCATCGCGAAGAAGGTCCGGAAGACGACCGACGAGAACGGTAAACCGGTCTCCAAACTGAAGATGTACCAGTTCCGGGACGGCTTGTTCGAGGCGATGGTTCACCGCTACGCGATCGACCCAACCATGGCCTCTTGGGGCGAGGAGAACCGCGACTGGGGTGGCGCGTTCGCCGTTTACCGCGGTCTCACAGAGCTCCTCCCCTACCGCCGCCTCTTCAACTCACCTATTTCCGAGGCGGGTATCGTCGGCGCCGGGGTTGGCTACGCCCTTTCCGGTGGGCGAGCGGTCGTAGAACTCATGTACCTGGACTTCCTGGGACGCGCGGGTGATGAGATTTTCAACCAGGCGTCCAAGTGGCAGTCCATGTCCGCAGGTGAGCTCAAGATGCCACTGGTCGTCCGCGTCTCAGTTGGCAACAAGTACGGCGCGCAGCACTCTCAGGACTGGACGGCGCTAGTCGCCCACATTCCCGGTTTGAAAGTTTACTTCCCCGCCACGCCAACCGACGCGAAGGGAATGCTGAACCTGGCTCTGGCCGGCACAGACCCGGTGATCTTCCTAGAATCCCAGAAACTGTACGACATTGGTGAACAGTTTGAAGAGGGCGGCGTGCCAGAGGGTTACTACGAAACACCCGAGGGTGAACCAGCCGTCAGGAAAGAGGGTTCCGACATCACAATCGCGACGATTGGTGCGACCCTCTACCCTGCGCTGGAAGCCGCGAAGAAGCTGGAAGAAGAGTACGGCATGAGCGCAGAGGTCATCGACCTGCGCTTCGTGACACCACTCAACTACGACAAGATCGTCGAGTCCGTGAAGAAGACGGGGCGACTAGTACTAGCGTCCGATGCCGTTGAACGCGGCAACTTCTTGCAGACAGTGGCAAACACCGTCCAAAACCTAGCGTTCGACTACCTGGACGCGCCCGTCGTGGTCGTAGGTGCGCGCAACCACGTGACCCCAGCCCCTGAGCTGGAAGGTCTGTTCTTCCCCCAAGAAGAATGGATTCTTGACGCAATCCATGAGCGCATTGTCCCGTTGCAGGGCCGCGTCCCTGAAGCGAACTACACCGACGGAGAACTGGCGCGCAGAAACGCGCGCGGCGTGTAGCGCGGGATTAGATTGATGCGGGGCTCCGACTGATTGGTCGGGGCCCCGTACGTTAAGAGCCCGTTTGGTTCGGAGTTGCCGAGGTCGAGTGGGCCCCGGACAGCCACTAGGGCTAGAACCTCCGCTAGCTAACCGTCGATCGCGGCTTTGAACCAGCCGGTGACGGTGGTCGGATGGGTTATCGCGGTGCCCACAACTACAGACCAGGCTCCAGCAGCGATCGCAGCGGCCGCTTGCTCCGGACTATGGACTCGGCCTTCACAGATCACGGGAATGTCCGGGAACTCGCTAACCATCTGCCGGAGCAGTTCCAGGTCTGGGCCATCGGTTTTTGGACGGTCACCCGCGTAACCTGCCAGCGTTGTGGAAAGGATCTGCGTGCCCGCTTTGGCTGCCATGCGCGCATCCTCAATGGAAGAGCAGTCCGCCATAACCGTTACGCCTTCGCTCAGCAAAGCTTCCACGGTTTCCGCATATGTGAGGCCGTCTGGGCGCGGCCGACTGGTCGCATCAAGAGCAACAATGTCGGCGCCGGCCAGGGAACATGCCCGAGCATGACGAAGCGTCGGAGTGATGAAGACACCTTCGTGCCCCTCTTTCCACAGGCCGATCACCGGGACTTCCACTTGACCTTTGATGGCTGCAATGTCAGCCAGTCCCTGACAGCGGATTGCGGCGGCTCCCCCGGCCTCGGCCGCCAGCGCCACCTGAGCCATGGTCTCGGGTCGGCGCATGGGCTCCCCCGGGTAGGCCTGGCAAGACACGATCAACTGTCCTCTCCCCCAAGGCGTGTGCCTGCACATCACCGATCACTGCGACGGGCAACCCGACGGCGCCGCCGACGGCCCTGCCAAGAGGGGTGCCCGCCCAACCGGGAATCAGATCGGTTGCAGACAAGATTTCTCCGGTTTCAGGGTCGACCACGCCAGCAGAGCCAATTCCAACAGCCACAACACTCTCAGCCGAATCAGTCACCAGCGTCCGCGCCAACTCGACAACTCGGGCAAGCAAGTCTGCGCCGCCTCGGCGAGCCTCCGTCGGTATTGATCTCACCGGACCGACGGCTGGAAAGCCGCCGTCATCCAGGGAAATGAGCGCCCCGGAGACCTTGGTGCCCCCAATATCCAGCGCAACGATGTCGGCCATTGCTTTAACTAATCAAGCATCCCGGACGAACGCAAGACCTGCGCGATTGCCTGAACGTTCTCCCCATCCAGTGTTGGTACTGGTTCAGGCATCACGTTCGTAGAGATACCGCCCAGAAGTTGCAGAGCCGTCTTGAACGCGCCGACACCAGCACCGAACCCGGTTACCCCGGCAACCACGGAAGTGATATCCATCAGCTGGGCGAGCCTGTCCTGTTCGCGCCTTCCCCCTTCCCAGTCCCCAGCCTGCGCCAGATCCCACATGCGCACGTACCCGGCCGGGTCTACGTTCGCAAGGCCGGGCACGGAACCATCTGCCCCGCCCAAGTACGCTCCGTCCACGACAACTTCGTGCCCCGTGAGCAGCGACAAGGGACTGCCATTGGCCCTGTTTTTCAGGATGAGGCGCTGGAAAGACACGTCGTCACCCGAAGAATCCTTTACGCCGGCCAGAACTCCGTCAACGCCAAGTGTTACGAGCATATTCGGATCAAGTTTTGTATGGACAGAGACGGGTAGGTCGTACGCCCACACGGGTATGTCGATGGCATCCGCTAGCAGGCGGAAGTGTCTTTCCACCTGCGCTGGGCCGCCCAGCGCGTAGAAAGGTGCGGTTGCCACAACGCCGTCTGCACCAAGCTCTTCCGCTCGGCGCGCCAATTCAATTACTCGGGTCGTCTGAGTGTCTATCACG
>CAYFRL010000018.1:27992-39585 GCA_964345595.1 uncultured Actinomyces sp.
TACTCGGGTCGTCTGAGTGTCTATCACGCCGACCAGAACCGGCACCCGACCTTCGGCCACTTGAAGGGCCGCCTGTGTCACCTCGTTCCGCCGCTCATCGGTGCTGAACGCGACCTCACCTGACGATCCCATGACGAATAAGCCGTGAACGCCCGCTTCCAGCATTCGCTTAGCATTCTGTATGAAGGACTCTTCGTAGAATGAGCCGTCCTCCCTAAGTGGAGTGATGACCGGCGGGATGACACCTCGAAGTGACATTGTGGACCTTTCTTTCAACTCTGAACTGGATTGAGCAACGTGGGCGCGGCACCCAGCAGGGTGCGCGTGTAGGGATGCTTTGGGTCATTGAGGACATCTGTGGCAGGGCCCTCTTCAACAATTTGGCCCGCATTCATGACGATTATCGTGTCGGAAACGTATCGAACCGTTTGGATGTCATGCGAAATGAACACCATGCCCAGACCCAGGTCGTTCTTCAGATCTGTGAGCAGGTTCAGTATTTGAGCCCTCACGGAGACATCAAGTGCGGAAGTGGGCTCATCGGCGATGATCGCGTCTGGCTTCAACGACAGTGCGCGCGCGATAGCCACCCGTTGGCGCTGTCCACCGGAAAGCTGTCCCGGCAGGGCACCCAATACGGAACTAGGCAACCCAACTAAGTCGATCAGTTCTCGAACCCTTTGCAGCCTTTCAGTCTTCGAGCCGACCTTGTGGACGGCCAGCGGATCCAGAAGCTGATCTTCCACCGACATTCGTGCGTTCAAGGCAGTCGCCGGATCTTAGAATACGACAGAGACGACCCGCCCGATCTGGCGGCGGTCCTTCGCGGTCCGTTTCGTGACCTCGTTCCCTTTGAAGAAAACGCGACCACCGGTTGGCTCCTGCAGACCGCACATCACGTTAGCGGTGGTCGACTTGCCTGAACCTGACTCGCCCACCAGGCCTATCGTCTCGCCCTGCATCAGCGACAAGTTAACGCCGCGGGCAGCATGGACAAGATTTGGTTTCAAGAGGGAGCCGGAGCGCGTCTTGAACGTGACGTCAACATCGCGCAACTCGATTATCGGTGTGGTGCTCACGCTCTTACCCCTTCTCCCTCAGCGGCCTCGACCTCTATCTGCTGGTAGCCGTGCGGCTCTGAAATATAGGTTGTAAAAGAATGGCCGTTACCCACATCAACTATTTGGCGGACGGCTTCTGGATCAACGTCTGGATTCGAGGACCGCGGCGCAAACCGATCTCCAGGAGGGAAATCTCGGGGGCTTGGCACGACGCCCGGTACTTGGTGAAGTCTTCCGGCGCCCGCTTCAATCGAAAGAACAGAGCCCAGCAGCCCCCTCGTGTATTCGTGACGCGGGTCGGTCAGCACTTGCCGGAGACTTACCCCGGTACCGAGAGGCCCTGCGGGATCACTACGCGCCGCTACTAGAAGTGTTGAGTTCAGAAGACGACTCGGAGCGGTAGCGCGCGTCCTTTGGTTTACCAGCGCGCAGCACCTACAGTGGAAAGTGACGGCCACCATGCGAGAGGAAACGCCATGAATCTGTCCGAACGCCCACTTGCCCCCGCACCCTACGAGATGCTTCCGCCTGTACCATCCTTCCAAATCACGTCGACAGACCTGGTGGACGGGGAAGCAATCCCAGAGGTCTTCACCGGACTTGGCGACGACCTTTCACCCATGTTGCAGTGGGACGACTTTCCCGCAGAAACCAAGAGCTTCATGGTGAACTGTTTCGACCCAGATGCGCCCACGCCCGCCGGATTTTGGCACTGGACCGTAGTGAACATTCCCGCCGATGTCACCAGCCTAACGACGGGGGCTGGCGGCATGAATGCTGACCTGCCTGACGGCGCATTCCACGTTCGCAACGACGGCTCCGAACCGCGCTACATGGGCCCCTACCCACCGAAAGGCGACCGCCCGCACCGCTACTACTTTGCTGTGCACGCCTTGGACGTGGAGTCTTTGCCAGTGGATGAGAGCGCGTCGCCAACTGCCGTCGCGTTCAACGCCCTTTTTCACACGCTCGCGCGCGGGGAGCTGATGGGGACGTTCCAGCATTAATCAGGTGTTGAGGGGGCCTCCCACCAGGAGACCCCCTCAACTAGCTGCGATCGCAAACGTCAATTCAATGCCAGCTGATCCTCCAGATTGAAGACCAGCTCAACACGCTCCCATGCTTCGTCGGGTGCGCCGTCGCTAGCGAATAGCTTCGCCATTTCCGCTTGCCATTTGGCGTTCACTTCGGTCGCGGCGACACGCGCTTGCGCTTCATCTAGATCTTCGGATTCTACATAGCCGATAAGCTGACCGTTCGGGCGCAGAAACAGCGAATAGTTGTTCCATCCGGCGTCTTTCAATGCGTGGAGAAGCTCCGGCCACACTTCCGCGTGCCTCTCCTTATAAACCTCCAGATTGCCTGGGTCCACCTGACCAACCAGGCAGTAGCGTTGCATCACGCGCCCCAACCCATTTGAGATCCACCGATTCGCTCTTCGGCTATCTGTGCTAGATATCCGGAGTCCAGGAATGCTTTCATCGGGTCTGCGGGCAGCCCGCGGGATTCACGCCAGGCGGCCAGGTCCGCCCTGACATCAGTGTAGAAAGCGTCCATCAAGATCGTGTTTCCCGCTAAGACGTCTCCTTCAAGCTCCGCTTTTGCTAGCGCGTCGCGATCCAGAAGAAGTGCTTTAGCGGTCATCTCTTGGACGTTCAGAACGGAGCGTATCTGGCCGGGGATCTTGTCTTCAATGTTGTGGCACTGGTCCAGCATGAAGGCGACATTTGAGTCGGCTCCATACCCGCCGTTCACTATCACCTCGTTCATGATCCTGAACAGCTGGAAAGGATCGGCCGCTCCGACGATCAGGTCGTCATCTGCGTAGAAACGTGAGTTGAAATCAAACGAGCCCAGTTTCCCTAATCGCAGCAGCTGCATCACTATGAACTCGATGTTCGTGCCCGGCGCATGATGCCCCGTGTCCAGGCAGACCAGCGCCCTGTCTCCAAGCGCCGCGACCTGCGTGTATGCGGTGCCCCAGTCGGGAACGTCGGTGTGATAGAACGCGGGCTCAAAGAACTTGTATTCCAGGACCATCCGCTGATCTTTTCCGAGCGCTCCATAAATCGTGTGCAACGATTCTGAGAGACGATCTTGCCGGTCCCGGATGCTCGCCTGCCCGGGGTAGTTCGACCCGTCCGCTAACCAGATCTTGAGGTCCCGTGACCCGGTCTGATCCATGATTTCGATGCATTCGAGGTGATGGTCAATCGCCTTCTGGCGAACCTGGGGATCTGCCGAGGTTAGCGAGCCAAATTTGTAAATATCAGCCTGGAACGTGTTCGAGTTTACGGTCCCAAGGCGGATGCCCAGATCCTCAGCGTAGCTGCGAAGAGCCCCGTAATCTTCGACTTTGTCCCAAGGTATGTGCAGCGCCACGATGGGTGCTAGGCCCGTGTATTTGTTGACCTGTGCGGCATCCGCAAGTTTTTCTTCAATAGTTCGCGGGGTGCCGGGACTTCCAAACACTTTGAACCGCGTACCGGAGTTACCAAACGCCCAGGATGGCAACTCGATCTCCTGGAGTGCAAGCTGATCCGTGATGTCGGCGAACTCAGTCATGTCTTGATCCCTTACCCTTTTTTGGTGGGGCCGACCGGCAGTCACCTACCGACCGGCCCACCGGTTTTCTATCTAGAAATCGAAATCGTCGATGTTGTCAGCGTTGAAACGCGTTGGGTCGCCGAGCACCACCAGGCCCTCGGGTCCAACGGTGTAAGAACCGAGATCGCCGGCTTCGAAGGTGTCGCCCTCTGCGCCAGTGATTTCCCCTGTGATCAGAGCTTTCGCAGCAAACGCTGAGAGGTATCCAAGTTCCTCTGGGTTCCAAAGAGCGAACTCAGTGACAGTCCCGTCTTTGACGTACTCACGCATCTGGTTCGGTGTTCCCAGGCCGGTGAGAGCAACTTTGCCTTTGGCATCAGATGTTGACAGGTACCTTGCCGCTGCTGCGATGCCAACGGTCGTCGGGGAAACAATACCCTTCAGCTCCGGGTAGGTCTGCAGCAGACCGGCTGTCTTGTCAAAGGAAAGCTGATCATCGTCGTCGCCGTAAACCACTTCGACCAGTTCAATGTCTGGGTGATTCTCTTCTAGCTCTTTCTTCATCAAGTCGATCCACTCGTTCTGGTTCGTCGCGTTTGCGGACGCTGAAAGAATGGCGATCTGCCCTGATCCGTCGATCTGTTCGCTGATGATCTCAACCTGCGCCCTGGCAATGCCTTCGGCATCAGCCTGGCTCACGAAGATGTCGCGGCACTCTGGGTTCGTATCTGAGTCGAATGTGACGACCTTAGTACCGGCATCCTTCGCCTCAATGAGTGCGTCACAGATGGCCGCGCGGTCATTTGCTGATACAACGATTGCACCAACGCCTTGCTGGGTGAGCGTGTTGATGTAGCTCACCTGTGATTCAGCGGTGGCTTCGGCCGGTCCGACCTCTTCGAAGGTGCCATCAAATGATTCAACAGCGGCCAAACCGCCCTGGCTGGAAGCATCAAAATACGGATTGCCCAGGTTCTTCGGAAGGAACGTGATGCTCAGGTTTCCGGTGTCCCCGGCCGTCTCAGCTTCGTCCCCCGAAGCGTCTTCACTGGTTGCGGTGTCGTCGGAGGCTGACTCATCGGTGCTGGTGGCCCCGCCATCGCTGCTGCAACCCGCCAGGGCTGCGACAGCCATGGACGCGCCAACAACAGCGCTGAGGCCAATACGGATTCTGGATGTCCTCATTGGTGTTTCCTTTCTTGGTTTCCCTCGGTCAGCTTCATAGCTACCGAAGCCCTTCGCGGATTAGGCATCCGCTTTCATTTTTCTTTTCTTGATTGCTTGTTTGGCTTCTGCTCTCGCCTCAGCGCGGGCCTTTCGTGCTTGGAGCCAGAGGCTCACTGATCCAAGCGTCACCGACAGGATTAGCAAGAGTCCCGTGACAATTGAGATGACGTCTGAAGTGATGCCATGCAGACGAAGCGCTGAAGCGATCACTCCGATTAGTAGAACGCCTGCAACCGAACCGCTCATCACGCCAAGACCGCCGAAGACTGAGACCCCGCCAAGGACCACAGCCGCGATGACCTGAAGTTCCAGGCCGGTGCCTGTATCGCCTCGCGCACTCCCGTAGCGAAGCGTGTAATAAATGCCCGCCAGAGCAGCGATCGCTCCTGAGAAAATGAAGAGCAGCAGCCGCGTTCTTTGCACGTCAATGCCCGAGAATGCTGCGGCTTCTTTACTCAGCCCGATCGCGTAGATTCCACGCCCAAACGGTGTGAAGTGAAGCAGTGTTCCAAACACTGCAAACAGCACGATAAGCAGGATAACGATGACCGGCACGCCCGTCCCGCCTATTGTTGCTTTGGCCAGGTTCGTCCAAAACTTGGGGAACTCCGTGACTGCGGTCGTACCCAATAGCCCAACTGCCAGCCCCCGATAAAGAGCCATCGAGCCGATGGTCACCGCAAGTGCTGGCAAGCCCAACCGCGTTACGAGCAGGCCGTTGACCACGCCGCCGATCACTCCAACCACGATGGCTCCTAGCGCTGCTAGCACGAAAGGAACTCCGTGCAAGAGCAAGAAACCAACCGTCGCACTGGATAGACCCACCATCGACCCCACCGACAGGTCAATGTCGCCGGTGATCATCACCATCGTCATGGGGAACGCCATCATCATGATGGCCGCGGTATCCAGCAGCAGGTAGGTGATGGTCCGCGTACTCGCGAAGTTTGAGGTCGTAACAGCTGCAACGATGATCACAGCTAGCAGAGCCGCGAAGATTATTACTTCCCTGCGACGCATGAGTCGCTTCCAGCCGGACTCACCATAGTCAAGGTAGATTTCTTGCTGCACATTCTTCATTGAAGTCACGGTCATGAGGAATGCCTCTCTGCTTGACGCTCTTCTGTGAGTCGCTTGGTCTGCCGGTTGGCCAAGACACGGTCCAAAATGATCGCGCCAATAATTAGTGCTCCCACGACTGCTCTTTGCCAAAAGTCGGGTATACCCAGGACAGGCAGTGCCCTTTGAATTGTTGACAGCAGCAGTGCACCCGCCGCGGCCCCAACAACGGTTCCAGAACCACCGACTATGGCCACGCCGCCGATCACTGCCGCGCCGACTGCTTCCAGTTCAAAACCGGAACCGACCTGTGAGTTGATCGTCCCGTACCGGGCAGCGAATAGAACTCCGGCCAAGCCCGCCATCATCCCGGAAAGAACAAATGACATGAAGACACGTTTCACCGAGTTGAGTCCGTATAGTTCAGCGGCCTGTGGAGCGGAACCAACGGCGTAGAACTCGCGGCCGCCTCGTGTGTTTGCCATGTACCAGGCCATCACTATCAGCAGTGCCACCGCCACCAGGGTGAGAACCGGAATCTTCAATATTGATTGCGTGCCGAGTTTCAGCAGGTCTTTTGGAAGGTCCGAAGCATTGATCCGCTTGCTACCCACCCACATGACATCAATGCCGCGAAATACGTAGAGCGTGCCCAGGGTTATTACCATTCCCGGGACGCGACCGAAGGCTACGAGCGCACCGTTGATGCTTCCAAGGAAGGCGCCGAAGGCCATCCCTAGTAAGAACCCGAGTATTACCGGCATTCCCGGGAACTTCATGAAGGTGGACCCAACCAGGTAGGCACTGAGTCCCATCACCGATCCAACCGACAGGTCAACGTTGCGGGAGATAATCACGATGGCCTGGCCGATCGCTACCACAATCAACATTGAGGGCGTGACCAACAGGTCTCTGAATCCATCGTTGCTGAACAGGAACGATGGGTTCGTTATCGTTGTTACCGCCACTAGGATCAGGAACGCCAGAAGGATCGCGAACTCACGCGACTTCACCAGATTCGTGAGGAATCTACCCACCGCGCTTGTCTTTGGCCCCGCGCTCACGGGATGAACCAGTGTGCTCATGCCAGTTCCTCAACTTCCTTCGCCGCGTGAGTTGCCGCGTACATCACTGTCTCCGGGGTAGCGTCCTCCCGGCTGATTTCGGCGGTCAGCTGACCCTCGCGCATAACCAGGACACGGTCGGCCATACCGAGCACTTCTGGAAGCTCCGAAGAAATCATCAGGATCGCCAACCCATCTGCGGCAAGCTCAGAAATACGCCTATGCACCTCTGCCTTCGTTCCGACGTCTATGCCGCGAGTTGGTTCATCAATGATCAGGACCTTTGGGTTGGAAGCCAACCACTTCGCTAAAACTACTTTTTGCTGATTTCCACCGGAGAGCGTTCCAACCTTCGTGTCGAGCGCGTTCGTCTTTACCTCTAGGTTTCGCGCCCAAACTTGGGAAAACGCGTTCTCTTTCTTGTCATTGATAAGCCCCATCTCAGTGAGCGTGCCTCGGATTGCCTCGGTGACATTGCGCGACACAGATGAGTCCATCACCAGGCCCTGTTTGCGTCGGTCTTCTGGCACCAATGCAAGTCCAGCCGCCATCGCAGCTTTTGGATTTCCTTGGGTCAGGGGTTTCCCGTCGATAGCGACGGAACCGCGATCGTACTCATCGACACCGAAGATGGCGCGTGCAACCTCGGATCGTCCCGCACCCACCAGGCCGGCAAGCGCAACAATTTCCCCTTCCCTGACCTCGAAGCTGATGTCCTCAAAGTCTCCAGAGGAAGTGAGTCCGTCGACCTGAAGAACAACTTCTCCCGGAACAGTCTCTAACTTGGGGTAGAGTTCGTCGACGTCACGGCCGACCATTTGCCGGATAATTGTTGCCTCGGATGTCGTGGCAATCGGTTCGGTTGCGATATACGAACCGTCTCGCATGACCGTCACCGTGTCGCAGAGCTCAAAAACTTCGTTGAACCTGTGGGAAATGAACATTAGGGCGCGTCCCTCATCGCGCAGACTCCGGGCGATCTGGAAAAGTCGGCTGACCTCATTGCCAGAAAGCGCTGCGGTCGGCTCGTCCATGATGAGCGCCTTCGCGTCCAGCGAGACAGCTTTAGCTATCTCAATGAGCTGCTGGTCGGCAATCGATAGGCCCTCGGCTGGCCTATCCGGGTCTATCGACACGCCAAGTTTCCGAAACAGTTCGGTCACTTCAGCCCGCATCTTTGACTTATCGATGCGCCCAAACTTCCCAACGGGCTGGCGGCCCATGAAGACGTTCTCCATGACAGAGAGATCTGGGAACAAGGTTGGCTCTTGGTAGATCACAGCGATGCCCGCCGCTTTCGCCTCAGCCGTATTGTGGAAGGTTACATCCCGCCCTTCCATTTGAAACACTCCAGCGTCTCGCTGGTACAGGCCTGAGATGATCTTCACCAGCGTCGATTTGCCGGCACCGTTCTCGCCTACGAGAGCGTGAATTGAACCCGGCATCAAGGTGATTTGGCCATTGCGTAGGGCGACGACCGGCCCAAAGCTCTTCCGGACATCTCTCAGTTCAAGTGTGGGCACTGCCGCGGCAAGTGTTATCGGATCGCTCTGCATACTGGTTTCAGAGTTTGCTGCGTCCATCCACGCCCCCTTCGCCGTGATTGTTGAAACGTTTCATTTCCGTTGTGAGCGAGACTACACCCACTTTCGTGGCCATGTCAATAGATGGTTGTAACGTTTCAATAACGGGCTAGGTTACCGCGTGTCCTCAAGGAAAAAGCGCAATGGGTGCCGCGTGCCGACGCTACTCGCCCCCGGAAGAGGCACGAACCACCAGGGACGGAGTGAAGATTTTGGTCTCTACAGGCATTTCTTCACCACGGTCCAAATACTCAATTGCTGCGATGAGCATCCGCGCCGCCTCGCGTCCCATTTCTTCCTTCTGTTGACGCACCGACGACAGGGGGACAGCCGCAGAGGCAGCAAAGACAATGTCGTCGTATCCGACTATCGCCACGTCCTCAGGTACGCGCACATCTGCGCTCACTAACGCTTGCAGCAAGCCGATCGCGATCAGATCGTTAGCGCAAAACGCGGCGGTCGGCCGCAGCTCTTCTGGTAATTCCAGAATTTCATATGCCGCATTGATTCCGGCTTGCACATCCAGGTCCGGTGTGGGAAATACGTGTAGGGCAACGCCGCCTATTTCTTTGAGAGCTTTGCGGGTACCACGCAGTCTGTTGTGGACCTGAGAAAGCGATTCCGGTCCCCCAATGAACGCAATACGTTTGTGGCCGCGCTCAGCCAAATGCTTTGCCGCAATATACCCACCTGCCACGTCGTCCACGCCAACCCCGCAGAACTCGCCGCTGGTTGTGCGATCGACCAGCACGACTGGAATATCCTTATCGCGCAGTTCTTCCGCGGCCTTAAGATCGGTTCCCGTCGGCGCAAGGATCACCCCGCCTACCCGAGAACGGCGAAACTGTTCAAGTAGCATTGTCTCCCGGGTGAGCTGCTGATCCGAATTACCGATGTTCACCGAGTAATCCCGCTCAAAGAGATACTCCTCTGCACCCCTGAATAGATCCGTGAAATATGGGTTCGCCACGTCCATGACGACCATCCCAATAGATGTGGACCTGCCAGCGCGCAGTTGTCGGGCATTCTCGTTAGGTTCCCAGCCGAGTTCTTCAATAGCTGCCAAAACGCGCCTGCGAGTCTTCTCCGCAACCTTATGCGGAGCATTCAAAGAATTGGAAACGGTACCAATGGACACTCCTGCAAGGGCTGCAACATCCTTCGTGCTAACTGTTTGTCTGCGCCTTGCCACCCGGGGTCCTTTCGAAGTGCAGGGCCAATCGCCCCACGGTCAGTCTACTTACAGCGGCGCCTCGTTTCGGTAACTCGCCGCCATTGCGGGCACACATCACAGATAGCGATGGGGTCCCGACACATTCATCGGGACCCCATCGTTCTAATTCTTGCTAATTACTCGGTGTCACGCCTTTGCTTAGAATGACATTGGCGTAGATACGCGTCTCCGTAGTGCGAATGATGAAGTTCGCTTTTTCGGCAACATCATAGAACGCATATCGCTCAATGAGGCCGACGCGGTCGTCGCCCGGGTTGCCTGCTGCTGCGACCAATTCCCTCTGGACGTCCAGCGCTTTGCCCTCGGAATCCATCATCTGAACGGCGTTCACGTCGTCAAGCTCAAGAACGGAACAGACGGCGGCGGTCACTTCGGGGCTACCCTGGGCAACCTCGACCACGATGTCCGACAGCCGGTACGCCGGAAAATGCGCATCGGCGATCACGACGGTGTCTGAGTGACCCATTTGGTCCAATAGAGCCAGCAGGTCTCCTGTAAGAATCGGGTTGATCCCTTTCAGCATCGCTCCCCCTAGTCCTGCGGGATTTCCACATCACCTGCGATGAAGACTTCGACGCCCAAGTCCTCAAATGCGACGGCCTTTGCAACCAGGGCGCGAGCCGCCGTTTCGGCGTCCGGCGCATACGCCACGTTCAGGTGGTTCGCCTTGTGCCGGCCCATCATCTGGTCCCGAGAAACGCCTGGCAGCACGGCGTGTTGGATCGGCCATTCAGGGTTTGTGGCATCCAAGCGGCGCTGGGTTTCTTCCTCGGGCAGGTCCACTGCCTTACCGACTCCCATGTCGACCTTCAAGCGGTCGTCCTCAATGTATACGCGTGACCAGACTATGGGTCCGGCTTTCGCGGTGCCGCGCAGGGTTCCGCCGCCAAGGGGGAAGAATACGGGGTCTTGACGCCAGGATGAGGCGGACTTGTACCCGTCAGGCAGGTGCGAGGCGGGAACGGAGCCGGAAATCTCAAAGACCCAGACGAACTCGTCATCGTAGTAGTCGCCCCAACGGAGGTCGTGGAGCGTCGTAGCGGGGTCAAGTCCCATCGCCTTCCAGACACGGTTGGTGATGAGCGCGTCAACGGCGACTCCCTGGTCGACCTCGTTTGCGCAGGGCAGCGCCACTCCTTCGTAAAGGACGCGGGAACCATCGCGGCTCTTGACCGGCGGGCGGTGTTCGTTGTTGAGCAGACCTTCAACCAAGTCGGACGCGGGAACCAGATCCTTCAAACCCTGCTGGTATTGGATACCAACGACATCTAGGCCGAAATCGTCCGCGATTCGCAGGGCCGCAATGTACATCTTGGCCTGCATCAGGACCTGCGCTTCAGTCAGTTCGGTCTCCTCATCAGTGCCAAGTTCGAAGGTCATCCCCTCATCCAAAAGCCACTGATAAACTTCCTGCGCCTCCTCATCCGAAACGGTCAGCATCTCGGCGTAGAGCGCCGATTGAGACAGGCGCTCCTTATACATGCCCAGTTCGTTCATCATCTCGTCATCGATGAGCGCGTTGTACATGCCCATGCAGCCCTCATCGAACAGGCCAATGATCGCCTTGTCTTCGCGCAGCTGTTCGGCAACCGCGTCGCCAAGAGCGACCTCATCTGCTGGCAAATTTTCACGAGGCGGCAGCTTCTCAATATGGGATTCGTCGTGGACGATCTTGCCGGTCGTTAGCCATTCATTGATCTTCTCCACTGCCCACGGATCGGTGTAATCGATCGACCAAATCGTTGAGTAGGGAACGCCCGCTTTAGTCAAAGAACCGTTGATGTTCAGCATGCCAACCAAGCCCGGCCAGGTGCCATC
>CAYFRL010000019.1:0-38496 GCA_964345595.1 uncultured Actinomyces sp.
AGCTGTTCCCACAGGCGTTGGCCGATCTTGTAGGAGGGGGCCTGTCCGGGCCACCATTGGGTGCACCTCGACTCCGATCGATTCGACACTCTGCTCCTGTGCCGCGAGGCATGTTGTCCCTGACCCGCCGAATGGGTCTAGGACTCGTTTGACTCCCCAGTGGCGCATGAGCTGCCCTGCCCACTCAGCAGAGTAACCCGCGCTGTATCGATACCACCGATGAACCGGAAGCTTCATATTGTCGGCAAACGTAGTCGCATTTGTCGCCTGAGTAGAGGTAGCACCGAGCAGGAACTCGTGAGTTTCTGCTGCGAACGAGGGGGTATTGGGCGATGTCATTTCTTGTTCCCTGACGTTAACCCTGTCTTGAATGTGACCACGTCCCCATCCTGCATGACGTAGTCCTTGCCCTCCATCCGCATGCGCCCTTTAGCGCGCGCTTCTGCAACGGACCCGAACTCAACTAACTCGTCAAAAGAGACGACCTCGGCTTTGATGAAACCTTTTTGGAAGTCGGTGTGAATGACGCCGGCAGCAACGGGGGCAGTGTCGCCCTTGCGTATGGTCCAGGCTCGCGTTTCTTTTGGACCAGCGGTCAGGTAGGTCTGTAGACCGAGGGTGTCGAAGCCGACCCTGGCTAGCTGGTCCAGGCCGGATTCGCTCTGCCCTGCCTCGGCCAACATTTCTTTGGCGTCTTCCTCGTCAAGTTCTACCAGTTCCGCTTCGAACGCGGCATCCAGGAAAACGGCTTCGGCCGGCGCCACTAGTTCGCGCAGCTCGGCCTGAAGTGACTCATCGTCCATGCCAGCAGCATCCATGTTGAACACGAAAATGAAGGGCTTCGTTGTCATCAGTTGGAACTCGCGCAGGATCTGAGGGTCAAGCTTCGCGCCGGCCGGGCCAGATAGAAGCTCGCCTTTCTCCAGCAGATCCAACGCTTTCTGGGCGGTCTCCAAGACCTCGGGCTCCACTTTGCGGGCCCGGACCTCTTTTTCCAGCCTGGGCAGCCTGTTCTCCAGTGTCTGCACATCCGCCAAGATGAGCTCGGTTGCAATCGTCTCAATATCCGCGGCGGGGTCGACCGTGCCTTCAACATGGACCACGTCCGGGTCAGAAAACACCCTGGTCACCTGACAGATCGCGTCGGCCTCACGAATGTTGGCGAGGAACTGGTTCCCCAAGCCCTCCCCTTCGGACGCGCCGCGGACAATCCCGGCGATGTCAACGAATGAGACAACAGCAGGCAGGATTTTCTGGGAGCCGAAGATCTCAGCAAGCTGAGCCAGGCGCGGGTCCGGCAACGGCACGACGCCGATGTTTGGCTCGATCGTTGCGAACGGGTAATTCGCGGCGAGGACGGTGGCGCGCGTCAGCGCGTTGAACAAGGTCGACTTACCTACGTTGGGCAGCCCGGCGATTCCGATAGTCAGTGACACGGGGTCCAGCATACCGAAAACAGCCAGAGGGTCGACTGGTCGCAAATATGCGACCAGTCGCTTTTAATAGGGATTTTTAGCGCGTGTGATGCTTGCTCGGCACGCGTCCCCCCGCGGCTTGCGCGGGAAGCAAGCCCCCGGAAACTAATGCGTTCTTCAGGTTCCTCGGCAGGGCAAAGGTGATGGTTTCCACCTGGGTGCGCACTTCCTCGGCCTCCCCGAAGCCTCGTTCTTCCAGCCAGCTGAGAACGTCGCGAACCAGAATCTCCGGCACTGAGGCGCCAGAGGTGAGGCCGACCATCTTCACATCCTCGAACCATTCCGGCTGTAGCTCGGCCGCACTGTCGACGCGGTACGCGCGTTCTGCCCCATGGTCCAAGGCAACTTCGACCAGGCGGACAGAGTTCGATGAATTCGCTGAACCGACGACTAGCATGACCTCTACTTGGGGGGCGATCACTTTGACCGCTTCTTGGCGGTTCTGGGTCGCGTAGCAAATGTCGTCGGACGGGGGGTCTTGCAGGGCTGGGAACCTCTCGCGCAGACGCCGGACGGTTTCCATCGTTTCGTCTACGGAAAGGGTCGTTTGAGAAATCCACACGACGCGCTCGGGATCACGAACCACGACTTGGTCAACCTCATCCGGACTGCCGACAATCTGGATGTGATCGGGCGCCTCACCGAACGTCCCCTCGACCTCCTCATGGCCGACGTGGCCGACCAGGATTATGTCGTAGTCTTCCTTCGCGAAGCGGACGGCTTCCCGGTGAACTTTGGTGACCAGCGGGCACGTCGCATCTATCGTCAGCAAGTCGCGTTGCGCAGCTGCCTCGCGCACCTGGGGCGACACACCGTGGGCCGAAAAGACTAGGTGAGATCCCGGCGGCACCTGGTCTGTTTCCTCGACGAAGATCGCACCGCGGCGGGTGAGCGTCTCCACCACGTACTTGTTGTGGACGATTTCTTTGCGCACGTAGACGGGGGCGCCGTACAGTTCCAGCGCGCGTTCCACCGCCTCTACCGCCCGGTCGACGCCGGCGCAATATCCGCGCGGTGCGGCAAGCAATATCCGCCGATCAGCCTTGGTCGTAACACTCGCGACCCTGTCATTCGTGCCGGTAATCGTGTTAGTCATACCCTCATGCTACCCAAACCCGGTTTTCCACAAACGTGAGGGTTCCAACTGTCGTTTAGAGGTAGCAAGTGGCACCCTGGAGGGGTGACTACGAACGACACGGTTTACGCTGCGCGCGCAGTACCGGCGCCGGACCCTAAACGTCAGCTGGCGGAAAAGGCTGGTCAGACCACTCCGGAGAACCCGTGGCCCCTGCGGCTCCTCGCCCAGAAAATGCGTGCTTACATTGAGCGGATGCCGCAACTTTGGGTAGAGGCCCAAGTACTTGAGTATCGGCCCAGGCCTGGCACGCGCATGGCATTCTTTGTCTTGCGCGACCCGCAAACTGACGTTTCCATGAACATTACTGCTTATCCAAGCGTTGTCGAGGATGCCGGGCCCGCATTCGAACCCGGGGCGCGCGTCATTTTGCGGGTCAAACCGAACTTCTGGGAGACGCGCGGGACCCTGTCGCTTCGCGCGGAAAAGATCTTCGTCGAGGGGGAGGGGGACCTACTCGCCCGCGTTGAGCAACTGAGGAAGCAGTTGGCCGCGGAAGGTTTGTTCGCGGTGGAACGAAAACGTCGCATCCCGTTCATTCCCCAGAGAATCGGGCTGATTTGTGGGCGGGGTGCGAAAGCGAAAGATGACGTGCTGGTGAACGCGCTGGCCAGATGGCCTGCCGCCGCCTTCGAAATTCGCGAAGTTGCGGTTCAAGGTGAGCGTTGTGTTACCGAGGTGACCGCAGCGCTCCACGAACTAGACCGCGACATCCGTATCGACGTCATCATAATTACCCGAGGCGGCGGCTCCGTAGAAGACCTGCTTCCGTTTTCGGACGAGGCGTTGGTGCGGGCGGTCGCTGCGGCGACAACGCCGATCATCTCCGCCATCGGCCACGAGGAGGACGCGCCTCTGCTGGATCTGGTGGCTGATGTTCGCGCTTCCACTCCGACGGACGCCGCGCGGCAAGTCGTCCCCCACCTAGCTGAACTCAAAGTGGACATCACACACGGGGTCACTAGGCTTCGGGGCGCCATTACCAGGCGCCTCGAATATGAAAGGAACCTGGTCGACGGTTTGGTAAGCCGACCGGTTTTGGCCAGCCCCACCTCGACAATAGAACAGCAATCCGACTGGGTAGCCACCCAACTTGTGCGAATGTCCGCTGCGGTTTCCCGCCGGGTCGGCGTCGAACAGTCACGGGTAAGCAGCCTGAGCGCAACACTTACGGCCCTGTCGCCCGAAGCAACCTTGCGTCGCGGGTACACAATTTTGCGAAACCCTGCGGGCAAGATAGTCAGATCCACCGAAGACCTAGCGCGCGGCAACCTGCTTGAGGGCGTGCTTTCTGAAGGAACATTCGTTGTACAAGTAGTGGGCGTGAACCCCGAAGGATCGCTCTTTGAAGCGGAAGGAAACCAAGAATGACAGACGTGCGACCCGTGGAGGAACTCACGTACGAGCAGGCCCGCGAAGAACTGGCGAGCATAGTGCAGGCGCTTGAAACTGGAAGCGCCCCGCTAGAAGAGACGCTAAAACTCTGGAAGCGCGGAGAGCACCTGGCGCGGCGCTGCCAGCACATACTCACCACCGCGCAGAACGCGGTCGATCAAGCCATGAAATCGGACCAAGAAGCGGAAGCATCAGCCTAGAATAGGAGCGCAAGCCAACCTGATCTATTGGGGGAACGATGTCGGTTACCGATACCAGCGCAACCAAAGCACTCATCATTGGGGAGTCGCTGGTCGACCTCATCCGACATGTTGGGGAAGATGGGGAACCCGTCGGACACGCCGGCGGTTCGCCGTTCAATGTCGCGGTGACGCTTGGCAGGTTGGACCGCCCGGTCGAGCTGGTAACGAATCTGGCTGATGACTCCCACGGGCGACAGATTGTGAAGCACCTGCACGAGTCCAACGTCCGATTGGGCGCCGGCACTTATGCGTTGGAAAGAACGTCAACTGCTCTTGCTCTCATCGGGGAAGGCGGCGGGGCAACCTACACGTTCGACTTCGAATGGACACTCCCAGGAGGGGTGCCGCTTGAGTCCCAAGTTGGTTTCGTCCATGCGGGGTCCATTTCCGCGGTAATGCAACCCGGCGGGGCCCGCGTCCTAGACGCGCTGCAAGCAGCGCGTGAGCAAGCGTTAGTTTCCTACGACCCGAACATTCGCCCGACGATCATGGAGGGCCTGGAAGTCACCTTGCCGCAGGTGGAAGATTTCGTTCGGGCCTCTGACCTGGTGAAAGTGTCAGACGAAGATTTGGACTGGTTGTATCCCGGCAAGGGGATTGACGAGGCCGTCTCCCACTGGTTCTCCATCAGCGACGTTGCCCTGGTGGTCGTTACAGGCGGCGCGGCCGGGCCAACAGCGTGGAGCCGAAGTGGACAGTCCGTCAACCGCAAGCCCGCCCCCATCAAAGTGGTGGATACGGTCGGCGCAGGGGACTCGTTCATGGGCGGTCTGCTCGACGCCCTTTGGCGCCGCGGATGGATCTTCCGCGCTGGGGCGGAGAAGTTGGCCGCTGTGAGCCGCACCGAACTTGAAGAAATCTTGGACGAAGCCAGCGCGGTTGCCAATATCACCGTGTCGCGCGCTGGGGCGAACCCGCCCTGGGCACACGAGCTTCAGCGATAACGCAAAACTGTGGCAGTCTGCGGGTGACTGGCCGGGGCGCCCGACCTTTCGAGCGCTATTCAGAGTCCCCGTCTGCGCTCCCGCTGGGCGTACGACCGCAGCGCACGCAAGAAATCGACTCGCCTGAAGTCGGGCCAGTACGCCTCACAAAAGTAGAACTCTGAATGGGCGGCCTGCCACATCATAAATCCAGAGAGACGCTGCTCCCCTGACGTTCTAATCACCAAATCTGGATCCGGCTGCCCGCGAGTGTAAAGGTGAGAAGTGATGTCATCATCTGACAGGCCCGACGCCAGCTCCTGAAGGGACACCCCGGTCTCATCTGCCTCAACCAGCAGCTCTCTGACCGCGTCCACCAACTCGCGCCGACCTCCGTAGCTCACCGCAATATTGACCACCATGCCGCTCAGCTCCGCCGTTCTCCCGGCAGCGTGGCGCAGCTTTCTAGCTGAGTCTTCCGGTAGCAGTTCGAGGTCACCCACCAGACTCAGCTTCCACCGCTGCTTCCTAGCCAGGGACTCCACCGTCGATGTGATGATGCCAAGAAGCTGCCTCAGCTCCTCCTCATCGCGGGCCAAGTTTTCCGTTGACAGCATCCACAGCGTCACAACTTCAACGCCCGACTCTTCGCTCCACTCTAGGAACTCCAAGATCCTGTCGGCGCCGGCCTGGTGCCCGACTCGGGGTTCAGAGCCAAGCGCCTTCGCCCACCTCCGGTTGCCATCGAGAATCACCGCCACATGGCGCGGCACCGGAGCGCCCTGCAGGGACCTTTGTAGTCGGCGCTCGTAGATACTGTAGAGAAGATTCCAGCCCACAGTGATCCTCTCTGCGTTCCGACCTGCACAGCAGGCCGAGGCGCTCATCCCAAACCTTAGCCGCGCCCCACCAAGAAGGGGCGCTGGTGAAGTTATTGTATCGCCCAGCGAAGAGGAACTGGGTCGACTGGTCGCAAATTTGCGACCAGTCGGCTGTGTTCTTTCGGCCGGCGACCTTTTCGCCTAAGTTACGGTAGCGTAAGCTGGCTTGTATATTGCTTCGGGAGGATACGTTTCATGCCTATTGCCTCGCTACGCCCAGTCGAATGGCGACCTGGACACCCGGTGGTCCGCAAACCCCGCATGCGCGGCTGGATCCACCTGATTGCTGCGCCGCTCTCCTTGGCGGCCTCCATTGTCCTATTGGTGCTGGCACCAACGCCGGGTACCAAATGGGCCTCGGCGGTGTACTTGGGGGCATCCTTCATCTTGTTCGCTGTGTCAGCGCTGTATCACCTTTTCTACTGGCAACCCCGCGTTGAGACGCTGCTGCGACGAATGGACCACTCGAACATTTTCCTGCTGATCGCTGGTACGTACACGCCAATAACGGTGGCGCTGCTTGATCCCGGTCAAGCCCGAACTTTGCTGACCATTGTCTGGGGCGGCGCAGCTGCTGGCATCCTGATCAATCTTCTGTGGCCCACGGCCCCGCGCTGGCTCTCCACATTGATCTACGTCGTGCTCGGGTGGACGGCACTGTGGTATTTGCCGACGTTTTGGTCGGTAGGCGGCCCAGCGATTGTCATCCTGATTACTGCGGGAGGCGTGCTTTACACGTTGGGTGCCGTTGTCTATGCGGCAAAACGTCCGGACCCTTGGCCTTCCTGGTTCGGATTCCACGAAATATTCCACAGCTTTACGGTTGCCGCTTGGGCTGCTCAGTGTGTGGCCGCGTACCTCGCGGTGCTGCAAGCATGATCCACAGGCGCCCCTAAAGCTCCGGGGTCCGAGACTCCAGGGCTCTGAGACTCCAGGGCTCTGGCGTTCTAGGACTCCAAGGTAACTCCCCAAGGTAACTAAAGGGGCACATTTCGGTAGGCGCGTGGGTCAAAAGCGCGTCGCCGGGGTATTATTTTCCTATTGTCGGCGCGACCAGGCGCCGATTTTCATTTAGCAGGAGGTTACGGTGGCTGACACGAAGTGGCTCACCCAGGCGCAGTACGATTCGATCACCGCTGAGTTGCGTGACCGGGTGGAACGCAAGCGTCCTGAGATTGCCCGACTGATAGAGGCGGCCAGGGCCGAGGGTGACCTCAAGGAAAATGGCGGCTACCAGGCCGCCCGTGAGGATCAGTCGATGAACGAGACTCGTATCCTGCAGCTGGAAGATATTCTGAAGCATTCGGAAGTGGGAGAGACTCCAGCAGATGACGGGGTCATTGAACCCGGAATGCTGGTGACCGCCCAGATCCTTGGCAAAGAGACCAAGTTCTTGCTGGGTTCTCGAGATGCTGGCAGCAACCTGGGAATAACCGTGTATTCGCCTGAAGCCCCGCTCGGACAAGCCCTGCTCGGAGCCTCAGTTGGTCAGACCGTTTCTTATACGGCACCGAACGGGAAAGAGATTTCCGTGGAGATTCTAGAGGTCACCCCCTATCGGGGCTAGCCAGTGTGGCCTTGGGATCTCTTCACGGATGCTTCTAGGGAACCTTCCTTGTCCTCTTTGATACCGGCGGAACCATAGGACCGCGCAATCTGCTTGTCCAGGGAACCGGGTGGCCCGCCGGGACGGTTCAGGTCAGTAGCCAGGGAGGGCATCGGGTCATGCCCGTGCAGATAAAGGGTTACGGAGTTTATGAACGCCAGCAGCGGCACTGAGAACAGCGCACCTGGAACGCCGGCCACCATGGAACCGACTGTCACGACTAGGACAACGGCCAACGGGTGTAAAGAAACGGCGTGACTCATAAGGATTGGTTGCAGGAAGTTGCTTTCGATCTGCTGGACCAAAAGCACGACAAGCAGCATGAGTAGAGCGTTGGACAGGCCGTTGTTCATCAGTGCGATAAAGACCGCTATGGCCCCGGATGCGAACGCGCCAACAATAGGAATGAACGCAAAGAAGAAAACCAAAACGGTGATTGGTATAGCCAGGGGGACGCCCAGGAAATAGGCGCCCAAACCAATCCCAACAGCATCGATCGCCGCAACCTGGACTTGGGTGCGGACGTATGAGCTGAGCGTGACCCAGCCGCGTATTCCCGCCTCGTTCACTGGATTACGCGCGGGCTCGGGGAGCATACGGACGAACCAGATCCACATGCCACGCCCGTCCTTCAGGAAGAAGAAAAGGGCGAAGAATACCACGATTCCGGCGGCGACCATGCTCACTGCGGACGAGGCGAGGTTGAGCGCCTCCGTCGCAATCAGTGAACTGTTGGCTTTCAAGAAGCCGAGTACGTCGTCTTGAAGGTCACTTATGAACTCGGATATCTCAACGTTGGCGTTACCAAGCGGACCTTGTTTGATCCAGTTGAGCAGTTCGTTGATTCCTTGCAGGGTTTGCTCGACGAGTGGGCCCATATTTACGACCAGTTGCTTCAGCGCCAAACTGAAAAGACCCACGATGATGAGGATGCCCAGCAAGAAACCAATGGTTGCGGCCAGTGTCCTGCCCATTTTCAGCTTCCGCTCAAGCCACGCCACGAACGGCGTAAGCAGCACCGCGACCAGCAGCGCCAGCAAAGTCGCGATCACCGCGGTCCGGATGGGCGTGAGGATCACGATAACAGCCGCAATGAGTCCCAGGATGACCAGGATCCGCCACGACCATGCCGCAGTTAGACGCAAAGACCAGCTGACGTTGCTGGAGCTGTTCCCCGCCGACCCGGGTGTAACGTCACGTTCAGACACTTTGCCTCCTGGATGGCAATATCCCGCAGATACTGCGCCTTCATCAATTATGCCCGCAGCTTCACCGATCAAAGAATGCTTGAAAGGCACCAACACCTAAGAGTAATACTGGACTGAAGGTTGTTTCCTCGGGGAACTACCCCGCCATGTGAAACAGCGCGGCGGCAGGAACAAAGAGAAAGGCTGATCATGACCGACAGTAGCTCTTTACATCCGGTGCTCAAGACTGCTTTGGACTATGAGCCGGGCGAAGACCAAGCGGAGATTTACTTAGCTGGCGGCTGCTTTTGGGGTTTGGAACGGATCTTCTGGCAGACCCCGGGGGTCGTAGCGGTGAGCGTTGGCTACACGGGTGGACAAACGCAGAGCCCTTCATACGTCGGTGTGTGCACGGGAACCACCGGACACGCCGAAACGGTGCGAGTCGTCTACGACCGCAACCAGGTTTCCGACGCGGAGATCCTTGCGAAGTTCTGGGAGAACCACGACCCCACACAGCTGAACCGGCAGGGCAACGACATCGGAACTCAATACCGCAGCGCGGTGTGGGCGACGGACGCTCAACAGTTGGAGACCGCGCAGCAGGTCCGGGACGCTTACAACGAACGAATCGCGCAGGCAGGGCACGGCCCAATCGTCACAACCGTGGAGCGCTTTGGCCCGGAGCAGACCTATTGGCCGGCCGAGCCGTACCATCAGGCGTATCTTTTCCACAATCCGGGCGGCTACTGCAACCACGGTTTCAACGGGGTGTCGTGCCCGACCGGCCTTGGCGTCTGAATTCAGGCGCCAGCCTGATTACTCTGCCGCGATGATGTCAGTGACAAACACCAGTGTGTCCCCGCCTTTGATTCCAGCCGCAGGTTGCCCGTACGGCCCGTAACCCATATCTGAAGGGATGGACAGCAGTACGCGAGAGCCAACGCGCTGCCCGATCAATCCCTCATCCCACCCTGCAATCACCATGCCGACACCAACTTGGAAAGTGAGCGGCTGTCCGCGATCAAATGAATTATCAAAGACGGAGCCGTTCCATACTTGACCTAGGTAGTCGCAGACAAGTGTTTGACCGGGGCGAACTTCGGGCCCTGTGCCTTCCTGCAGGACCTCTACCTGCAGCTTTGGGGACGCAAGCGCTTCCTCAAACTTCAGGGTCGGCTTCTCACCAAAACCGCCGGTTACCTCTACGTTTTCCATTGTTCTGTTCTCCTAGGTAGTTAATTGCTGCAGGCCAGGACTGCACCGCCAGGTTCCGTACGGGACCGGTACTTATCGACAATAGCGGACAGCGTTTCAACTGGCGCGACGGGTGGATGAGATCGCGGGCCGCGGGCAGCACCCGAAAAGCCGGCCCGCAAAGCCGACTCGAAAAGCCGGCCCGAGCAACGGCCCGCGGCTTGAACGACCAAACCGGATTATGAGCGCGCGTATAGAGAGCTCAATATGTTGAGGATCTCCACATACAGCCAGACGACTGTCACCATGATGCCAAAGGCGCTGGCCCAGGCGTACTTCGCGGGAGCACCCTGCTCAACACCGACGCGAACCTGATCGAAGTCCCCGATTAGGCAGATAGCCCCAACGACCACGGCGAACAGGCTAATGAACACGGGCAGGGGAATGCCCAGGAACGTAATGTTTTGGCCCCCCGCCTGCATGGCACTTACTCCGAAGGCTCCTAGGAGCCAGATCAGAATTCGGCTTCCCAGTATTCCAAGTAGGGAGATGAGGGCGAACTTCATCAGCTTAGGAGAATTGCGCACCTTCCCAGAAGTAAATAGAAGGAGCGTTATGCCAAACACCGCTATCGTTGCGACGACCGCTTGCAGAACCACCCCGGGCAGCATCATCTCAGTTATGGATGAGAGCGCGCCAAGAGCAACACCCTGGGCGGCAGAATATGCTAGAACCATAGCGGGACGGATCTTCTTTGAGAAGATATTGACCATCGCTAAAACTAGGCCGACGATCAGGCCGCCCATCATCAAAACCATGCCGATCGACGGGTCCGCCACGGTGATCATCCACGAGGCGAACGCGCCAACCGTCAAGGTCGCCAGACTGAGACCCGTTTTTACGATTACGTCGTCATACGTCATGCGGTCCGTCTGCACGGCGGGCCCACTTTGACGAGGCGACGTCGGGCGCGCGGCCTGGGTCGTCCCTTCTGGCTGATAGGCCGGCTGATAGTAAGCGGCCTGGGCCTGCGCGAAAGCCTCTGGGTTGTAGGCGGCTCCGGGCCGGTCAGCAACAGAAGTGGCGGAGCCGCCTTGGCTGCGCCAATCACGCTCTAAACGATTGAATACTGGATTGCTCATGTCTTACCCCGTTCTTTGGCCTCTGCTATATTTCGTGGGCCCTGGTAGTTATGTCATGTAGTTATGTCATGGCGGTGTAAGCAAATTAGCCTGCCATCTAGTAGTTCATCTTACCGGCGGGCGGGGCCCAATCTCACCGAGGTGGCACACGCCACTCTCATACGTCGATTCACCCGGTGCCCGATTTCGATCCCGCGGAGCATGCTTCGCAGGTCGTCATTGTCTGCGGTCACGCGCAAGGCCCGGCGTCGGGATCAAGAACCCAGCAGAGGTGCGTTGCCGCCCAAACCGTTGGCCCGCATCCACCTGTTCACAGGCCGAGACCATCCGGCTTCGCCGAAAGCTTTGACAAACCTCCAGATTGCCTTAACCTATTCCATGGCAGTCCCTTGAAGAAGGGTAAGCAACCCAAACTAAGAATATGATCGAATCCCGGCCACTTGAGGCATCCTCGTCCGGAACCCTAAATTCACCCCGTTCGCCCGAATCGGCGGACAAACAAGCACAAGAGCAGCAGGGCACGGCCCCGCCAAAAAGGCGCAAACTAGCTCTATCGCGCACCTCGTCAAAAGAAGCAAGGGGAGTACCCCGCGCGGTCGTCGAACTACTTGGCGCCGACGGGACGCTTCACCCGGCTCTGCTACCCGGCATTGGTGTCGCCGAAACAGACAAGCGATTCGGCATCGACTGGTGGGTCTTCGGGGCGGCGGCGGCGTTCATCGCCGGGTTCGTCGTATTTGGACTTAGCGACTCTGAAGGACTTGGCAACGCAGCGACCGCGGGTGTCCGCTGGGTAACTGTGAATACGGGCTGGCTCTTTTCTGCCCTGACCGTCGCCGTGTTCATCTTCATGCTGGTGGTGGGTTTCTCGTCGAAGGGACGGATCCGCCTGGGCACCGACACTGAGAAACCCGAATTCTCCACGTTCTCTTGGGTCGCCATGATGTTCTCTGCTGGCATGGGAATCGGGCTCCTGTTCTTTGGCCCCTATGAACCATTGACGTTCTTCCTTGACCAGGCGCCCGCATTCGACGTTGAGCCCGGCAGCACCGCGGCGATGCGCGCCGCCCTTGCCCAGACGTTATTGCACTGGGGTCCCCTGGCCTGGTCTTACTACGCGCTGGTGGGCGGTGCGATAGCGTACTCGACGTACCGCCGCGGCCGTTCAAGCGTCATCTCAGCCATTTTTGATCCGATTTTCCACGACCGACTGAAAATACCTTTGGGACGGGTAATCGACATTTTTGCGATCCTAGTTACCCTCTTTGGGACCGCCGTATCCCTGGGTCTCGGCGCCCTCCAAATAGGGCGCGGCATCGAAATCGTGGGCGGCATCGGACCCGTTGGAAACACAGTGATCATCAGCCTGATGGTGGTTCTCACGATCGGGTTCATTTTCTCGGCCGTCTCCGGCGTGAAGCGGGGAATCCGGGCCCTTTCGAACATAAACATGATCCTGGCGCTTGGCTTGGGCGTATTTGTATTCCTGGCTGGGCCGACCATTTTCCTTCTTGACTTCATTCCCTCTGCTGCCCTCGCTTTCTTCGCGGACCTGGGCCCCATGTTGGGCGTGTTCCCATCGGCTAACGAGGCGACCGCGGAGTTCATGGAGGGGTGGACGACGTACTACTGGGCCTGGTGGGTCTCGTGGACTCCTTTCGTTGGTATGTTCATCGCGAAGATCTCCCGTGGCCGCACATTGCGAGAGTTCGTCGTCGTCGTCATCATTGTCCCTTCAATAGTCTGTCTGCTCTGGTTCGGCACACTCGGCGGAACCGCAATGTGGATGGAAGCGAACGGTCTCGGTATCAGCGAGGTGGAATCGAGCCAAGACGTGCTGTTCGCCGTGCTCGGGAACCTGCCTCTACCAATGGTGACCTCAGTGATCGCGATGCTTTCGCTGGTCATCTTCTTTGTCACCTCGGCCGACTCTGCCTCGATCGTCATGTCATCCATCTCTGAAAAAGGGAAGCCGACGCCGTCCCGGCCGATCACCGTGATCTGGGGAGTCGCCCTGTCAGCCACCGCAATCACTTTGTTCCTGGCCGGCGGAAAGGACGCGCTCAGCGCGCTGCAAGCGCTGGTAACGATCTCGGCGCTTCCATTCGCCATCATCTTGATCGTCCTCATGTTCGCCTGGTGGAAAGACCTGTCGACGGATCCGCTCATGCTCAGGCGAGAGTACGCCCAAGTCGCCATCGATGAAGGCGTGCGGCGAGGCATCAGGCAGTACGGCGACGATTTCGTGTTCTCCGCCGGCGGGGTCCAGCGGGAGCAGGGCGCGGGAGCCTGGCTCGACACGGACAACTCATCCCTCACGGACTGGTACGAGGACGCTCTTGAAGCCGAGAACGAAGCTAACGGGAGTGAGTCGGCCGCGGACGGGGGCGAGGTGACCTCGGCCAATTGATCAGTCTCGGCACTCGCGAAGCGCCGTGGGCTGGTTCTCACCTACCGAACGAGAACTGCCGCTCAGGCCCTATTCCGGCGAGCAATAAGCGCCTGGTCTGCAGGATGACTCTCGCGGCCGTCCCCGCCCCCACCGGCGATGATGCGACCATTTGACCTCTCCGAGAAGGGCGCTGGGCGGCGCCGTCGTTTGCGACCAGTCACCACTGGGCTAAGGTACTGACTGTACTCAGAGCCGCTGCACCGAGGCAGGCGAGCCTGAAAGTCCCCACATCGACGTAGGGACAAAGACAAAGTCAGCAACCCACTGCGACGTGCGACCAAACCGGCCCGCACGTGCCCCTCGCCCTACAAGGAGACACCGGAATGACCCAAGACAAAGCCGCCGCTGCCCCCGCCGAAAACCAGCAGCCGAAATCCTTCTAGGGCTGCCTGATGAACAAAATGATCATCGGGTACGGACTGATCAACGGACTCATGTACGCCTTGCGCGGATGGCTTCCCCAAAGCGGTAACTGAGTCGGACACTAGCGCGTTATGCATTCATGCTCTATGCGCGTCTATGCGCCCGGACTGCTTGGTACCCCCAGTGGGACTCGAACCCACACTGGATCGATTTTAAGTCGACTGCCTCTACCATTGGGCTATGGGGGCGCATGGCCGAAGCCATTCTATCAAGACTGGGACACTAGCCGTTCCCCGGTGTTGAACCAGGTGCCAGCAGCGAAAGCGCTATCCCGTCGAGCACGTCGTGCTCGGACACATACGCACCGCCTAAATCTTGGCCCACATCCTCGGTCTCAAGACGAATCCGGCGAAGCACCTGTCTCCAAATGAGCGACCCTGCACCGATAACGTCCTCCCGCCCGTGCGGCATCACAGGTAAGGCCGCTTTCACAGAAGTGGGCTGATAAATCATAAAGTTCGCGGCTTCTTCCCACTCGTCCCAACTGAGGAACGCCCCGTGAGTGAGCTCCGGCGAGTACTCCGGCACCTTCAGCGCCCATGCGGCAACCGTTGTGACCGTGCCGGCCACACCAACTATGCTGGCGCGCGTGCTGAAGTCAACAATGTCTGATACCCGGTCAAGTTGACTATCAATCCAATCGGACGCCTCGTCTATCCCGCCGGGATTATCCGGCCGAGTATCGAAACGCTCCGTGATCCTCACTGAACCCATATCAACGGAGACAGACGCCTCAACGGAATCTTGGCCGGTCACGAACTCGGTCGACCCGCCACCGATGTCTACCAATAGCACCGGTGTGGGTGGGCGCCCAGCTAGCGTCGCCGTGGCCCCCGTAAATGACAGTGTTGCTTCCTCGCTGCCCGGAACCACTTCTGGGGTTACGTTCATTCTCCTGCGAACCTCGGCGACCAGCTGGCCGCCGTTTTCAGCGTCCCGCATGGCGGAGGTCGCCACGAACCTCACTTTGTCTGCCCCATGCTTGCGGATAAGTTCCTGGTATTCGTCCACGGCCTCTAGCGTGCGCTTTACCGCGAAATCCGACAAACGCCCGGTCTCATCCACCCCTTCGCCAAGCCTCACAATGCGCATCTCACGCACCAGGTCGCGCAGCGGTAAACCTTCAAAAGCGGTAGCGCCCGCCGAGTTCACCCGCTGAGCTCCCGCGAGCGGTTCAGCAATTAGCAGACGGATCGAATTGGTTCCGCAGTCCACGGCGGCGACAGGATTCACCCTCCCATGTTAAGCGGTAGGGAGCGACTGGTCGCAAATTTGCGACCAGTCGACCGCTGTGTGTTCTGTCGCTATCCCGCGCAGCTGCATTCCGCGCCGGACCACCAGCCCCGCGCGGCGATGCTCTCCAAGGTCGCGTCGCCTATCGGGTTCACCCCGGGTCCCGCCGCAAGAGCATGTCCTACTAAGGCGTGGAGACATTTCACGCGGGTAGGCATGCCCCCGGCGGATATACCATCGATCTCTGGCACGAGTCCAAGATGTTCGCGGCGCGACAGGTAGTCCTCGTGTGCAAGGTTGTAGGCGCGGGCCAGCTCGCTGTCGGTTCGGAGCTGCTCGTTATACCGCTCCATTTCTTGTTCAGCTTCCAGAACGGAACATGCTTTGGTGAGCTCGGGTGAAGTCAGATAGAACACGGTGGGAAATGGTGTTCCATCCGCCAAGCGGGGCTCGGTGATCACAACCAGTGGATTCCCACAACTGCATCGCGCGGCTATGCCCACAACGCCCCGGGGCTTGCGACCAAGTTGACGCTCCAGAAGTTGGATATCCTCCGGGGATGCAAAGCTCGCAGACGCAGAGATCTGGGCTAGTGTCGCCGCTGAAACATCACGGTTGCCGGGCATATTTATTCCTGATCGTCTTCTGGCAAAGTGATGGTCTCTACCTGAGCAGCGGCCTTCACAGCAGGTGGGTTATCTATCTCAAGCAGCTGCTCTTGTAGCCGAAGGTTCCACGGCTTCGGAGGCCAGTCCTCTTTTTCCGTGGCGACCAGCACCGCGTCTTCGTCGTCCGGAGCGTCCGTGACAATGTACTGCGTTTCCCCCGGGTCGGCGTATCCCAGTCTGGACCGAGCTTGGGATGAAATGTACTCAGGATTGTCCCAGTTCTCCAACTCTGCTTGCAGCCGTTCTTCTTGCCGGAGCGCCGCCTCAGAATCTTGTACCGCCGCCCGGTACTCTCTTTGTTGGTCCCCCCACTGGAGCAACATCGGGATCAACACGATCGCTATTACGGCCGCCATCAGCGCAACCACAAGCAGCCGCACCGAGATGCTGAGGCCACCAACTGTGACCCGATTTGCTGTGGCCCGCTCGGTCGCGGGTGCGGAGGGAAGTTGCGCCCTCTTCTCAGGCCTACTGCGAGCGGAATCCTTCTTTGGGCTTCGGGGTCCCGTCCCGGAACTCCGCGGCGCTGCAGGCACACCGACTGGTCGCGAATTTGCGACCAGTCGGGCGTTGCTAGGTTTTTGGGGGCGCCGCATGTGAACAATCTTCCCGAATTAGCGTTATCGGCTCTAGCTCCCACGCCCTAGGCCACGATTTTGTTGCAGCTTTCACCGCAGTAGTTTGCTCGCTGACCAGGACTTTGCTGACTGGCCAGTCGCCCTGCTCACCATCTAGCTACTCTGCCCACCAGCTCGCTACTCTGTTGAAAGATTCGGGGTGTGCAACGCCCGTCGCGCCGGAAGGAACCCCAGGCAGCTCAACCGAGCCCCGGCGGAAGCAGAAGTAGGGGCGACTGGTCGCAAATTTGCGACCAGTCGCCCCTAGTCCAAAAAAATTTAGTGAAACTACCGGAGCTTCTGGCTAGAACTTCGACCGCGGGAAGGCCTTGGCGCCAGCGTAGGTGGCGTCTTCACCGAGAGCTTCTTCGATGCGAAGCAGGCGGTTGTACTTCTCGACGCGTTCGGAGCGTGCGGGGGCGCCGGTCTTGATCTGCCCGGAGTTCGTGGCAACTGAAAGGTCGGCGATGGTGGTGTCCCCGGTTTCGCCGGAGCGGTGAGAGGTCATGCTGGTGTAGCCGGCGCGGTGGGCTTCCTCGACGGCGTCTAGGGTCTCTGTGAGGCTACCGATCTGGTTGACTTTCACCAGCAGAGAGTTAGCGATGCCGTCTTTGATGCCGCGGGTGAGGCGCTCCGGGTTGGTTACGAACAGGTCGTCGCCAACCAGCTGGACGCGTGAGCCGATGGCGTCGGTGAGCTGCTTCCAAGCATCCCATTCGTCCTCAGACAGCGGATCCTCAATGGATACCAGTGGGTAGTCGGCGATGAGCTTCTCGTAGAAGTCGATCATGTAGTCGGTTGAGCGCGCTTCGCCCTCAAACTGGTAGGCGCCGTCTTTGAAGAACTCAGTGGCAGCCACGTCTAGTGCCAGGGCAACGTCGCTGCCCGGCTTGAAGCCGGCCCGTTCGATGGCTTCGACGATCAGGTCCAGAGCCGCGGTGTTGGACTCTAGGTTGGGTGCGAAGCCGCCTTCGTCACCTAGGCCGGTGGACAGGCCGCGCTCACGGATGACCTCTTTGAGGGTGTGGTAGACCTCCGCGCCCCAACGGAGCGCTTCACGGAATGAGGGAGCGCCGATCGGGGCGATCATGAACTCTTGAATGTCCACGTTGGTGTCAGCGTGCGAACCGCCATTCAGGATGTTCATCATGGGCACGGGCAGCACATGCGCGTTCGGGCCACCCAAGTACTGGTAGAGGGGTAGCTCTGCGGAAATGGCGGCGGCTTTAGCGACGGCCAGGGATACACCCAGGATCGCGTTGGCGCCCAGTTTGCTCTTGTTGGGGGTGCCGTCAAGTTCACGCATCACGCGGTCAATTGCCCGCTGATCAGAGGCATCCATCCCTTCAACCTCAGGCGCGATGACGTCGACTACGGCTTCTACCGCACCCTCGACACCTTTACCCTGGTAGCGGTCCGAACCGTCACGGCGTTCCACCGCTTCGAACGCGCCGGTGGACGCGCCGGAGGGGACAGCAGCGCGCGCCGCAACCCCGTTGTCCAAAATAACGTCGACTTCCACGGTGGGGTTGCCGCGCGAGTCTAGAATCTCGCGTGCCCGGATCTCTTCGATGAATGCCACTGTTATCTCCTTATGTGCTTGGATAGGCATTGTTTGCTTAGGACTGATCTTCCAAGCCTTGAGCCCGGAAGAAGAATAATTAGGGCGCTAAGTCCGGTTCAATTTGCACCACGTCGGCTAACGGCCCGGGCGGAGTCAACCCAGCTTCCGGACTGAACTGCCCGTATCGCGGATTAACTATCGTATTTGGGGGACTCGCCAGCTCAGTCAACTCACCGAGAAGCTGAGCGCTCTCCACCTGCATGCTGAGCATCTGGGAAACTAACAGCGTGGAAAGGACGTCATTGGTGGTCTGGTGAAGGGACGCGGGATCGGTACCGGTTTCAGCCAGGATTTCGTCGCGCATCCCCGCGATTTCTGGGGCGTCGGCGGAGATACCGGCTTGTTCTCCAAGCTGCAGATACGGCTGAGCGATCGCTAACACGGAGACAACGTTCTCGCGTGAGAGTTGCTGCCCCAGAACTTGTCCTAGCTCGTCAGCCGCAACCGTAACGTCGTTTTCGGTGTAGGTGACCCCGAGGGATTCGACCGCTGTCCCCGGGTTTGGTGCAGCGCTGCACGCAGTCATTCCAAGGGCGATTCCCGCGATCGCACTAACTGCCAAAATCCGCGTTCTAATTCTCACTCGGCCCTCCTTGTTAAGCCTTGTTCATTCTACTTCAATTGCCCGGCCCCCGACTAAATGATTTTCGATTAACGGGGTCAAATGGTGCCCTGCGTCCTACCCGGCGGCGGCCTTCGCCTTTTGTGCCCGAAAGTTGGGTACGAGGACCTTGCGCAAAAGGTCCTCAACCCACTCAACCAGTTTCTCATCGGTCGGTGATTCAACGGAGCTTCGCAGGCTCCCGCCAAGTGGAACCAGGACCTGCCGGGTAGCTGACTTAATAACTGAACCCGGGTAAAGCCGACTGAGTCTGAGCGCTGCCGAATCAACAAGTTCGACGGGGCCGAGGCGCAGGTACTTGCCTTGCGTGGCCGCCTCGTCAATTCCCAGCTGGCGAAGCATCGAACGCAGACGCGCCAGCAAGAAAAGTCGGGAAACCTGGTCCGGTAGCGGGCCGTATCGGTCCGCCAGCTCTTCTTGTAACTCTCTCATCGCGCCAGGTTCGTTGACGCCGGCGATCTTCGCGTAAATTTCCAGGCGCGCGGACTCCCCGGGAATATAGGACTCGGGCAGATGCGCGTCGACGGCCAGGTCCAGGCGAACTTCCGTGGTTGAAACGGGCTTTTCACCCCGATATTCGGCGACAGCATCGGAAACCATCCGTACGTACAGGTCGAAACCGACGCCTTCGATATGCCCGGATTGGGCTCCTCCCAGCAGGTTCCCCGCTCCCCGGATCTCCAAGTCCTTCTGGGCTACAGCCAGTCCGGCGCCCAGGTCAGAATGCGCTGCGATCGTTCTGAGGCGTTCAAGCGCGGTCTCCGTCAGAGTTTTGCCAGGGGGGTAGAAGAAGTAGGCGTAGGCCCGCTCCCTTCCCCTGCCAACTCGCCCGCGAAGCTGGTGAAGTTGGGAGAGGCCAAACGTGTCGGCGCGATCCACGATCAGCGTGTTGGCGTTTGAAATGTCCAGTCCGGTCTCAACGATGGTCGTGCACACGAGGACATCAAACTCGTGGTTCCAAAAATCCACGATCACCTGTTCCAATTGGTGCTCAGAAAGTTGGCCGTGCGCGACCCGGACGCGGGCCTCAGGAACGAGTTCTTGGATGTGCGCGGCGACAGAGTTGATGGATTCCACCCTGTTGTGGATGAAGAACACTTGGCCGTCGCGAAGAAGCTCGCGGCGGATTGCGGCTGCGGTCTGCGGGTCCGATTTCGCGCCCACAAACGTGAGGACCGGCTGACGCTCTTCAGGAGGGGTCTGCAGCACCGACATTTCACGGATGCCTGCGACCGCCATCTCCAGCGTGCGCGGAATTGGTGTCGCCGACATCGAGAGCACGTCAACGTCTGTTCGTAGCGCTTTCAGAGTCTCCTTGTGCTCCACGCCGAAACGCTGCTCCTCATCGACCACGACCAGGCCCAGGTCTTTGAAGCGCACTGATCCCGTGAGAAGCGCGTGGGTCCCAATCACTAAGTCAACCGACCCGTCCAACAATCCGGCGCGAACCTTTTCTGCCTGCGCGGGTGTGGAGAACCGTGACAGCTGCGCAATGTTCACTGGGAAACCGCCGTAACGCTCCTGGAACGTGTCAAAATGCTGTTGAACCAGCAGCGTGGTCGGCACCAGCACAGCCACCTGCTTACCGTCTTGGATCGCCTTGAATGCGGCGCGAACAGCGATTTCTGTCTTGCCGTACCCGACATCACCGGTGAGCAACCGGTCCATGGGGACCGGCTTCTCCATGTCCGCTTTCACCTCGTCAATCGTGAGCAGCTGGTCGGGCGTCTCCGTGAACGGGAACGCGTCTTCCAATTCCCGCTGCCACGGCGTGTCCGGACCGAACGCGTGCCCGGTGGAGCTTTGCCGGGCGGCGTAGAGACGCACCAGCTCCGCAGCGATTTCTTTGACCGCCTTTTGCGCTTTCTGTTTCGTCTTCGCCCAATCCGCCCCACCCATTTTCGATAGACGAGGTTCGTCGGATCCAGAATATTTTGAGACGAGGTCAAGGGACGTGGTCGGCACGTACAGGGTGTCCGTGGGTCCCCCTCGTCTGGACGAGGCGTACTCAAGCAGGAGATAATCCCTGGTCACTTCTTGCTCACCGGAGCCGGTCGTCCGAGAGACCATCTCGATGAATCGTCCCACTCCGTGGTGCTCATGCACGACAAAGTCGCCCGGGGAAAGAGCAAGCGGATCAAGCCGCTTCCGCCTTCGCGAAGGCATCTTCCGCATATCCCGGGTACTGGTGCCCGCTCGGCCACCGGTCAAATCCTGTTCCGTGAGCACCGCCAAGTTCTGTGTGGAAAGCACGAAACCGGGTCCCGCATCCGCCCAAGTCACGTGCACGAGCCCGGGCACTGGCGCCTCTATGAGCGCCTCCTCCAGGCGCGCGGGAACGTCCCCTTCACCTAGGACTTGCACCAGTCGGCTCGCGGAGCCTTGCCCGGCGGTTGTGACGACCAGGTTCCAGCCTTCTCGCTCAAGTTGCCCCAGGTCCGCGGTCGCGCGCGCGAAGTCTCCCTTGTAAGGGCGCACTTCTCTGGCGCCGACCATGGCCAGGCGTGGGCTCACCACAATTGCTGGGGCAACCGGGCTTGCTGGCCCGGTGTTTTCCGAGGTGTCTGGTAGTTCCGCTAGAGAGTCGGCTAATTCCGGCCCGGGAAGCGCGCTAAGTTCCCACCAGGACTTTTCGGTGTGACCGCCCCAAATCACGTCCCAATCGAGCAAAGAAGCCGATTCCGCAGCCAGGGGAATCGAACCCCCGGCCGCAGCCGCGCCCCATGAGGCGTGTAGGAACTCCGCCGAGGTCACAGCTAAATCCGCTGCGCGCGCCCGCACTCGTTCTGGCTCGCTCATCAAGAAGACCGTGCCACCGGGAAGCAGGTCCGCAAGCGACTCCATCCGATCGACCAGACTGGGAGCCAAAGATTCAATGCCGGGCGCGAAAATTCCTTCGCTGGCAAGTTCCAGCAAGTCGGCTGCGCCCGGAAGACTCCCCTGGGCAGAACGCGCCCTCTCTTTCACTTTTTCCGTGAGCAGCAACTCTCGCGCCGGGGTTGCCCAGAGTCCGGCTTCGGCTGGACCCAGGCTCCGCTGATCGTCCAGTGAGAACCAGCGGATCTCTTCGATCTCATCCCCGAAGAACTCCAGGCGCACGGGCCGGTCCCCCGCTGGGGGAAAAACATCAACGATCCCACCATGGACGGAGACTTGCCCGCGCCCGTCAACCTGATCTGTCGGCTGGTAGCCAATATCTACTAGCTCTTGGACCAGCTGGTCCCTGTCCAGGAAGTCCCCTTCCCGAGCCGTAACCGGCGGGATTTCTCCAAGTCCCCCAATGATCGGCTGAAGCAGAGACCGAACCGGGACAACTAACACTTCGAGCGGGGCCGCCAGCGGATGAGTTTCATCCGGGTGAGCTAGGCGCCGAAGAACGGCAACCCGCCGGGCCATTGTGTCTAGCTGCGGCGAGAGCCTCTCGTGAGGCAGTGTTTCCCAGCTGGGGAACACCGTCGCGTCCGGACCCCAGCAGCGGATCGCATGGGCGACCTGCTCCGCCTCTCGCCCGGTGGCCGTCACAACGACAATTGGGCCGCTTCGCGGATCTGGCCGCTTGTTCCAAGCGTTCGCCACTAGGGCCGGCCGGATGCCAACTGGGCAGACCAACTGTCCCCGGCCTGGCTGCCACATGTACGGAGCAGTGATCTGCACCGCCTCGTCTTCGGCAATTAGTGAAAGAAGCCCGCTTAACGATCCAGCCATCAGTTCCTCTCGGTGTGGGCTGCGTGCAAGTCTTGTTGGGTCTTTTGGAATCCGTTCAATACGGTCTGCTGGGCGACCTCGGCCGCTTGAGTATAAGTGACCTCCCACTCCGCCCTGCCAGAGACAGGGATCGGTGCCAAGACGTAGCTGGCTGGGTCCTGTCTTCCCGGTGGCCTACCGATACCTATCCGCAGCCGGCAATAGTCGCGGCTTTTCAAGTGCTGACTGAGACTTTTCAGGCCGTTGTGGCCGCCCTCGCCCCCACCACGTTTCAGGCGGAGCTGATGAGCGGGTAAGTCCAAGTCATCATGGATAACCAACATCTCTTCTGGTTGGATCCCGTGGAAATCAGCTAGCCGGGCCAAGGGACCCCCGGAAACGTTCATAAAGCTCTGTGCGACCGCGAGCACCACACCGGGTCCAGGCGCCCCGCCTGGCATGTAGCCCATCCGCGTCTCGGCCACCAGCGTACGGCTCGCATGTTTGCGAAGCTGCACGCCTAGTTGACCGGCCAGTAGCCGTACCGTCGCCGCACCCACGTTATGGCGGGTGTTTTCGTATTCGGCCCCCGGGTTGCCAAGCCCTATGATCAGCCTGATCTGCGGATTGTCTATTTTCATTCTTTCCTTTGAGCCGGGGGGAGCCGCATCTCTTCTGCCCGCTGCAGCTCCCGCCAGAAGCGCTCTGCCCAAGCGGTGTAGGCACGCGAATTCGGATGGAACAGGTCAGCAGCATGGTACCGAAATAGGTACTCGGGCGTTGAAAGCGTCTGCGAAAAAGCACGCAGGTCAACAACGCCGTGGCCACCCTGCATCACTTCTTCATCCAAGATCTGCGATAGCTCTGCGGCGCGATTGTCGACCGGAAGGAAGCTGAAACTGGGAATGTTCCCCACTTGGGCCACCCCGGGAAGCCGCCCCAGCAACTGCCGCACTTGGTACCTGAACTGACGCGGGGACAAATCGCGCACACCCACGTCATTTCCGCCAATGTTCAGCGCGATACTGTCGGGGCGGAACCCGACACGCTCCAGCAGCGGTATCTGAACCGCAAGGGCACTCTCCGCCGTAGCCCCGGATACCGAAAGATTCATTACCGCTACCGGAACGCCTCTGCGTGTCGCGATCAGCTCAGCTAGCCGCGGCACGTAGCCTTGCCTCCAATGGCGAGCACCCACCCCTTGAGATGCTGAATCGCCAAGAGCCAGTAGGAAGTGCGGTCTAGGTGCGTTCTTGTCGTCCAGGCGGCGAATGGTTGCCCTGTTGGTCTGTTCCCAAAGTGTCCGGTACGCAACTACCTGAGCGCCAATGCGGCGCAGCTCGTTTCCGTATAGGGCCGCGCTCGCAACAAAGCCTGCCCACGCGGCCCCGCGGTATAGGCGCGGACCCGTGCGTATCGGGGCCGTCCCCACTCGGAACTGCGCGCTCGGTGGCAAACCTACCGGTCTCTTCCTGCTGGCGCTGACGCCTCGACAACCAGGAACTCCGGGTCAGAAAAGTCCGCCTCTGCAAACGCGCGGACGATCCTGTCCGTGACCGCTTCCACGCTACCAGCAGGAACCAGAGCTATTGCTGACCCGCCGAATCCGCCGCCGGTCATTCGCGCGCCCAGGGCACCCATCTGCCGGGCAGCGTTCACTGCGACATCCAGTTCAGGGCAGCTGACCTCGTAGTCGTAACGCAGCGACTCGTGGGACTCCGAAAAAAGTGCCCCGACTTCTTCCATGACCGACCCTAGATTCTCTGCTGCTCGCAGTAAGTCAGCCACATGTTTCGTCCGCGCGATTTCCGTGAGCACGTGCCGCACACGCCGGCGGGCAACCGGGTCCTCCAAAGCAGCCAACGCTGCATCGAAGTCGGTGATATCGGCCAGGTATTGGACGCCCAAGGATTCTGCTGCCCGGTGACAAGTGTCCCGCCGCTGCGCGTACTGGCCATCCACCAGCGCGTGCGGGGCCTTCGTGTCGATCACCAACAGACGTAGGCCTGCAGGCGCTAGATCGAACGAAATCTGTTCCAACGAGTGATCCCTGCTATCCAGCAAAATTGCGTTACCCGGCTGGCAGCGAAGGGAAGCCGACTGGTCCATGCCGCCCGTTGGCGCCCCCGCTATCTCATTCTCGGCGGTAATGCACCACTCGACGACTTGTTCGGGACTCGCGTTCACCTCGAACAGTTCCTCCAACGCGACACCCGCCGCCCCGCTCAACGCGGCAGACGACGACAGACCCGCCCCGTATGGCACGCACGAGTCGACCGCAATATCGAAACCGGTCACGGGCTTGCCAGCGCGTTCCATGGCCCAAGCAACCCCAACAATGTAAGCAGGCCAACCATCCACACGGCCGTCCGAATCGGCAGGACCCACCGCATCCAAATCGACGGTGCGTGACGATTCTTCTTGAGCTGACACCAGGCGGACCAGGCGGTCTTCGCGTGGTCGCACGGCGACATAAGTTCGGTGGGGCAACGCAATCGGTAAGGCCAGGCCGCCGTTGTAATCCGTGTGCTCGCCAATCAGGTTCACTCGGCCCGGGGCGGACCAGACTCCAACTGGGTCCTCACCGTAGGCGGTTTGAAACAGGCGCGTGACCCGGTCTGCCCCCTCGGAGCGGCTCCAAGCTTCCTGGATGATGGGAGATGTGGCCACGGTGATTCCTTCTGTCGGATGCGCCGGTTAGCTTGTCGCAGTTCACGCACTTGTTGCAACCGCGTTAAGCGTACCCAATTCCCAGGATAAGTATGTCTTCAAGGCATATCCGGTATCCGCAACTCGGCACCCGTTTTGGCACTTGGGCACCGCCGCGCCCTCTGCTAACGTTGGGGAGGATCCTGCTGCGTGGATCCCTTACAGATTCGGCCCCCATGTACCTACCTTCGAAGAGTGCAAGCCAAGAATGGCTTGGCGTCCTGATAGCCATTCCAGAGCCGTGGGTTACAGAACTTACTGAAGCTAGGCGGCAAGCCGGTGACCCGGTGGCTGACAGGGTTCCTGCTCATATCACCTTGATTCCCCCGATCGCCGTTGAGCGTGACCAGCGCGAAGATGTGGTGAGGCATCTACAAAGAGTTGCGTCCTACTTCAGCGCGTTTCGTGTTTCCCTTCGCGGTACGGGCAGCTTTCTTCCGACCTCACCCGTCGCTTTTTTGAATGTGGACGCGGGCAGGGAAGAGTGCGCGGCGCTAGCCGATGAACTGCGAAGTGGGCCTCTAGATTTCTCCCTGCGGTTCCCCTACCATCCGCACGTGACGCTGGCTCAGGGCCTAGATGTGGATGTGTTGAACCGGGTGCAAATGGAATGGGCCCCGTTTGAAGCCAGCTGGATGGTTCCGGGGTTCCGCCTGGACACCGTGGATGCTAGCGGCGTCTACACCTCCAGGGCACTGTTTGATTTCCCCAGCTAACTCAAAGAGCAAGCAGTTCCCCTAGAGTTAGTGGAAACAGGCAGAAGGGGCGCGCAGCATGAAGCAAGAAACAACGGCGCAGCCCGGCGGTGGGAAGAAACCGGGAGTGCAAAGCTCCCCTTTCACCCGTTACGGTCCCGACTTCGTGCCGCACCGGCAAGACTTCGCGAAGGCTTGGGCGCAGACCAGGTTCCGCGACCGCGTGAAAGATCTGGTCGGTCTGCTTCTGCATACTCGGATCATGCGTGCTTACGCTCGGTTTAGCGAGGCAAACGGGAAAATCCTAGCCGCCGGCATTTCGTACATGGCCCTTTTTTCACTGACGGCTGGGGTTACGTTAGGCGGAATGGTGTTCAGCGCGCTCCTGGACGCCGACGGGCAGCTTCGCGACGCGGTGGGAGGGGCCGTGAACGAGTGGCTTCCGGGTCTGGTGAAAACGGCGAGCACCCCCGACGGCCTGGTCAACCCGCAAGTCTTGGCGGCTTCCCCCGGCACTTCGGTGGCCAGCATCATCGTAGCCGCCTTCTTGCTTTACTCAGCGACGTACGTGGTTGCATCCTTTTCTGTTGCTATTCGGGCGATGTTTGGCTTAGCGGCAGTTCGCGAACGATTCCTGGTCGCGATCGGTCAGCGGGTGATCGGACTTGTCGCACTTTTCGTGGGGATCCTTTCCACCGCGGCTCTTATCGTCATCGGGGCCCACATCCACCGCCGCACCACGCAGATGGTTCCCGACATGGATAAGTCGTGGTTGGACGGGATTTCTTCCACCATGTCGCTGCTTGCCTCCCTAGTGATCAACATGACGCTCATGATCATCTTGGTCCGCTGGGTGGCGGGGGTGCGTCCGCTTCGCTCAGACCTGCTGTGGGGCTCGGTTATTGCCGGTGTCGGCACCACGGCCCTGCGACTCCTCGGTACGTCGGTTGTTTCAAACGTCTCCGGTCCAATCTTGACAGCGGCAACAACCCTGATCACGCTCATCGTCTGGGTGAATCTGCAGGCGCGCGTAATGCTTCTGGCGGGCGCCTGGATGGCGAACCCGCCGCGAACGGTCATGCGAGCACAAAAGGCCTCCCGCAAGTCTCGACACCGCCCGAACTTCGCGACCCTGTCGGATCCGGATTCTCTGGTCCCGTCGACGTTCCCGTTTTCCGGAGAGGACGAGGCGAACCAGAGCGGGCCGGTTACGCGAACCGATAGTGAACCGTCACCGCCGCGTGGTCAGAGATCCGCCGATCCCAACTAGAGGCGCGCGGGATCTCGTACTGAACCATCCCCTCTGCGAGTGCGGCATTCGCGAACTGGTAATCAATCCGCCAACCAGCGTCGTTGTCGAACGCTTTTCCGCGCCATGACCACCACGAGTATGGCCCTTGAACGGGTCCTGCCAGTTCACGGACCACATCAACCCAGCCCGACTCGACCCAGCCGTTCAGGTAGTCCATTTCCTCATCAAGAACTCCGGAAGTCTTGTTGTAGTTCCCCTTCCAATTCTTTATGTCCAAGGATGAGCGGACCACATTAAAATCCCCGGCGACCAGTACGGGTTGTTCGCTGCGCAGCAGTTCTTCCATGCGGCGCCCAATGCGCGGCAGGTGCCGCATCTTCGCTTCTTGCTTTTCCGTTCCGACCTGTCCGGAATGAAAATATGCTGACACCAAAGTGGCGCGCGTAGGGCCATCCACATCAAGTTCGATCCATCTGCCGGTGTCCACGTCCTCTTCTTCGGGGTCGAGCCCTGGACGGGGTTCCGAGACCGCTTGCACCGACCCGGATCTGCGAATCGCGATCGCGACTCCGGCACGTCCTTTTATGAGGCACGGATGAGAGTGAACTTCCCACTCGTCCCCCAACAGCTTCGTGGTGATCTCTTCGGGCGCGCGCACCTCTTGCAGCAGCAGCACATCGGGGGACGCCTGCTGTAGCCATTCCATCAGTCCGCGCCTGTGAGCTGCGCGGATTCCGTTCAAATTCATCGTGGTAACTGAAACAGATGTCATGGCGGCAGTATCGCACCATTGCCCGGCATCTGACCAAACCAGCTTGCCATTGCTGACCCGTTTCGACGCGGAGTAGACTGTTCCAGGCGATACCCCACCGGGGTATTCGTGAGATTGGGAATGAGGGGATCGTGGGCACCGTCCAGCAATCGCGGGAATCCGGACACAGCCATAGCCACGGGTCGACATCGACCCGGCGCCTTGCGTGGACGCTCGGCGTTACCGTAGTGATCCTGGTAGTAGAAGTCGTCGGCGTCTTCATATCCGGGTCGCTGGCGCTGTTGGCCGATGCCGGTCACATGCTGGTTGACTCAAGTGGCTTGGTTATCGCCTTGATCGCGTCTCACCTGGTATTGCGACCGCGCAGCACTAGCCGAACGTGGGGCTACGTGAGAGCGGAGGTCGTCGCCGCGGCTCTTCAGGCTCTGTTCCTGCTGGTCATCTGCATCACGATCCTGTGGGAGGCCATAGGAAGGCTTTCCGATCCGGTCGAGGTCGCGTCGACGCCCATGCTCATCATCGGCGTGGTCGGGCTGCTGGGGAACCTAGTTTCACTGTTCATCCTAGCCGGTGGTAGAGACTCGTCTCTGAACATGCGGGCCGCTTTTCTCGAGGTCGCAACCGACGCTCTCGGTTCTGTCGCCGTTATCGTTGCCGCCATTGTCTTGATTACGACTGGCTGGCCCTACGCGGACTCGGTCGCATCCGTTCTGATTGCGGCGATGATCGTTCCTCGCTCATACAAGCTGCTGCGCGACTCTGTGCACATTCTGATGGAGAACGCGCCAGAGGGTCTGGACATGGAGGAGGTCGAAGCTCACCTGCTTAAGCATCCTCAGGTGGCAGAGGTCCACGATCTTCACGCCAACACCGTGGGCACTGGACTGGTCACCGTCACGGCGCACGTAGTGCTGAAACCCGAGATGGCTAACCTGTCCGGAGCGGAGCAGGCAGAACTTCTCCAAGAAATCCAGTCCTGCATCAAGGACCATTTCCCCGGGCAGATCAACCACCTAACGGTTCAGATCGATCCGCCCGGAAATGACTGTGATGAGGTGCTAGCCCACTAATTGGTCATGTGGTTTGCCAGTTGACGTTCCGCGGCCTCGACCACATTCGCCAGAAGCATCGCCCGAGTCATGGGGCCAACCCCACCAGGATTCGGACTGAGTAGCGCTGCGACCCGTTCGACCCCCGGTGCAACATCACCGGCGATCTTGCCATCGACTCTGGATACGCCAACATCTACCACCGCGGCCCCGGGGCGCACCATGTCGGGCGTGATCAGGCCGGGCACCCCGGCACCAGCCACAATCACGTCGGCTTCGTTGGTGATTGTCTTCAGCGACTTCGTGCCCGTGTGGCACAGCATGGCGGTAGCGTTCACGTCTTTACGGGTCAACATTAGACCCAAGGGACGCCCAACCGTCAGTCCCCTACCGACCACGCAGACGTTCGCCCCGGCCAGCGAAACGCCGCCGCGCTGCAGCAGTTTTATGATGCCGCGCGGGGTGCAGGGTTGCGGACATCTGGGCGAACGCCCAGCAGATGTGACCAGTTGGCCGAGGTTCATCGGGTGCAGTCCATCCGCGTCCTTGTCGGGATCAATACGAGCTAGCAGCGCGTCTTGGTCCAAGTGCCGTGGCAGCGGCAACTGCACTATGAACCCAGTGCATTTGGGATCCGCATTCAGCTGGTCGATGACCTGCTCAACTTCAAACTGGGTCGCAGAGGCAGGCAACTCAACTTTGATCGAATGGATGCCCACTTCGGCGCAGTCGGAGTGTTTTCCGCGCACATACGCTTTCGAAGCGGGATCGTCCCCCACCAGGACCGTCGCCAATCCCGGTTCCACACCGGCCTCACGCAAGGCGGCAACCCGTCCGGTCAGCTCATGCTTGATGTCCGCAGCTAAACGAACCCCATCCAGGGGACGCGCGCCCCCTGGCGAGGGCCACGGATACCTCACTTGTCCAGGCCCGGGTAGAGTGGGTATTTGTCAGTCAGAGCTTTTACCCGCCCGACCAATGCCTCGATTGGCGGCTCTTCACCAGCGGCTGCTGTCCGCAACGCGGTCGCGATGATGTCTGCGACCTCTTCGAAGTCTTCGACCTGGAATCCGCGCGTTGCAAGCGCCGGGGTGCCGATCCGCAACCCGGATGTCACCATCGGGGGCCTCGGGTCGAACGGGACAGCGTTCCGATTCACCGTCACGTTTATGCTGTGCAGCAAATCTTCTGCGTCACGCCCACTGAGCGCAGAGTTTTGCAGGTCCACCAAAACCAGGTGAACATCGGTTCCGCCGGTGAGAACATTGATGCCCTGATCGGTCATGTCCGGCGCAGTCAAACGCTGTGCGATAGCTTTAGCGCCGGCGATAGTGCGCTCCTGCCTCTCCCGGAACTGTTCCGTGCCCGCGACCTTTAAAGCGACGGCCTTCGCGGCAATCACGTGCATCAGCGGACCGCCCTGCTGACCGGGGAAAAGAGCAGAGTTCAGCTTCTTCCCCCACTGCTCGCCGCGCCCAGAAAGAATCAGACCCGAACGAGGACCACCGAGCGTCTTGTGAACCGTTGTAGTCACCACGTCAGCGTACGGAATTGGAGAGGGATGCAAACCCGCTGCGACAAGCCCAGCAAAGTGAGCCATGTCGACCAGAAGCGACGCGCCCACCTCGTCCGCTATTTCTCGGAAGGCCGCCAGGTCAAGTGTCCGCGGGTATGCGGACCAGCCTGCGATAATCACGGAAGGTTTATGTTCAAGTGCAAGTTGGCGGACGCTGTCCATATCGACGCGGTACGTCTCCGGGTCGACCTGGTAGGCAATGGGGTTGTAGAACCGTCCTGAAAAGTTGAGCTTCATTCCGTGCGTCAGGTGACCGCCGTGGGAGAGGTCCAGCCCGAGGATCGTGTCACCCGGCTTCGCCATCGCATGCAGGGCCGCAGCGTTCGCCTGGGCTCCCGAGTGTGGTTGCACGTTCGCGTAGTCCGCGCCGAACAGCTCCTTCGCACGTTCAATCGCTAGACTCTCTGCCACATCCACCCATTCGCAACCGCCGTAATAGCGCCTGCCAGGGTAACCCTCTGCGTACTTGTTCGTCAGCACAGAACCCTGCGCCTCCAGGACGCCAAGCGGTACGAAGTTCTCTGACGCGATCATCTCCAGTGTGTCGCGCTGTCGATCCAGCTCACCTTCAAGCGCAGCGAAGATTTCCGGATCGAGTTGTTCCAGGGGGAGGTTTAGAAGGGGTTCGGGCACGGGTCCTCCAAAAATAGGGCCTAGACAAATGTCTTGTTCAGCGCCGCGGGGCGCTCCTTTAGAATACCCGCGGGCCGACTGGTCGCATATTTACGTCCAGTCGGCGTTACTCGGTGCGGCTCAGTAGATATTCAGCGGTCTTGGAGTCAATAACCAGGACGTTGGCAAGGTCGGCGGCCAGCACTGCTTCAAATGCGACCCACTTTGCAGATCCGGCGCCAACAGCCACAGAGAGCTTGCCCGCTTGTAGCTGTTGCAAGGACAATCCAAGGGTGCGGGAATCGACCTGCGGATGAGCGATCTGCCCGGACCGGGAGATGATCCGGTTGCCCACAATCGCAGTTCCTTCGCTGAGGATTTCTTTAACCTCTTTCGGCGTTATGGAGCTTGATCCGAGCAAGAAGGTGTCCAGGTTCACTGCTCCCGGGGAATAGAAGATGACGTCGGCCCTTGATGCAAGGCGCAACGAATCGGCTGTGCTCTCTTCCGCTGCTGCTTCCTGTAACTCCTCGGCGGTGTCAAATACGGGCGTGGCGGGGAGCGTGCGAGCTGGCCCACCTGCCCTGCGCCCAACCAGGCGGACGGAAGAACCGACCATCACATCGTTTATCTGCGGCGGCGCAGCGGACACCTGCACCGCTGTGGCACCCCTGTTCCAGTTGTCGGGAATTGCGCGCGCGACCGCCCCGATGGTTCGCCCGTAGGCCAAACCAACGACCTGGGGGCGGGGTCGTATGTCGGCCAGAAAATCCGACCCGGCTTTCGCCAGGGCGCCCAGGGTTTCCCGGGGGGTCATACCGTTTGGCACGACGCGTGCGTGAGTGAGGCGGAATCGATCTTCCAACTCTTGTTCAAGGTCCTGACGCCGCGCCATGTTGTGGTGCACGTTAATCTCGACGATGCCGGCCTGCTGGGCTTCCTTCAATAGGCGGCCAACGGTCCAGCGCGTGCAGCCAAGCCTTTCCGATATAGCAGCCTGAGTAAGACCGTCGTAGTAATAGAGCTCAACAGCGCGCAGAGTGGCCCGTTCTCGGTCCCTTTCGATCAATTCTCCTCCGTACGCACCACGTTGGCCGCCAAATGACCCAAGTTCGCAAAACCGCAGGTCAGACACGTTCACAGTGTCTTGCGTAGGGCAATTGTACCGCTTCAAAAGGTACGACGGTGAGGAATTCTTTCGTATCGCTCAGAGTTTGTATGAACTTAGGTCAACTTACGGCCTATCGACGGCTTGAGTGATCGAATTCACAAGATAAACAGAGCGATTTCCACCCGGTTTGCACATCACTTTCGGCCCATTATTCTCTCTCGAGAAAACAAACCCGGCCCTCGAGACACCTGCTGTCGCAAATCCCGTCTTGAATAGGCGACTGTCCAAAGAGGGTCAGCCAAAGGAGAGAGCCGAATGGAGCGGGCTAATGTACCGCTCAAGGCAGGTCTGAGTTAAATACGAATACCGCCTGGCATGCCCATTGAGAGCAGCCAAGCGGCATCCCCAGCATCGGGCGCTAAGCCAGGAGCACTGGCGGACACGCCACCCGCCGTATTTACTTGATGAAGCCGAGAGCTTTCACGGCGTCGTACTCTTCTTGCAGCGCGGCAATGTTGTGATCGATACCGGCGCGGGTTGCATCACTGATTTCCAGGCCATCAACGATTTCCAGATCGCCACCGGTGGAGACAACGGGGAATCCAAATGAGAGCCCTGCTGGCACACCGTAGTGCGACCCGTCGGAGTAAACCCCGCCCGTGACGAACTGGCCTTCAGCAGTGCCGTTGATCCAGTCGTACACGTGGTCGATTGCAGCGTTTGCTGCTGAGGCCGCGGAAGATGCGCCCCTTGCTGCGATGATCGCTGCCCCGCGCTTCGCAACGGTTGGGCGGTAATAATCGGCCAGCCATTCCTCGCTAACCAGTTCCGTGGCAGGCTTACCATCCACCGTGGCGTATGAGATGTCCGGGTACTGGTCCGCGGAGTGGTTGCCCCACACAAGAACGTTCTTAATGTCAGCGACCTTCGCGCCGGTCTTCTCTGCCAGCTGAGCAACCGCCCGGTTCTGATCTAGACGCATCATTGACGTGAACCGGTTGGGCGGCACATCGGGCGCGGCGTTTTGCGCGATGACAGCGTTGGTGTTCGCTGGGTTCCCCACAATGAGCACGCGAACGTCCTCAGCGGCGCCGTCATTGATGGCTTTACCCTGCGGCCCGAAAATCCCTGCGTTTGCCGCTAAGAGGTCCGCGCGCTCCATGCCCGCCGTTCGCGGACGCGCTCCGACCAGCAGCGCGACGTTCGTGCCCTCAAAAGCCTTGGACACGTCATCGAAGACCTCCACGCTGTCCAGCAGCGGGAATGCGCAATCGTCCAGTTCCATCGCGGTCCCCTCGGCAGCCTTCACGGCTTGCGGGATCTCCAGCAGGTTGAGCTTTACCGGCACGTCAGGGCCGTAGAGCTGTCCGGACGCGATCCGGAACAGAAGGGCGTAGCCGATGTTGCCGGCCGCGCCCGTGACGGTGACGATGCGTGGTTCAGTCATGGGTGTTGCTCCTTAGAATTTTGGTTGGAACCAGTTGTGGAAGCCGCGGCGATTCCCTTCGGAATCGGCGGTTTGCCTTCCCCTAGGCTACCCGGGTCAAGGCCCGGTGGGGTAGGACTTCTTGCGCCGGAAAGCTGCTACTTTTCGCGGCGCTCCAGGTAGTACTCGATCAGGTTGCGGGTCGATTGGTCTTGCTCCGCCAGGGCAGCGCCGTCGCCTTCTACAGCGGGCAGAATCTGGTTTGCCAAGACTTTACCCAGTTCAACCCCCCACTGATCAAACGAGTCGATTCCCCAGATCGCACCTTGGACGAACGTGATGTGCTCGTAGAGGGCGATAAGCTGTCCCAGCACCCGCGGGCTAAGTTCAGGGCCCATGATGGAGGTCGTGGGCCGATTCCCTTCGAAAACTCGCGCGGGGACGATCTCTTCCTTCGTTCCTTCTGCGCGAACTTCCTCGATGGTTTTTCCAAACGCCAGGGCTTTCGTCTGCGCAAAGAAGTTGGAAAGGAACATCTCATGCATGTCGGCTTTGCCGTCCTCCAGCGGGTGGGCGGTGTTAGCAAAAGCAATGAAGTCGGCCGGTATGAGTCGCGTTCCCTGGTGTATGAGCTGATAGAAAGCGTGCTGACCGTTCGTTCCGGGTTCGCCCCAGAATATTTCGCCCGTGTCGTAAGTGACCGGGGAGCCATCCCAGCGCACCGCTTTGCCGTTCGATTCCATCGTTAGCTGCTGCAGATAGGCGGGGAATCTGTGCAGGTACTGGGAGTACGGCAAGACCGCGTGAGTGTCCGCCCCCAGGAAACCCGTATACCAAACGTTGAGCAGACCCATCAGTAGCGGCAGGTTGTCCGCCGGCGCGGCAGAGAGGAAGTGCTGATCCATCTCATGAAATCCTGCCAACAGTTCTTGGAAGTTCTCCGGCCCAAGCGCGATGGCCAGGGTGAGTCCCACTGCTGAGTCCAGCGAGTACCGGCCGCCAACCCAGTCCCAGAAGCCGAACGCGTTGTTTGGGTCAATCCCGAACTCTTCAACTTTGTCCAGGGCCGTGGACACTGCCACGAAATGTTTTTCGATCGCCTCACCCGTTTCCGCCTCGCCGACAATTCCTCGTTCCCGAAGGGAGCTGAGCAGCCACTCGCGAACGACTCGCGCATTGGTGAGAGTCTCGATAGTTGTGAAAGTCTTCGAGGTGACCACGATCAGGGTCGTCTCCGGGTCGAGTCTCGAAATCACCTCGCCCGCATCGGCCGGATCAATATTGGAAATGAACTCGCAAGCAATGCCGGGACTCACGTAGGGCCGAAGTGCCTCGTAAACCATGACCGGTCCCAGATCAGAACCACCGATGCCAATGTTGACGATGGTCTCAAACTTCTTGCCCGTGATCCCGCGAACCGCTCCGGAACGCACCCGGTCAGCGAAGTCGTACATGCGACCTTGAACTTCGTGTACCTGTTGGATGACGTCCTCGCCATCGACCAGGACTTCGTCCGAGGCGGGGCGGCGCAAAGCAGTGTGGAGAACGGCCCGGTCTTCGGTCACGTTGATCTTTTCCCCGCGGAACATTCGGTCTCGGTGTTCCAAAACTCCGGTTTGCTCAGCCAGTTCGAGCAGCGCCCCAAGCACGTCGTCATTTAGCAGGTTCTTCGAAAGGTCAACGAAAAGGTCTCCAGCGGTGAAAGTCCACCGGCGCGCACGGCCCGGTTCAGACTGGAACCATTCGCGCAGGTTGGGGTAGAAATCCTCCGCTAGTTTGTCCAACCGGTGCCACGCTGGCGTTCCTGCTGGGTCTACCGGAGCTGGAACCGGGTCGAAGGGTGCGGACATAATGACTCCTCTTTATCACTCGTGTTTTAGCGGGACGATTCGGGAACCTCAACCCGTGTTTGGACGACGTCAACGATCGGTACTTCGTGAGGCTTATTGCGGGTGTTCTCCAAAGAAACCACTTCAACGATGGGCCGAAGTTCCATCCACCACTGGTAGTAAGGTCTGTTGTGTGCGGGGTCTACCGCGCGATCCATTGACTCAATCGGATGTGATTCGATTCGACTGCTGCTCATCCCAACGTAAACCGCCTCATGCTCCGAATTGTCGAACTCCTGAGTAAGGTGATTCATCGCGAAGTTGACCAGCCGGGTGGCAAGGATTCGGTCAAAGGGAGTTGGCGATCCCCCCTGTTGAATGTGACCAAGCGCGGAATTGCGGACATCATAAATGCCTTGACCCGCCGCCTCGAACGCTTGGGCGATGAACTGCCGATCGTAGTAGTCGGACGCTTCTTCGTTGGTGACCACCAAGAAGAGTCGGCGCCCGGCTTCAAAGGATTTCCGCAGAGTCTCGCCATCTGCACTCAGGCGTTTGAGGCCGATCTGTTCTTCGTTTAAGTAGACGAACTCCGCACCGGTCGCAATGCCGCTCATCATGGCCAGGTAGCCACATTTACGTCCCATCGTCTCCGCGACGAAACAGCGGCGCGAGGCGGCAGCGGATTGTTTGATGCGGTCAAGCGCCCACACGTTATTATTCAGTGCGGTGTCAGCCCCGACCGCTAGCTCAGCGCCGGGCAGATTGTTGTCGATCGAGGCGGGAACCAGGACGATCGGGATTTTGAAGGCGGGGAACCTGCTGCGTTCTTGCACCATGTCGCGGACCGCCTTGTACGCTTTGATTCCGCCGATCACAAGCAGGGCATCAATTTCGTTGCGTTCAATTGCGCGGCCGATCGCGTAGTAGGACTCAACCGGCGGCACCTGCCTGCGGGTACCAAGTTCGGCACCGCCATCGAACGCCCAACCTTCCACGTCCGACCATGTGAGTTCATGAACCTGGTCGTCAGCGAGCCCCTCCCAGGAACCATCTACGCCAAGCATTGTCCACCCGCGGTGGATACCAATCCTCACCGCAGCCCTTGCGGCGGTGTTCATGCCGGGGGCCAAACCTCCCGCGTGCAAAATGCCGACTCGGACCGGTTTCTTCGCGACCTCCCTCACCTGCGGGGGGTCGGAGAGAACCCGGTAGATGTCACCCATGGCGAAGTAGGTGCGTCCGCGAGCCTCACGTGCTGCCCGATAATCCCCTGCCTCTATCAGCTTCGCAACGGCACGCGTGTTTTGAACGGCCAGTTCCAAATCTATCCGGGCCACTCGGTTTTGCCGCACACCTAAAATGCATGCTTTGCCAGCGGCGTCCGGGTTCAGCAGTTCTTGCACTGCTGCGTACCCAAGTAGGGTTGACATCCACCTGTCGTAAGCAGACGGAGTGCCGCCACGCTGAATGTGGCCCAAGATGGAGACGCGTGGTTCCTCACCGTGATGCTCACGAAGGGCGCGGGCAACGTCTTCCGTGGTGATCGGCTGACCTGCCGTGTCCCTGGCACCTTCCGCAACCAGGATGATTGACTCTCGGCGGCCCGCCTCCCGCCCCAGGGCCAGGCGCTCAGCCATTTCTTCTTGCCAGCCCGGCTCCGGCGGGGCTTCGGGTGCGAAGACGTAGTCAGCTCCGCCAGCGACAGCTGCCATGAGTGGCAAGTACCCGCAGTGCCGACCCATCACTTCCAGGATGAAGGTCCTTTGGTGAGAGGCGGCCGTAGACGAAATCTGGTCCATCGCGGTGACAATTCTGTCCAGGGCCGTGTCGGCCCCTATCGTCATGTCCGTTCCAACCAGGTCATTATCGATTGACCCAACCAGACCAACCAGGGTCAAAGTTGGGTGCGCTTCGGCTAGCTCAGCTTCGACCTCGCCCTTTTCCACGAGCTCGGCCAGGTGATCCGCCCATTCCCTGCGGAACTCGTCGGCCCCCGAAAGGGATCCGTCGCCGCCGATAACGATGATCCTATCTATTCTCTTTTCCAGCAGGTTCTTCGCGGCTAGCTGCCGACCTTCCCAAGTCCGGAACTCTTCACAGCGGGCGGAACCGATGACCGTACCGCCCTTAGCCAGAATCGAAGAGACGCTCTTCCAGTTCATCTTCCGGATGGAATCCCCGCCGCGAAGAGCGCCAATCCACCCCTCAAGCACCGCGTACGGCTGGGCGCCAGCCGCAAGGGCTGTGCGCACGACCGCCCTCACTGCTGCGTTCATGCCGGGCGCGTCTCCACCGGACGTGAGTACGCCTATGCGAGCGGGTTCCCCAGTCACAGGGTCGGTTCCGTGAATCAGATCGTGAAGCTCATCCGCCACTAGCTGGCCTTTCGTTGGGCAAGGAAGAACAGTGCAATACCTCCATCATCCATTGTGCCCTGCGCGCAGCCAAATGTTCTCACTTCCTGCAAACCGCGCAGAAGTTCTGCAGCTCAGACGGATCGACGAAGCGACTCAGCCGAGCTGCGCCTGCAGATTCTCCTCGATCGCGGCCAAGAACTCTTCGGTGGTCAGCCACGGCTGTTCTGGTCCGACCAGCAGAGCCAAGTCCTTAGTCATCTTTCCGCTTTCCACGGTTTGGATGACGACCTCTTCAAGTGTGCGCGCAAAGTCCGCCACCGCGGGTGTGTCATCCAGCTTGGCTCGGTGCTGCAGACCGCGAGTCCACGCAAAGATCGACGCAACTGGATTTGTTGACGTCGGGTTACCTGCCTGGTGCTGACGGTAATGCCTGGTGACGGTGCCGTGAGCGGCCTCAGCTTCCATGACCTTTCCGTCTGGGGTCATCAAAACAGAACTCATCAGGCCAAGGGAACCGAACCCTTGCGCAATCGTGTCTGATTGGACGTCGCCGTCGTAGTTCTTGCACGCCCACACGTAGCCGCCCTCCCATTTCAGGG